>PKDY01000014.1 GCA_002862755.1 Flavobacteriaceae bacterium | reverse complement strand
ATTTAGATGCCCCTGTGAAAAGAGTAGGTAGTATTGAAACGGCTATTCCATTTGTAAAAGCATTAGAAGATCAATATTTACCTAAAAATCGATTTGAAGCGGAATTAAAAAAAATAATGCAATATTAAGATAATAAAAAAGGGAACAATCAGTTCCCTTTTTTATTGTATGATGGCATTCCAAATCACTTCATTTGGAGTGGGAGCTACAAAAACTAAATTTTCTTTGGTTACCGGATGCATAATCTCCAATTTTCTAGCATGCAAATGAATGCCCCCATCTGAATTACTTCTGTCAAAACCATATTTCAAATCTCCTTTTATTGGGCAACCAATAGCTGTTAATTGGGCTCTAATTTGATGATGTCTTCCTGTATGTAATAGAATTTCTAGACCAAAATAATTGTCCAATTTTTTAAATAGGCGATATTCGAGACTGGCTTTTTTACTATCAGGAACTTCTTTTACATGCGCTTTTGAAGTGTTGTTTTTGGAATTTCTTTTTAGAAAATGAACTAAGGTGTCATTAGATTTTGGTGGGGAGTTTTTTACGACTGCCCAATAGATTTTTTTAGTTTCTCTATTTTTAAAACTTTCATTTAAACGGGTTAATGCTTTTGATGTTTTGGCAAAAACAACAATTCCGGTTGTAGGTCTGTCCAAACGGTGAATCACTCCCAAAAAAACTTCTCCAGGTTTATTGTATTTTTCTTTAATATATTCTTTAACTACCTCAGAAAGAGGTTTATCTCCCGTTTTATCACCTTGCACAATATCTCCAGCACGTTTGTTTATCACAATGATATGATTGTCTTCGTGAAGAACTTGAAGGTTATCTTTTGTAGATAAAACTTTTTTTGACATTAAACTATTTTAAACAACATTAAACATTTCAACTTTAAAGCTAATTTTCTTAATACTGCTCGTTTTCATTTGGGAAATCAACTGCCTTAACATCAGTAACATACTGACTGATTGCTGTGGTCATATCTTCGTACAAATTCATGTATCTTCTTAAGAATCTTGGGCTAAATTCATGTGTCATTCCAATCATATCATGCAATACTAATACTTGGCCATCTACACCATTTCCAGCTCCAATACCAATTACAGGAATGGAAACACTTTTCGCTACTTTTTCAGCTAAAGCTGCAGGTATTTTTTCTAAGACAATGGCAAAACAACCAATGCGTTCTAACATTTTAGCATCTTCCATTAACTTTTCAGCTTCTGCATCTTCTTTTGCTCGAACCGTATAGGTTCCAAATTTATAAATAGATTGCGGTGTTAAGCCTAAATGTCCCATTACAGGAATTCCAGCATGTAAAATTCGCTTTATAGAATCTTTAATTTCACTTCCTCCTTCTAATTTAACGGCATGACCGCCACTTTCTTTCATAATTCGAATGGCAGAACGCAACGCTTCTTTTGGATCAGATTGGTAACTACCAAATGGTAAATCTACAACTACTAAAGCTCTTTCTACAGCTCTAATTACAGATGAAGCGTGATAAATCATTTGGTCTAATGTAATTGGTAACGTGGTTTCGTGTCCTGCCATTACATTACTTGCCGAATCACCCACTAAAATAACATCAACACCAGATGAATCAACTATTTTAGCCATAGTGTAATCATAAGCTGTTAACATGGAGATTTTTTCTCCATTTTCTTTCATCTCGATTAATGTTTTTGTGGTAATTCTTTTGTAATCTTTTTTGGCTACTGACATAATATTATAGTATAGTTTGAGAAACTCTCGTTTTTAAAATCAAAATTCTTTGTAAAATTAAGATATTCTTAGAAATTGTAACTATTTTTAATAAAAAACTACTTATAGTGAGCAACTAAAATTTGTAAAACAATGAAAAAGTTATTTTTTGTATTTTTTCTTGTGGCCAATGTTATTCAAGCACAAGATGTAGAACCTAAAAATGTAATTGAGAATTTCTTTAACGGATTTCATAAAAAAGATACTTTGGCTTTGCGTGCAACAACACATAAAGATATAGTGATGCAATCTGTTGCTACAACTAAAGAAGGAAATAAAGTTACCACAGAATCCTTTTCTAATTTTTTAAAATCTATGAAAAGTTTACCTGAGAATTTGGTTTTTGAAGAAAGAATCTTAGACTATAAAGTGCAATCTGATGGGTTGTTAGCTCATGTTTGGACACCTTATGAATTTTACGTTAATGGTAGTTTAAGTCATAAAGGAACCAACTCCTTTACTTTGGTAAAAGAAAAGGAGCAATGGGTAATTATTCATATTATAGATACAAGAATGAGGTAGAAGTTTAACAATCAGCTAAATTAACACCTACTGCTAAACCTCCTTCTGAAGTTTCTTTGTATTTTGTGTTCATGTCTTTTGCAGTTTCCCACATTGTATTCACTACTTTATCCAAAGGAACTTTAGTGTTTTTAGCATCTGTTTCTAGTGCTAATTCTGCTGCATTTATTGCTTTGATTGCTCCCATAGTATTTCTTTCAATACAAGGCACTTGAACTAATCCGCCAATTGGATCGCAAGTTAGGCCTAAATGATGTTCCATTGCAATTTCTGCTGCCACCATAACTTGTTCAGGAGTACCTCCCATTACTTCACATAAACCTGCTGCTGCCATGGCACTTGAAACTCCAATTTCTGCCTGACAACCACCCATAGCTGCTGAAATAGTAGCTCCTTTTTTAAAGATACTACCTATTTCTCCAGCGGTCATTAAAAATTGTTTGATTTGTTCTTCATTCGCTTGATGATTTTCAATTACCAAATAGTACATTAAAACAGCAGGAATTACTCCAGCACTTCCATTTGTAGGAGCAGTTACAACTCTTCCTAATGAAGCATTTACTTCATTCACAGCTAATGCGAAACAACTTACCCATTTTAAAATTTGTCTGAACTTGACTTCTGTTTGTCTAATAATTTGCATCCAAGAATACGGACTATCATACGGTAATACTCCAATAAGGTTTTTATGCATATCATAGGCTCTTCTTCTAACATTCAATCCACCAGGCAAGATCCCTTCAGAATGACATCCAATATACATACATTCTAACATAGTGTCCCAAATACGCATCAATTCATTATGAATTTCGGTTTCAGAACGCATGGATTTTTCATTCTCATAAACAATTTCCCAAACTTTTTTATTTTGAGATTGACAATATGCTAATAATTCTGAAGCTTTATCTATTGGAAAAGGAAAGGCACATTTAATTTCTTCGTTAGCAGCAGAATTGATTCTTTCCTCTACAACTACAAAGCCACCACCAATAGAATAATACGTATTTTCATATTCTGAATGTGTAGTATAGGCCGTAAATTTTATTCCATTAGCATGGAAAGGTAAAAATTCTCTATTAAAAACAATATCCTTATCTGTATGAAAGGGGATAATAATTTCATTTCCTAAAAACAGCTCATTTTTATTTTTAATGGCAGAAATGATGACATCTATACTTTCCACAGGAATATATTCAGGATCGGCTCCACTTAAGCCAAGCATAACGGCTAAATCGGTAGCATGCCCTTTGCCTGTTAGTGAAAGAGAACCATATAAATCAACTTTAATTCTATTAATATGGTCTAAAATTTCCTTTTCTTTTAATTCTTTAATAAATCTTTCGGCAGCTCTCCATGGTCCTAAAGTATGTGAACTAGAAGGACCAACACCAATTTTAAGCATATCAAAGACAGAGATACATTCCATGAGTTTTTTTGTTTACAAATATAGAGTAGAAAATTAAATTTAGATTAATTATTGCAAAATCTTAACGTGTTACATTTTTGATTGACTTTCTATTTTTTGTTAATTTTTAATATATTTTAACAAGAAACATCGATTAAAGTTTGTTTTTTATAGATATATGGTTTTTAATGGCTTTTTTAACTATTAATATAGATTTAATGTAATTTTAATATTAAAAAAATGCATAATATTGTCATATTAATAACCTTAACTATTTCAAACAATGAAAACAAATTTCAGAAATGCATCTCTATTTTTAGGAGCTTTAGCATTATCTACTATGCTATCATGTAGTAAAGACGAAGAAACAACTGTTGATTCTCAAGAAGAAGTTCTATCAGTTATTGACCAACAACCTAACGGCAGAGAAGGAGAATGCGGTTATGTTGATGGAAACTGGAGTTCATCAGCAAGTCTTTATACAAGTTTACCTAACAGTGGAAGTACAAGAAACTCAAGTTTAATTACTTCACAAAATAGTGCTATTGCATCTTTTTGGGGAAGATCAGCTCCTACATTTCGTTATGTAAGAGATTTGTCTAACCCTAGTTCAACTTTTAATGCTATTTCTTATAGTAATGGTAAAATTTATTTTGGAGAAGCAATTTTCAAATGGGCTTACGACAGAGACAACTCTAACTTAATTAATGTAATGATTTTGGCTCACGAATATGGCCACCAACTTCAATATGCATATAGATTACCAACTAGAAATGAATCTACTGCAAGAGCAGCTGAGTTAGAAGCAGATGGTTTTGCTGGATACTATTTAAGAAGAGGGTATGGTAAGTCTACTTTCGCATCGATTGCTACTGCTTATGAAGCGGCTTATGCAATTGGAGATTATTCTACAACAAGTGCGGGTCACCATGGTACACCTCCACAAAGAAGATCTGCTGTGCGTTTAGGATTCTTATTTGCAGATCCACAAAATGCTAAATTATCAGCAACTAATTTTGACTATTATTTCTTCTATTACTATAATGGAGTATTAAATGGTACTTACAGAATGCCACAACCAGAAGGTATTGACGCTCAATTCCACGATTTCATGATGTCACACATGGAAGAATTGGGAAGAATTGCAAGTGGAGAAATGTCTCAAGAAGAATATACAAACTTAAGATAAGTTTCAAAAATCTCAATACAATTAAGGTTGCCAATTGGCAACCTTTTTTTATACTTTTATGTCAATATGTCATTGTTGTTTTTTTTAGCTGTCAAAAAAATGACAATTATTCAATAAAATTGTCTTGGCACAAAGATTGACAAATACTAAACAAGTTTTAAAGAATAAAATAAAAAACACACAATAAATTAAGATTAAAATTATGAGTAAAATTATTGGAATTGATTTAGGTACAACAAATTCTTGCGTGGCAGTTATGGAAGGTGGTGAACCAGTCGTAATTGCTAATGCAGAAGGGAAAAGAACAACGCCTTCAGTAATTGCATTTGTAGAAGGTGGTGAAATTAAAGTAGGTGATCCTGCGAAAAGACAAGCTGTAACAAATCCTACTAAAACGATTGCTTCTGTAAAACGTTTTATGGGTAATAAATATTCTGAAAGTGCTAAAGAAGCTTCTACTGTAGCTTATAAAGTAGTTAAAGGTGATAACGATACTCCTAGAGTAGACATCGACGGTAGATTGTATACACCACAAGAATTGTCTGCAATGACACTTCAAAAAATGAAAAAAACGGCTGAAGATTATTTAGGAACTACAGTTACTCAAGCAGTTATTACTGTACCTGCTTATTTTAATGATGCGCAACGTCAAGCTACTAAAGAAGCAGGTCAAATTGCTGGTTTAGAAGTAATGCGTATTATTAATGAGCCTACAGCGGCTGCTTTAGCTTATGGTTTAGACAAACAAGGTAAAGATCAAAAAATTGCTGTTTATGACTTAGGTGGAGGTACTTTCGATATCTCAATTTTAGAATTAGGAGATGGTGTATTTGAAGTATTATCTACAAATGGAGATACGCACTTAGGAGGTGATGATTTTGACCAGGTAATTATTGATTGGTTAGCCAATGAATTTAATGCTGCAGAAGGAATCGATTTACGTAAAGATCCTATGGCTTTACAACGTTTAAAAGAGGCAGCTGAAAAAGCAAAAATCGAATTGTCTTCATCTGCACAAACAGAAGTAAACTTACCATATGTTACAGCTACTGCTACAGGTCCTAAGCACTTAGTGCAAACTTTAACACGTTCTAAATTTGAGCAATTGTCTGAAAATTTAGTAAAACGTTCTATGGATCCAGTGGCAAAAGCATTAAAAGATGCAGGTTTATCAACCTCAGATATTGATGAAGTAATTTTAGTTGGTGGTTCTACACGTATACCAGTTATTCAAGAACAAGTAGAAAAATTCTTTGGTAAAAAACCATCTAAAGGTGTAAACCCAGATGAAGTAGTAGCAATTGGTGCTGCAATTCAAGGTGGTGTATTATCAGGTGATGTTAAAGATGTATTATTATTAGACGTTACTCCACTATCTTTAGGTATTGAAACTATGGGTGGTGTTTTAACTAAATTAATTGAAGCGAATACAACTATCCCTACTAAAAAATCGCAAGTTTTCTCAACAGCTGCAGATAACCAACCATCGGTTGAAATCCATGTTTTACAAGGAGAAAGACCAATGGCTCAAGATAATAAAACAATCGGTAGATTCCATTTAGATGGTATTCCACCTGCAGCAAGAGGTATTCCTCAAATTGAAGTAACTTTTGATATCGATGCGAATGGTATTATTAAAGTTTCTGCTACTGATAAAGGAACTGGTAAATCTCATGATATTCGTATCGAAGCTTCTTCAGGTTTAACTCCAGAAGAAATCGAAAAAATGAAAAAAGATGCTGAAATGAATGCGGAAGCAGACAGACAAGCAAAAGAAAAAGCAGATAAATTAAATGAAGCAGATTCTATGATTTTCCAAACTGAAAAGCAATTAGCTGAATTTGGAGAAAAATTATCTGAAGGTAATAAATCTGCTATTCAAGGAGCTTTAGAAGAATTGAAAGCAGCATATGAATCTAAAGATGTTGCTACAATTACTCCAGCTTTAGATAAAATTAATGAAGCTTGGAAAAATGCATCAGAGGAAATGTACAAAGCGCAAGCTGAAGGTGGAGCACAAGAAGCACAACCGCAAGGAGAAGCTTCTGGTGACCAAACTCAAGATGTAGATTTTGAAGAAGTAAAATAATATTTCTTATCCAGAAAATAAAACCCCAAGTTGAAACTTGGGGTTTTTTAATTTATAAACTGGTTACAATTTTTGTAACCAGTTTTAATTTTATAAAATAATCATTATTTAGGATCTAGAGCAGCATCAACTTTAGATAAAATATCTTGTAAATGGAATTTACTCAATCGGTCACTAGTTATAGTAAGTGCCACTTTAACTTCTCTTTTCAATTCAGATAACTGACCTCTAGCAATAGATGGAATATCCGTTTCATTATAATTTACGGTTCTTCTATTTAATGCTCTAGCAGTTTGTTTTCCATCTACATCTAATGCTTGAATCAATTCGTTGATATATAACTTTTGTAAATTTCTTCGATATACATCAATTGCTTTACCTGTTTTTAATTCAGAAAAAATTCCTTTTCTTAAATCACTCATTAATTCATCTACCGAATAATTTTCTTTGCTTAAGGAAGATGTTTCAATTAAACGAATCAATCGATCGCCAGATAATAAGCTAGATAATGTGCTGTTTTGTAAAGATTTTATAGCTTCTACACCGCTTTCAGGATTAATTTTTGAAAGTATATTTTGATCTAGTAGCCATGTAGGAGTTGCAAATAGATTTTCATTTAAAAATGCTACTGCATCATTTTGAATGGAACTTGGCACCACTTCATATTGAGGTCCTTCCATATCATATGTTTTTGGAGTTTCATAAATACCACCTACATTTTTAGTAACATGTCCCATATATCTCCTGTATTGGCCTACTAAAGAACCGTACAAATCTTGTAATTCAGTATAATCTTCTCCATCTTCTTTACTCCATTGTATTAAATTAGGTAAAATTCGTTTTAAATTTTTAATACCATATGTAGAAGCTTTCATAGCATTATCTCCTAAATCTTCAGTTTGATAGCGTGGATCATACGGACTAGTTTCTGTTCCAAACCATAAACGACGGTCTTTATAAGCTTCTTTAGTCATGGTATTCAACAAGGCTTTCTCTTGTACTTCATTTTTAGCTCCATCAAAATAGGAATAACCCCATTTGATTGCCCATTTGTCATAATCTCCAATTCTTGGAAATAAATCTGTAATATTATCTTCAGGTTGTGCTACATAATTAAAACGAGCATAATCCATAATGGAAGATGTATGTCCGTTTTTTTCAATAAAGTCTTTATCGCGTAACATTTCTACTGGAGTAGCATTACTTGCCCCCATATTATGACGCAATCCTAAAGTATGACCTACTTCATGAGAAGATACAAATCGAATCAATTCACCCATTAATTTGTCATCAAAATTTTTATTTCGAGCTCTAGGATCTACAGCAGCAGCTTGTACTAAATACCAATCTCTTAATAAACTCATTACATTATGGTACCAACCAATGTGACTTTCTAAAATTTCTCCTGTTCTTGGGTCATGTACATTTGGTCCGTAAGCATTCGGTATGTCTGCTGCAAAATAGCGCAAAACAGAAAAACGTGCATCTTCTAAACTCATAGTTGGATCATTTTCGGGCCAATATTCGCCACGAATTGCATTTTTCCAACCTGCAAATTCAAAAGCTTCTTTCCAATCATCGATTCCTTGTTTGATAAAAGGTTTCCATTTATCAGGTGTAGCAGGGTCTATATAATAAACAATTGGTTTTTTAGGTTCAATTAATTCTCCATTTTTTTGTTTTTGAGCATCTTCTTCATTTTTAGGCTCTAATCTCCACCTAACCGCAAAGACTTCTTTGTCAGCTTTTAAAGATTCTTCCTTAAAAACATCATAATGATTGGCAAAATATCCGACACGTTTATCAAATGCTCTCTTTCGCATTGGTTTTTCAGGAAGCAATAACATAGAGGTGTTTAATTCTAAAGTTACCACACCAGCATCTAATCCTGAAGGTAAATCTACACCAATTTTAGGAGTTGGGTTTCTAGAGATTTTTGGTTGTTCTGTAGTAAAGGTTTTTACACTTCTAATTTCGGTATTAATTGGAAAACTTTTAATATCTTGAATAAAAGATTTGTCTTTTTGAAACGATTGAATGCTTAACAATTGTTTATTAATCGGACTTAAAGAAAAAGTCTGAACATCGGCATCAAAAGTACTGTTCATATCAATTACATAACCAATGTTTTCTTTACCAGATGCATCTTTTTTGTAGGCTAAAATGTCATAATTACCAATAATTGGATCGGAACTAGAATTTTTAACAGCTCTTGCAATAGGTTTGTCTTCATCTGGAGACATAATTACATAGGTTATCGAACGTAAAAGGATATTGTCATTTAATCCTTTTTCAAATTTTACAACTTGTCTGTTAATTTCCTCTCCTCCAAATATACCACCTCCTGCAGGGGTTTTAGAATATCGAGTAATGGTCATAATTTCTTTACCAATTAAAGAATCAGAAATTTCAAAAAGAAACTTTTTATCTACTTTATGTACATCAATTAGTCCTTTTTGAGTTACAGCTGAAGAATCGATAACTTTGTTATAGGGTTTTGGACCCTTTTTTTCTTCAGGTTTTTTTGCTTGAGCCGAAGTAGTAGCTTTAGCATTCTTTTTTTTACTTTTTCTTTGGGCGTGACTATCCACTGCAAATAGAAAAACTAAGCAGGTGGCTAGTAGGGTTACTTTTTTTAACATAAATTAAAATTATAGGTTATATTGGTTTTGTTTTCTCAAATTTATCTGAAAAAAAACAGAATTATAATTTTATTAATAAATTATTAGATTTATTTAACATTTGGATAATTTTAATTACAAAAAAGAAGTTTTTTGTGTTTTATTTTTCTTCCAATGTTTTTCGTATTTTGGTAATCTTGAAAACAGACAATAAAATCCTAAATATTTAGTTTATAATGTTTTATTCAAGTTAGTTTACACCAATCTCTTAAAAAAACAAACCTTAATTATGAAACAATTATTTTTAATTTGTCTGTTAGTTGTAAGTACTGTTACTTTTTCTCAAAAAAAGAAAGCCACAAGTAAAAAATCATCTGCCAAGAGCGTTTTGGCTAAAGTGGATAATCTTACTGCTGAAATCATTACTGTTAATAAACAAAAACAGCTTGTTTTATTTGTTGTTAATGAAGGTGTTAAAGATACTTTACGTTTAAAAATTGTTGATAATGCAAATTATTCACCCTTAAATTTTAAAATTACTTCATTTACAGCGAGCAATGTTAAATTATATCATATTCATTGGGAAGAAAAAAATTCTGTAAGTACAAAATTAAAAAAAGAAGAACAAGATATTGTAGAGTCACAAATTTGGAATGTTGCAAAAAAAGAATTACTGATTGGTAATGTTCAAAAATCAAGTCATATTATTGAAACTGTTTTTTTAGATAAAAATAAAACCGCTTCAGAAACTCAGGAAAGAAATAGAAAAGAAGGTTTTGAATTTAATCTATTACCCAACGGAGATTTAATTTTAAAGAACAAAACGCAACAAAATACCTATGCTTACAATGTAGCTTCAGACAAATATGAAATGAAAAAAGGAAGCGTTTCTAAGTCTACTCCTTCAAAAAAAAGAAGATAATGTTTTTTATTAAATAGTATGCATGCATACTATTTAATAAAACTTTCCTATATTTGAATAAAATTATACTACAATGGAAAAACCAAATTTGACGACAATATTAGGAATAAAATATCCAATCATTATGGCACCCATGTTTTTAGTATCCAATACTAAAATGGTGATTGAAGGTATGAAAAGTGGCGTTGCTGGATGTATTCCTGCTCTCAATTATAGAACTTTAGAAGAATTAAGAACTTCAATTAAAGAATTAAAAGCAGCAAAAATTGAAGGTGGTAGTTTTGGTTACAACCTAATTGTAAATAAATCTAACGTCAAATATAAAGAACAACTTCGTGTTTTATGTGAAGAAGGAGTAGATTTTATCATCACTTCTTTAGGTAGTCCAGAGGAAACTATTAGAGAAGCACATAAAGTTGGAATAAAAGTTTTTTGTGATGTTACCGATTTGAATTTTGCAAAAAAAGTAGAAAGTCTACAAGCTGATGCCTTAATTGCTGTAAACAATCAAGCGGGTGGTCATAGAGGAAATATTAACCCTGAAGAATTAATAAAACAGTTAAATGAAGGTACTACTTTACCTGTAATTTCTGCTGGTGGAGTAGGTAGTAAAGAAGAGTTAGATTCAATGTTGCATTACGGAGCGATTGGTGTATCTGTGGGAAGTCCTTTTATAGCTTCAATTGAAGCAGGTGTATCTGATGAATACAAACAAGCATGTGTGGACTATGGGGAAAAAGACATTGTCATGACGGAGCGCATATCAGGAACTCCTTGTACCGTAATTAATACTCCTTATGTTCAGAAAGTAGGAACCAAGCAAAGTTGGTTAGAACGCATTTTAAACAAAAATAAATCCTTAAAAAAATGGGTAAAAATGGTTCGTTTTTATATTGGAATGAAAGCAACTGAAAAAGCAGCTAAACAAGTAACTTATAAAACGGTTTGGGTGGCTGGACCAAGTATTGAACATACTAAAGCTATTTTACCAGTAAAAGATATAGTGTCACATTTAACAGTATAATGTTATGTATGACGCTCTATTTCAATTTTTGAATCGGTTTTTTAAAAAAGCAACTTTATTTAAAACCCTTTTCAATCTATCTCCAATGTACCGAAGAAGTTGTGGGAAAATTCTAACGGTTTCTGAAGATTTGCATCATGTAAAAGTTGTTATTCGATTGAGTTATAAAAATAAGAATTATGTAGGTTCCATGTTTGGAGGAAGTTTGTTTGCTGCAACAGATCCTATTTATATGATTCAGTTAATGCAAATTTTAGGAAAAGAGTATGTGGTTTGGGACAAAGCAACCGAAATTAAATTTAAAAGACCTGTTTACCAAAATGCATTTGTAAGATTTGAGTTTAGTTCAGATGAGATTCAATATATCAAACAAAGAGTAGAAGCCGAGAAGGAAATTGACTTAGTAAAACAATTAGTAATTACGGATAGTAATGAAAAAATTTACACTGAAATTTCTAAAACGATCTATATAAGTTCTAAGACCTATTACAAAGAGAAAAGAGCGAAAAAGAAAATATCGATATAATATTAAGTCCAACTATATTTTTTAAAAGCAAAAATAAATTAACATTATTTTTGCTTTTTTGCTTTTAAAAGTGGTTAAATTTACTTTAGTTAATTGGTTCCAATGAAAAAGTATCTGTTGTACTTTATTTTATTAAGTCTCTTTTCGCTTTTATTTAATAAGAGCGAAGTTTCTTTTACAAATCAGAATCAATTTGCTCCTGTAGAACAAGAACAATACCATTTCACTACCAAAAGTACTCTTACTTGTCTTTTAGTTGAAAATCAAAATTCTTTTATTGAAGAAGCTAGTGAAACCCTTGTTGAAAGTAAAGAGCATAACCCTTTTTTAAATTATTTTACTACATCTACAGTAAACAAAGAGTTGTTTTTTTCTTTTTTAAGTACTTTAAATGCAAAAAGACAAAATCATAATCTTGTTACTTTTTCTAAGTTCCAAATTATTTTTCCGTTTCATAGTTTTTGGTAAAAAACATTATTTTTTTAGAAAAAAATAGAGTAATTAATCCAAAAATTAAATAAAATGAATGCATTTGGAAGCATAATAGGAATATTGGTTTTTATTGTAATCTTTATTCCAATCTTATTCATCAATAATAAATTAAACAAAAAAAGAAAACGTCTTATAAACACTTTAAATGAATTCGCTGCTCAAGAAAATAAACGAGTAATTGAATTTGATACTTGGACTGATAATTCAATTATTGGTAGGAGTACTGATAAAGAATATCTTTTCTTTATTAGAGATAAAAATGACTATCATACTAAAGTTAAAATTCCTGTAAATCAGATCAAGAACAGTTATACCAATCAACAGAAATATAATACTAAATCCGTTGCTCTTTTAGAATTAATTTTGGAAATGGAACATCAAAATGAAAACATTCGATTGGAGTTTTTTAAAGCGGATAAAAGAGATTTTATAATGGGAGAAGAATTGCGTATCGCTAAAAAATGGGTTTCAAAAATAACGGAAGATTTTCCTAAACCAAAAATATTATTGTATAACATATAAAGAAAGGGAGTTTCAACTCCCTTTTAAAATACTTATTTAAAAACTCATTTTTCTTTAAAATATAGTATCATTTGCTACATTTGCACCCTAAAATGTTTAAAACAGTTAAAAATATAAAGTTGGTTTTTAAAGTAACGATTGGTTTATTCGTTGCTTTAGTGTTCTCTTTATATGCAAAGGATATTGAGAAAAATGAAACTACTGGATCTTTCAAACTTGTTTCTTTACAACAAAGTGTTGTTAATCATTCTGAAAAAGCCACTCTTTCCCTTACCGAATACCATTTTACAGCTTTAGAGCGTAGGTTATCACAAGAACACTGCAGTACAAAACGTTTTTTTGTTACCAAAATAGCAGTTCGAATAAATAGCGTTACTAATGAGAGAGCTCATAGAAAAAACATTGCACTTTCAATTGTTAATTCTCATATTTTAATTGGTAAATTAAATCTTTTAAAAATTATTTTCCCTTTTCATCAATTCTGGTAAATACATTCTTTTTTTTCAGATTAAATAACTTAAAATAATTTTAAAAATAAAAAAGACATGGATTTATCTAGTGCCTTAATAGGTTCTGTTTTTATAATTTTAACAGGATTACCTATCTACTTAATTAATAGAAGTACAAAAAAGAAAAAAGAAATTTTGATGCAAAACTGTAAGCATGAATTAGGAATTACAGAACCAATATTAGAATATGATATATGGAATTCCAATGAATCAATTATTGCTCTAACTGAAACAAAATTATTTTTTGCAATAAAAAATGATGCTAATTTTATTTCACAAAGTATTTGTGTTCAGGATATTATTAGTTGTAAAACAAGGAAAGAGTTTGAAAATCAATCTGCAACTCATGGTAATAAAGTAATTAAAGGTTTGTTTCTTGATATTACTTTAAATGATACTGCAAATAGTGTTTCTGTTCCTTTTTTTCAATTAGATTCCAAAAATTTTATGATTACAAATGAAATTAATCTTGCAGATAAATGGGTAACAAAGATGTATCAATTGCATCAAAGTTAATAAATAGAAAAGCCGAGTTCAACTCGGCTTTTTTATTATCGAAATAGATTTCCTATTTTATGAAAGATTCTACCGAAGAAGCTTCTTTTGATTGCATATCCCATTATAATTACTTGATCAGTTTCAGAAAAATGATCTTTTTGTAAAATAATTTTATATTCTTCTCTTTTTATTACAACTTCCTCTCTATTCATATAGCCTGGATAACTGATAATTAAAATATCACCTATGGAAGCTTTTATAACAAAATTGCCATCAAAATCAGTATTAGTGTAATTTTGAGTTCCCTTTATATTTATTGAAGCACCAGATAAAGCAACACCTTCAGCATCATAGACTAATCCTATAAACATTATTTCTTGTTTAAAAGTCAGATTCTTTTTATTAAAATTAACTTTCGTATCTGTTTGGACAATTTTAACAGGTTCGCCTTGAGAGAAAGCCTCTTGTGTACCCAAACTTAAAAATCCAGTTAAGGTTGCTAAAGCCAACCATTTCTTTCTTTTTTGATTGGGTTTTTCAATTGTTCGATCTAATTGACTTTTCAAAAAACGACCACATAAATTATCATTACGATCAATAGCTGCTATGATTTGAGTATCTGAAGCGTTTGTAAAATCATGTACTTTTTTCTGACAACTAGAACAAAATCGCCCTTTTTCCACTTTTGTCATTACCTGCCAATTTTCATGACAAGGCGAGGGGATGTTTATTTTAATTTTAGTTGCCATTATCTTAATCCTTATTCTATAACAATTTCGAAAGTTTTATCCCAATTTTTCCCTGTTACAAAAATGGTTTTTGTTTTTGGGTTATAGGCAATACCATTTAATACATCTACATCTGGATGTTGTGTGATTTTTGTTTTTAAATCACTCAAATTCATGATACCTTCTACAGCACCATTTTTTGGATTTATAACAGCAATGGCATCTCTGCCATATACATTGGCCCATATTTTTCCATCAATCCATTCCAATTCATTTAGCGCTTCAATTTTAGATTTCTTGGTATAAACATTTATATAGTCTACTTCTTGAAGCGTTTCTGGATCTAATATGTAAATTTTCTCGCTACCTTCACTCATGTAAATATGTTTTCCATCATTGGTTAAACCCCAACCTTGCATTTGTTTAAAATATTTGAAAGTTTTTATTTTTTCAAAAGTGCCTGCATTATAAACATAACCTTCATTATTCAGCCAAGTTAATTGGTACACTTTATTATTTAAAATGGTAATACCTTCTCCAAAATATTCTTGTGCAAGGGGTACCGTTTTATAAACTTCTCCAGTTTTGTAATTGGTTTTACGTAAACTAGAAATTCCTCTAGTTCCTGTTCCTTTACCTTCACCATTTCCTGTTCCTTCATAAAGCGTATCTCGATAGAATTCGAAACCTTGTGTATAAGCTTTACTATCATGAGGATACGTATTTACAATTTTATATTTTAATTCTTTTGGATTCGTATTTGAGGCTACCATAAAATTTGCATTGGCTTCATAAGAAGTTGCATTTGCGTGTATAATCGCTTTTACACCTTGGTAACCTAATTTTTGATTCTTTAAATCAAATGTGAAAGAAGTATTGTTTTTTACAGATCCAATTTTGGTGTCATTTATAAAATAAACTACCGAATCAATTGTTTCTTTATTTTCATTTTTTAGGACCAAATTTACGCGTTCATCTAGTTGATAAACCTGCTTTAAAGCAGAAGTATCAATAGAAAATAAATTTTTTTCATCATTTTTGTTGTTTCCACACGAATTGATAAAAAGACTTAATAGTATGAAAGCGAATGGCTTAAGATTCATCATTAGAGTAAAATTTTATTAGTACAATATACAACGATTTTTTAAAGTTACAATTGTCCTTGTAAAAATATAAAATGTTTGTATATTTGCACCGGCAAGTCCTACACGACCAGCTCCTGCAGACTCCCCCAGGGTGGGAACGCAGCAAGGGTAAGCGGTTGTAGCGGTGCGATGTAGGTCGCTTGCCATTTTTTTATTTCTGCATCTTTTTTTCATTTCTTTAGTCTCCTTTAAGGGGATTTTTTATTTTTATGCCAATTCTAAAAATTATGAAGTTACATTGGCAACTTGTTCGATTGAAATTAAAAGAAACCTTTACCATAAGTTATGGTGCTTACAGTTATAGAGAAGCCATAATTATTACTTTAAGTCACAACGGTATTTCTGGTTACGGAGAATGCACTGCAATTGATTATTATGGTATCCAATCGAAAGATTTAATAGCTTCGCTCGTCCGAATTCAATCTCAAATTGAAAAACAGAATATAGAACATCCTGCTTTGTTTTACACTTTTTTGAAACTGCATCATGTGTCTACTTTTTTAACTTCAGCTTTAGACTGTGCTTATTGGGATTTATTTGGCAAGTTAGAACATAAAAATTTTTTAACTCTTAATAACATATCCTATTCAACACTTCCAGAATCATCATTCACCATAAGTATCGCTCCAATTGAGAAACAAATTGAAAAAATCAATGCCTTAAATTGGCAAAAATTTAAAGTAAAGTGTAACATTTGTAATTTTAACTCTATTGAAGCACTTTTAAATACGGAAAAAGAAATTGCTTTAGATGCTAATGGTAGTTTTTCAATTGAAGATTGCAAACTATTAGAAGATACTTCTCTTGCTGAAAGATTGCATTATATTGAGCAACCTATGCCTGTTGGTTATTCCAATTATATACAATTAAATGCCTCAAAAAAAGCGAATTGGATGGCCGATGAAGATTGTCAAGAGAAGGAAAGTTTATCTCAGTTAATTTCTCATTATCGAACAATCAATATCAAATTAGTTAAAGTGGGTGGATTAACACCTGCATTAGAATTGATTCGTGAAGCTAAAAAAAATAATTTTAAAATTATGATGGGTTGTATGACGGAAAGTACTGTTGGTATTTCTGCAGGAGCGGTTCTAACTCCATTTGCAGATTATGTAGATTTAGATGGGGCCAATTTAATTGCAAATGATTTAGCTGATGGAACTACTATTGATAAAGGTAAAATTCTACTGTCTGAAAAACCTGGGTTAGGAATTTGCATGAAATAGTTTTAAATAACCTATTAAAATTTTTAATTTCGCACTTTAAATATAAAAAATGAGCAAAGTTATTTTTATTACAGGAGCTTCCTCAGGAATTGGTAAAGCTATTGGAGAATATTTATTAGATAAAGGATATATTGTTTATGGTACTAGTAGAAATCCAGAAAGAGTTTCCAATTCTAGAATTCCTTTATTAGCTTTAGATGTAAGAAATGCAGTAAGTATTCATAAAGCAGTCTCAGAATTAATTGCTAAAGAAAATAGGATTGATGTATTGATAAATAATGCAGGTGTAGGAATTACAGGGCCGTTGGAAGAAATTCCAAGTGATGAAATAAAAAATAATTTTGAAATCAATTTGTTTGGCCCAATTGAAGCTATGAAAGCGGTTTTGCCTCAAATGCGTCAACAAAAGAGTGGATTAATTATAAACATAACCTCTATTGCAGGTTATATGGGATTACCTTTTAGAGGCGTTTATTCGGCTTCTAAAGGTGCTTTAGAGTTAATTACTGAAGCAATGAACATGGAAGTACAATCATTTGGTATTCAAATTACTAATGTAGCACCTGGGGATTTTGCTACCAATATTGCAGCAGGTAGATATCATGCACCCGTTATTGAAGGATCAGCATATGAAAAAACGTATGGAATGACATTAACAATGATGAATGAGCATGTAGATTCAGGTAGTGATCCAAAACAAATGGCTGAAGTAGTTTTGAAAATTATAACTTCCAAAAAACCAAAAATTCATTATAAAGTAGGGGCTTTTATGCAAAAGTTTTCTATTGTTTTGAAGAGAATATTGCCAGATACGGTTTATGAACGCTTATTAATGAATCATTATAAGTTGTAATAATTAATTTAGAAATCTGAATAAATAAATTGTAATTTTGCATTTTTAAACAACACACTTAGTATATAAAACAAAAAAGTATGAAATTTTTTATTGACACAGCTAATTTAGATCAAATTAAAGAAGCACAAGCATTAGGGGTATTGGATGGTGTAACTACCAATCCTTCTTTAATGGCAAAAGAAGGTATAACTGGAAAAAACAATATTCTAAAGCATTATGTAGACATCTGTAATATTGTGGATGGTGATGTGAGTGCAGAAGTGAATGCAGTGGATTATGATGGAATGATTAAAGAAGGGGAAGAATTAGCTGATTTACATGAGCAAATCGTTGTGAAATTACCTATGACGAAAGAAGGTATTAAAGCATGTAAATATTTTTCTGACAAAGGTATTAAAACGAATGTTACTTTAATTTTTTCTGCAGGTCAGGCTTTATTGGCTGCAAAAGCAGGAGCTACCTATTGTTCTCCTTTCTTAGGACGTTTGGATGATGTTTCTACAGACGGTTTAAATTTAATAGATGAAATTCGTCAAATTTATGATAATTACGGTTTTGATACACAAATTTTGGCAGCATCAGTGCGTCATACCATGCACGTTGTAAATTGTGCTAAAATTGGAGCTGATGTAATGACAGGTCCTTTGTCTTCAATTTTAGGATTATTAAAGCATCCTTTAACTGATATCGGTCTGGCTCAATTTATTGCAGATTTTGAAAAAGGAAATAAATAGAATTCAAATTTTATATAAAAATAAAAAAGAGCGGTTTTAATTGAAAACCGCTCTTTTTATTTTATGAAGAATTAATAATTATAAGTTCTTTTCGAAATGCGCATCAAATAAATTAGCAAATGCATTTTTAATGTTACCATCAGGATTTAAAATAATCGTTCGATGTACTTTGGTAATCACCCAATTCTCTTTAATTTCATCAAAATTGGTTGCTTTTAATTCTACTACGTCTTTAAAATTATATTTTTTAAAAGTTTCCAACCAATTTTCCTTGGAATCATTAATATTAATTGCAATAAAATTAATATTTGGATGTTTTTCTTTCAAAGAATTTACCTTTTCATGAACCGATTTAATATGAGATTCTGCATGAGTAGTCCAAAAAAAGACTACAGTTTCTTGATTCTTAAGGAAATCATTGATTGAAACAGCCTTAGAATCTTTGTCAATTAAATCAATTTTTGGCAGTTGGTTCCCCACTTTTAAATTTTGTACTGCATTATAAATTTGAGTTACTTCTCTATGTTTTTCTTGATCTGAAGAAAGCTCAATATAGCGATCAATAAATTTTTTATTGTTATACATATTTTGATCTTCTAAGAGATACATGTATGCAATATTATTGAGGACTATGTTTTTAACATTTTGATCTTTTAGTAACGTATCGGCTATATTTAATTTTGCAATATTTTTTTCTAGCGATTTGGTTTCCAGTTTACATTTTCCTTTCTCATAAGTTACATTATTTAGTAAAGCCGAAACATATTTTATAAATGGTGAAAAGCTACCTAAATCAGGATTGTTAAGATTTAGTGATTTTCGATAGGAATAATAATCTTTGGGTAATTTTGGACAAATATTTTCTCCCGTTTTGTATTCATGAACATAGGGATACAATTCTTTTTTATAAAAATAATGCAAATCCACTCCAGCTTGAGCTACTGCATCAAAATTATCGTTCCAATTAATCTGAGATTTTCTCTTTTGATAATAGGTTCTCCTGTTTTTATAACTCGAATCGATGGCATTTGTATAGGTTTCTAGATCTTTGTCTAAAATGTCATATAAATTTGAGCGATCTTGTTCGTTTTTTAAATATAAGTCGATTAAAAAGTTATTTTTTTCATCACCTCTTCCGCAAAATGACAAAGAATTATCAAAGTCTAAAGAATTCAAGCGAATCATTAAACTGTCATTTTTATCAAAATAAATGTATTGAAATTCTGGAGCATGTTTGAAGGTGTAAAGACCAGGAGCTAAAGAATCAAATTTATGTAAAAAACGATTGTTTTTATCTAGAAATATTGTATCAATAACCGTTTCATCCTTCATGAATACAACATAATTGTCTTGAGGATTAATAATTTCTCCACCAAAATAAGCCACATAATTGTCAGGTTGAAAAGCTTTTTTACAAGAAAATAATGTGGTTAAAGCAAGGATAGATAAGGGTAAAAAGTATTTAATATTGTTTTGAATCATTTATTAATTTACTAATTATTAGAGAACAAAAATAAATTTTACATGTTAAAGGTCTTGTTAATGATGCGTTAAAATAAGCTTAATATAACTTATAGCTTCATTAGGATTCCAAAACTGCATAATTTTTTCTACTTTTGCAACAATTTTATAAAAACAATAATAATGTTAACAGTTTCTAATTTATCAGTTCAATTTGGTAAACGTATTTTATTTGATGAAGTAAATGTAACCTTTACTCAAGGAAATTGCTATGGAATCATTGGTGCTAACGGTGCTGGGAAATCTACTTTTTTGAAAATTTTATCAGGTGAGATTGATCCTACATCAGGAAGAGTTATACTAGAACCAGGAAAACGTATGTCGGTTTTAAACCAAAATCACAATATGTTTGATGAATATACTGTTTTAGAAACAGTTTTAATGGGTAATAAAGTATTACACGCTATTAAAAGCGAAATGGATGCCTTGTATTTGGATTATACCGATGAAAATGCTGATAGAATAGGAGAGTTGCAGTTACAATTTGACGAAATGAATGGTTGGAATGCTGATTCAGATGCAGGTGCCATGTTATCTAATTTAGGAATTTCTTCAGATTACCATTATACTCTAATGAGTGAATTAGAAGGGAAGTTAAAAGTTCGTGTGTTATTAGCTCAGGCTCTTTTTGGAAATCCAGATGTATTGATTATGGATGAGCCTACCAATGATTTGGATTTTGAAACGATTGGTTGGTTAGAAAATTTCTTAGCTAATTATGAAAACACTGTATTAGTAGTTTCGCACGACCGTCACTTTTTAGATGCTGTTTGTACACATGTTTCTGACATTGACTTTGGAAAAATCAATCATTATTCGGGTAACTATACGTTTTGGTATGAATCGAGTCAATTAGCAGCAAAGCAAAAAGCACAACAAAACAAAAAAGCGGAAGAGAAAAAAGCTGAATTAGAAGAGTTTATTCGTCGTTTTAGTGCAAACGTAGCAAAATCAAAACAAGCTACGTCACGTAAGAAAATGATTGAAAAATTAAATCTAGACGAAATTAAACCTTCAAGTAGAAGATATCCAGCGATTATTTTTGAAACCGAGCGTGAAGCAGGTGACCAAATTTTAAATGTACAAAACTTAAGTGCTTCCATTGATGGAGAAGTATTGTTTAGCAATGTAGATTTGAATATGGCTAAAGGAGATAAAGTAGTTGTCTTTTCTAAAGATTCTCGTGCTACAACAGCTTTTTATGAAATATTAAATGGAAATCAAAAACCAGATTCGGGTACTTTTGATTGGGGAATTACAACTACTCAATCTTATTTACCTGCTGAAAATCATGACTTCTTTAAATCCGATTTAAATTTAGTAGATTGGTTACGCCAATGGGCAAAAACTGAAGAAGAAAGAGATGAAGTTTATGTACGCGGTTTTCTAGGAAAAATGATTTTTTCAGGTGAAGAAGCCTTAAAAAAATGTAATGTTTTATCAGGAGGTGAAAAAGTACGTTGTATGTTATCTCGAATGATGATGCTTCGTGCGAATGTATTAATGTTAGACGAACCAACCAATCACTTAGACTTAGAGTCGATTACAGCTTTTAATAATTCCTTAAAAAACTTCAAAGGTTCTGTTTTATTTACCACTCACGATCATGAGTTTGCTCAAACTGTTGCCAATAGAGTTTTAGAAATTACCCCAAAAGGAGTGATTGATCGTTATATGACTTTTGATGAATATTTAGAAGATCCAAAAATTAAAGAACAAAGAAAAGCTATGTATGCTTAAAAGATAAATCCCGATTGAAATCGGGATTTTTTTTATTTAATATTCATTTTTTCTTTATTGGATTTTAAAAAAGTCGCTATAAATGTTGAAGCAATTAAATCATCTTCGCTACTTATCGATTGATAGCTGTCAGTTCCAATAGTTTGATTTTCAAACTCTTTATCTATGGAGTTAAAACCCATATGCCATTTGGGATAAATACGATGTGAAACTTTACCTTCAAATACTTTTATAATATTCCGATGTCTCTGATCCATATTTATTTTAGCATACAAGGCTTTAATTTTTTTTTGTTTGCCTTCAATAATTTGAAGAAAATTGCCATCTGAATAGAGAAGTAAACCCGTAATTTCATTTGCTTCATTTTTTTTTCTAGAAGCATTTAATAAGGTTAGAATTTCTTCGTTTGTAAATTTGGTTGTAGCAGAACTTAGATAAATAATTCGATACATAATTTACTGAGTTACATTGCCTTATAAAGATACGAATTTATTTACATTTTTAAAACTTTTTTTTACCAAATTAAAATTGAGATTTTTATTGTAAATTTACCCACCAAACAATACAACACAATGAGTCAAAAAATATTGCTAACTGCTAAAGAGGTCAATATCATATTACATCGTTTGGCTTGCCAACTTATAGAAAATCATCTTGATTTTTCCAATACAATTTTAATAGGAATTCAACCTCGAGGAAAATTTTTAGCGCAGCGATTAGCAACCGTTTTAAAAGAGGAATACGAGATTAAAAATGTACAGTTAGGATTTTTAGACATTACTTTTTTTAGAGACGATTTTAGAAGAAGCGAAAAACCATTAGAAGCGAATAAAACCGAAATTAATTGTATCGTAGAAGACAAAAAAGTAGTTTTCATAGACGATGTTTTATATACGGGTAGAAGTATTCGCGCTGCACTAACCGCTATCCAATCTTTTGGAAGACCCTCAGAAATTGAATTACTAACCTTAATAGATAGAAGATTTAGTCGTCATTTACCCATTCAACCTGATTATAGAGGAAGACAAGTAGATGCCATTAATAATGAAAAAGTGGTAGTAAAATGGAAGGAAAATGACGGTGAAGATTTAGTATTATTAGAACAAAAAAAATAACAACAACGACAACACAACAACCTAAATGAAAGAATTATCAGTAAATCATTTAATTGGAATTAAGCACATTAATAAAAATGATATTGATTTAATTTTTGAAACTGCAGATCACTTTAAAGAAGTCATTAATCGTCCTATTAAAAAAGTGCCTTCCTTAAGAGATATTACTATTGCTAATATTTTCTTTGAAAATAGTACGCGTACCAAGTTGTCTTTTGAACTCGCTCAAAAGAGACTCTCGGCTGATGTAATTAGCTTTTCAGCAGCACAATCCTCTGTTAAAAAAGGAGAAACACTCATCGATACGGTAAATAACATCTTATCTATGAAAGTTGATATGGTGGTCATGCGTCATAGTAGCCCAGGTGCAGCTCATTTTTTATCACAAAATGTAAATGCAAGCATTGTAAATGCTGGTGATGGTGCACATGAACATCCTACACAAGCATTATTAGATAGTTATACTATTAGAGAAAGACTGGGTGATGTTGCAGGCAAAAAAATTGTAATTGTGGGAGACATTCTCCACTCTAGAGTTGCCTTATCAAATATTTTTGCTTTACAACTACAGGGAGCAGAAGTAAAAGTTTGCGGACCAAAAACCTTACTACCAAAATATATTGAAACTTTAGGTGTAAAAGTAGAGCCCAATCTTCGTAAAGCATTAGAATGGGCGGATGTTGCAAATATGCTTCGCGTTCAAAATGAACGTTTAGACGTTAATTATTTTCCCTCTACTAGAGAATATGCACAACAATATGGTGTCACCAAAGAGTTTTTAGATTCTTTAAATAAAGAAATTGTAATTATGCACCCTGGACCTATTAATAGAGGAGTAGAAATAACCTCTGATGTGGCAGATTCTCAACAGTCGGTTATTTTAAATCAAGTAGAAAACGGTGTAGCTATACGAATGGCAGTCATTTATTTATTGGCTAGTAAAATCAAACAATAAAAGCTTTTGTTTTGCCATTTTTAAAAAAAACAAGTATTTTAGTTACGAATTTAAGTAAAGTCATTAAACGAAGTAATATATATCATGAAAGTAGATAAAAAAGGACATACAACCATATTGAAAGAAACAAAAGGTGATATATTAGCTTTTATTGATAATGTTTCCAATCAATATGCTTCTTACAAAGATCAAAATCTTATCTTAGATGTTACTCAAGATAAAAAAGTTACTATTTCCGATATTATTAACTTTAAAAAATTGGCCAAACAACATCAAAAAGCCAAAAAGTCTTTTGTAATTGTTAGTGATGCTGTTGAATTCAATGAATTGCCAGATGATATAACTGTCGTTCCTTCTTTATTGGAAGCGCATGATATTATTGAAATGGAAGAAATTGAACGTGATTTAGGCTTTTAAAAAAATGGATTTTTATAAAAAAAATACAGGAATCAATAAAGTAAGAATAGGAGTAGGTATGGCCGCTTTAGTTCTACTTGCAATCAATATTTATCTTTCTATTTCAGAAGGAGAAATTAAATACTTAGCTATTATTGCTAATATAATATTAATAGTGAGCATGTTTATGTCCTTAAAAAATAGTAAGAAAGATAATGCTCCAACTTAAATTGTCAATTTGAAACTAACCATATTAGGTTGTTATGCAGCCACGCCTCGAACGATTACCAATCCTACTGCACAAGTCTTAGAAATAAAAAATCAAATGTTTTTAATTGATTGTGGAGAAGGAACACAAGTACAATTACGAAAACATAAAATTAAGTTCTCTAGAATCAATCATATTTTTATTTCTCACTTACATGGGGATCATTTTTACGGTTTAGTAGGTTTAATTTCTACTTTTATGCTTCTTAACAGAGAAAATGACTTGCATGTATATGGACCAAAAGGAATTAAAGAATTAATTTTAATGCAACTAAGAGCTTCAGGTTCGTACACAGGTTACCAACTTTTTTTTCACGAATTAGAAGGAACCGAAAGTGAAATTATTTTTGAAGATGAAAAAGTGGTGGTTAAAACCATTCCATTGAAACACCGAATTTACACTAATGGTTATTTATTTCAAGAAAAAAATCAACAACGAAAACTGAATATTGAAGCTGTAGAAAAGTATAAAATTGATACGTGTTATTATCAAAAGATTAAATTTGGTGGTGCTATCACCTTAGAAGATGGTACAATTATCTCAAATAAAGAGCTAACTTTCGACCCAGATCCGGAAAAAAGTTATGCCTTTTGTAGTGATACGGTTTATAACGAAGATATTCTTCCCATTATAAATGAAGTAGATGCTTTGTATCATGAATCTACTTTTTTAGAAAGTGAAGCACATTTAGCTGAAAAGACCATGCATACAACGGCAAAACAAGCCGCAAGTATAGCTCAAAAAGCTAGAGTAAAAACCTTAATTATGGGACACTATTCCACTAGATATGGAAATATAGAATTATTTAAAGAAGAAGCTCAAACTATTTTTAATAACGTAATTTTAGGAGATGATGGAAAAGAAATCGAACTCTGAAACATATTTCACAAAGATTATTAAATTCTTGTATAACTTTTTTACTAAGAAAAAGAAATAATTTTTTTGTAGCGCTAATTGGGTGCTTTCTTGGCTCCGCAATTCCTGCTGTTCGTTGCAATCTTTTTTTAGATTGTTAGACCAACTTTTGTCCAAACAAATTTAAAATTGTACCTCTAAAAAAAGGATTTTCACTGCCATCAGGGCTAAATTATCACTTTTTTAGTACTTGTTAACGCATCAAATTCTTAGCTTATTACTACCTTTGTAATTTAATATTATAATCATGTCAGATTTAAGTAACTATAGAAAATCTTACGAAAAAAGTGAACTTTTAGAAACAAACCTACCAGAAGATCCGATTAATCTTTTTAATAGATGGTTTCATGAAGTAGAAGATTTTGGAGGTGTAGATGAAGTTAATGCCATGACAGTTGCTACGATAGGCTTAGATGGTTTTCCTAAAAGTAGAGTCGTTTTATTGAAAAAGTTCAATGAAGAAGGTTTTATTTTTTATACCAACTACGAATCAGAAAAAGGGAAGGCTATACTCTCAAATCCGAATGTTTGTTTGTCTTTTTTCTGGCATTCTATGGAACGTCAGGTTATTATAAAGGGAATTGCTGAGAAAACAACTTCTCAGAATTCTGATAATTACTTTGCATCAAGACCTGTAGGTAGTCAATTAGGTGCTTTAGTCTCTCATCAAAGTGAAATTATTCCCGATAGGAATTATCTTGAATATAAATTAAAAGATTTAGAGCAAAAATTTGAAAATAAAGAAGTACCTCGACCAGATTTTTGGGGTGGATTTTTAGTACGACCAGTTGAAGTAGAATTTTGGCAAGGAAGACCTAATCGTTTACATGATAGAATACGATATAAATTATCAGAAAAATACTACTGGAATATTGATAGATTATCCCCATAAATACTAAATTGTGTTAAATATGTTAAATTTTAGTGTATTTCATCGATTTTATTTGCAGTTAAGCGATTTTGTTGTATCTTTGTCTTGTAAATATGTAAGAAGAGATATTTACAAGAATAAAAAAATCGATTTATACCTTTTTGCCCTGAATCGTATAAATTTTTAAAATAAGAAAAAAATATTTATAATATATAAATTTTTCATGTTTGTTTATTTGTTTGTTAAAAAGGCATTACTACCGCCAACGTAATGCCTTTTTTCTTTGTCTTTTGCGAAGTAAAATGAATTATTCCACTTTAGTAACTATAAATTCACTTCTGCGATTTTTTTGATGGTCTTCTTCACTACAATACACACCGTCAGCACATTCGTTTACTAATTCTACTTCACCAAAGCCTTGTGCGGTTAAACGTTCTGCTTCAATTCCATTAGCAACCATAAAGGCAAATGTAGATTTAGCTCTACGGTCTGAAAGTCCTTCATTGTATTTATGAGTTTGTCTACTATCGGTATGAGAACGAATTGCCACGTGCATTTTAGGATATTCTTTCATTACTTCAATGACTTTTTGAATATCTCTCGCAGCGTCAGGTCTAATATTGGATTTATCCAGATCAAAATAAATAATACTAATATCAAAAACTTTGGCTAAATCAGTTCCAATTTCAAAAGGAAAAATGCTTCGCTGCAATTGAATTTTCATTGAAATAGATGTGTTTAATGGTTCGATAGGTTGTTCAACCGTTTCATATTCTGGATGTTGCGTACGTAAAAAATATGTTTTATGACATTCCATTTCCATCCAGTAAAAACCATTCTTGTAAGTAACTGCACTATGAATTTGATTTCCCTCTTCGTCTTGCAATGTAATCGTAGGGTCTAAAATCGTTTCTTGCGTTTTTGTATCAGTTACTTGTAGATTCATTTGGATTTTACAAGGCTTAAATTGGTAAATATCATCATAACCTAAACCTTCAGTTCTATTTGAAGTGAAATAGCCTGTTTTTAAATCTTTAGTTATAAGTCCAAAATCATCTGAAACACTATTTATTGGTTTTCCCATATTGATTGGTTTTTGGAAAGATTCATTTTCATAATTCGATTCAAAAATATCCAAACCGCCATAACCAAGATGACCGTCTGAAGCAAAATAAAGTTTTCCATTTGGTGCTATATAAGGAAAAGACTCTCTACCAACTGTATTAATTAAATCTCCTAAATGCTCCACCTTTCCATACTGATTGTTATCTTTTATTGCTACTTTAAAAATATCCGCTCCTCCTAAAGTTCCAGGTCGATCCGATGCAAAATAAAGTGTTTTTTCATCAGCACTTAAGGCAGGATGTGCTGTGTTGAAATGATCACTATTAAAAGGAAGTTCTTTAATATTGGTCCAAGTTCCATTACTAAAACTGGCTTTATAAATTTTGAGTAGCGTTGTGTTTTCCTTATTCTTGCCTTTATCTCTTCCTTTTTTGCCTTCTAAATAATTATTTCTAGTGAAATACATGGTTTTTCCATCTTTGGTAAACACAGCTGTTGACTCATTGAATGGGCTATTTATAGTGGCTGCAAAATTTATGGGTTGTGAAAAAAGGGTGTCATTTTGTTTGGAAGCTTGATATAAATCGGTGAAATTTTGCTTGGTCCATTGATGCGTTTTTTTTACCAAAGCTAAATCGGTTCGGGAAGAAGCAAATACAATATCCTCTTTATAATAAGTGGGACCAAAATCGTAATAAGGCGTATTTAAATTGGTACTTTCAACAATGAAGGAATTTTTATGTGTTGCGATAGTATTAAAATTAAATATGGAATCCGTAACATTTAAGCCTATTTTTTCATAATATACTTTTAAATAATAGGAAGCTTCTTTATAATTTTCAACCCTTTTTAAGGTTTGCGCATATCGATAATAGTATTCAGGTTCTATTTTATTTTCCGGTTCATCAAAAAGAGATTTGTACCATAGAGCCGCTTTTTGTAAATCCCCATTAAAATAGTAGGCATTGGCAATTTTTTTGATTAAATCTGGTGATTTATATCCTTTTTCTACTACCTTTTCATAGATTTTTATAGCATCAATATAGGCATATTTTTCATATTTCTTATCTGCAATAGCTATAGCACTTCTTTGCGCCACGGTATAGAGGCAAAAAAAGGATGTGAGAAGAAGAAATATTTTTTTCATATTGGTTTACTATTAAAAGAATCGAGGAGATGTAATTCGGGATGTCGTATTAAATTCATATCTCAAAAAGATTTCATGCGAACCTGAATTGTAGTTACGAAGTTGGGTAGTTTCGGAGTCGTATCCATAACCTATAAACCATGATTTGGAAATTTGAAAACCAACCAATCCACTTAACGCTGCTTCCCATCGATATGCTACTCCTAAAGTTAATTTATCTTGAATTAAAAAATTAGCTGTAAAATCTACTTGCAAAGGAGCACCTTCCACTATTTTTGTTAATACAGCGGGTTTAAAATCTAAATTTTCATGTAAACTAAACACTTTACCGGCTAAAAAGTAAAAATGCATTTTTTGTTTAAAAATGGATACAGAATTATCATCATATCGATAGTTTTCCCAAAAATTAGGAATAGATATACCTGCGTACGCATTTTCTGAAAATAAATAAAGACCAACACCTAAATTGGGAGAAAATTTAGTCTTTATATTTTGAAATTCAGGATCCTCTTGATGATAAAGCGTAAGTTTACCTACATCTAAATTAAATATACTTGCTGAAGCATTCAACCCAACAGCTAATTTATAGGTATCAGTAAGTGGCACAAAATAGGCAAGATTCACACTAATCAAATTGGTAACGGTTGGGCCAATTTCGTCTCTGGTAAAAGATAAACCTCCTCCAAAATTACTAACTCCTATGGGTGTATGAATGGAAAAATTACTGGTTACAGGAGCACCATTCAAACCTAACCACTGATTACGATGCAACAAAAATACACTCATTACATCTCTACTTCCTGCATAAGCGGGATTAATTTGTAAGGTGTTATACATATATTGCGTGTATTGCGAATCCTGTTGGGAATAAGCAAATAAAAAAGGAAACAGTGTAAAGATGAAAAGTACAATTTTTGGCATAGGCGTAATAACCTCTTTATTCGTTACTAATAAAGTTGTATAAAAATAAGATTTAATTTTCATAAAATACTTTACTTTAGACATATAGTAGTAAAAGAGTACTTAATTTGTATTTTTTTAAGTAATTTATTCAAATTTAAGCCCTTTTTTTAGAATTTATTTTTCTAGCTAATTTTTGAACAAAATGTTAGTTTATGTAAAAAAAAAACACTTACTTTATATGACTAAATAAATGATTATGAAAAATTTAATCCTTATTCGTCACTCTAAATCAAGCTGGGATTTACCAGTAAACGATATCGAAAGACCTTTGTCTAAAAGAGGAATTCATGATGCGCTCTTAATATCTTCAAATATTGAAACGAGTCTACCAAAGTCATTTATTGTATGGTCGAGTAGTGCTAAGAGAGCCAGAGAATCGGCTATGATTTATTCTCAAAATTTAACGATTCCATTTGAAACAATTATCATCAAAGATGAGCTGTATACTTTTGATGAAAAAAGATTGGAAGAAATCATAAAAAAATGTGAAAATCGATATGATAACTTAATTCTTTTTGGACATAATGAAGCTATTACAAATTTTGTTAATAAATTTGGAAGCCTTTTCATAGATAATGTTCCAACATCAGGTTTTGTATCGATGCAATTTGAAATTGATGATTGGAGCCATCTTAAAAAAGGAGAAACTATAAAAACCGTTTTCCCAAGTCATTACAAAAATGAGCAACATACAGCAAAACAAATACATTGATAGAGAAAAAAGTTGGCTAACATTTAACGCTCGAGTTTTACAAGAAGCTGCTGATGAATCAGTACCGCTTTTAGATCGTTTGCGATTTTTAGGAATTTTTTCAAATAATTTAGACGAATTTTTTAGAGTGCGTTATGCAGCTATTCGTAGAATGCGTTTTGAAAACGTAGACAGTGAAAAAATTTTAGGAGGTGTTTCTGCGGAACAATTACTAAAAGAAATTACAGAAATTGTAATTGAACACCAATCAGAAAGTTTACGTATCTTAAGTGAAATTGAGCAAAAACTTGAAAAAGAGAATATTTTTATTCTGAACGAAAAACAAATTTCCAAAGAACAAGAACTGTTTATTCGCGATTATTTTATTCAAACGGTTAGTCCTGCTATTGTGACAATCATGTTAAATGATTTGGATAAATTTCCTTTGTTGAAAGATACTTCAGGTTATTTAGCAATCAAATTGGTGATGAAGCCAGAACTTGAACGTGAAAATGAAGAAAAAGAAGTACGCTATGCTGTAGTTGAAATTCCAAGTACCATTAACCGAATTGTAGTTTTACCTTCTAATACAGAGAAACAATTTATCATTCTATTAGACGATGTAATCCGTTTGAACTTGAATTATATTTTTAATATTTTCAATTACGAAAGTATTTCGGCTCACATGATTAAGATTACAAGAGATGCACAATTGGAGTTTGATAGTGATTTGAGTAAGAGTTTTATCGAAAAAGTTTCAGATAGTGTAAAAGAAAGAAGAGTGGGTGAACCGGTTCGTTTTGTTTACGATCAGGCCATCGGAAAAGATACTTTGGCTTTTTTACTGGAACGCATGCATATCGATAGATCCGATAGTATTATTCCAGGTGGAAGATATCATAATAGAAGAGATTATATGAATTTTCCAAATTTAGGACGTTACGATTTACTATACAAAAAAAATCCACCTTTATCAATTCCTGGATTAAACTTGGAAGGTAGTATTTTAGAAAAAATCCGCCATAAAGATTATTTGTTAAATGCTCCTTACCAATCGTTCTCTTATATCATTAAGTTTTTAAGAGAAGCTGCCTTGGATCCCAAAGTAGTTTCAATTAAAATTACCTTATATCGTTTGGCCAAAAACTCACAAATCATTAGTTCTTTAATTAATGCGGCTAAAAATGGTAAAAAAGTAACGGTTCAAATTGAATTACAAGCACGATTTGATGAAGCAAGTAATATTTCGTATGCCGAACAAATGCAAACGGAAGGCATACACCTTATTTTTGGAATCAAAGGATTAAAAGTACACAGTAAAATTTGTTATATCGAAAGAATTGAAGAGGCTAAGATTAAAAGATATGGCTTTATTTCAACGGGTAATTTCAACGAAAATTCGGCTAAAGTATATACCGATGTAACCTTATTTACTTCGAATACACCTATTTTAAAAGATGTAGCTAAAGTTTTTGATTTCTTCGAAATTAATTATAAAGTACATCGTTACAAACACTTATTTGTATCACCACATTATACACGATCTAAATTTATGAAGTTAATTGATCGAGAAATTATGAATGCGCTTTCTGGAAAAGAAGCTTATATTAAGCTGAAAATGAATAGCGTTTCCGATTTTAAGATGATTGATAAACTATATGAAGCGAGTAATGCAGGTGTTAAAATTCAAATGATTATTAGAGGAATTTGTTGTTTGATTCCTGGTGTAAAAGGCATGAGCGAAAATATCGAAGCCATTAGTATTGTAGATAATTATTTGGAACATTCACGTGTGTATATTTTTGGAAACAATGGAGATCCAGAAATTTATATTTCTTCTGCCGATTTTATGACCAGAAATATAGATGCTCGTGTAGAAGTTACTTGTCCTATTTACGATGAAGATATTAAAAAGGAATTAATTGAAACCTTTGAAATTGGTTGGAAAGCAAATGTAAAAGCGCGTATTCATTCTGAAAACTTAAAAAATGAATACCGAAAAGTAGACGGTGAAAAACCATTTAGAGCCCAATTAGAAATGTATAATTATTACAAAGAAAAAATGGAGGCTGCTACTGAAAAAAATAAAGTAACTAAAATTGAAGAATTGTAAAAATTAACTTTCTTCAAAATAAGAACTAAATGATTAAATTAAAAAAATATGCTGCTATAGATATTGGTTCGAATGCCATGCGTCTATTAGTGACCAATATCGTTGAAGAAGAAGGAAAACCAGCTCAATTTAACAAAAGCTCATTAGTACGTGTTCCTATTCGTCTTGGGCAAGAAGCCTTTACCGTAGGAGAGATTTCGGATGAAAATATCGAACGAATGGTAGATGCAATGAAAGCCTTCAAATTGCTTATGAAGGTGCATAAGGTAGAAAAATACAAAGCATGTGCTACTTCAGCCATGCGAGAAGCGATTAATAATGATGAAATCTTAGCACTCATCAAGAAAAAAGCAGATATTAAAATTGAAATCATTGATGGAAAGAAAGAGGCATCTATAATTGCTTCTTCCGATTTAAAACAATTTATTAATTCAGATAAAACCTTCTTATATGTTGATGTAGGTGGCGGAAGTACCGAATTTTCAATTTTCTCTGGAGGCAAAATTGTAGCCTCTCGCTCCTTTAAAAATGGAACCGTACGTTTATTAAATAATATGGTGAACGATATTGTTTGGAACGAAATTGAAAAATGGATTAAAACCGTAACCGCTCCTTACGAGGAAATTACGATGATTGGTTCTGGTGGAAATATCAATAAATTGTTCAAATTATCGGAAAAACATCAAGAGAAACCACTTTCATATTTGTATATCAATTCGCAATATCAAAAATTGAATAGTTTAACCTACGAACAGCGAATTTCCGAATTAGGTTTAAATCCAGATCGTGCCGACGTAATTATTCCAGCAACCCGTATTTATCTAAGTGCGATGAAATGGAGTGGTGCAAGGCAAATTTTCGTACCTAAAATAGGGCTTTCTGACGGTATTGTGAAAGCCATGTATTATGGAAGGATTTAAATTTTAGAGAAGTAAAGGACCTAATTTTGATTTTTTAAAGTTGTAACCACCATTTCACGGTTTGCATTTTGTCTCTTTCTAAAGTTGATAAAGCATTCTTTTCTAAAATATTGCATACAAATTCTATTTCTGTAATTGTATAATTTTTTTGAATCCAATGTGGAAATTCAGCGATACTTTTATCCCAGTTTTCAAGGGTAAGTTGTAAGATTTCATTCAAATCTATTTCAGGATTTGGATTGTATATTTCTAATATCAATCCTGCATATTTTTGGTCTAAATAATTGGTTTCGGGTCGTAATGTGTTGGATAAAATAGCTATTATACTGTTGAAAATTATAGTATTGGAAACCTTATCTAAAAGGGAGAGGAATTGTGTTATTCTTAAATCACCTAATTTAGGAATTAAATCAATTGAGCTATAGAATTCTTGTTTGAAAATAGCAACTGTATTTGGAAAATTCATATAGTAGAAATTACTTATGTTGACTTTTAAATTTTTTCTTTTTTCTTCGTTTACTACGTTCTATTTTTTCATATTTTTTTCTAGCTATTTTTAGTTGTGCTCTTCTTGATATAAAAGGAGATTCTTTTTCTTCTAAATTTTTGTTTTTTTTTAAAACTTAAATGGGACAACCACATAATTAAAACGATATAGCCAATCAGTTTTGTTCCAAAAGGAGTAAGCGTGCCATTACTAACACCACCTCTAGTAAAAACGTAGCTACTTGATTCAACTTCAAAATAATCCATTAAATAACCTAAACTTAGTATAAAAAGACCACCAATTAGCGTAAGCCAATATGTAATTTTAAATCGTTTCATTAATGTGCGTAAAAAATTAAATCATAAAATGTTATAAACGCCCATAAATGTAAGATAAAACCAATTATATTAAAGATAAATAATTTCTTTGAAAATGTTTTATATTTTATACTACCTATTATTGCAGGAATACTAAATACTATTAAGACTAATAATAGAGGTAGAATGAAATATCCATAACCCATTGAACCTCCTGAAGATTGTAGTATATCAAAAGTTATTGGAATGTATAAACCTAAATTGGATGCCATGACAGCAAGACAAATTACGATTTGAGTATATATAAGATAATTTTTAGCCATATTATTCTATTCTTTGCAAAGTCAATCTTTCAATCCAAGGGATTTCTGAATGATAGAATCGAAATTGATTTTTGTTTTTACCATCAAATCTTCCAGAACTGTTTGTAAAATTTAAAGTATATTTTTCATCTAAATCATTCGTATTGGTCTCAAAATGAATCACATTTTTAATGACTTTCCAAGTGCCTTTGCCATACACATTTTCATCTTTACTTATTGACTGTCCTAAATTTCTAAAAAAATGAAAGGTAAACGTGCTATCGGAAAGAATTTGGAGTTCGTATTCAAAAACTTCATTTTTTTGGGTTTTAATTTTCTTTTCATACACACCTATATAGTTGTCGTTTTGCGCATTGGAAATAAAAGAAAATAAGAGTAAAAATAGGAGTGAAGTATAATTTTTCATGTTTTTGGTTTTCTGAAATGTTGCAAAAATTAAGCCAAAATACATTTAAATATACGCTAAACCACAGGAAGCGCATTTCTGACTTTGTGGATTCGTTTTATTTCCGCAAGCTGGACAAAAATTACTTATACCTATAATTTCTTTTTGATTGGGTAACCAAGTTTTTAAAACGTTTAAGTTGGTTTCTTCAATAAAATGGATACTTCTCTTTTTATTTTTCAAGAAAGAAAAAGGAATAGCAATATTTTTAGTGACAATTGCATAGTATCCTTGAAAGGAATTATTGTCTTTGGAATACCCTATAATAATAAAATAGGAATGAATAGATTGCATCTTTTGATAAAATGATGGTTTGGGTATATCTATTTGATTTTTACTAATCACATGATGTCCTTTGTAGAATAATTACATATTATTTAAAAAAGTCAGTATTTCAGTTTGCAATAGAATAGGTTTCATAAAAAGAGGAAGCAATAAATAACGAACTATCCATAAGAAAATCAATAAAAAAATTGAAAATACAATCAAAATTGCTACTATTTGTCCGTCCATAACTTAAAAATTTTTCCAGTTTCTTTTTTCTAAACTTCTAACATTTTCTACTTCTTTTATAGAAATAAGATAGTCCAATAATAAAGGTAATTCAGTGTCATTTAAATCTCCTAAGAACTCTGCTGGATAAATGGCATTTCCATAATTGTATTTACATTTTCTAGGTGTATCATCAACAATTAGAATGTCTTCTAGTCTTGCAAACTTTTTTTTAGCTACTTTTTTGAGTATTTTGACATAATTCATATGATTAAAATAATCAAAATAGCCATAATCATCTATACTTTGGGAATCTATTTGTAAGGTACATTTGGATCGTCCCCAAACAAACTCTAATGGATAATTTTTAGGAAAAATTTTAGCAACAATCTCAGCTACATAATCATCAGAGGCAGAAGACCAAACCGCAACTTTAAAATGATTTTTTAATTCCGAAAGAAACACGTCTAAAAAAGGGCGTTTGTATACAAAATAGTTGAAAACTTGAAAGGAATATTCTTCATGAATTTTCTTTTCTGTTGCATGTAGTAACGTTTCATCCAAATCAAGTACAATTAATTTCATTCATCCTTTTTTTTACTTTTAATAATGCGATCAACGGTTCTTTGAGCAAGACTATCTATAGATATTTCTTTACCAGTTTGAGTATCTATATAATATAGCTCATTAGGAGAAATGGATTCTACATTTTTAGGTGTTGTAATATAGTTAATTAAAAAAAATAAATATAAAATTAATATGGGAAAAACATGAAATACAACCAAGATGTTTATGATACGACTTTTCCAATGGTATTGTTTCCAATTTTGAATGAATAGACAATCTATGCTTTTTAATATTAATATTAAATAGAGTAATAACAATAATAAAAAGATAAAAACCGAATAGAAATGGATACCAAATTCAATTGAAATGAGCTGTATTGTAAGACTAATCAAAGAATAATTTAAAATTTGAGAATTGATTTCTAAATTGATTTTTTTCCTTTTCGTAATTTCATAAAGCACAATAATAATCACGTACGAAATTAATACATAAGAAAATTGAAACAAATAAGATTTTATAGTAAGTATAGTAATATATATTACAAAAGCAATAAATAAAAAGATGTAAGTGATGTTTCTTTTAAAAATGTTCATTAATTAATTTGTAAAATATTATTTGATTAAAATTTACAAATCCAAATCAAACAACTTCTTCAACAATTCAATATTTGGATTGATGGTTTTTAGCTTTTCAAACTTTTCTTGTGGTGTAAATGCATATTTGGTCTCAGAAACTTCGTTTACCTTAACTTCAATTGTAATGTCGTGATTGTGTAGTTTGCCTCTTAAATAGCCTAATAGATCATGATAACCACTTAAAAATTCTTCTTTCGTACTTTGGTTGGGTAATTCTAAGGTAATCGTTGTACCATTAAGTACAGGATCGTTCATTTGCATATAGGTTGCCATTAAACGTTTCCCTTGATCGGTTAAGCGTTGGGCAAACTTATTCCACAACAAAAGCATATCGGTTTCAGTAAAAGCTTCTGTTGGTAATTCTTCATGATGCTTTTGATGTAAAGCTTGTTTGGCTTCTAGTTCTTTTTTTGCACGAATACTCGACAAAGATAAAGCCGATATTTTCGGACTGGTATCCGTTTGTGGTTTGTTCTCCGTTAGTTGTTGGTTGGTTTCTGTTGAATGTACTTTGTTTTCTGTACCTTGACTTTCGACTTTAGGCTCTCGACTTTCTACTTCAGCCTTCGGACTTTCGGCTTCAAGCTTTTGAGTTTTAACTTCCGTTATCGAATAACCTCCGTTTCTAAAATAAGTAGCTGGAATTATAAAGGACTTAGCTTTTTTTTTTCTCCATCGATAGTGATAGAGGCCAATTGCATTAAGCAGAGTTCTACAAGCAAACGCTGATTTTGACTCGTTTTATACTTTAAATCGGTTTCGTTTGCTAATTCAATACCTTGTAATAAAAAAGATTGAGAGGCTTTTTGAGATTGAGCAGCATATAAGGTTTGTGCTTGTTCTCCGGCTTCTAAAAGCGCTAGAGTAGCAGGGTTTTTACATACTAGTAAATCTCTAAAATGTGAAGCCAAACCGGCAACAAAATGATGCCCGTCAAATCCTTTCGATAAAATATCATTATAGGCTAAAAGCAGTTCAGGAATTTTATTTTCTAAAATTAAATCGGTGATTTTAATATAATATTCAAAATCAAGTACGTTTAAATTTTCAGTTACTGCCTGACGCGTTAAATTGGTACCACAATACGAAACCACTCGGTCAAAAATAGACAAAGCATCACGCATCGCACCATCTGCTTTTTGTGCAATAATATGCAAGGCATCGTCTTCAAAAGTTACGCCTTGTTCTTTGGCAATTTCTGCTAAATGTTCTTTGGCATCATTAACCGTAATACGTTTGAAATCAAAAATTTGACAACGCGATAAAATCGTTGGTATAATTTTATGTTTTTCGGTAGTTGCTAAAATAAAAATGGCGTGTTTTGGTGGTTCTTCTAACGTCTTTAAAAAAGCATTAAAAGCTGCCTGAGACAACATGTGCACCTCATCAATGATATATACTTTGTATTTTCCAGTTTGTGGTGGGATGCGTACTTGATCGATAATACTACGAATGTCATCCACACCATTATTGGATGCGGCATCCAATTCGAATACATTAAATGAAAAATCTTCATTGGGATCATCGTAACCTTCCTGATTGATTTTTCGTGCCAAAATACGGGCACAAGTGGTTTTACCAACACCTCTCGGACCTGTAAATAACAAGGCTTGCGCTAAGTGATTGGTTTCAATAGCATTCAACAAAGTATTGGTAATAGCTTTCTGCCCCACAACATCTTTAAAGGTTTGTGGACGGTATTTTCGAGCTGATACTATAAATTGTTCCATTGCAGTAATTGAATTACAAATATAGTGTACAAATTATGATTATTCAAAAGTAAATTTAATATATATTTGAAAAATAATAGGTCAAACCATGGAGTGTAAAAATTGCTTGAACCAGTTAGCTAGTAATCAAAAGTTTTGTCCAGAATGCGGTGGAAAAGTAGTTGTACAACGAATTACTTTTAAAACCATATTCGAAGAGTTTTTGGATAAATTCTTTAATATTGACAATAAATTCTACCAAACCTTTCTCACCTTATTGAAACAACCTCAGGAAGTAATTTCAGGTTATTTAGAAGGGAAGCGGGTGCGTTATTTTAATCCGGTTTCATATTTTGCTTTTGCCTTAACCTTATCGGGTTTGTATTTTTATTTGGTACAAAAAGGTTTTATCGATTATGGACAATTAATGAATGCTTCTGCGGCTTCTTATGATAACGAAATGCAAAAAGAATTGGCCTTAAAAATCAATTCGTATATCGTAGAATATTCGAATGCTTTTGCGGTGTTGTTTATTCCGTTATATGTGTTTTTTACGAAAGTCTTATTCTCGAAATACAAAGATTACAATTGGGCCGAACATTTTATAATCAATATTTATCTGTATTCGGAAGCGGCTATTATTAGTACGGTTGTATTATTATTATCGGCATTTAATACAGAGATAATAGTAGTAATTAATATGTTGATGTTTTTCTTTCAACTGGCTTATTTTACTTATTCGCTCCAAAAAATATTTGGTCTCAGCATCAAAGCCATGTTACTGCGAGTCTTATTCTTTGTATTGTTGATTGCCAGTTTCTTTCTTTTAATCCTAATTGTAGGTATCGTTATAGGAATTCTAACGCATAAAGGGTAGTTTATAATTTAAAAGGCCCTTACTAAAATTTATTTTTTTAAATAGTTTTTTGTCCTTTCATACAAATGCTGTAAATCAATTTTATGTGAGTTGTCTCGATTTTCATCTAATAAAAAGAGTCCAGATGATAGAAGAGAATTACCAGTAAAATTTCTTTGCACGAATACGAGATGGCTTTTTGGGTCGATTAGCATGTATTGTCCGCCATAACCATCTGCCCAAATTAAATTTTTATTGGTATCAAGCCACCATAAATATCCATAAGCATTCAAAGGTTTTTTGTCAATATTATAGTCTGATAATTTTGAATAAGGTCTAAAGCTTTCTTCAAGCCATTTAGAAGATATAATTTGTTTGTTGTTGTATTTTCCATTTTGAGCAACAAGTGAACCTATTCTTGCTAAATCCCTTGCACTCATAAATATCCAATAAACAGGATAATCAGATAATGATTGATTTGGGATGGGCCAAGGGCTGCCGTATACTACGTTTGAAGAAGAAAAATCTTGCAGTCCTATTGGCTTAGCTAAATATTCTTCCATAAAAGCACCAATAGATTTTCCAGTTTTTTGCTCAAGTATTGCGCCTAAAACATTAAAATCAAAATTGTTATAAAAGAAAAAATTTCCAGGTTTGTACTGTTCTCTTTGTGGACGATTTTCTTTCGCCGATTGAACTTCTGCTTCTGCTTGAAGGTATACTCCAGAGCGAGCCATTAATAAATCTTGTATAGTCGCTGTTTTTTCTTGTTTGGTTAACGGTGTTTTACGTTCATCAATACCTAAACTTTCCAAGGTTTCATTCAATTCTAGAAAACCTTTGTCTTTGGCTATTCCAATTAACAGGCTCATAATGCTTTTTCTTGCGGAATGACAGTTGATAAGTTTTTTTGTATTGCCATATTCAAAAATTACTTCATTTTCCTTAAGCGCAATGATAATTTCTGATTTAGTAGCGGTGTCTTTTATAAACTGACGTAAATTTTTTTGAAAATCCTTTGATAAGATGTCAGATTTCTTCAATTCGGTAGCAAAGGATTTGTTCGGATGACGTACTCTTGGAATAAGACTATAAATTAAAAATAGTGCAATTAAAATGAATAAGGTTAATAAAAGTTTTTTTAAAATTCTTTTGACTTTCATAATTTGTAGATTTATAAAGTTAACAAACTTTAATTGTTTTTACTTTAGTTTACTATTTATTTAGACAAGTTTTTTGGGTATTTAAAATGTTTATTTACCAATAGAAGCCAGTATTAAGCAATTGTTTTAAAATACAAAGCGACTTGAAAATATTCGAGAATTTTGCTTCGCAGTTTGTACTTTATATTTCAGATAGAAGTAGGCAATAAAAACTAAATAATCATATTTAGTAAATGTTAATTTAGATATTCCGATATATCAACAATTTTATAATTTGGATTATGTTCAAACAATCCCTTGAGTACACCAATATGCAATTGTCCCATAATAAGTATCATTTTATTGGAATTATGTTTTAACTGAGTATTTAAAATATTCGAGTATATTTTAAGGTTTCTGTTATAAAATAAAGTGATGTATTCAGCACCTATATATTTTGTATCAATTGCACCAATGTCTACTGTATTGGTTCCATTTTTAGAAAATTCACCATTTACCACATAAGCAGGTACATTAAAAATTAGGTTATGGGTTAAGTCGATAAGTTTATCTTGGTTCATTATTTTTATGTATTCATAAATCGATAAACTGTCTTGTTGCACTTTTTGTTTCAATGGTCTGGCTGTTTGCATTAGTTCTTTTAATCCATTTTTAAATACCTCTATATTATCGCCAGATTGTAATAAGGATTGCGAAGTCGATTCATAATGGTCAATTCCATAAACACTTTTTAAGTTTAAAATTTTTGCTAATCGGAAGCCTACTTGATAGGTTTCAGAAGCTCCGTAATCTATATTAGAGAGTTTTAAATTATTGTTTTTGTATGCATTGTATAAACTATCCAACTGATTTTGTTCGCTGGGTTCTTTTTCAACTAGTATGATGTCTGGTGAAAAGGCTTTTAGTTTTTCAGTTATTTTAATAATTTCTTGTTGCTTTTTTTTACTAAAAATATTGGAAGAAGGAGTTCCGTTGTCCATTTGGCCTAAATGATCAAATCCAACTAAAAGAATTTCTGTTTTAGTTTCATTTTGAGCTGAAATTGGAAGAGTGAAAAAAGAAAAAAAAAGAAATGCGATGAGAAGATTAAGGTAATAAGTTTTTTCCATTAATTTGTGTTTTTATGTTGTTTGTTTGGCTTAAAGATAACCATTTGCGGCTATATGTAGTTGTATTGAATTATTACCAAGCCATTACAAATATAACAAACCTTTTCTTGTAGCAACTGATTTTCCTTCAGTAAAGAGAAAGTAGTATTGCAACTTATAAATTAATTTTATCCTTATATAGACAAAAAAAAACTGTTGTGCAATGACAATTTTTTTAAAAAAATATTTCATTGAAACCTTTGTACGGTGACTCTATTGTGATAAAAAAATGTGGTTTAACTATGTTTAGTATTCATAAAAAGTACTCAACACCCTTTTGTCATGCTGTAAGCATCCCATTAGAAGATCAAAAAATATTATATTTATTACTTATTCAATTCGTCATGCAACAAGTAAAATTAAGTTTTTGTCAAATCCCATTGCTTCAAGATGTATTAATGCACTTTCATTGGCTAAAAAAGTCAATTTGGGTATTTTACTTAAAGGTTGAAAACATTCATATAAAATTGTTCCCATTCCAATAAAATTGGTCATGTCTATTGTGAGTTCATCTTGTTCTAGTATTTTATCAATTATTGATGTTAGACTCTCTTTATTGTTAATTGAAAGAAAACCATAGATTCGTAACCTTAATGGATTCTCTTCAAAAATTTTCACAGGAAAAGTATTTACAAAATACCCTTCAATAAGTTCAATATAATTAATAAAAGATGGATGCTTAATACTTTTTTGAACTAAATCAAAAAAATAATTTACAAGTGTTAACTCATCAGTTCCAAATTCGGGATTACTAAATTCATGTTGATGGGTTTTACCATTTTCAACAACTGTACATTTAAGTCCAATTCCATCGAGAATAATTCTGTCATCTTTAATTTTATCAGTAACTACTTTTTTAGAAATGGTTTCAATAGTAGTATGCTCGTTTGAATTGTTGAGTTTGACTTCCCATTTATTTTTGTCACTTGAGCTAATCAGAACAGTCAAATTATATGAAGATTGTTGTTCCTCCAGCTGAAAATAGCAGCAAGGGTTAAAGGAAGGAAATATTTCTAATCGAATTGTAGTCATGTCTGGATTTCAAATTGTTTATAAGTGACCGAGGCAATAGATAGTAGCACAGAGTCAATAACAAGTTAACAAATATAAACTTTCTTTTAAAATCCTATGATAAAACTATAAAGTTAAACCGCTTTTAGCATTAGTAATTTTAATCTAATTCCAATCCATTGTAATGACCTTTTTCATCATCTATGATTTTATTACATCTCAATTTTCCAGCATCGCTTATCAGGTTCATTTGTCTTTCAAATTTCATTCCGCCGTCAATGTCTGCTTTTAAATAAATTTTGTTAGCTTTCTTTAGAATTTTGAGATTGTATTTATAATAATCGTTATCGTTTGTACAGATTTGTCTAAATTGAAAATAGTATTTATTGTCATAGGTTACTAAAAAATCATTTTCACCATATTCAGTTTTGATTTTTCCTGTTCCATTTCCGTTAAACACAACTTCGTGATATTTATTACCGAACATTTCAGCATCACTTTTTCGGTTTATTGTGTAATAACCTTGATAAACGATTACTTTTTCGATGTCAAGTTGGTTTTCTGTTTCTACATTAATTGAAGTTAATTCTATAATCTTAATTCTCTCATTAAATTTAAAAAGCAAGAAAACTGAAATTGCTAAAATGCAAAAAAGGAATACCATTTTTTGGGTTTTCTTATACATAAGTTCTTTTTAAGGTTTTCGTTCTGAATTATTACGGTTAACGGTTTCGTTTATGAGTAGTTGTGTGTTTAAGTACTAAAGTTAGCAAATAAATCACAGATAGAAAGCCCGCGAGCACTTTCGTAATTAAGCTCTAATTAGCAATGAATTATACAGATTTTTGGCAATAGTTTTTATTCTTCTTCCATCCACGTTTCTTTCCTTAATTCCAATTCTCCTGTTTCTTTTTGGTAAAATATTTCAAATGGTATTTCTATTTTCTTATTTGGTAAATCGAGATGTGAAATATTAATAGGTTTAAGAGCTTTTTTTATTATTTTCCTACATTTCCTATCATCAGTAATATTCCACCACCAATCATCTATTTTTTCTCTAAAAGTTTCTCCTTCCCAGTTAACCCATACTTTTTTTAGTTTTCCTTTTTTATTAAAAGTCAAAATATATTTTTCATCACATAAGTCAAAACGTGGTGTTTTAATTGTGTCCCAAACTATATACTTTTTGACTTGATAATATAGAGTGTCTTGAATTTTTTTTGCTATTTCTCTTTGTCTTATTGCAAGTCTGATTTTGTTAACGATTTTTTCGTTTGAAATCGTTTTCTCACTTGTTCTAATTCCAGATTTAAAAGAAATATGAAGTTCCTTTTCATAAATTGAAGCATAACCCATATGAATGTATTGAACTCTTTCTCCTTGAGGAACTATTATTTTTCCCGTGAACCAATCCGCAAACACAGTCTCAGTTCCAAACATCTTTTTTAAGTTAGCGTTTTTTATTTCGAGACCACAACTTTTGTGACAACTGGTTACTTGTACTAAATAGAGTTTATCGTCTTTTAATTCCCAAATAGCTTTGTAGCCTCTCCAACAAGCAGTTGAACCACAGCCAACAAAATCTATTAATTCTCTTTTCCCAGTTAGTTCAAAATACTTTTCAAGCGGATTTGAAAAGATCGCAATTGTATCGCCTTTATAAACCAAATAATCAGGGACTTGTCCAGTTCCATAACTGAATTTGCATAAAAGAAAAATGGATATAATTAGTAGATATTTCATTAGTTGTATGTAATTTCTCAAATATAATTCTGCCTTTTTTATCTTAAAAATAAAAATTTGGAAGGTATGCTTTTCGTTGAGTAAAGTGATTTCTCAAATTACTGCTAACGTTTTGCCGCTTGTATCAGTTGCGTAAATTTAAGCCAAAAGATTACAAGTACAAAACTACTCATGGAGTTTTAGGAGACTCGAGCACTTTGCGCGAACTGGTGCAACAGTTTTCGGAAAAGTACTGACCTAGCCATTTACTTTAACCCCAGTTAGCTGTTGTTTTTAATGGTATAAAATTCTTCGAAGTTTTCCATAATCTCCATTATGTCCAAAATTTATTGTATTTGCTTTAGTCCCAATTATGATATTTTGCTGACAACTAAAGCATATTTTTGCAATTCCAATAATTTCACCTTTTTTTTTAAATATCAGAATATCTCTATATACAGGAGCACATGCAAAAGCATAATCGTCACTAATATACTTTTCAATAAAAATTTTATTAATAGACTTAAATTTATCAGTTTCAATTTTCGTGTGTATGAATCCAACTTCTTTTATATGTTTAAGGAAGGCTGTATCTTTAATGTTTTCAGGAGTTTCACCAAGGATTATCTCATATTTAAGTTTACCAATGTTTGATTTTTCTTTATTTTCAATGAGTTCAATAGCTCTGCCTTCTTCGAAATTAATATTATAAAAGTCAATTTCATCATAGTCAAAAAAAATATTACCTTTTTCCGTTTCTTTATTTTTTTGAACAATATTTTCTTTAATGTTATTCGGGTTTTTTATTTCTGATTTGCAACATATTGTTGCAATATAAGAAATGATTAAAATGAATATTTTCATACGGATTCAAATCTTATTAAATAACGTTTTACCACTTTGCGAAGGCGAGAAGTTTTATTACTAATGCTTACAAATATACCGAAAAGTTTGAAAGAAAAATGTTTAAAATAGGAGTGAAGTGCAAGCACCGGCTCCTCCTGATAAACACCCAAACAACGCTTTAACAAAACCGCTGTTGGTAGTAGTGCTTTATTTGTTGTCTGATAAAATTTTAAAGATGTAACTAAAAATTAATAATATTGGCAAAGCTAACCAACCTGCGAAAGCAAATTCTAATCCATTTTGTCCATCAGAGCCATAGCATAAAGTTTTGCCACTTGTAAAAAATGATGCGAGACTCGCTTGGATGAAAATGTATTCTAATAAATTAAAGAGTATAAGTTTGGTCTTTATTGATTGTTGCGTTTTAATGTTTTTTAGATTTTTAATAAACAAAAAAGGTAAAAGTAACATTCCAATCCAAGTTATAAACCAAATTATTATCCACGAATCGGAACATTCGATTCCAATTTTAGTAATTAACATTTGGGTTCCTAATAATAAAATTGCAGTAAATCCAGGAATAAAAAATCCGACTACGCAAAAGATTAAAGTAGATTTTAAAAAATTGTATTTCAATATTTCTCAGGTTTATTAGTCTCATTTTCGCACATTTGACCGCATTACTTCCAACGTTCCCACGCTTGGTGAGGTTGCGAGCTTCGGAACCGATTATTTTCTGTTAAAGATAAAATTTCTTGCGAAATGTAAACGTGAACTTAATACAAAATTCGCAATCTTGCCAAAAGTCTGTTAGCAGTAGTTTTATTTTTTTGTAAACATATATTTCCGATAAAACCAGCCAGTATTATAGGATTCAAATCCAAAGTTTTTTACTTTTCTATTCTTTAATTCTTTTTCCAAAAGTTGTACGTTTGAAACAAAACTACTAGTTATTTCAGATACTTTTCCTGATTTATAATAAATTATTATTGATTTAGATTTCCATGTATATTTTCCAAAATAGACTTCAGATTTTGAATAACCTAACAATTCATCAAAATAGACTTTAGTTATTTTTAAATTTTTTAGCTCAAATATTGAAAGAGTGTTTTTCTCAATAACAACATATTTAAAATAGAAACAAAAGAAGTATAATAAATGAAATGTAAAATAACCAATAAACAAGATGAAGAAAAATGCTGAAAATAAAACACTTGTTTTTAGATTTGTCATTGACTTTCCAAATATTTTTAAAAATACATAACCTAACATCGTTACGCTAGACATTGCAAAAATAAATTTTATGGTCGGGAAAAGTATTCTTGGGTAAAATATCTTCTTCAATTTACGGGTTTTTAAAATTACTGGTAACGTTTTCGGGATTTACATTCGGGCGGGTTTAGGAGCACAAAGCTTCATTTATTACTAAATTTCAATAGAAGCACAATGCTTCAAGTGTGTAAGTCAACGCGCCTAACGCAACAAAACCCGTGACATTGATCGTTTTTCTTTCCATCTTCAGCTTTTAAATTTGTCTTTTAGTTTTGTCCACCAACTTCTTGGTTGCTGTTCTCCTGTCAAATTGTTCATTACAGTCTTTAACTTTTGCTCATTTTCTGTTGTCGCTGGAATAATCCCAAAATTGCCCATTTTGTTGTTATTTGCGTAAACTGCATCCCAACCACGTTTCCCATTTTCTAAGAATTCTTCCAAGTCAACTGGTTCATACTTTGGTGTCAAAATTTCAAAGTCATCAAACCATATTCTAATATCAATATGCCGTTCAAATCCTTCTTGAAATAAATCAATTGTATTAGCTAGTCCTATAGTTTCACCAGTTGAATAATCGAAGCTTAATCTATCTTTCCATTTATTAAAATCTTCATCTCCACAATTGACAAAATCCCACCCATAAATCGACTGACCATTAAAACTTTTAATCTTGGTCAAAATATCGTTAGGTTCAAAATAATCAATCGTAGCATCTTTATCATCCCAATGTCCATTTCGTAAAGAAGTAACAAATCGTCCAACCGGTTTGAAAATAAACAAAAAATGGTTGTCTTTTGGAACATTTCCATCCTTGTCCATAGCAACCAACGCAAATGAACAAGCAACCAAATTTTTCTCCTTGTCAAACTCAACTCCAAGTAAGGTTGCTTCATTTAGTGCAAGTCCGATTCTATGTCTTAATTCTTTGTCAATTTGCATTGGTCGTGTCGTCTTTTAAAATGAGCCATAACGTTTTGAAGCTTTAAGAAGTTGGGGATTTTTGTTACTGTTGTTTACAAATATACCGAAAAGTTTGAAAGAAAAATGTTGAATAAAAGGAGAGAAGTGCAAGCACCGGCTCCTCCCGATAAACACCCAAACAACGCTTTCACAAAACCGCTGTTGGTAGCTGCCCTTCTTAGAAAGAAACTATTCCACTTTGCAACCCTAAAAAATTATCTCGATATAGTTTAATTTGCCTTGTAATATCTTCTAGAGTTTTCATATTTCTATAGATTCCCAACTCATTTCCACACCATAGTTTTCTAATTCCTTTTGAATCATAATCTATAAAAAGATACTTGGAACTTATTCCGGGCCCAGAAGAAATTCCATAATAAAGAATTAAAGTATTTTCACTTTTTGCTAAAAACACTAAACCTCGGTCGGCTAATTTTTTACTTCCATAAACAACATCGCTACTTTGATATTTTTTATTTGGATTTGCGATTGTAAAGCCATTTGCTAAACACTTTAACTGCTTGTTTATATGTTTCGGAATGCTTTCTTTTTTATTGGTAATTTCAAACTTCTCTTTTTCAAATTTTTCAAGAAAATAATCTAAGTCTTTATTTTCTATTATATTCTGTTTGTCAATCTCGAATCCGCATTTTTGTCCATATGAATTAATGGAAACTATAAGCAAGATTAATATAAATTTTCTCATCCAAGATTCGGTTTAAGGTTGCTGCTAACGGTATCGTATAACTGTCAGTTACGGGTTTGAAGTTAATAATTTTCGGTTAAGCACTGGCGTTAGCAATTCCAAGAGGATTCTAGCAAGCGGTGAGCTTGTCGAAGGGTAGTCGAATCTGCCGTTATTGCGCTTATACATTGTTGGCAATAGTTTTTTAATCACCGTGATAATGAAGTCCGTCAATAAGAGGTTTCCCAAAAGCTACTTCTTTAAAATTAAACCAACCAATTAAACCAAATTCTGTTTTAATTAATACTTTTTCTAAGTCATTATATTCTCCTCCTGTCTGACCTATCAACACCTCTATTTCGTAGCCTTTAGGTAAATTGGCAACCTTTTCTATAAACTTATCCGTCTTATAAATTTGTATGGGATAGTTGAGTAATCCTTTTATTCCGATGTGGTAGAAAGGTTGATTTACTTCTTGGTAACTATTATCAATAAATTGAAATTTTCTTTTTTTGTTAAAGTATGAATTCGCGTTCCCTTCTATATAAAGTATATTCCCTTTAAAGTGTAGAGTTGATCCAGCTTCTTCTAAGATTATTTTTCCATTAAAGATAGCAATGAATGTTGGGTCGTCACTTGGTGCTTCAGTGTAATGAAATTCAATTTTGACTTTATCATTAACATTCCAATATCCGATTAAAGTAGTCGGATCATCATATTTGTAACAATCAATTGAGTCATTACAAAACTTATTAATTAGTTGGAATTCGGATGTTTTACTAAAACCAAATTCCCCATTTAGATAGCTTGATTCAATATTAATGTAATCCAAGTCAGAAAAACGGAATTGAGCAAAAGTTGAATTTGCTAACAATAGTATTAATATAATGGTTATTTGTTTCATAATTATTGCCAACGGTTTGCGGCTACAAGTAGTGGCGTAGACCATTACCAAGCCATAATATATTAGCCGATGTTAATCAATGGCTTTTTCATTTATTTGTTCAAAAATGTCTGATAAGAAATAATCTTCATTTTTAGGAGTTATTCTATATTCTAATTTGATTTTTCTTAAAATTTCTTCATTTGCTAAATCGAAATCATGTAATGAAGTTAAATCTGAAACAAAACAATCATAGTAACTTAATCCAATTATTTTATCAAAAAAATTAACTGCTATGTTTTCATATTTTTCAATCCTATCAGATTTGGAAAATACAATAGGAACCTTTGCTCCAGGTCTTGGAATTTTGGAATTATTTTTTTTAAATTCTTCAAATTCTTTTTTTAAGTTTTTAATAGCGATAGATTTGGTTTCACCAAAAGCAATTAAATTCCACCAATTTGTAAACTTAGCTCTATAATTAAACTCTTTTTGCTCAGATTCTGTATTTTTCCAAATTTCTAATGGATAATCTTTGAATTCCCAATTAGATTTAAAAAATGACCCTAAATATTTTAGGTTTGCCTTAAGTTTATTCATATGCTTATGGTTAATGTTTTGTGTATGGCTCGTTGCGGAAAATCAGTTATGATTTTCTGCCGCTGAGACCGAAGATAGCAAATTGGCGTGGAATTTTCGGCAGAAAATTCCGTAGCAATAAACTATATACGGTCTTATGTGCTGGCTTTTTATTTTCAGCATGGAGACCAGTATTCAAATGTAATCAGTTTGTTATTTTTAAATTCAAGTCTGATTCCATCGTCAGAATTTTTTCCAAAAATTATTATCACATCGTCAAAGTCAGCCAACCTTTCCGATAATTCACTTCCAAAAATTTCAATCAATTGCTCAGGGCTAGTTTGCCCACTTAATTCATGTCCATTATATTTAATTGTAGCTAATTTGTTCAATTCAAAATCGACTTTTTCAATTAAATAGTTTTCTTGGTCGTTGCCGGTAAATTTTATGTATCCAAAATCTATTGTTTGATATTCCACTCCCTGTTCAGCACTTGACAAAAATCCACATTCGTAATTAGGTTCAAATACTTGGGCCTTTTCTTTGAACAAATCAGTGATTGTTTTTTTAGAAGATTTGAAATTTAGTCCGTTAAATTGAATTAATTCAAAATTAACAGTTTGTCCAATGGAGAAATTGATTGAAAATATGAAAATGATGAGTATGGATAATTTGTTCATTTTTAGCTTGCACATAACTAGTATATATGCGCTACTACTTAGCTCCAATCTACCTAATATTAGGTGTATAGGCGCTACTAAATAGCGTTTTTCAAATATATTATTTTTCTACTTACAAATCATCTTGTAATTTATGTATTCAGCAATATGTATTTTATAATTAGCGGTAATAAAATAATTATCAGAAATTGTGTTTCTAAAAATATTCCCCACAATCTTGTCATAAAGCCTGTAATGAGCTTGTCGAAGTATAAGCATCCCATTAGCTGGTAAAACGTATATTTAAAATCTTACGTGATCCCGAAGCTTCGGGATTATAGGGTGACAATATTGTAGTGAAAGTTTGTGGTTAAACTATGTTTATATTAATAAAAAAATATTCCCCACCATCTTGTCATGCTGAAAGCATCCCATTAGAAGATCAAAAAAAGTATTATATTTAATGCTTATTCTATTCGCCATGCAACATTTTAATGAAGGATCATACACCTATTATGTTTATATTTTAACGAATAAACATCGAAATACTTTTTACATTGGAGTAACCAATAATTTAACGGTAAGACTGCAACAACATTTAGAAGCAATAAAAAACAAAACCAATACTTTTGTAGCTAGATATTCTGTAGGTAATCTAGTCTATTACGAAAAATTTTCATGGATTCATTTAGCTATTGAAAGAGAGAAAGAATTGAAAAATTGGAAAAGAGAAAGAAAAATAGAATTGATTCGTTCTTATAATTATAATTTCGAATTTTTAAATCATCGATTTATTAAAGAATAGCTCATGTTTTTACTTTACTTATGAGACCCTTACAGGGTGACATTATTGTAGTGAAAATTTGTGACTAAGTAGTATATTTTTTAATAAAATACTATTCTCAATCTTGTCATAAAGCCTGTACTGAGCTTGTCGAAGTATAAGCATCCCATTAGCTGGTATACCTCTCAGTTCAAATAATTAGTAAGAATTCAAAAACAAATTAAAAGTTGTACAAACAAAAAAAGAGTGCCTTTACGACACTCCTTTACAAATAATTCAACAACAAACTAGTAAACAGGATTATTTAAAAACTACCCTTACTCGGTAGTAGTATTATTTTTGGTAACCAATGTACTACTTGCACTGGTATTTGGGAAAAACTGTCTCATTTCGTCCACTTTTCCAGTAAAACCAGGAGTTTTAGTTGTGGATTTGTACTTACTAAAATCATAATCGGTGAGGGCATCTTGGTAATTGTCGTAATCGTGTACAATTTTAAAGTCACTCAACATGCGTGTAATCGTTGCCAAACGGTCTAAACGGGTATCGGCAAAAAGACGATCTTGAAAATCGGCTTCAAATTCTACCCAATCCACATCGGGAGAAGCCAAGCTACTTTGCGTTTGTTGAAATTCGCGGCATTTGTTTACCAATAACTTATTGGTTTCATTAATGCTACCAAACTTCTGACGGTCATCGTTAGATAAGTTTTGAGTAACCGAAGTTAAATTCGCTTCAATGCTCGCCAAAGCATCGTCAATAGCTTGTTTCTGTGCTGGAGTAATGTGGTATACTCCTAAATTGTTTAATGACATATTTGTATTATTAATTTGTTATAAGAAACTATTTACAAATGATATGCCATAAATTGTAAGAAATGTGTTATAAATATGTTAAATACATGAAAAAACCTAAAATTTTACGTCCCTGTACGTAAAACTTTAGGTCCTGAACGTAAAATTTTACGTCTGCTACCGTAAAATTTTACGTCTCCCTACGTAAAATTTTGGGTCTCTTACCTAAAATTTTAGGTCTCCAACCTAAACGTTTAGGTCCTTGAGGTAAAATTTTAGGTTATTGGGGTAAAAATTTAGATGTTTTAGGAAAAGGAGTTCTTTGAAAGAGTTTAGTAATTGCTAAAAAAGATTATTATGGGGTAGTCTTTTCATTTTTGTTTCCACAAAATTTATAATTTCATGATACATTTCGTTTCCGACTTCAGATTTTCCAAAAATAAAAGGTTGAAAAGATTTAGACATAAGGAATATGTTTTCATTTTTTTCAAAGAAAGTTAAAAATTCATCCCAATTAACTTTGAGATTCGTTTTATAATCTGAATAGATAAAATCATCATGATTAAATTCAAATACTACTCTTGGATTTTTCGAAAATTCTCTGATAGTATTTAATTTTTCAGCTTCAACATTTCTATTTATTTTTTTCAGTTTAAAATAAAAGTTATAATAAGCAATCAAATTATATAGACCAATTAAGATAAAAAGATATCCAATATTTCCATTACCTAAAACTGCAATAGTGCCTAAAAAAACAAATATAATTCCTAAATAATTAGAATTATTAAGATACTTTCTTTTTCTCCCATAGCCTATTTTATAAAGCAATTCTATCTGCTTTTTGTAAATTTCTTCATTAAATTGAAGTTCTATTTTCATCGATTTTTAAACTTGTCGATAAGGTACTATCGACTTTATGTTGTGCGAATTTTGTTACTGTTGCTTACAAATATATAGAAAAGAGTGAAAGAAAAACGTGAATTTTTATACTAAAAGTGCGAGCACAAACTTTTCCAAACACACACTCAAGTCCAAATTTAGCAAAACCACTGTTAGCGGCTAGCTTTTTCTTTTAAGCGATTAGATTCTTTAAATGCAATCAAAAGATCTGTATAATTTGAGAAATTTATAGGTTGTCCCAACAAATCTTGTCTTCCAATTCCTTTAAAAATTCTATTTTTCTTTTTTTTATTAAAATCTGTGGAGTAAGAAATAGTATTCCAATTAGACCAATAAGGTGAAAAATCATTCCATAAGTAACCTGTCATTATTGGTTTTTTATTGTCGGTCATAATGAATTGAATACCATATAAACTTCCTTTTAGTTTACTTAGTTGTTTTCTACCTGATTCAGAAAAAATAATTTCGTTTTTGTCTAAATCTAACATCAAGATTTCTTCGTCTGATATCGTCGGTTCTTTATTTAATTTAGTACTGACAAAATTGAATTTCCCGGCAAAAATAATATCATTGTTTAAAGTATCAAAAGTTGTATTAGCGCCAAATTTTCTTAAAAAATCAGCATCATTTTTAATCTCATTTTCAAAGTGTTTCGATAATTGAATTCCTTCTAGATTGTTGAATCTATAAGGTGATGTGTATATTTCAATCTTATGTTTGTCTTTCGAACATGAGATTAAAAGAAGAGAAATAGTAATGATAATATTTTTAATCATTCTTATCGGTTTAAGCTTGCCGCTAACGTTCTAGTACTTGGTGAGGTTGCGAGCTACGGAACCTATTATTTTCTGATAAAGATAAAATTTCTTGCGAAATGAAAACGTGAATTTACAACAAAATTCGCAATCTCGCTAAATGCCTGTTAGCCGTTGTATTTATATTCTTTTAATGGAATTAGTTTATTCTTTTTCCACATTTCTATATTGTCAATTCTTCCATCTTCTTTGTAAAAATAGTGCTTTTCAATTGGTTTGTCATTTTTAAACTTACCTTCATATTTTACATTTCCATTTTCATAGTATTCTCGGTAAACGTCATTTTTAGAATTGTTAATTAGAGTTTTTTCAATTTTTAAAAAGCCGTTTTGATAATACTCTTTATAATATTCAGTTTCAATATCATTTTCTTCTTCGACAATTCTATTTTCTATTTTCAAATCTCCATTTTCATAAAATTCTTTATGAAGTGTCGTTTTATAATTACGAGTTTTTTTGAAATTATATTCTATGTTTTCGGTTTCTTGAATAATTCCAAGTTCATTGTAATATTGAGAAGATTTAAGTTCGTCTTCAAAGTAAAACTCTTGAGTTTCTATAATTCCATTCTCATAATAATCATAAAAGTTACCTTGACGTAAACCGCAGTGAAAATTTGAAACGCTTTTCAATTTTCCATTTTCGTAAAATGTTTTAAGTTTTCCGTGTCTTGTCCCCAAAGTTAAGCTATCAGTTTTTTGTCCAACTCCGCAACCAGCAACATAAATTTTGATTCTGTTTGTTTCATACTTACAATCTTTGTAAAACCCTTCTGCTTTTATTTTTCCATTTTCGTAATATTCTCTGTAAATACTATCAAGTACATTGTTTCTTGCGTATCCTTCAAATTTTAGATTTCCGTTTTCATATTTTTCAATGACCTTTTCTTGCGAATATATTTCAAAATAATTAAGTAAAATTAGTAATATGAATATTTTCGAAAATTTCATTTTTTGCAGATTTTTTGGTAATATAACGGCTAACGTTTTGCTATTTGTGGCAGTTGCGAGCTACGGAACTGAATATTTTCTGTTAAAGATAAAATTTCTTGCGAAATGTAAACGTGAATTTACAACAAAATTCGCAATCTTACCAAACGCTTGTTAGCGGCTGGCTTTTATTTAAAAATCATTTATAATTTGGTCAGTACTAATTATTTTAGTCATTAGAATTTCCATATCAGAAGCAGAAAGAGTTTTTTTGAAATTCTGACTTATAAAGTCTAATGTTTTATGGATGTCATTTTCTTCCTTAACAATGATATATGAAATATCTTCAGCGATATCAAACTCAAGTTTGATTTTTCCAACTTCTTTATTGTATTTTTCCTTGTCAGCAATATATATGTCTTGTAAAATAGCTCTTTTATTACCTTTAAGTTCTAGTTCTGTTGGTACATATCTCCATTCTCTTTCATCATAAAACCGATAATTATTAATCTCTTTACCATTAATAATTAAATCGCCATCATAATTTTTAATATGAGAACAAAGTGTAATTAATTCTTGTCTCCAAACCTCGTCGATTTTTGGAGTATTTGGGTTTGTTTTCAATTCTTTTTTGTTCTTGTCAAATCTCATTATTTGTTGCATTAATGTTTCAGATAATGATGATTCCTTTTCTAAATATAATACTGGATTTAAACCTTTATTTACAGCCCAATCTTTCTTTAATCCAATTCCATAATGACCGTAAGAGTCAAGATGTTTTTTTACTTCAGAAAGTGGAATGTCACAAAAACAAATCATTGGATACGCATATCTTAGTTTTTTCTGTTTCCAAAAGAAATCTTCCTTGCAATATTTAAGAGAAAAACCCTTTTTTAAGATTTGCAATAAATTATCTAAACTTTTCGTATAGTGAATTATTGAATTTGTACTTATTGCCATTTTAAATTGTTTTTTGTTTGTCTACCGATTGGTGTTAAGCTTGCCACCAACTAGTATATATAAGCTACTACGTAGCTCCAATCTATCTAATCTTAGATATATAGGCGCTACAAACTAGCGTTTTTCAAATATATTATTTTTATTTCCACCATTCTCAATTCCCAATCATTAATTTCAATAGGTGACACCAAAACAGGTATTTCTACCTATAAATGCCTGCCGTATTCTTTGTTACTTTGGGTGTAACTAATCAAACAATAAACAACCCGAATATGGCTAGTACCAAAAATCAAAAGGCAATGTATGACCAGGTGGTTTCTATTTTAGATACTGTACAAGGAAATACCATTCCCAGTTATCAAGGCCTGTATGCCTTCTGGCAAAATCCAGAGGTATTCCTCAATGCGTCTTTGTATGGGCAACGCTTAATTGCTCCTCAAGACGGTCTTACGACCCAAACGACGGCTTCAGGATGTTGTGGTAGTAGTGCTCCCGCAAGCAATACACCCGATAAAACCATGAGTCCCGTAAAAACAGAAGGCTGCTGTGGTTCTCAAGAAACCGCAACTGCACCTATCGATAGTCAACCGAAACTGACTTCTTCGGCTAACTTAGCGGCACCTAAAGTAACTACTGATTGTTGGCCTTCGGGTGGCAGTAGTGGTGGAGGTGGTGCTTTTCCAACGGTGAAAAGAAGCGACCAATCGGGTATTATCATTGGTTTAAAAGGCCAATATCCTTTCGATGGAAGTATGTTTCCTAAATTGTTATGGGACACAACCAATGAAGCTACTGCTGAACAAATTCAGTTTATTGCCAATTGGATCGATTCGGGTTGCCCGTTGACGTTAGAAGAGGAGCAAACGAATAAACTGCAATTGGTTTCCACAGCCAAAGTCAGCAATTTAGTAGCTTTAGCTCGTGGTGAAATGTTGCATGCACAAGCACAAGCACCTACCAATGAAAGCAAAGCAAGTGTGAATGGCTTAACCGTTCGTAAAGAGGTGAGTTCGTTAACTGCTGAAGAATTGGAAACCTTTCGTGAAGCCATTAATTGCATGAATCAATACAACGACTATTGGCAAGACGATAGAAGTTTCGATTATTGGGCACGCATTCATACCAATTCGTGTCAGCACGGTTGGGAGCAATTCTTACCTTGGCACCGTTTGTATTTGTATTTCTTCGAACAAAAATTACAAGATTACAATCCCAACATATCATTGCCGTATTGGTCTTGGACCGATTATGCAGACGTGAATACCAATACCTTTAACAATTCTCAATTCGATTTAGGAGTTATTCCCGATGCATACGGTTGTTTTTTAACTGCCAAAGGGTTTGAAAAACTAAGTACGATGAAAGCCGCTGACGGTTCGTTATTGTTTTCACCCAAAGAAACCACCGCATTGGCTTCGTTAACCAAAAAAGGCACGATTTTCAATTCGGGATTACGTTTCTTAAAAGCAGCAGGTATCGATTATGAAATTATCAATCAGAATAATGTTGCTATTTGGTCACCCAAAATCAATGCCTTGTATACGGTTTTAAAAGAAGTCAATCCCTTATGGTTCCCGAATAGATGGCCGGGTTCTTTAAATGGTACGGCTGCCATTTCACAATACCCAACCAAAGACGATATTGCCTTAATTTTAGACATTAATAACTTTGCCGATATGGGTGGCGGTTCGGCTTACGACCACTATTTTGGCGCTTTGGAAAAAGTCCACAATGGCATGCATAATTTTTCAGGAGGAACCAATCCGAATTACCCTGATAATAACAAAGAATGGGTTAAGATATACCAAAAATTAAACCTGACTCCAGATCCACAAAATTTAGACAACCCTATTTACGGTTGGATGACCGATAATCGTACTACCGCATTTGATCCTTTGTTTTGGGGACATCATTCAAACGTGGACCGTATTTGGGCCAAATGGCAAGAACAACATAATGGTACGCCACTAGAAATGGATGCGGTTATGGCACCTTGGACCTTAACGGTTAAAGAATCGATGAGCATTCAGAAATTAGGTTATACCTATATGAGAGATTCCGTGTTTTATCCGGTTTCTAATGCGGTGGGTTTAACCCAATTTAAAGCAGCTCCAGCACAAGTGTCGCAGACGACTTTACAAGCACACCGCAAAGCGGAAATTGTATTGCACCGTGTTCAAATGGGGAATTTGCAAAATGCCAGTATTCGCGTTTTCTTAAACACACCTGATGCTTCTGTAGACACGCCTATTACCGATAATCCCAATTTTGTAGAAGCCTTTTCTACTTTTAATGGCAGTTGTTTTGGTGGTCCAGGACATTGTAATTTACCCTTACCCAATACACGTACATTCGATAGAAGACCGTTGCACAATCACGAACCTCGAAATTATAAAATCGATGCTTCGGATGCGGTACAACGTGTTTTAAATAATGGAGCGAAAAACATTACCGTGCAATTGGTAATCGTAGGTTTAAACGGGAAACCAGTAGAAAATGCGGTATTCATAGAAGGGGTTTCATTAAATTTTATGGATTAAAAAAACAAAACAAATGAGCAAATCATATACGACATTCAAAATACATCCTAGTATCGGAATTGCGAGATTAGGTAATTCAGACCAATTTTACATCGCCCCTGAACAACCGGGTGCTTTACCGATTGCGTGTGATACTTCGGGTAAAGAAAAACAAGATGCCAACGGAAATCCGGTGCGTGTTTCTTCCTTTAAAGACGATAACGATTTATCAAAAATCAAAAAGCAAGCGGCTCGTTTTCGTGTTTTTGCTTACGCTGATGAAGGCGATAGCGAAGGCAAAGAAATTCAAGTAGGTGGCAAATATAATTTTATTTATCAAACGGCTGTAACGGCTCCAAGAATAGTAGAAGGAACCGTAACTGATATTGATTGGACCGTACATTTAGCGAATAAAAAGGCTTCTTGGTATGAGTTTCAGGAGACCAATGGCCAACACGGTTATGCGCCCGATCATCCGTTAAGAAACCCAGAAGTTACCCAACCCGATTTAAGAAGACAATTGATTATTGATCCAGGGCCTGTAACGGTGAACTTAAAGAACAATCAAGGTGCTTTTGCTAAGTTTGGTTCGGAAAGTAAAAGAAATGACAACAGTAAAAATAAAAAAGTTGCCTATCCGCAAACTTTCCCTCCAGCAGATATTCAACCCAATTCGATTGAGACTTTGGGAAGTGTTTTGGTCAACGAACAAGATAAAAACATTCGTTTGTTAGTCCTTGGTGGTAATGGAAATTCGGGTTCTACTAAAACTCCTGTAATAGATAATTTTGTGAATAATGACGGTTGGTTTGATGATATTTCAGACGGACCAGTTACGGCAAAAATAGAATATACGTTTATCAACATTAGCTATGACGGAGATAAAGAGATCAAAACCAAAACTAAAGCGACTATGGAAGTTCAAGTTCCAGCTTGGGTAGTGGTAGGTTATCCCAGATATGCACCAGAACTGGAAGATATGATTACCATGGACGAAACCATGTACGATATTTTTGTACGTAATATGGCTTACGAACCAAGGCTTTTTGGGGTGCCACCTTTTACTATGGAAAATAATAGTCCTACAACCCAAGAAGAATTGGATTTATGGAAAAATGCAGCGCGTTTTAATCCGGATTATTATCCTAAATTCTACAGAGATATTTGGCCTATTTTGAGAAGACCTTACGAACAAACCACATTTACGATGGTATTCGACCCAAGTGATGGAGGTGATCCTCACAATAGAGGTACGGGCGGTAATTTAAGTCAGGCTGCGCTATCCCAACCACCACAAAATGGAGAAGATCCTAATTTCAAGTTGCGCCAATTTGTATTGGGTATTATGAGAAAAAGTTCGCAAACCAATGAATATACTGTGGAAGGCAACGCAAAATCAGCAAACAAACCTCGTTTAATGCCGATGTTGTGTGGTAATAATCCGTTAACCAATGTTTCTCCCGATAAGTTTTTAGCGATGCGACCTACCCAATTGTTCTTTTTAAGACAATGGGCAGCTGGTAAATTCGTTAATGAATGTCAGGAATGGGAGGAAGGCAACCCTAATTGTTCAAATCCTTGGGCATTACCACCTACAACCGGAATTGGTATCGATAGAGGCGTTTTAGGAAATGCTGTTGGAGGTGCTTTTTGTCCGGGTGCAGAAATGACATGGATTATGAAAAATCCAGCTATTTATAGTGAACCGTATCGTATCAAACATGCAACTTATGTTCCAGGAGCTTTAAGTATACCCAAACCAATTGCAGATAAAGATGGTAGTACGGCACCGAATTTAAAAGCAGGTTTAGAACCAGGAGATTTAACCAAATATATAGGCGTGCCTTGGCAAGCTGATTTCCATGAATGTACGGATCAAAATGTAGATGTTACCTATGAAAATTGGAATACCATTTATCCAGATTCCACGGGAGATCCGGTGCAACAGCAAATTGCGTACAACATTCCGTGGTGGCCAGCACACCGACCTATGGTGGTATTTGAGTCTTTGAATGGTGCACAAGTGTATTGGGCTTCAGGAATTCCAGATAATAATGCAGGAGATTTACAAATGGTGGAAGCTTGGAAAGACTTAGGTTTCATCGTATCGAGTGGAGAAGGCAATAACAAACAATTTTATCAAGTAGAACGCAATAACGAAGCTTTAGGTGAACCCGTACAACCTGGAAACCGCATCTTAGGGCTTGGGGATACCCGTTCAAAATCAAAAAAATAAAACTATGAGTACTACAATAAATGGCGTACCAGAAGTTCTTACCGGACTATGGACGTATAGAAGTTTTTTAAGTAATCCAGACGTAACAGCTGATTTTGACAGCTTGGAGTTTGGTCGAGGTACCATTAAAATTAATGAAGGTCCGATGCAAACCTTTGACGGATTAATATTTGGTCCGGGATGGGAGTTAAAATTAACCGGTTCCATTGGATATGGCAATCCTTTTACGGTTCAATTTCAAGGAAAAGGAGTAGTAGGTGGAGCTGAATGGATTTACAATTATGTGGGTTATTTTGTACCAAATTGGGTAAATGGAGTCAATCAAAGACCAGCTTTGGTAGGAACCATAGTAAGAGTTATTCCACATCCAACAGGAGCAAATGGAGATTCCACAGCACCAGCTGGTGTAGTGGCCCAATGGATAGCTGTAAAACAAGATGAAGCCTAAGAATGAAGTATGATGTAATCATAATAGGAGCAGGAGTAGCAGGTTGTGCTACCGCATTGGCTTTAAAAAAGGTCAATAAAGACTTGCGTATTGCTATTATGGAACGCAGTGCATCATCTGAGAATACTTTTAAAATAGGAGAAACATTGCCACCCCAAGCCTCTAAACAATTTCAAAATTTAGGGATTTGGGAGGCTTTTTTAGCCTGTAATTTTTCTTCTTCTTATGGAACGTCCTCGGTTTGGGGTTCCCAAACGGTTTATACCAATGAATATATTTTTTCTCCTTATGGTTATGGTTGGAATTTAGACCGAAATGCTTTCGATCAGTTTATGATAAATCAAGCCAAAGAAAAAGGAGTTGAAATGCATTGGAATACGAGTTGTATCCATTCGCATTGGGAAAACGAACAATGGATATTGGCGTGTGAGCACAACCATGATAAACTATTTCTAAACGCTTCTTTTGTAGTAGATGCTACTGGTAAAAAAGCCGCTTTTTCTGCGCTACAAGGCACGGAAAAAATAAAAAAGGACAAACAGGTGGGCGTGTATCGTTTTTATGATTTAAAACAAGCGAATGCAACTGAAATAAAAGAAGGTATTGTAGTGGAAACAGATGCTAATGGTTGGTGGTATAGTGCCACTTTACCCAACCAGAAATTAGTTTTGGGGTACCTAACGGATTCTGATATTGCTTCCAATTTAAAAATGAAGGTCTCTTCTCATTTTGAAGACCAATTACAACAAACGGCTATAACCGCGACAAGAGTAGCAACATTATCGGATACAACAGCGCCTTTTTTAGTAGCTGCTCAAACCCAATATTTAAAATCGTGTGTTGGAGAAGGTTGGTTAGCAGTAGGTGATGCGGCTTCCAGTTACGACCCGATTTCTTCTTTGGGAATCTATAAAGCTTTAGTCATGAGTCAATGGGCGAGTTTTGCTATCCAAGATTTCTTAAAGAAAGAGCGTAATGGTTTGCGAAAATATCAAAATTTAGTAGCCCATGATTTTGAATTATATGAAAAGAAAAGAAAAGAATTTTACCAACAAGAAAGCCGCTTTTCCAATACTCTTTTTTGGAAAAGAAGACATGAAAATAATTTATAACTAAAACCAACTAGCATGAAACAACAAAAATTAGTAGCTAAGATTGCACTCTTAGGGTTGGCAAGTTTTTTCTTCTCCTGTAATAAAAAAGGAGATTCTTATGAAAAAATAGAACAGCCCTTTGAATTATCTGCCTCAATTCCAGTGGATGTAAACCCAGAATTGCAAGATAAATTAAAAAAACAAGGAGATATTTACCAATTGAACGAAGCTTTTAATGAATTCAGTTGGAAAGCCATGGTAGCCATTTTTTGGCCTAGAGATAAAGAAGGAAAACCAATGCCGAATTTTACAGATGAAGGAAAATCTACTTGGTTAGGCTGGAAAGAAGCGGCTCAAGTGTATCGAAAAGATGGAGGTGTACCTGCACCTTGGGAAAGTCCGAGAGTAAAAGCAGGATATAATTTAAGTCCGACCATGTTAGAAGAAAATACAGTACGCGTATTTTTATCTTCTGAAACCCCTACAAAAAGAATACACTCTAAAAACGTTGCTGATGAAACCGATCAAGCCTTTGCGGGGCAGCTGTTTGATCAAAATGGGAATGTGGTGTATTATGAAGTTTTAATGAATAAAGAAGAGTTTGATTATTTGGTAGCCAATAAATTATACAATATCAACGGTCAAATTGATTTTTCAAAAAATGGGGCGATAGCCAATTTTCCTGCGGGTGACTTTGCTACTACCCAACTTGGAGCGGTGGAAATTAAATTTGCATGGAAAATATTAACCGATAGTGACCACAAAGAGCGTTACTATAGAAATTTTGGTTATGTTATTGATGAAAATGGCATTTTAGCAAAGAAAGAATTAGGAATGATTGGGTTTCATATCAGTCAGAAAACACCAACAGGCAAACAATGGGTGTGGTCTACTTTTGAACATATCGATAATTTAGATCAAAATGTCGTTGAAAAAGAGGGCAAAAGATCAGTTATACATCCCTCTTTGACCAATCCAGAGTGTGAAATATGTCCTGTGAATGTTGATGTTACTAGTGGAGGTACTACTTATACACATCATACAGGTAATCATGGAGATTATTGGACGATTTCAGGAGATACTACTGACAGGTATTTTGCCAATTCTGATATTATGAAAACGCAAGCTAAAAGAATGGTTGATATTCCAGTGCGTGTACAACAAATTAATCAGAGAATTCAAAAATATTTTAAATCGGTTAATAGTGTGTTTCAGTATTATCAACTAATTGACACACAATATCCTTTAAATCAAAATGTACCACCTAGTTCCCATACTGAAGACGGGTATAGATTGCCAGCATCAGTAACGAATAAACCAGGTGGCGAACCTAATATTGCCTTACTAACAAACATTACAATGGAAACCTTTTTTCAAGGCGGAAATCAGTCTGCTTCTAATTTAATGGAAGCCAATCCAGCTAGTGACATTACTATATTTGGAACTGAAAGTTGTATGGGTTGCCATTCCAGTGCAGGAATTTACAATAAAATTGAAAATGGAAAATTTAAGACAGGTGATCAATTATCAGGAGATTTTAGTTGGTTGTTGTCGCAAAGAGCACATTGGGATGAAAAAATACCAAGACCCTTAACACCAGCAACGAATACGAAGTAATATAATAAAAAAGTGAGCCTTTTGGCTCACTTTTTGTTTTTCTATTATTGTCCTTTAATTGACAATTTATGTAGAATTTTAATAACTTCAATTGAAGAATCGGAGGAAGCACCATTTACAAATACACCTTTTTTACCTTCTCTTGATTGAATTCCATACACCCAAGATTCATCATCAGGATTGGTATTTCCTTCGTAACGATAGACGTGATGAATTTCGAAATGATCTGGATTTCGTTCAATTTCTTGTTCATTGATATTGTAATCATAGTCGTATCCTTTTTCTTTCAATAATTCTAATGCTTCTGATACGGAAGCGTAATGATATCTTTCTGACATAGCGTTTGTTTTTTTATAGTTTTCATAAAGTTATCAATTTTAAGCCCAATAACTTTTAAAGTAATGTTAAAGTAGGAAAGATTTTATTATTTTCAGAATTAAAATTATTGTAAGTTTGCACCGCAGACCGCCTTATCGTTCCTAATTTTAGGAGAGGAAAGTCCGGACACCAAAGAGTAGCATAATGGGTAACGCCCATCCACCGAGAGGTGAGGACAAGTGCAACAGAAAGTATGTACAGGTAATGCTGTAGTGAAACCAGGTAAACTCTATGCGGTGAAATGCCAAGTATATCAACAACTCTAGCTTCGGTTAGATAAGAGCTACTCGTTCGATGTTGAAGGGTAGGCAGCTTGAGCTAAACAGTAATGTTTAGTCTAGATAAATGATAAGGCTCCTTAGGGAGACAGAATCCGGCTTATAGGTCTGCTTTTTTCTAAATTTTGCGACTTCTTAAAAATGTTATTTATACGTTAAATAACGGATTTTCATCGATTTAAAATATTTTTTTTAATTAAATTTATAGAACACTTATATGGAAAGCGTTTCTTTTTAGATAAGTGGTAAGTAAACTATAAAAAAATAAATCTTATGAAAACTGAAAATTTAAAAATTGATGTAATCAAGCGCATTCTCTCCATTGATGATGAAGCAATTTTAGAAAGTATTGCTTTATTTATAGAAGAAAAATTAGATAATAGTTATGATAAATTCTATTATGATGATGAAGATGAGACACAAAAAGGAATTGAAACTATTTTAAAAATGGTGAAAGAGTTCAAGTAATTAAAAGTCTTCTTCACTTTCTTCTTTTTCAATTTCTTCTTCGTCAAAATCAAATTCAAAAAAGGAAAAAACGGTACCACCGTAATTTTTAGAGAAAGAAAAATTTATTAGATGATCTAATTTGGTATGTTTAGAATGTTCAATAATAAGCATACCTTCTTCATCTAATATATTATTTTCAAATATTTGTAACGCAATTTTTTCAAAATCTTCTTGTGATAAATCATAAGGAGGATCTGCAAAAATAATGTCGTAGCTTGCATTACATCTTTCTAAGTATTTGAACGTATCCGATTTAATTGCAGCAATATCCAAGTCTAATTCAGTTGCTGTTTTTTTAATAAAAGCGATACAACCCATATCTGCATCTACAGCAACTACCGCATTACTACCTCTTGAAGCAAATTCGTAGCCAATATTACCAGTACCTGCAAATAATTCTAGAATTTTTAGTCCACTAAAATTAAAATAATTGTTCAAGATGTTAAACAAAGCTTCTTTAGCCATATCAGTAGTAGGGCGTACGGGTAATTTTTTTGGAGCTTGAATTCTTTTTCCTTTATGTTTACCTGAAATTATTCTCATGAATTAAAAAGTATGAAATTAGTACGAATTTCTTTCGCAGTTTGATCATAAATACTTGTCCATTTGGTAGTGTCAAATAAACTACAATTTCTTATAAATTTATAAGCCATTTTAAAATAATCATCTGTTTCTTCAATTAATCCTAATAGAAAGATTGGGGTAGTTTCAGGACTTATTTGCAATTGTTCGTAAGTAAAAAGAATATAATAGATAAAATCTTCTGGAGTAGCGTATTCAAAAGAATTAAAAAGCAATAATTGTTGGTTTTTAACCACTACAATTTCAAAATGTCCTTTTTGTATATGAACAAATACTTCTTTTTCAGTATTTCCAATCGAATGATCTAAAATTTTCTTTACTAATATCGAATTTACGTTTTTATAGTCAAATGAATTATATTGGTCCAATAAGAAATTGTTAATATTTACATAAGGAACATATACATTCGAAATATCGTAGTTTTCTATTTTATCAAATGTAAAAAAGTCTGTATCAAACACTTTTACATTGTATTGCAAATAGCTTCCCATGAAATTTGTATCAAATAATACATCAGGAACCAATGTATTTAAACTATTATCATGTAAAATTACGATTTCATCATAAGCATTGGAAAGTATAGTATAATCTGTAAAAACTTTCCATAATTGTTCTTCGATTACATTACTTTTTATGTAATCCACATTCTGATAAGTGATTACCTTTTTTGTAATTAAATCAAAGACACAAAAAGAAAGTCCACTCAGAGAGACCTGAATGGACAACTTTTTATAATTTTTGGTTGTAATATCGTTAGTCGTTATTACCATATCTTTTTGGCCAGTTTCCAGATAGTGTTACGTCCACTAAAGAACCTAGGATTACTTTATCTCCGTTAATTTCGTTAATATCTTCAACTTTATTTTCTTGAGCTAACAAATCTTGATCTAAGTCAGCTAATAAAGCATTTTTATCGATAGTAGCCTCTAATACAGGAAGTTTTGTTTCGTTTCTATATACGAAACCAGTTTTCATTTCAACTGGAACTTCAATTTCATTAAATTTAACAGAATTTAAACGCTTGTAACGGTCATTTCCACTAAATAATGAGTCTTTAACAGAAACAGTTCCAATTTTGTTGATGATTACAGTATCTTTAAAGAAACCACCTTCACCTCTTTCGTTAACTGTTAAATTAAAAGCTTTGTTTTTCTTACGGTCAATAATAGTGGTATCTTTTCTAGTGATGATATCAAATGTACCATTATCAATAAAAGCTACTAATTTATCAAATGAATCAGCATATTCACCATTTACTTTTTTGTACCCTAATTGTGCTTTTTTAAGATCAATTAAAGTTTGAACAGCAACTTTATAACGCTCGTTTTTTGCTTCATCAAAACGAATAGGCTTCATTACAGATTCATAAATAAGGTACGCTAAGAAAAAAGTAGCAACCCAAAGAAGTATAGAAACTACTGGTCGAGCACCACTTGGCAGAAATTTATCAATCAACTTAACTAAGCCTAGTGCTACAAGGCATGTCAGAATTACGGAAATGATTAGTAACATTTATATTTAATTTTTTAGTTATATGGTACGCAAATCTACAATTTTTTTTTCTTCTCAAAAGAATTTCTTAAAAAAATCATCAGTATATTTGAAAAATTCTACAAGCCAATATTAAGAAATGATGAAATCTTCACTGTTTTACAAAACTTTACGCGATAATTTTCCTTTTGAACCGACTTTAAAACAAGATATTTTTTTTCAAAAAATTGCCGATTTTGTTTTAAATGATAAAAATAATGAAATTTTTATATTAAAAGGATATGCTGGAACTGGTAAAACAACTCTAATTTCTACTTTAGTCAATTATTTAAAAGAAGCGAATAAAAAATATGTTTTGTTAGCGCCAACAGGAAGAGCGGCTAAAGTAATTAGCAACTACTCCCAAAAACCTGCTTTTACGATTCATAAGCGGATTTATTTTCCCAAAAAGAGTCAGTCAGGTGGAGTATCTTTTACATTACAACAAAATAAATTTAAAAATACCATTTTTATAGTCGATGAATCTTCCATGATTTCAGATACTTCTCAAGAATCTAAACTGTATGAAAACGGTTCATTATTAGATGATTTGATTTTTTATGTGGATCAAGGTACCAATTGTAAACTTGTTTTTATTGGAGATACAGCGCAATTACCACCTGTAAATTTAGAAGTTAGTCCCGCTTTAAATAGTGATACACTTAGCATTCATTTTGATAAAGAAATTCACCAAATAGAATTGGATGAAGTAATGCGACAAGCAGAAAAATCTGGTATTCTATTTAATGCTACCGCTTTAAGAGAAGAATTAAAATCACATTTTGTTGATGCTTTTAAATTTCAACTTAAAAGTTTTAAAGATATCATTCGTCTGCAAGATGGTTACGAAATTGAAGACGCTATTTACCAATCTTTTGAAAAAAATGGTTCCGAAGAAACGGCTTTTATCGTGCGATCTAATAAAAGAGCCAATCAATACAACCAGCAAATAAGAGCTAAAATTTTGAATAGAGAAGGTGAGTTATCCACAGGTGACTTATTAATGGTGGTGAAAAACAATTATTTTTGGCTCAAAGATAATTCGGATGCTGGTTTTATAGCGAATGGTGATATTATAGAGGTGCTCAAAATTAACTCTATTCAAGAATTGTATGGTTTTAAGTTTGCCAAAGTAACCATTAGAATGATTGATTATCCAAACCAACCTTCTTTTGAAACCATGTTACTATTGGACACCATTACTAGTGAATCACCCTCATTAACCTATGAAGAGTCGAATTTACTTTATCAAGAAGTAATGAAAGATTATGAAGAAGAAAGGCAACAGTATCGAAAATTTTTAAAAGTGAAAAACAATCCTCATTTTAATGCGCTTCAGGTTAAATTTTCGTATGCTATGACCTGTCATAAATCGCAAGGTGGTCAATGGAATACTGTTTTTGTAGAACAACCCTATTTACCAAATGGAGTTAATAGAGATTATTTAAGATGGTTGTACACTGCGATTACAAGAGCCAAAGAAAAATTATATTTAATTGGTTTTAAAGAGGAAAGTTTCGAAAATTAGTTCAAAATCAAATTAATTATTTGGTTATCCAAATTAAACTGTAATTTTAACCTCTCCTTACATAGTATATAGTATATGAAAATAATAGCTGTTATTCCTGCCCGTTACGCATCCACTCGTTTTCCTGCTAAATTAATGCAAGATTTAGGTGGAAAAACAGTAATTCTTCGAACGTATGAAGCGGCATTGGCTACTGGATTGTTTGATGATGTATTTGTGGTTACAGATTCAGAACTTATTTATAATGAAATAGTTACAAATAAAGGAAAAGCCATTATGAGTGTTAAAGAACACGAAAGTGGAAGCGACCGAATTGCAGAAGCAGTTGAAAATATGGAAGTGGACATTGTTATTAATGTGCAAGGAGACGAACCTTTTATAGATGCGGAACCACTAAAAAAAGTGATTGAAGTATTTAAAAATGATACAAATAAAACGGTAGATTTAGCTTCTTTAATGTTTGAAATTCATCAAAAAGAAGACATTGAAAACCCAAATAATGTAAAAGTAATTACTGATCAAAACGGATTTGCTTTGTATTTTTCTCGTTCCGTAATTCCTTATCCAAGAGAAATAAATGTTGGAGTCCGATATATGAAACATATTGGTATTTACGCATTTAGAAAAGAAGCCTTACTCGATTTTTATCGTTTGCCGATGTTGTCTTTGGAAGCTTCTGAAAAATTAGAGCAATTACGCTACCTAGAATATGGAAAACGAATCAAAATGGTAGAAACTGCGCATGCTAGCATTGGAATTGATACACCTGAAGATTTGGAAAAGGCGAGAATTATAGTAGCGGATAAAAAATGAAAAAAAAATTTTCATTAATTGGATTGGGTATCGCTAGTTGGCTTGGAATTATAAGTATTGCCTATACTATTCGAATCATCTTAGTAGATTTTTTTATTATTAAGAATATAAAATTTCCATATATTCATTTGACCTACGAACTTTTTTATAATTTTATATTTCTTATAGGTTTTTATTTATTTTTAAATTTTCTGAAAACTAGGAAAGATTTAAATTATATTCAATTACTAAGGAATTGGATCATTGTTTTTATTTTAGTACAAACGATTCAATTTTTTTATACCTATTATATATTTGATTTTATTATTGAAAATTATCATGATAATTGGAGTAGTTTTTATGATTATGAAGCAGGTCAATTTGTTAAAAATTTAGCCTCTACAATAGGTGAAACACTGAGATATTTAGGTGTTGGACTTTTGATTTATATATTTATAAAAGACTAAATTCTTTTTTCAATAATAATTAACTGATTATAGTATTCTACATTGGAAAATGTTTTACAATAGTATTTTTCATTGTCAAAAAGACGAATAAAAACATTATTTCTATCAATTTGTTTTTCGTTTAAAATCATGGTATTGAATAAAATAAATCCATTTTTTTGAAGTAATTGTTTACAACCTTCAACAAATTCTTTTTTAAATAAGAATAAGGGCATCGTAGTATCTTCAAAAATATCGATAATGATTAAATCGTATTGTTTTTCAGATTTTCGAACAAATTCATTGGCATCGGAAATTATAGTTTTGTAATTCTTTATTTGGTTCAAACCGAAATATTGATTGGCAATTTCAATACTACTCGCATCAATTTCTATACCTGTAATATTTCCTTCAAACTTAATTTCGTCTACTAAAGTTCGAATCACACTTCCACCTGCAACACCTAAAACAAGTATTTCTTGCATCGATTTTATGTTGTCAAAACCAATAGCTATCAAGCCTTTACGAAGTACTTTTTGCAAACTTCCATAAGAATAATTCGTATTTTTAGAATCTAAAACCAATTTTCCATTATTCCATGACACTTCTAAGGTTTTACTAATTTTAGAGGGTTTTTCGTAAATTTTAATAGGGATAATATAACTCAATAAACGTTTAATCATATAAAAAGTTTCTAATTGTAAATATAATTTTAATTTTACATCAAATTAGCATCTATGAAGCAAAAAATATATCGATTTATTTTTACAACCCTTTTTGGATGGCACGTAGATGGTTCCATTCCATCTGAAATAAAAAAATGTATTGTTATTGCCGTACCACATACGAGTTGGTGGGATTTTGTTATTGGTGTATTTGCAAGAGGTATCATTCATAAAGAGATTCATTTTTTAGCAAAAAAAGAACTTTTTGTTTTCCCATTTCATTATTTTTTTAAATGGATGGGAGGCGCTCCTTTAAATAGAGCCAAAAAAGAAAATAAAGTAGATGCAATAGCAAAACTTTTTTCTGAAAAAGATATTTTTCGTTTGGCAATTGCTCCTGAAGGCACCCGTAAAAAGGTGGAAGAATGGAGAACTGGATTTTATTACATGGCTTTAAAAGCCAATGTGCCTATTATTCCTGGTGTTTTTGATTATGGCAATAAAAAAGTAATTTTTCATCCACCATTTTATCCAACTGGAGATATTTCTCACGATTTAACTGTTTTACATTCCTATTATAAAGGCGTTAAAGGAAAATTTCCAGAAAAAAGTTTCAATCCTAAAGAAATTTAAAACCAAAATTATTTTTTTTTCGTAAATAAATTTTAAGTATCAACCTTAAAATGAATTTTTTATGAAAAAAACAATCTTACTTTCAGCTTTTGCGTCTTTATCGATACTTTCTTGTAGTGATGATGATAGCAAGACAACTATGTCAGATTCAGAATTTAAGCTAGTAACTTCTAGCAATACTTCTGGGAAAATTTCTTTTACGGATTTATTACTGCTAAACCCAACCACTGTTTCTCTTTCGGTTAATGGAACCGACAATGATGGAATTTATTATGATAGTAGTTCAGATGAAATCATCTTAGCTTCTCGAACTAATAATCGAATTGAGAGGTATACCAATTTAAAAAATTCGGTTTCTGTGAATACAGATAATTTAATGTTAGCCAATTTCAATTTAAATGCCGATTTTACAAATCCAAGAGAAATTGCAGTTTCAAATGATAAAGTAATTGTAACTCAGGACCAAACTGCTAGTAATGGTGATACGAATAAATTGTTGGTTTACCAAAAAACCGCAACAGGATTTACATTACTCAATGAATATACTTTAGATTTTAAAGTTTGGGGAATTCATATCAACGGGAATAACTTATATGCTATTGCAGATTTAACAAGTGACTTAGTAGTGTTTAATAACTTTTTTTCTTTGCCTTCAGGAAATATAAGCGCTTCTAAAAGAGTCACTATTGAAGGGTTGACTCGAACACATGGAATTACCTACTCACCAGAAGATGATGTGATGATTTTAACAGATGTGGCTAGTGCTGCAGACGCTACAGATGGAGGCTTGGTTATAATTAATAATTTTACCAATGTATTTGGGACAACATCCAATATGGGAACGATTGCTATGTCAAATCAAATTAGAATTTATGGTTCAAGTACTACTTTAGGTAACCCAGTAGATGTTGCTTATGATTATGTTTCTAATCGAATTTATGTTGCGGAACGAGCAAATGCTGGAGGAACCGTCTTAACTTTTGATTTTCCAGCTGCTTCTAGAAATATTGCACCTGTATCAACTCGTGCAGAAGCAGGTGTAGCAGCGGTGTATTTATTTAGAAAATAAAATATGTGAAAATAGTTTTTTTGAATTAGTAGATTTTAGTTTTTAAAAGCGTTATTTCAATGAAATAACGCTTTTATTTTTTATGATATTTTTTAAAAGTACCATTTTTATAAAATATCACGATATAATCTACGTCTTCCTCTATGGTGCTAAAATTTTCGATATTTGATTTTTTTTCAAAATTAGTTTCAATTACGGCAGTATTTTCTGGGTAATCCATTTGAGTAAATAAATTACTTTCTTTACTAGATTCTTTTTTTTCTTCTAAAAAAGAATTTGAAGTGATAGGAGTGTCAATTTTATCTTCATACTTTTTTTCAGATTTAGGAAAATTTCCTTTTCCATTTAGAATCCAATATAAATCTACTTCAGGAAAAATCTCAATCACTTTTAAAATAAAATCTAAACTAGGTTTGTTTCTTCCAGAGAGAAGGTGGGAAATACTTGATCGTTGTACATCGATACGATCTGCAAAGGCAGAGGCCGATAAGCCATAATAATCGAGTATGATTTGTAGTCTTTTTATAAAATCATCAATGTTTACCATTGTAAATTGCATTTGAAAATTTACTTGTTTACAAATGTAATAAAAAGAAAAATAATGCACAAATTATTATTGGTTACAAATGTAAATATAGTAAAATAAACTAAACTTTTACATTAGATAGTTGAATTTAAACATCTGATTAATAGTTGTTTGTGTTTAAAATGTTAAAATAGTTTAAATATGTAAACCAATACTGTTTACTAACGTGTAATTACATAGAATAATCTGTTTACATAAGTATACAAAAAAAGATTTTTTAATGTTTACAAATGTAAATAATATCTTGTTTACATTTGTAACTTAATAAAAAGACATGGATAGTTTACAATTAGCAACAACCTATTTGCAGTCAGATTTACAAGGAAGGTATATAACAAATGAGGATATTCTGCCACTAATAAAACTTTTAAATAATCGATTTAAAATTAACATAGAAGGAAAATCTGTTTTAGATAAACCTATTTATAGTGTTCGATTTGGAATTGGTAAGATAAAAGTTTTTGCTTGGTCTCAGATGCATGGAAATGAATCAACTACTACAAAAGCTTTATTTGACTTTTTTAATTATTTAGCATCAAATGAAACTCTAGCTGAGAATTGGTATACTAGTTTTACCTTTTTAAGTATTCCTATATTAAATCCAGATGGAGCTGCTGCTTATACTCGAGTGAATGCAAATCAAATCGATTTAAATCGGGATGCTTTCGATATTACACAACCAGAAAGTAAGCTGTTACGACATATATATGAAGAATTTGAACCGGATTATTGCTTTAATTTACATGATCAACGTACTATTTTTGGAACAGAAAAGAATGATTTACCAGCTTCTGTATCTTTTTTGGCTCCTGCTTTTGATGAAACCAGGGCTTTTAACGAAACTAGATATAAGGCTATAGCAATTATAAATGCTATGAATGCGAATCTAACTTCATTTATTCCAAATCAAATAGGTCGTTTTGATGATTCTTTTAATATTAATTGTATTGGAGATTATTTAACGTATAGAAATACGCCAACAATTCTTTTTGAAGCGGGGCATTTTAAGGATGATTATCAAAGAGATCAAGTTAGAAAATTTATTTTTTGTGCGCTTTGGAGTGGTTTTCAGGCAATTAACGAAAACGTTGTAGTTTCTAATATTTTGGACGATTACTTAAATATTTCTCAAAATTCTAAGTGTTTTTACGATTTTCTTTATAAAAATGTAAGAATTATTGATAATTCTCAAGAAAAATTAATTAACTTTGCTGCTCAATTTACTGAGATATTAAAAGAGGGTACAATTCATTTTGAAGCTAATATTGTTCAAATAGAAAATTTGGAAGGTTATGTAGGTCATTATGAGTTTGATGCAGAAGGAGGGTTATTTAATGCGAATTATGGAAACATGCCAAAGCTTGGTGAAAAAGCAAATTTTTCAATTGATGACCGTATTAAATTTATAAATGGGATACAATATCAACAGCTATAAACCGTTTAAGTACAATAAATTTATATAATTCTCTTATGAGTAAGTTTCGTTTAGATGAAGTTGATCATCAAATTTTAGACATGTTGATTGACAATACAAGGGTTCCTTTTACAGATATTGCTAAAAAATTATTAATATCTGCTGGAACAGTGCACGTTAGGGTAAAAAAAATGGAAGATGCAGGAATTATTCAAGGTTCTTCATTAACTTTAGATTATGAAAAGTTAGGATATTCTTTTATTGCTTATGTTGGTGTGTTTTTACACAATACTTCACAAACTAAGTTTGTTTTAGAAAGAATTAATCAAATTCCTTATGTAACTGTTGCGCATGTTACAACAGGTAAGTTTAATATTTTTTGTAAAATTAGAGCAAGGGATACAAAACATGCTAAAGAGGTAATCTTCATGATTGATGATATTGAAGGTGTATACAGAACAGAAACTATGATTTCTTTAGAAGAAAGCATTAATGATAAAAAACGTTTAATGCATACCATTTTTAAAGAACTTTAATATTAATTTAAATCCCGATTTTTTCGGGATTTTTTTTTATTCTATTTTTATGATACATTTTACTGAAAATGAATTTGCTCCTTTTTATGCAAATTATATTACTAAATCTTTACAGCATACCAACGTAGTTGATGGACTGAAACAACTAAGAGAGGAAAATATTGCTTTTTTTCAAGCCATTCCTAAGGATAAATTAGAATATCAATATGAAGTAGGGAAGTGGACACCTAAAGATATTCTATTGCATTTAATTGATGCAGAACGCATCTTTTGTTATAGAGCTTTGCGTATTTCTAGAAATGACATGACACCTTTGCCTGGTTTTGAAGAAAATGATTATGTACCTTTTGCCAATGCAAATAATCGAACAATTGAGAGTTTGCTGGAGGAATATAAAGCAGTTAGAAATGCAACTATAACTTTATTTGATAATTTGACAGAAGATCAGTTAATGCGTGTTGGTATTGCATCAAATAGTACTATTTCTGTTCGTGCTATTGGAAGTATCATTATAGGGCATGAATTGCATCACAAAAGTGTTCTTGAAGAAAGATATTTATAAAAAAAAACAAGGCATGTAATTTACATGCCTTGTTTTTATTAATCTTCGTCTGAATCATCTTCTTCATCGTCTGCTTTGTCTTCTACATCATCAGTTTCATCATCGTCATCGTCGTCATCCAAGTCGATACCTTTTATAGGATCTAATACAGGTACATCTATTGTATCATCAATATCATCATCCTCATCGAAGTTTTCAATTCGATCCGCTAACTTAGTACTTACCTTTACTAAATAAATAGTATCTTCAGTACGTACTTCTACAGCTTCAATTGCTTCGTTTTTAGCGTTCTTAAAACGGATAATGTCTGATTCGTCATATCCTTCAGGAAATTTTTCAACTAATAAAGTTAAAATTTCGTTTGTCAATTTTGCGTAATCAACAATAACTCTTTTCATTGGGTTGTTTTTATTCATAGATATTTTTCAAAAGTAATATCCTAAATCAAATTATCAAACAATTTTTATAAAAAAAAATAAAAAAAATTACTGGCCTAAAATATAAGCGAAAATTAAAGGCGCAACTATCGTAGCATCAGACTCTACAATAAATTTAGGCGTTGTAATATCTAATTTTCCCCAAGTAATTTTTTCATTAGGAACCGCTCCAGAATAAGAACCATAACTAGTGGTTGAATCTGAAATTTGACAAAAATAACTCCAAAATGGAATATCATGCATTTCCATATCTTGATATAACATTGGAACTACACAAATTGGGAAATCTCCAGCAATTCCACCTCCAATTTGGAAGAAACCAACACCTTTTCCACCTGAATTTTTTGGATACCAATCGGCTAACCACATCATGTATTCAATACCGCTTTTTGTAGTAGATGCTTTAAATTCTCCTTTAATACAATAAGAGGCAAAAATATTCCCCATAGTACTATCTTCCCATCCAGGAACTACAATTGGTAAGTTTTTCTCAGCAGCTGCAACCATCCATGAATCTTTAGGGTCAATTTCATAATATTGCTCTAAAACTCCTGAATTAATCATTTGGTACATAAATTCGTGAGGGAAATATCTTTCTCCAGCTTTATCTGCTTTGTTCCAAATATCATATAAATGGGATTGTAATCTTCTGAAAGCTTCTTCTTCAGGAATACAAGTATCGGTTACACGATTGTAATGGTTTTCTAATAAATCCCACTCTTCTTGTGGTGATAGATCTCTATAATTAGGTACTCTTTTATAAGAATTATGAGCAACCAAATTCATAATGTCTTCTTCTAAGTTCGCACCTGTACAAGAAATAATATGAATTTTATCTTGACGTATCATTTCTGCTAATGATTTTCCTAACTCAGCGGTACTCATTGCGCCTGCTAAAGTTACCATCATTTTTCCATCTGCTAATAAATGTTCTTCATATCCTTTAGCTGCATCTACTAAGGCTGCTGCGTTAAAATGAAGATAATTTTTCTCTATAAATTGACTAATTGGTCCTTTGCTCATTTTTCTTTTATTTATTTTTTATTATAACCTAAAATATTTAAAACTTCTTCAGCATTTTGCTGTTCTGAGAACACTTCGGTTGCTATAATGCCATTTTTGTCTCGATCAATTAATATGTGTTTGGGTTGTGGAATTAAACAGTGGTGTAATCCTCCAAAACCACCAATAGTTTCTTGGTAAGCACCTGTGTTAAAGAAACCAATATATAAAGGTTTTTCTTTATTGTATTTTGGTAAATATACTGCATTCATATGTTGTTCTGAATTGTAATAATCATCACTATCACATGTCATTCCTCCTAATAAAACTCTTTCGTAAGTATCATTCCATCGATTTACGGCTAACATCACAAAACGCTTATTAATTGCCCAAGTGTCTGGTAAAGTAGTGATGAAAGAAGAATCAATCATATTCCAGTATTCTCTATCATTTTGTTGTTTTTGATACAATACCTCATAAATAGCTCCACCAGATTCACCTACCGTAAATGAACCAAATTCGGTAAAAATATTAGGAACATCAATTTCCGCTTCATCACAAGCAATTTTGATTTGATTTAAGATTTCATCAATCATATATTGGTAATCATATTCAAAAGCTAATGAATTTTTTATGGGGAAACCACCACCAATATTTAAACTATCTAGAGTAGGACATTCTTTTTTAAGTGCGATGTAAACTTTCATACACTTTAAAAGTTCGTTCCAATAATAAGCAGTATCTCTAATTCCAGTATTAATAAAAAAGTGAAGCATTTTAAGCTCTAATTTTTTATTTTCTTGAATTTGTTTTCTGTAAAAAGGTAAAATGTTTTTATAACCAATACCTAAACGTGAGGTATAAAACTCAAATTTTGGTTCCTCTTCAGCAGCAATACGAATACCAATTTTAATTTTACTTTTAATTTGCTCTTGTAAAAGATCTAATTCTTCATAATTATCAATAATTGGAATCGTATTTTTATGACCTGTATTGATTAATCGTGCAATATTTTCAATGTATTGGTCTCTTTTAAAACCGTTGCAAATCACAAAAGTATTTTTGTTGATTTTACCTTCTTCTATTAATCTTTCAACAATATTAATATCGAAAGCAGAAGAAGTTTCAATGTGAATATTATTTTTTAAAGCCTCATTCAATACAAATTCAAAATGAGAACTTTTGGTACAGTAACAATAATAGTATTTTGCATCATAATCATGCTTTTCCATGGCATTACGGAACCACGTTTTAGCTCTTTTGATGTTTTTTGATATTTTGGGTAAATACGTAAATTTTAATGGAGTACCATATTCTTCTACTAATTTCATTAAATCAATTCCGTGAAATTGAAGGGTATCTTTATTTAAAGTGAATTCTTCTTGAGGAAAATAAAAAGTTTGGTTAATTAAATCGTAATATTTAGTATTCATTTGAAAAATAAGATTTTAAAGTTTAAAAAAAAGAATCATTTCTGTTTGAAGCTTTTTTTATACTCTAATATTTGAAAATTGAATTAATAGTTTCTCTTTAAAGGTTTTAGAGAGAATAAAAGTGTCAATAAAAGAAAATGTAGCCCATAAAACATATAAACTGATAGAAAAATCAGTTATTGTAGTTGTGCTACTGCATTTTGTAAAACGAGAAAATGAGTGTTCTTTCATTCCCACAAAGGTAAAAAAATATTGTTACCAAATAATAATGATATTCGTAAAAATAATTAAGATTTATAATCTTCAAAAGCTTTGTAAATCAGATCATTTTCGCATGTTTCATTGATTTTACAGTTACCAATTTTATCTAGTAAGGCAAATTGTACCGTTCCAAATTCGTTTTTTTTGTCATAAATAAGCAAATCGATACAATTTTTTATGTCGTTTTGATTGAATGGTACTGAATCATAAATATCACTTAAAATATATTTAATTTCATGGTGTTCTTCTGAAGTAAGTAAGCCTTTTTCTTTAGAAATGAAACTTTCCAAAATCATTCCAATTGCAATAGCTTCTCCATGGAGTAAACTCTTTTTGTTCTCATTTTCCAAAAAATAACTTTCAATAGCATGGCCTAATGTATGACCGAAATTCAGTGCTTTTCGAATGCCATTTTCGGTTAAATCTTGAGAAACAATTTCATTTTTTATTACAATTGATTGATGAATTAAAGTATCTAAATCATCTGTGCTTAAATCAGATAAATTTTTTAAATTATCCCAATAGGCTTTATCGTATATCAAGCCATGTTTCAACATTTCTGCAAACCCAGAACGCATTTGTTCGCCTGGTAGAGATTCTAAAAAAATCGTATCAATAATAACCGCTTTGGGTTCTCTAATAATTCCTATTTGGTTTTTTAAGTTACCTAAATCCACACCATTTTTACCACCAATAGAAGCATCTACCATAGATAATAATGTAGTAGGTATATTTATAAAATCGATTCCTCTTTTAAAAGTACAAGCAATAAATCCACCTAAATCGGTAATTACACCACCTCCTAAATTTAAGATGATACTTTTACGATCACCACCTAATTCGGTTAATGAATGCCAAATTTGCAAGCAGGTTTCAATATTTTTATGTTCTTCTCCTGCTTCCAATTCAATAATTTCAATTTCCATTTCGATTGCCAATTGCGATAAAAAATGAGGCAAGCAATAATTTGAGGTGTTTTCATCAACTAGGATGAATAATTTAGAATACTTTTGTGGTAATAAAATACTATTAAGGTATTCGTATCCTTTTTCATTAAATACAACCTGATAATTATTGGCTTGAATAGTTTGCATGGTAATCAATTTCAATTTATTGCAAAATAAGGCAATTTTTATTTAAAATTACAATGGTGTAAAGTATATTTGCATCACAAAAACGAAGTCCAAGAATGGAAAAAATATTCAACAATACTCAAGTGGCTTTTTCACTAAAAAGTGATACTGAATTAGAAAGAGCCTATTTTTTATTTAAATTAATTGAAAGTCAGCCACTTGTAAGGATTGGTACTGCGGTAACTAATTTTGCTTTAAAAGCTCATTTACCTGTGGAAGGCTTAATTAGAAGTACCGTTTTTGATCATTTTTGTGGTGGTATTAATGAAAAAGATTGTCTTTCTGTAGTTGATAAGATGTTTACAAAAGGAGTTTCGTCTGTATTAGACTATTCTGTAGAAGGTAAAGAGGAAGAAAATCAGTTTGATGCAGCTTTAGAAATGACGTTAAAAACGATTGAATTTGCAAAAGAGCGTTTAGCAATTCCTTTTGCTGTTTTTAAACCGACTGGTTTAGGTCGTTTTGCATTATATCAAAAAATAGGTGAAGGTAAATCGTTTACCAAAGAAGAACAAGAAGAGTGGAATAGAGTAGTAGTTCGTTTTGATACGGTTTGTAAAATGGCTCATGATAAAGATGTTGCTGTTTTAATTGACGGTGAAGAAAGTTGGATGCAAGATGCTGCAGATGATTTGGTTACAGAAATGATGCGCAAATACAATAAAGAGAAAGCGATTGTTTTCAATACTTTGCAATTGTATCGTTGGGATCGAATGGAATATTTGAGAAAATTAAACGCTATTGCAAAAGCGGAAGGGTTTTATGTAGGTATGAAATTAGTGCGTGGTGCATACATGGAAAAAGAAAATGCTAGAGCAGAGGAAAAAGGATATAAATCACCTATTTGTCATAGCAAACAAGCTACAGATGAAAATTATGATACAGCGGTAGCTTATATGTTAGACCATATTGATCATATGGCTATTTTTGCAGGAACGCATAATGAGAATAGTTCGTACCGTTTAATGGAATTAATGGCAGAGCGTAACATTGCTAAAAATGATCCAAGAATCTTTTTTGGACAATTATATGGAATGAGTGATAATATCAGTTATAATTTGGCGGCCAATGGTTATAATGTAGCTAAATATTTACCATTTGGTCCTGTTCGTGATGTAATGCCTTATTTAATAAGAAGAGCTGAAGAAAATACTTCAGTTGCAGGGCAAACGAGTAGAGAGCTTGATTTGATAAAAAAAGAAAGAGCAAGAAGAAAATTATAAAATGAAATCCCTTGAAAAAGGGATTTTTTTTATGTTGTAAAATTAGCAATCTGAATTGTTTTTTGTATTTTTAGTTTACCAATAAACAACAGATATGACAAACACTACTTCTAAAGTACCCTTTATAATAGTAATTCCTGTATATGATGGTGTAGATTATATGGATATCGCTGCTCCAAGAGAAATATTTGGTTGGTTAGCAAAAGATACTAGTTTTGAAAGAGATGTAAAAATTTATTATGTATGTGGAAATCAACCTACTTTTACAACCATTAACGGAGTAAAAATAGCTGTTGAAGCCACTTTTGATGACGCCTTTGTACAAAAACCAAATTTAATTTGGGTACCAGGTGGTGATGCTGATGTATTAGCGGCTATAATTGCAGATAAAGAATCACCATTTACAGCTTATGTAACCCAAGCAGGTTCTCAAGCAGAATGGGTATGTTCCGTCTGTGAAGGTGCTGTATTGCTTGCGAATACAGGTTTGTTAAACGGACATACGATTACAACGCATTGGGCTTTTGTGAATTGTTTTGGAAAATATCCAGAAGTAAAGGTAGCTGAAGGACATCCTAGATATGTGAAATCAGGAAATAGAGTTACGGGTGGTGGTATTTCTTCCGGATTGGATGAAGCCTTGTATTTAGTGGAACTCATTGCAGGAAAAGAAAGTGCTATTTCGGTACAAAGAACCTTACAATATTATCCTAAACCACCAGTTCATAGTACGATACCAGAAGCTGGGAGTTGTCCTGTGTTAAATTTGGTAACTGATAAATAAATTAGTCAATCAATAAACAAGCACGAATTCAATTCGTGCTTGTTATTATATTTGGAAACAAATTATATTGTTGTGATTACATCTTGTTTTGCTCTTCTCGATTTGGGTTTTATTTGGGGTTGATTGGCATCTTCTACATCTCTATAACCAATAGCTACAGCTACTAAGGCATGATGCTTTTCAGATTGCAAAATGGCATCGTATTTTTCGGGTTCAATCCCTTCCATAGGAGTAGAGTCGATATTCATTGCCGCACAAGCACTTAAGAAAACGCCTAAAGCTAAATATACTTGTTTGTCAAACCAAGCTTTTATTTCCGCTTCTGGTAAAGGTTTTATAAATTGGTTGTAATACCCTACAGCACCTTCTGGTAGTGTCGCTTGAATTTGCTCTTCAAACGCAGCAATACTATCAATTCGGCTAAAAACAACTAGCGTATCACAATTGATTACTTTGGTATCATTAAAAAAAGATGCTTTGGCTAATTCGTTTTTAGTTTTTTCATCACTTACAAATGTAAATTTCCAAGGTTGACTGTTTATAGAAGATGGACTTAGTCTTACAATTTCTTTTAACTGATCTAAAGTGTTTTCTTCAATTTTTTTAGAAGCATCATATTTTTTTGTAGTGTAACGCTCTTGTATAGCTGTAATAAAACTCATATTTTTGTGATTTGATTTATACTATATTTTTTATAGTTACAAAAGTAAGTATAGTATTTTTGTTGTGCAATAACGGTCAAAAAGGATAGTTTAAATTTAATAAAATATTAAAGTATGTATACAGTAAAAGGAAAAGAATATCCTTGTTGTACTAGTATTACGATGGGGATTATTGGAGGAAAGTGGAAATCGGTGATTTTATTTTATTTAATTAATGAACCATTGCGCTACAATGAGTTACGAAAAAAAATGAAAGATGTTACCGAACGCACCTTGAGTTTACAGTTGAAAGATTTAGAGGCAGATGGTGTGATTCAAAGGAAAGTATACACTACAAAGCCTCCTTTAAAAGTGGAATATTCATTAACCGATTTTGGAAAAACGCTTATTCCACTTTTGCAAGAAATGGCTAAATGGGGTGATTATGTAGTGAAAAATGAATTGGAAACCACCTAATAATTATTTTTTAGAGCTCATTATAAAGGTTATTTTTCCGCCATTCATAATTTCATCATGAGTTATATAATAGCGATTCAATGTTTTTCCGTTTAAGATAATTCGTTTCACATATAGATTGGTTTCCGATTGGTTTTGAGTAGCAACTTCAAATGTTTTTCCATTTTCTAAATGAATGATTGCATTTGTAATTAAGGGACTACCAATTGCGTATTCTAAAGAACCAGGAGCCACTGGATAAAATCCCATGGAGCTGAAAATATACCAAGCACTCATTTGCCCGCAATCGTCATTTCCTCCTAAACCATCGGGTGTAGGTTTGTATTGCATTTTTAATATTTGACGTACTCTTTCTTGTGTTTTCCAAGGTTGGTCTGCCCAATTATACAAATAAACTACATGATGCGCAGGTTCATTGCCATGTACATAACCTCCTATAATTCCATCTCTTGTGATGTCTTCGGTTTCTGCAAAGAAAGCATCAGATAAATGCATGGTGAAAAGGGTGTCTAATTTTTTACCAAATTGTTTTTTGCCTCCCATTATGGTAACCAATGCATTAGGGTTATGCGGAACAAAAAAGCTATAATTCCAACTGTTTCCTTCAATAAATCCTTGCCCATGAGTACTGTAAGCGTCAAAGTCTTTTTTGAATGTTCCATTGGCTAATTTAGGTTCCATAAAACCTGAAACTGGATTGAAATTATTTCTCCAATTTTCAGAACGTTGTATAAACTCGTTGTAAATATCAGTCTTATTTAATTTTTTTGCCAATTGTGCAATAGTCCAATCATCATATGCATATTCTAATGTGTTGGAAACCGAAATACCACTTCTTTCGGCTGGAATATACCCTTTGTCGATATAGTAGCCAATTCCTTCATAATTGCGCTTCCTTGCTGTAATAACACAAGCATTTAAAGCAGCTTCTGCATCACCTGTATACGTTCCTTTTAAGATAGCATCTGCAATTACGGATACACTGTGATAACCGCTCATGCACCAATTGTCATTCGCATGGTGACTCCAAATAGGAAGCATGTGTAAACTACTTTGGTCATAATGAGCTAACATAGAAGCAACCATATCTGCATTTCTTTTAGGCTGGAGAATATTAAATAAAGGATGTAAGGTTCTATAGGTATCCCAAAGTGAAAAAGTTGTATAATTTGTAAAACCATTCGCTTGATGTACATCTTGATCTAACCCTTTGTATTCTCCATTTCTGTCTTGATAAACAGTAGGTGTAATAAAAGCATGGTACATAGCTGTGTAGAAGTTGGTTTTATCATCAGGAGATGCATCAACCTGGATTTTATTTAATTCTTGATTCCAGCTATTTTGAGTTTGTTTTTTTACTTTTTCAAAATCCCAATGCGGTATTTCTTCTGTTAAATTTTGTAGTGCACTCTTTTGACTTACAGGTGATAAAGCAAATTTAACTTTAATTTTTTCATTTGCTTCTGTATCAAAATCAAAAAACATTCTTATTTTTTTACCTGCTATTTCTGGGAAATTATCTTCTTGATCAAATTTTCTCCAAAAACCTCGGTATACTTGTTTTTCATCAAAGTTTTTCTGACCATAATTCTTAAAAGGCTTGGAGAAACTCATAGCAAAATAGACTGTTCTGGTTCTAGCCCAACCATTGGTTTGTTTATAACCCGTTACCAAAGTATCATTTACAACTCTTATGTAAGTCCAAACATTTTTTTCGTCATAATTATAAATTCCAGCCATTAAATCTAAAATAATATGAGCTTGATCGGTTTTTGGAAAGGTATATTGATGCATACCTACTCTGGTAGAAGCCGTTAATTCTGCTGTAATATTATGATCATCTAGTTTTACTTTGTAATATCCTGCTTCAGTAACTTCATTTTCATGAGAAAAAGTAGATCTAAACCCTTTTGAAGGTTCTGTTGCTGTTCCTGGATTTAATTGTAAATTTCCTGTCGTTGGCATGATTAAGAAATCCCCTAAATCCGAATGCCCTGTTCCACTGAAATGGGTATGGCTAAAACCAACTATAGTTTTGTCATCGTACTGGTAACCTGCGCAATATTTATATACATCTGGATTGTATTTTCCATTAACAGCATAAGGAATGGTATCGGTATCTGGACTTAGTTGTACCATTCCAAATGGAGCGGTAGCACCCGGATAAACATGACCCATGCGTTGGGTTCCAATAATTGGTTTTACAAAAGGAATTAAGTTTTTTGAAGTTTGTTGACCAAAAATAAGCAGTGTAAAAAAACAGCTAATTGCTGAAAATAATGTTTTCATGATTTAATTGTTAGTAGATAGTGAGAAAGGGAAAGTATCGGTTGTTGTTCCTCTTTTTGTATTAGGTGTGTTGTTCATAATGAAATTAAAAGTACCGCCTTTTAAGATGTCCTCATGGCTAATCCAATTATTTTTATATTCTTTTCCGTTTAATTTAATTTTATCAACATATTTGTTATCTGAATTAGAATTAGGCGCTTCAATGGTAAATGTTTTACCATTTTCAAGATGTAACGTTACTTTTTTAAATAAAGGTGAACCTAATATGTATTGATTCGTTGCAGGACAAACAGGATAGAAGCCTAATGCAGAAAAAACATACCAAGCAGAGGTTTGACCATTATCTTCATCACCGCAATAGCCATCTGGAGTAGGTTTGTACATGCGTTCCATTACTTCTCTAACCCAATATTGTGTTTTCCAAGGTTGGCCAGCATAATTGTATAAATAAATCATATGTTGAATGGGTTGGTTTCCATGCGCATATTGTCCCATATTTGCAATTTGCATCTCACGGATTTCATGAATTGTACCTCCATAATAACTATCATCAAAGACTGGAGCCATTTGAAAAACAGAATCTAGCATAGTAGTAAATTTTTGATGTCCGCCCATTAGTTGTGCTAATCCTTCTATATCGTGAAAAACACTCCAAGTGTAGTGCCAACTATTACCTTCTGTAAAAGCATCGCCCCATTTTAAAGGATTAAAAGGTTTCTGAAATTTTCCATCTTTATTTTTTCCACGCATTAATTTTGTTTCGGTGTCAAAAAGTAGTTTGTAATTTTTACTTCTATTTTCATACAACTCAATTTCCTTTTGTGGGCGATTTAATAACTTGGCCAAACGGCTAATTGCAAAATCATCATAAGCATATTCTAATGTTCTAGCTGCACTTTCATTAATATCAACATTGTAAGGAACATAACCTAATTCATTATAATACTGAACTCCTTTTCTTCCTGTAGCTTGTGGTCCTTCATTGTTAGCGCCATGAAGTAATGCTTCATACAGTTTTTCAATATCGTAACCACGCAAACCTTTTACGTAAGCGTCTGCTACAACAGAAGCTGAATTGTTGCCAATCATAATATCACTATAAGATGGACTGCTCCATTCGGGTAACCAACCACCTTCTTTATAATCGTTTAGTAACCCTTCTTGCATTTCCTTATTAATGGAAGGATACATTAAATTTAAAAAAGGGTATAGTGCTCGAAAAGTATCCCAAAACCCAGTTCCAGCAAAGCGATATCCTGGTAGAGTTTTACCAGAATAAGGACTGTAATGAACGATAGCTCCATTACTGTCAATTTCATACATTTTCATTGGAAAAAAAAGAGTGCGATACAAGGTAGAGTAGAAGGTTCTTATTTGGTCAGTTGTACCTCCTTCAATTTGTATTTTTTCTAAAGTTGTATTCCAAGTATTCTTGGCTTTTTGTTTAACAGTATCAAAATTATCAGAACCAATTTCTTTTAGATTTTGTTCTGCTTGTTCAAAACTAATAAAAGATGAGGCAACTTTAGCTTGAATAGGAGTATTTTTGTTTTTCGTTATAAAATGAACAAGACTGCTTATATGTGATCCAGAAAGTTCATTTGTATTAATTTTGGTTTTATCGTTCCAAAGGGTAGCGGTTGTAAAAGGAGTATCAAAAACAATGATAAAATAATTTTTAAAATTATTCAATTTTCCTCGTGCATATCTAGAACTGTAACCTATAATTTTGTTTTCTGATGGAATAATTTTTATGTAAGAACCTCTGTCATAGGCATCAATGGCTACAAAAGCACTGTCTGTTTTAGGAAAAGTAAATCGAAAGGAAGCGGCTCTTTCTGTTGGAGTGATTTCTGTAGTAACATCATAATCAGCGAGATAAACACTGTAATAATAAGGTTTGGCGATTTCAGATTTATGACTGAACCAACTGGCTCTTTCTTCTTCATCAATAGTACCTTTCCCTGTGATTGGCATTAAAGAAAACGGACCGTAGTCGTTCATCCATGGTGAAGGCTGGTGTGTTTGTTTGAATCCTCTAATTTTATTAGCATCATAGGTATATTGCCAACCATTACCATTGTTGCCTGTTTGTGGTGTCCAAGCATTCATTCCCCAAGGTAATGCAATGGAAGGATAGGTGTTTCCGTTACTTAATTCATAACTGCTATCAGTTCCCATTAAAGGATTAATCCATTCAACTAAATCTGTTGGTTTCGCTATTTGTTGTGCATAAGAAAATAAAGTAATAAAAAATACTACTTTAACTAATTTAGATACCATTGAAGAAAATTATTATTTATATTCTTCAAATATACTTAATTATCATCTTTTGAAAAACATGGTGATAAATAAGTTGAGTTCTTGTATAGTTAAAATTGGCTATAATTTAATAAATATTGATTTTATTCATTCCTGATAAAATGAAATTGAGAATTTTGTGGTGTGGCTCTTTGATATTCATCAATATCCATTTCAATAAAGATTAATTCTTTCTTATTTAGGGAAGTAATTCGAGCAATTCTGTTATTGGTTCTTAATTCTATATACTTTCCTTGTTTATTATACATCCATTTACCAGGGTTTTCAGGATTGCTGAGTAAGAAATAGGAGTAATCACTATTAAATTGAACCTTAAAGTCTAAATCAATTTGAATGGGTTTGCCTTTTATAGAAGCAAAACTTAAACTCCAAGTATGACATAAAGTTTTGATAATTTCTTCTTCACTTAAATTGATATTTTGTGCTTGGCTAGAATAAAATGGACTAAAAAGCAGTAAAATGAGTAGGTAGTTTTTTATCATTTATTACGGTGTTAAGTTAAGTAATAGTTTCAGATTTGAGAAAAAGCGTGTCTTAAATATACGTATTTTTTGATTGAAAAAGAAATTTTTTTGAATAATCCAAAATAGAAAATAAAAAAGAGGACATTTGAGAGAAGTAGAAACAAAAAAATCCTACATTTCTGTAGGATTTAATTTTTGTGGGCGATGAGGGGTTCGAACCCCCGACCCCCTCGGTGTAAACGAGGTGCTCTGAACCAGCTGAGCTAATCGCCCCAATAAATTGCAACCGATATTCCTGGATTGCGAGTGCAAATATACAAGGTTTATTTGTATCTGCAAGTGTTTTTAATAAAAAAATTATTTTTTTTCAATCTTTTCCAAAACTACTTTTGAAGGGTAATTAATCATGGTAATGTTAATTTCTTCATTTTGAGTAGTTTTGCCTTCTACAATATAAATTTTTCCATTATTGTATGGTAAATTACTTTTAGAAAAATCTACATCTCCATATTTTAAAGTGGCTTTAATATCTTCTAAAGAAATCCAATCTTCTGTTAAAATGGATTTTGTTTCGGGTGAAAAATCGAGTGGTTTACTTCTTAATTCTTTTAAAACTCTACAATTGGGTAAATAACAAAATTCAACTCCTTTGGCTTCAGCTTTTGCACCTAAGAATTTGATTACAAAAAAAAGGCCTAATAATAATCCAAATAAGTAATATGCTAATCTATATTTAAGCTTCATATGATTTATTTTTTTGCAAATATACTATTTTGGTTAGCATTAGCGATAGGAGTGACATCCTTTTATTTTATCCCTAGAGAAAATAAAAGATATAACGAATAGCGCGACCGAAGGGAATGCCCTAAAAAACAATTAGATTAATATCGCGATGTTCTAAATTGAACCAATCTGCAATGGATTTATTCGTTAATAAACCGTGATAAAAGTAAATTCCGTTTTTTAACCCTCTATTACAGCGAATGGCACTTTCAATACCACCATCATCTGCAATTTGAAGCAGGAAAGGAGTGATGATATTGCTAATTGAAAGTGAAGCTGTTTTAGAATATCTAGACGGAATATTAGGCACGCAATAATGAATGACATTGTTTTTTATAAATGTAGGTCTTTCGTGAGTAGTTACTTCAGAAGTTTCAAAACAACCTCCTGTATCGATACTAACATCTACAATTACGGCTCCTTTTTTCATGTGTTCTACCATAGTTTCAGTAACCACAATAGGAGTTCTGTTTTTGCCACGCATGGCACCAATAGCAACATCACATCTTCGAAGGGCTTTGAGTACCGATTTTTCTTGTATAGTTGAAGTGAAAATTCTTTGATTTAAAGTATTTTGTAAACGTCTTAATTTGGTAATGGAATTATCGAATACTTTTACGCTAGCTCCAAGACCTAAAGCGGTTCTTGCAGCATATTCTGCTACGGTTCCAGCACCCAGAATAACTACTTCTGTAGGAGGAACACCTGTAATGTTTCCAAAAAGTAACCCTTTTCCAATATTTTGATTGATCATTAATTCGGCAGCTATATGTATAGAAGCAATTCCTGCTATTTCAGAAAGCGATTTCACTGCTGGATAGGATCCGTCTTCATCTTTTATGAATTCAAAAGCTAGCGCTGTAATTCTTTTAGTGGCTAATGCTTCAAAATAGGTTTTACGTTGGGTTTTTAATTGTATGGCTGAAATAATGATGGTTTGTGGATTCATCATTTCTATTTCAGGTAGTGTTGCAGGTTCAACTTTTAGTATAATCGGGCAACTAAATACTTTTTTAGGGTCATTTGTAACTTCAGCACCTGCATCTGAATATTCTTTGTCGGAATAACTTGAACTTTCTCCAGCACCAGCTTCAATCATGACGCGATGTCCATGAGAAGTTAAAGAGCTAACAGCATCTGGTGTTAAGCAAATACGTCTTTCTTGATAGGAGGTTTCCTTTGGAATACCTATGAATAATTCGCTTTTGTGCTTAGTAATTTCCAATTTCTCTTCTTGAGGAAGCAATTGCATTTTTGAAAACGGACTAAAAGTTGACATGTTGTTTTTTGTAAAGTTGAGCCAATTTAGGAATAATTTTAAAATTTAAAAAAAGAATATGAAAAAAGATAGTATAAAAAACAATTGCATCCTTTTTTAGAAAGTATCAATTGTTTAAAATCAATTCTCGAGCCCCATTTTTAGTGGTTTTCATATGAATACTAGCATGATCAATTGGAATGAGATTTGGGGTTTTTTCTGGCCATTCGATAAAGCACCAATTGCCTGAATAGAAATATTCGTCAATACCCATATCATAGGCTTCTTCTTCGCTATTTAAGCGGTATAAATCGAAATGATAAATCGTTTCTCCTTCCTTTGTTTGATACTCATTAACCAGTGAAAAAGTAGGGCTGCTTGAAGTATCATTTACGCCTAATTGTTTGACTAATTCTTTGATGAGTGTTGTTTTTCCAACACCCATAGTGGCATGAAATGTAATTACTTTTTTAAGTCTTGGTGTAGCAAGAATTTGTTTGACTACCTCTTGAATTTCATCTAGAGTAAAGTTTATCATCATATAAAATGCGGTTTAGACTTTTTATTCCAAAGAGACTTATTTCTAAATCTCTTTGGAGTTATTTTATTTAGGTTCCAATACTAAAAACGGAATAATCATTTCTTCCAATGAAATGCCTCCATGTTGGTAAGTATTTCTATAATAACTTACATAATGATTAAAATTATTTACATAAGCTAAAAATAAATCGTTTTTTGCAAAAATGAAAGAACTGCTCATATTTAATGCAGGAAGTCCGATTTTTTTAGGATCTTTTACTGCATACACATCTTTATCTTCATAGGTTAAACTTCTTCCCGTTTTATAGCGTAAATTTAAGCTGGTATTTTTATCTCCAATAACTTTTGAAGGATTTTTACAATTTATTGTACCGTGATCTGTAGTGACTATTAATCGAAATCCTTGTTTTTGAGCTTGTTGAATCATGTCTAATAAAGGAGAGTTTTTAAACCAGCTAACTGTCAATGATCGATATGCTTTATCATCAGAAGCTAATTCTTTTACTACTTCCATTTCTGTTTTAGCGTGAGAAAGCATATCCACAAAATTATATACGATAGTAGTTAAATCATTTCCTTTCAAGCCTTTGAAGTTTTCCGCTAGCTTTTTACCATCTTTAAAATTAGTAATCTTATAATATTCTTGTTTAATATTAAGACCTAATCGTTTCAATTGTTCCGTAAGAAACTCTCCTTCATATAAGTTTTTACCACCATCATCAACATCATTTTTCCAATATTCTGGAAATTTCTTTTCCATTTCCAAAGGTGTCAATCCAGAGAAAATAGCATTTCTTGCATATTGTGTGGCTGTAGGTAAGATAGAAAAATAACTGACTTCTTTTTCCAGTTTATAATGATTATTCACAATACTTTCAAAGGCTTTCCATTGGTCATATCGCAAATTATCAATTACTATAAAAAGGATAGGTTTGTCTTTTTTTCTAATTTCAGGAGCAACTAATTCACCAAATAATTTGTGTGAAAGAATGGGTTTTTCTTCTGTTTCATCAAACCAATCTTCATACGTACGTTCAATAAATTTTCCAAATTGAACATTGGCTTCTGTTTTTTGACTTTCCAAAATTTCAACCATACCTTGATCCGATATGTTTTCGAGTTCCATTTCCCAATAAATAAGTCGTTTGTACAACTCAACCCAATCTTCAAAAGAACGTACCATAGCCATGTCCATAGCTATTTTTCGAAATTCTTTTTGGTAATCTAAGGTTGTTTTTTCAGAAACCAAACGGGAATGGTCTAAATTCTTTTTTAAGCTTAATAGAATTTGATTTGGATTAACAGGCTTGATTAAATAATCAGCTATTTTGGAACCAATGGCTTCTTCCATGATATATTCTTCTTCACTTTTTGTAATCATAATTACAGGAACAGAAGATTTTTTTTCTTTAATTTCTGATAAGGTTTCTAATCCACTCAATCCTGGCATATTTTCATCTAAGAATACAACATCAAAATTATTCTCTTCAAAAGCGTCTATAGCGTCTTGGCCGTTGTTACAAGTGGTCACTTCATAGTTTTTCTTCTCTAAAAAAAGGATGTGTGGCTTTAAAAGATCAATTTCATCATCGACCCATAATATTTTTATTTTGTTCATTTATTTGAATTTTTATGCAATTTACTACTTAATAAACGAGTATTGTATTAAAAATTGTATAAAAATAACACTTTTAAGAAAATTTAACTACTTGTTATAAAATTCACTGTTCCAATTGTATTCACTTACATTATTTCCTGTTTTTATAATACTATAAAAAACAATTGCAATAACCGATTTCCAAGTGAAAAGAAAAATAATTATTTGATAGCTAGTAGCTAAAGATTCGGTTTTAAAAAGCTGAATGAAATAGGTGAGAAGTATACTTATAACTATTGTAAAAAGGATTAAATTGGATAAGTTTTTTAGTGGTAAAGCTTTTATTTTTCTTGTCCAATGTAAATCATTTCCCCAGTAGTCTAAAAGATAATAATAGTCGTTTCCTAAATTCATAAATAGAAGAGGATCATCATAATTGTGTAGTTTAAAATTGCTTTTAGGTGCTACAATTTTAAAATGATGCAGTTCTGTTTGATGTTGTTCTTCAAATTTTTGAATAGTTTGGATAACCGTTTCAGGATAGTCATTTTTATAAAGACGGGTGTCTAAAAAACGAAGTCTATTAGCCAAACAAATTTTTTTAATCGCTGAAATGGAATAAATTCTGTCTGATTCTAATTGGTTGAAATCAAATGTGTTTGGAGTACTTCCATCTGATTTGTTCAAACGTTCTTTTATACTTGTAGATTTTTCAATTGTAATGGTTTGAAATTTAAAATCATTAGAATTCAAAGTAATTCTATCTTGAATGGAGTCTAATTCTACTTTTAAAGAGAAAGTGGTTTTCATTTTTAAAATATTGATTTTAATAGAGTTACAAAAATAATGCTTTTATTGTAGTTGTAAAACGAACAAGCGTTAAAATTAAACTATTTAAAACTGTGACTTATAGTATATAATAATGTTTTTAAATGTTTTAATTAGTCTTTTATAAAACCTTATCTTTGTTATAAAATTTGTACTACGTGAACGCTACTAATAAGCTTAAAATATTTAATGATCCTATTTATGGATTTATTACAATTCCCAATTCTTTAATTTACGATTTAATTCAACATCCTTATTTTCAGAGATTAAGAAGGATTTCTCAAATGGGAATGACTTATTTGGTATATCCTGGAGCCCATCATACCCGTTTTCATCATGCTTTAGGTTGTTTGCACATTATGCAAAAGGCTGTCCAAACTTTGAAATTTAAAGGTGTTGCTATATCAGAAGAGGAAGAGAATGCGTTGTACATTGCTATTTTATTGCATGATATTGGACACGGCCCTTTTAGTCATGCTATGGAACACAGCATTGTAGAAGATGTACATCATGAACAGCTTTCGTTATTGTTTATGGAGCAATTGAATAAAGATTTCAATGGTAAATTATCTTTAGCGATTCAAATTTTTAAAGGAGAGTACCATCGAAAATTTATGTTGCAACTCATTTCGAGTCAGTTGGATATGGACCGAATGGATTATTTAAGAAGAGATAGTTTTTACAGTGGAGTTGCGGAAGGAAATATCAACAGTGAGCGTTTGATTCAAATGATGAACGTGCAAGATGATTATTTAGTTATAGAAGAAAAAGGAATTTATTCCGTTGAAAAGTTTTTAGTAGCCAGAAGGTTAATGTATTGGCAGGCCTATTTACACAAAACTTCTGTTGTTGCTGAATTAATTTTAACCAAAATTTTAAAAAGAGCCAAAGAATTAACTCATAAAGGGATTACATTGGAATGTAGTAGACCTTTGCAATTTTTTTTACAGAACAAGGTGGAATTAACTCATTTTACAAAAGAAATTTTGGATAAATTTTCCTATTTAGATGATTATGATGTGTTAAGTGCAATTAAAACTTGGCAATTTAATGATGATTTTGTGCTTTCTAGTTTGTGTAAAATGATTATTAATCGAGATTTACTAAAAATTAGAATGCTAGAAGAAAAACCACATAAAGATATTTTAAATCCGTATAAAGAAGCCTTTATGAAATTACATGACGTTTCTGAAAAAGATATTGATTATTTTGTATTCAAAGGGAAAATTAAAAATCAAGCTTATAGTAAAGAAAGTGAGCCTATTAGAATTCTTAAAAAAGACAAAACAATTGAAGATGTTGTACAAGCTTCAGACCAATTAAACTTAAAGGCTTTATCTAAACCCGTAACTAAATATTTTATATGTTTTCCAAAAGTAACATTAGAAGCATAAGTATTTAATTTAATTTTATATTTTTGTCAAGATGTTATGGAATCAAAAAAAGACCTAAAAGAAAACATTTTCTTTTAGGTTTTGGATAATTTAAAATAACTGAATGAAATTTACAGCGGAACAAATAGCGGGTATTTTAGAAGGTGAAGTAGTAGGAAATCCTAATGCAGAAGTTTCAAAGCTTGCCAAAATTGAAGAAGGTATTGAAGGTTCTTTAACTTTCCTTGCCAATCCAAAATATATAAGTCATATATATACTACAAAAGCAACAATAACTATTGTTAATAAAAGTTTTATACCAGAACAAGATTTAACAACTACATTAATTAAGGTTGAAGATGCTTATAAATCTTTTTCGAAACTTTTAGAATATTACAATCAGGTTAAATTAATGAAATCAGGTATCGAACAGCCTTCTTTTATTTCTGAAGAAGTGGTGTATGGTGAAGGGTTATATTTAGGAAGCTTTTGTTATATAGGAAAAAATGTAACAATTGGTAAAAACGTTAAGATTTATCCGAATAGTTTTATTGGTGACAACGTTACAATTGGTGATCATTGTGTTTTTTTTGCAGGAGTACGCATTTATTCAGAAACCACTATAGGTAACAATTGTACCATTCATTCGGGTACTATTATTGGTTCTGATGGTTTTGGTTTTGCACCACAAGAAGATGGTACCTACCAAAAAGTACCTCAGATTGGAAATGTAATTATTGAAGATAATGTTGAAATAGGAGCTTGTACGACTATAGACAGAGCTACTTTAGGATCTACAATTATCCGAAAAGGAGTTAAGTTGGACAATCAAATACAAATTGCTCATAATGTAGAAATTGGTGAAAATACTGTAATTGCTTCCCAAACTGGTGTTGCAGGATCAACTAAAATTGGCAAAAATTGTATGATTGGTGGACAAGTTGGAATTGTTGGCCATATTACTATAGGAGATAATGTTAAAGTTCAAGCGCAATCTGGAATTGGAAAAAGTTTGCAAGATGGAGAAGTGGTTCAAGGTACTCCAGCATTCAATTATTCTGATTTTACAAAATCCTATGTACACTTTAAAAATCTTCCAAAAATTGTAGCAGAAATAGACAAAATAAAGAAAAACAATTAATTTTAAAAAATCATGGTTAAACAAAAGACCATTGCGAACGATGTTTCATTAAAAGGAGTAGGGTTACATACTGGGCAATTAGTTGAAATGACTTTCAAGCCAGCTCCTGTAAATAATGGTTTCACTTTTATACGTGTTGATTTAGAAGGTCAACCCATAATCGAAGCAGATGCAAACTATGTGGTAAATACACAAAGAGGAACAAACCTTGAGAAAAGAGGTGTCATGATTCAAACTCCAGAACATGTATTGGCAGCACTTGTGGGTTGTGATCTAGATAATGTGATTATCGAATTAAATGCGTCAGAACTTCCTATTATGGATGGTTCATCAAAATATTTTGTAGAAGCTATTGAAAAAGCAGGTGTTGTAGAGCAAGAAGCAGAAAGAAAAGTATATGTGGTAAAAGAAGTAATTTCCTATTTAGACGAAGCTTCTGGAAGTGAAATTACGGTGATTCCGAGTGATACCTACACGATTACTACTATGGTAGATTTTGGAACTAAAGTTTTAGGTACCCAAAATGCAACATTAAAAAGTATCGATGATTTCAAATCTGAAATTGCAGATTGTAGAACTTTTAGTTTTTTACATGAATTAGAATCTTTATTGAATAATGGTTTAATTAAAGGAGGAGATTTAAATAATGCAATTGTTTATGTAGATAAAGAAATTTCTTCTGAAACTATGGAAAACTTGAAAAAAGCATTTAATAAAGAATCTATTTCGGTTAATCCAAATGGGATTTTAGACAACTTAACGTTGCATTATCCAAATGAAGCAGCCAGACATAAATTACTAGATATTGTAGGTGATTTGGCGTTAATTGGGAAAAGAATTCAAGGTAAAATTATTGCAACTAAACCAGGTCATTTTGTGAATACACAATTTGCAAAAAAACTATCCAAAATTATCAAGATAGAAGAAAGAAATCAGGTTCCTGTTTATGATTTGCATAAAGAGCCTTTGATGGATATTCATCAGATTATGAAGATGTTACCTCATAGACCTCCTTTTCTTTTAATTGATAAAATTTTGGAATTAACAGATTCTCATGTGGTTGGTTTGAAAAATGTAACCATGAACGAGCCTTTCTTTGTAGGACATTTTCCAGATGCTCCAGTAATGCCAGGAGTATTAATTGTAGAAGCTATGGCTCAAACAGGAGGAATTTTAGTATTAAGTACAGTACCAGATCCTGAAAATTATTTAACCTATTTTATGAAAATAGATAATGTTAAGTTTAAGCAAAAAGTATTGCCAGGAGACACTTTAGTATTTAAGTGTGACTTAATTGCTCCCATTAGAAGAGGTATTTGCCACATGCAAGCAAATGCATATGCTAATGGAAAATTAGTTGCTGAAGCGGAGCTTATGGCTCAAATCGCAAAAAAACAATAAAAATATTTTAAATTTAAAAAAGATGAATCAACCTTTAGCATATGTACATCCAGGAGCTAAAATTGCACGCAATGTAGTTATTGATCCTTTTACTACGATTCATAATAATGTGGTAATTGGAGAAGGAACTTGGATAGGTTCTAATGTTACGATTATGGAAGGAGCTAGAATTGGTAAAAATTGTAATATTTTTCCAGGAGCAATTATTTCAGCAGTTCCACAAGATTTAAAATTTGGAGGAGAGGATTCTCTAGTAATTATTGGAGACAATACCACGATTAGAGAATGTGTTACCATTAACAGAGGAACTATTGCATCTGGTCAAACCAAAATTGGTGATAATTGTTTAATTATGGCTACGGCTCATATTGCTCATGATTGTCATATTGGAAATAATGCTATAATTGTTAATGGAGTAGCTTTAGCAGGACACGTAACAATAGGTGATTTTGCGATTATTGGTGGTTTAGCTGCAATTCATCAATTTATTTCAGTTGGAGAACATGCAATGGTGTCTGGTGGTTCTTTAGTTAGAAAAGATGTGCCTCCTTATACAAAAGCTGCAAAAGAACCTTTATCGTATGTGGGCATTAACTCTGTTGGATTAAGAAGAAGAGGTTTT
>PKDY01000025.1 GCA_002862755.1 Flavobacteriaceae bacterium | reverse complement strand
AAAAAGATAGCGTTAAAGCTAAACTGAAGAAAATCCTTGAAAACGATTTATGGTTACCCACCTTTTTCATATTTAATTAATGATTATCGACTAGATTTGGTACGATTTTAGATATATAACTTACACCTTAAAAGCATACATTATTTTAAACTCCGACAAAAATACGATATTAGAACTATTCTAAAAACCTTAATTTTATCTTAAAATGTAATTTATATTTATTCTAAATAATTTATCCTATTTTGTTTCGTTTAGAATATTGTACTTTTGCTTTAAATTTTATTCATTATGAGAAAATTAACTTCAATAAATTATTTTTACATTGCTATTATTAACTTATTTATTACTTCTAAAAGTTTTTCACAAGACGACAAAACAACTGTAATTCAAGATCCAAGATTTAGCAAATTGTTAAAAGAAAAGCAACTTTTGAACGCTTCTAATGATTCGGACGACAATTATGCTATCCAGATTTTCTATGGTGATAAAGAGGCTGCAAAAAAGACTTTGGTCAACTTTAAAAAAGACTTTAAAGATATAGACGCTACTTATTTATATACCAATCCGACATATAAAGTATGGGTAGGTAAATACAAATTAAGAATTAACGCAGAAAAAGACTTGGTAGAAATTAAAAAGAAATACCCAATGGCTTTCTTAATTAAACCCAATCGTTAAACTGCTAATGAAAAAAATTTTGTTTACTGGTGTATTCTTCACTAGTATTTTAGGCTATTCTCAAACTACAAAAGATTCCATTAACACCAAAAGTCTTGAAGAAGTTATTGTGACTTCAAATAAGGTTTCAAAAAACAAAAAAATTCTACCCATCCAAGTAGAATCCATCTCTAAAAAAGAAATTGAATTTCAAAACTATCAGTCAACTGCTGAAATGTTATCTAATTCAGGTTCTTTGTTTGTACAAAAATCGCAACAAGGAGGCGGAAGCCCCGCTATTAGAGGTTTTGAAGCGAGTCGCGTATTACTTTTAGTAGATGGCTTCAGAATGAATAATTTGATTTTTAGAACGGGTCATTTACAAAATGTAATTACCATTGACGAAAATATGTTAGAAAATGTAGACATTTTTTACGGTCCAACTTCTACTCTTTTCGGGAGTGATGCTTTAGGCGGAACAGTAAATTTGACTACCAAAAAAACGTCATTTTCTGACACAACTAACAAAACGATTTGGGGGCAAATCAACTCCCGCTATGGAAGTGTCAACAAAGAAAAGTCGGTTTCCTTCGATTTCAATTATGCCACTAAAAACTTTGCCTCTTTAACTATTTTCTCTTATAACGATTTTGGAGATTTAAAAATGGGAAAAAGAAAAAACCCGCATGGAAATTATTTTGGAGAAAGACCTTTTTACGTAGCCACAATAAGTGGTGTGGATCAATTAGTAGCTAATGATGACAAATACGTACAAAAGTTTTCGGGTTACACCCAATATAACGCCTTGCAAAAATTAAGTTATAAAACTAATTCTGGCTATCTGCATAGATTAAACTTACAATTTTCAACCACGAGTAACATTCCTAGATACGATCGTTTAACAGATGCTTCCTCTTCTACCGGCTTACGCAATGCAGTTTGGTATTATGGGCCACAACAGCGTATATTAACAGCTTACACTTTAGAAAAACAAAAGGCATTTTTAGGCAGCGATTTAACACTTGCATTAGCCTATCAAAACACCAAAGAAAGTCGTCACAACCGACGTTTTTCAAATTACAATTTACAACATAGAGAGGAAAACGTAAACCTATACTCCTTTTCTACTGATCTTAGTAAAAAATTCACAAAAGGAGAGTTATTTTATGGTTTTGAATCTTATTTTGAAACTTTACAATCAACGGCTTATGCTCAAAACAGCAATACGGGTGAACAAAATGGCCTAGACACACGTTATCCAAATGGTGACAATAATATGTTTCGAAACGATATTTATATTTCGTACACAGAAAAAACAACTCCAAAAACAGCCTGGTCTGCTGGTGGACGTTTAGGCTACACTACCTTAAATAGCAACATTGCAGATGACACCTATTTTCCCTTACCTTTTTCTGCAATCAAACAAGGTAATTTCACCTACAGTGGTTCATTAGGAATCGTACACAACACTTCACAAAATGTAGCATTAAAAGCAAATATTTCCTCCGGATTTCGAGTGCCCAATATTGATGATTTTGGAAAAATATTTGAATCTGGAGGTGGATTTTTAATTGTTCCAAATGAAGATTTGAGTCCAGAAAAAACCATTACAGGAGATTTAGGATTCGTAATTCAATCGAATAACAAGCGCTTTAAATTGGAACATACTTATTTCTACACGCGCATGTACGACGCCATTGTGACAGATACTTTTACCTATCAAGGTCAGAATACCGTCGATTACAACGGTGAAACCAGTATGGTTTTAGCAAATCAAAACAAAGGAAAAGCATACATTACCGGAATTTCAACTTTAGTAAAAGGCTATCTTATTGAAAATTTACAATTCAACGCGACTTTCAATTATACTTATGGAAGAATCGTAGAAGAACAGGAACGCCCATTAGATCATATTTCACCATATTTTGGCAAATTAGGATTGCATTATACAAAAAGAAAATGGCAAGCTGAAGCTTATGTGTTGTATAATGGTAAAAAACAAAGTAAAGATTATTTTCCAAATGGTGAAGACAATGAACAATATGCTCCTGAAGGAGGAATGCCAGCTTGGGAAACGTATAATCTAAAAGCTAGTTGTACTATTTTAAAAAATGCTACTTTGTATGCAGGTGTAGAAAACATTTTAGACACGCAGTACCGTGTTTTCGCATCTGGTATCAATGCTCCAGGACGTAATATGTATGGCGGTTTAAAATATACTTTTTGATCTTTTTGGGAGCACCAAAAAAAATAGTTTGTTCTAAATTCCTCCTGCTATCCGCTAAATCTGTCATTGCACAAAATTTACATCCTTTACAAAAAATAGTTTACAATGACAGGATATCGCTCCTATCAGGGCTCTATAGAAAACCCCTCTTTATTACCTATTCTTCAATACAATCAAATAAAAAAACCAAGCTATTTAAGCTTGGTTTTTTTTATATCACATGAAATTTCTTATTTCAATTTTTTCTTCACTTCTACTTCTTGGAAAGCTTCAATTAAGTCTAATTCTTTAAGATCATTGTAGTTTTTAATCTGCATACCACAATCATATCCTTTTGACACTTCCTTAACATCATCTTTAAAACGCTTCAAAGTAGCTAATTCACCTGTATAGATAACGACACCTTCTCGAATCAAACGAATTTGTGAATTACGGTAAATCTTACCATCTGTAACCATACATCCAGCAATAGTTCCCACTTTAGAAATTTTGAATAACTCACGAATTTCAGCTGTACCCGTAATTTCTTCTTTTAATTCTGGTGAAAGCATTCCTTCCATGGCATCTTTCAAATCATCGATAGCTGCATAAATAATAGAATAATTACGGATATCAATTTCTTCTTTCTCAGCTAATGCTTTAGCATTTCCTTGTGGACGCACGTTAAATCCAATAATAATGGCATCAGAAGCAGATGCTAACAATACATCCGATTCCGTGATAGCACCAACTCCTTTGTGAATAATATTAATTTGAATTTCTTCGGTAGACAATTTAGAGAAGGAATCTGATAAAGCTTCTACCGATCCATCTACGTCCCCTTTTAAAATTATGTTTAATTCTTTAAACTGACCTAAAGCAATACGACGACCAATTTCTGCTAATGTAATGTGCTTTTGTGTACGAACCGATTGTTCACGTTGCAATTGCGTTCTTTTTGCAGCAATTTGTTTCGCCTCTCTTTCATCATCATATACATTGAATTTATCACCAGCAGTAGGAGCTCCATCCAAACCTAAAATTGATACAGGTGTTGATGGTCCTGCTTCAGTAACATTATGCCCACGCTCATCAAACATGGCTTTAATTTTACCATGATTTTTACCCGCCAACATATAATCTCCAATTTTCAAAGTACCGGCTTGTACTAAAATAGTCGTTACATAACCACGTCCTTTATCTAATTGAGCTTCTACAACCGTTCCTAAAGCATTTCTATTTGGATTTGCTTTTAGTTCTAGAACTTCAGCCTCTAATAATACTTTTTCTAATAATTCTTTAACTCCTAAACCTGTTTTAGCAGAGATATCATGAGATTGGTATTTTCCACCCCAGTCTTCTACTAAAAGATTCATTCCTGCTAATTTTTCTTTAATTTTTTCAGGGTTAGCCGTTGGCTTATCCACTTTATTAATAGCAAAAATCATGGGTACTCCAGCAGCTTGTGCATGACTGATTGCCTCTTTGGTTTGTGGCATGATATCGTCGTCAGCAGCAATTACAATAATAGCAATATCTGTAACTTGAGCTCCACGAGCACGCATAGCTGTAAAGGCTTCGTGACCAGGAGTATCTAAGAAAGCAATTTTTTGCCCATTATCTAACTCTACACCATACGCACCAATATGTTGGGTAATTCCACCAGACTCACCAGCGATAACATTTTCTTTACGAATATAATCCAATAAAGATGTTTTACCGTGATCCACGTGACCCATTACCGTTACAATTGGAGCTCTGTGTACTAAATCTTCTGGGTTATCCACAACAACTTCAGCAGCTTCTTCAATATCTGTAGTAATAAATTCTACTTCATAACCAAATTCATCCGCAACAATTGATAAGGTTTCAGCATCTAATCGTTGGTTCATGGTAACCATGATTCCAAGTGACATACAGGTTCCAATCACTTTTGTAATTGGCACATCCATTAAAGAAGCAATCTCACCAACAGTTACAAATTCCGTTACTTTTAAGATTTTACTTTCTAAGTCTTGTTGTTGTAATTCATCATCAACACGTTGACGGTGTGATTCTCTTTTATCTTTTCTGTATTTTGCAGCTTTAGAACCTTTTTTACCTTTCCCTTGAAGTCTTTCAAGAGTTTCTTTAATTTGGTTTTTTACTTCTTCTTCAGTTGGTTCTGTTTTTTGAACAACAACTTTTTTACCTTTATTAAAACGATCTTTAGAGAAGTCTTTTTTAACACCTCCACCAGCTTGTGGCCCTGTAGTATTATTATTAGCGCCTGGAACTGGTTTTGTTATTCTTTTTCTCTTATTCTTGTTCGAATTGTTATTATTATTGTTGTTGTTGCTATTCGCCCCACCTGCATTAGGTCCTTTTGCATCACCTGGCTTTTTAATATCTTTTCGAGGTTCAATTTTCTTCTTAGGTTTATTGAACTGACTTAAATCAATCTTTTGCCCAGTAAAAGTAGCTCCAGAAAGTTTTTGATAATTGGTAGCAATTTTATCATCTTCTGTAGCCTCTTGAGTAGGGTTGTTTTTTTCAACAGAAGAATTGGTAACCACTTTCGGTTGCTCAACTCTTTCAATTGATTTTTCAACCGTTTTCACAACTGGTTTTTCAGGCTCTACTTTAGGTTGTTCTTCAGCCACCACTTTTGGTTCTTCTTTTTGCTCTTCAACAACGACAGGTTTTTCCTCAACAACGGGAGTTTCTTGTTTTGGTTCTACCTTTTTGGGATTTAAATCGATTTTTCCAACCGCTTTAGGACCAGATAAAGAAGCTCTTGCTTTAATTACTTCTTGTTTCTGCAGTTCTTCTTGCTGACGTTTAATCTCAACCTCTTTTTCTAGCTCTTTTTTAAGTGCTTCTTTCTCCTTTTTCTTTTCTTCACTTACTTCAAGAGAGGCTACTTTCTTGCCTTTATCGGCAGAAAATTGACTGCATAAGACATCGTATTCCTCTTGAGATATTTTAGCATTTGGACTTGCTTCAATTTCATGATCCTTTTCTTTTAAAAAGTCCACAGCTCTATCTAGAGAAATGTTTAACTCCCTTAAAACTTTATTGATTCTTATAACTCTTTTGTCAGACATATAATCTTTTTTCTAATTCTTTTTGTTTTGTGTGTGTTGTTCAATTTTTAAGAATTAATCTTCTAATTCTTCTTTTAAAATTCGAATAACATCTAATATTGTTTCTTCTTCTAAATCAGTTCTTCTCACTAAATCTTCAACATCTTGACCTAAAACACTTCTTGCTGTATCTAAACCAATTTTTTCAAATTCTTCAATTACCCAAGCATCAATTTCATCCGAAAACTCTCTTAACTCAACATCGTCTACTTCAACTACTCCTTCTCTTATAACATCTAATTCATAACCCGTTAATAAACTTGCCAATTTGATGTTATATCCTCCACGACCAATAGCTTTAGAAACTTCTTCTACTTTCAAAAACACTTCTGCTTTTTTAGTTTCTTCATCAATTTTAACGGAAGAAACTTTAGCAGGACTTAATGCTCTTGTTATATACAATTGAATATTATTAGTGTAATTAATTACGTCAATATTTTCATTTCCTAATTCACGTACAATACCATGAATACGAGAACCTTTCATTCCCACACAAGCTCCTACTGGATCAATTCTATCATCATAAGAATCTACAGCTACTTTTGCTTTCTCACCAGGAATTCTTACTACCTTTTTAACATTAATCAACCCGTCAAAAACCTCTGGTATTTCTTGTTCAAATAATTTCTCAAGAAATTCAGGAGCAGTTCTTGACATCATAATTTGAGGCTTGTTTCCTTTTAATTCAACACTTTCTATAATTCCTCTTACATTATCTCCTTTTTTGAAATAATCATTTGGAATTTGCTTTTCTTTAGGCAATACAATTTCATTTCCATCGTCATCCATTAAAACCACCATTTTTGGTCTCACATGATGTACTTCCGCAGTATAAATATCACCAACTAAATCTTTAAATTGCTTATAAAGATTTGTATTATCGTGTTCATGAATCTTTGATATCAAGTTTTGACGAAGTGCTAAAATAGCTCTTCTTCCTAATTGAAACAACTTCACTTCTTCAGATACTTCTTCACCTACTTCAAAATCAGGCTCTATTTTTCTTGCATCTGCTAATGAAATCTCAGAGTTTTCATCTTCAACCTCCCCATTTTCAACAACAGTTCTATTTCTCCAAATTTCCATATCACCCTTATCAGGATTAATAATGATATCAAAATTATCGTCTGAACCGTATTTTTTCTTCAATGCATTTCTAAACACATCTTCTAAAATTGCCATTAAGGTAACTCTATCTATGAGCTTATCGTCTTTAAATTCTGAAAACGACTCTATTAACGCAATATTTTCCATGTCAACTCTTTATTTAAAATAATACTATTACTGTAGCTTCTTTAATTTCAGAATAAGGCAAATTTACAGATTTTTCTACTGTTTCTTTCCCTTTTCCTATTTTTTTTGGTTCTCTTGCTTTCCATTCTAATGTAATCCCATTATCATCGGCAGCAGTAAGTAAGGCTTCAATTTCTCCAGAAGAAGTTGTTTTTACTTTTAAGTTTCGGCCAATATTCTTTTTATACTGTCTTACCAACTTAAGTGGACTTGAAAGTCCTGCTGAGGCAACTTCAATACTAAAATCATATTTTTCAGCATCTAAATTAGCATCTATTGCACGATTTACATCAATACAATCTTGCAACGTAACCCCTTTATCGCCATCTAAAATAATATTAATTTTATAGGCATCATCCACTTTTAAATCAATCAAAAAAAGAGACGGGCGCTCTTCAAGCGCTTCGTGCAACAATTGATTTACTTCCTCTTTAAATGTCATATTTTTATAAAAAGAGGCACGCGTTGCGTGCCTCATTATTTAACTACTTTATAAATAATCGATGCAAATATACATAATATTTTTTTTAATTTAAAATAATTGTTTAATTAGAATATAATCAGTAACTTTATGATGTAAACTTTTACAATTCAAACTAAAAAAATATATTTTTATGAAAAAAATTTTAGTACCCACAGATTTTTCCAAACATGCCGAATACGCTCTAAAAGTTGCTGCTCAAATTGCCAAAAAAGACGATAGTGAAATCATTCTTATTCACATGTTAGAACTTCCTACAACTGGAAATGACGCCATAACCTCTTCACACGAAATACCCGAATTAATGCTTTTTAAAAATGCCGCAATTGCCAAATTAGATAATTTGATGAACGCTCCCTATTTACAAGGCATTAAAACCACAAAAGTAATTCAGTTTGAAATTGCATTTGACGGTATCATGGGCAATCAGAAAACGCACAATGCAGATTTAATTGTAATGGGCTCTCACGGAGCAAGTGGTTTTCAAGAAATGTTCATCGGATCAAATACCGAAAAAGTAGTTCGAAATGCAGAAATACCTGTCTTAGTTATAAAAAGAGAAGAAACTGATTTTAATGCTAAAGATTTTGTATTTGCTTCCGACTTTTCAGATGAAATAAAAAGTCCATTTGAAAAGGTAGTGGATTTTGCTAATAAGTTTAATTCTCACATTCACTTAGTAAACATAAATACCCCAAATAATTTCAAATCAACTCGTGTAGCACAAAAAATCATGGATGATTTTGTTTCACATTTCAACATCAATAGCTTTTCAACACATATTTATAACGACATTAATGTGGAAAAAGGAATTCTTCATTTTGCCAAAAGTATCGATGCAGATATTATTGGAATGAGCACTCATGGAAGAAAAGGACTTTCACACTTCTTCAACGGAAGTATTAGCGAAGACCTTGTAAATCACGCTAAAAGACCTGTAATTACTTTCAAAATATAAGACTTTAAAACATAAAAAAAAGCCTCTCAATTGAGAGGCTTTTTTTGTTGGCCCACAAGGACTCGAACCTTGAATGACGGTACCAAAAACCGGAGTGTTACCATTACACCATGGGCCATATTTCCTGAATGCGAGTGCAAATTTAAAACATATTTTTTAATCTGCAAGTTTTTCTAAAAAAAATATTAAAATTTATTTTAAATCTTTTCTACTAACAAAAAAGTAGTTTCTTTGTAATACGAATTAAAAAAGACAAATATACATTTTTATGACTGCATTTAATTTTAAAAAATGGAATACGATTATTGGGTGGCTCACTTTTGCAATAGCTTTGGTAACCTTCTCATTAACTGTTGAACCTACAATGAGTTTTTGGGATTGTGGTGAATATATTGCTACTTCTGCCAATCTTGAAATCGGACATCCTCCAGGAGCTCCATTATTTCAAATGTTAGGTGCTTTCTTTGCCATGTTTGCTACTAGTACCTCAAAAATTGCCTTAATGGTAAATATGATGTCGGTGTTTTCAAGCGCTTTTACCATATTGTTTATGTTTTGGTCACTGACACTTTTAATGAGAAGAATTTTTATAAAAGAGGAAAATGCAACTCCCGAAAACGCTATTATGATTTTAGGAAGTGCTTTTGTAGCTTCATTAGCTTTTACATTTTCAGATAGCTTTTGGTTCAATGCCGTTGAAGCTGAAGTATACGCTATGGCCTCTTTTTTAATTGCCATCTTATTTTGGTTAGGATTGAGATGGGAACAAGACATGGACAATCCAAAAGGAAATAAATGGCTTCTAATTATATCCTTAGTAATTGGATTATCATTTGGAGTTCACTTTATGGCATTATTAACTTTACCTGCTATTGGTTTTCTTTATTTTTTCAAGAAATACAAAAATATTACTTTAAAAAGTTTCCTTGTTGCCAATGTGGTCATAGTAGCTGTTTTACTTTTTATTTTTAAATTATTACTTCCCTATACTTTAGCATTTTTTGGAAAAACAGAAATCTTTGCTGTAAACAGCTTAGGACTTCCTTTTAATTCTGGTACCATAATTGCTTTTATTGTATTATTATTATTATTTTATTTTGGTTTACGATACACAAAAGCAAAAGGACATGTATTTTACAATACCATCATTTTATCGATTTTATTCATTTTAATTGGATTCTCAACTTGGTTAATGCTTCCTATTAGAGCTAATTCAAATCCTCCTATAAACGAAAACAAACCTTCTGATGCTGCTGAAGTTTTAGCCTATTACAACAGAGAACAATATGGAGAACAGCATCTTTTTTATGGACCTCAATTTTCTGACAGTTATTCTGGATTAGATGAAAACAACCCTTATACTGATGGAAAACCAAATTATGAAAGAGACTATAAATCTGGAAAATATATAATTACTAATAATTATAAAAACGCCAATCAAAATACAGACGACAACCACAAAGCTTTTTTGCCTAGAATGTGGAGCAGTGATCATAGTGAAAATTACATGATTTTTACAGAACCGTTAGATTTCAGAATTAAGCCGGAATATGCTGACGAACAAGAATTGATTCAAATTGTTGCTGAATTTAGAAGTGCATTTAACAGCCACCGTTTAGATTATGAGGATTATGATAAATTTTTAAAAGGATATGGTGACTATTTAATCGTAGAAAAACCAAGCTTTTTTAGCAATATGAAATTCATGTTTGAATACCAATTTGGTTACATGTACTGGAGGTATTTAATGTGGAATTTTACAGGGAGACAAAGTGACAATCAATGGAAAGGAGATAATACAGACGGAAATTGGATTAGTGGTATCAAACCTTTAGATGCTATCCGTTTAGGTTCTCAAGACAACTTAACTTCCGACATGCTGAACAACAAAGGAAGAAACACCTATTTCTTTTTACCTTTTATTTTAGCAGTAATAGGCATGATATATCATGCTAAAAAAGACGTTAAAAGTTTTTATGTATTACTTGTGTTATTTTTATTTACAGGTTTAGCACTAAAAATATATTTGAATGAACGTCCATTTGAACCTAGAGAAAGAGACTATGCTTTGGTTGGGTCTTTCTATATTTTCGCTATGTGGATTGCTTTTGGAGTCTATTCTTTATATGATGGAATAAAAAAATATCTTAGTCCAAAGGCTACTGTTCCTGTCGTATTAGGATTAACATTATTAGCTGCTCCCGTACTTATGGCGTCTCAAAATTGGGACGATCATTCTCGTGCAAATAAATACACTGCATTAGCCAATGCAAAAGCATATTTGGATTCTTGTGATGAAAATGCCATTTTATTTACGATAGGCGATAATGACACTTTCCCTTTATGGTATGCACAAGAAATCGAAGGATATCGTACCGATGTTCGAATTGTAAACACCAGTTTATTTATGACCGATTGGTACATTGATCAAATGAGAAGAAAAGCCTATGAATCTGATCCTATTCCTTTAACCATGTCTCGCGATTTGTACAAAGGTAGTAATAGAGATTATAGTTTCTTTATTGAAAAAACGAAAGATTCTATGCTCTTACAAGATTTAATTCGTTTCTTATCTTTAGAAGATGAAAGAGCTAAAATTGAACTACGAAGCGGTCAATCTGTTAATTATTTCCCTTCGAATAAAATTATTATACCAATTGATAAAGAAACAATTATAAAGAACAAAGTAGTTTCTCCAAAATATTACGATTCAATTGTACCTTACATCGAATTTAAAATTAAAGGAGATGCTCTGTACAAAAATAGATTAATGATGCTAGATATCATTAATGCAAATAATTGGAAAAGACCTATTTATTTCACTGGTGGTAGTTTTGGGGATGATGATTATTTATGGATGAAAGATTATTTAGAACTAGATGCAATGTGCTTTAAATTGGTTCCAATTAAAACCAAAAAGAATAACGATGGTCCAAATCCATTAGAAATGGGATTCATTGACTCTGACAAAATGTACAATATCATTCGTAAATGGGATTGGGGCAACAGTGGAAACTCAAATATGTATTACGATCCAGAAACGCGCAAAAACGGAATAACTTACAGAACCAATTTAGCCCGTTTAATGGAAACCTTAATTAATGAAGGTAAAATGGATCAGGCAGAAAACATAATTGATTTGGCAATGGAAAAAATGCCAATTGACTATTTTGAATACTATACTTTGGTTGACCCTTTTGCAGAAGGGTATTATGAAGTTGGAAAAAAAGAAAAAGCTAGAGAAATTATTAAAAAACTAATTACAAAATACCAAGAAGAATTGACCTATTACAAAGGCTTAAACAAGGCCAATATGGATAGAGACGATATGATGGTAATTATTTCAAATATTGAACGTTATAGAAGCTTATTAGAAATTATGAAACGTGCCAATGATACTTCGTTTTATAATGAAGAGAAAGTTAAATTCAACAATTATAACAAAATGTTCCCTGAGTTTGATAGAGATATGGAATAACACAAAACATACCTCATCATTCTAAATAAAAAAGTGAGATCTAATTTACAGGTCTCACTTTTTTATTTTTACATTTACAAAATGAATCGATTTTGGATTAAAACACCCTTTTTTTTTGAATATTTATTTCCTAAATACCATTGGAAAATTAAAAATACGTCACGAAAAATTTTTTTAACTTTTGATGACGGACCTATTCCTGAAGTTACCGAATGGGTTTTGGATATTTTAAAAAAGGAAAACATTAAAGCTACATTTTTTTGCATTGGTGAAAACATAACAAAACACTCCGACATATTTATTCGAATACTAAAAGAAGGGCACAGCATTGGCAACCACACTTTCAATCACCTTAATGGATGGAAAACGAATTCAAGTGAATATCTTACAAATACAAATCGTTGTCACGAAGTAATTAAAGACCAATTTAAAATTTTAGAAAAAGCATATACAAATTCATTTTTATTTCGTCCTCCTTATGGAAAAATAAAAAACAAACAAGCTAGTGAACTAAGAAGAAAGGGGTTTAAAATCATAATGTGGGATGTCTTAAGTTATGACTTTGATCAAAGCATCACACCTGAAAAATGTTTAGACCATGTTTTAAAAAACACTACAACTGGAAGTATTATTGTTTTTCACGACAGTATAAAAGCTAAAAAAAACTTAGAATATGCTTTACCAAAAGCAATAGAAAAATTAAAAGAAAAAGGTTTTACGTTTGAATCAATCGATTAAGCTTGCTCTTGAACAAGAGCAATTAAAGTATTTGCATCCATTTCACCACTCTGTCTCCAAACCATTTGACCTTCTTTATAAATCATCAAGGTAGGCAACCCTTTTACACGTAAAGCTTCTGCAAGCTCACGATTTTTATCTACATCAATCTTTATTACTCTAGCTTTATCTCCCAAAGCAGCAGCAACATCACGAATGACTTCATTCATAGCGACAGAAGGTTCATTCCATTCTGTAAAAAAATCTATCAATACAGGTACGCGTGCATCGATAAGTTCACCAAATTTTGACATAAATCGAAATTTTTAAGCAAAAATAATATACAAATGTAGCATTTTTACTGAATTAAGCCACATTTTAACCTTTTTTTAGTTCAATTACAGTTATTTCTGGCATTATTCCTACTCGACCTGGATACGCATGAAAACCAAAACCTCTGTTCACATAAATATATTTACCAGCATTTTCATATAATCCAGCCCATTGCTTATATACATATTGCACAGGACTCCATTTGATCCAACCTGGAATTTCGATTCCAAATTGAAACCCATGTGTATGTCCAGAAAGTGTTAAATGATAATGATCTTCATGGTGTTGTACCTCTGCATCCCAATGACTTGGATCGTGGCTCATTAAAATTTTAAAATCTTCTTTTTTCAATCCCTTTGAAGCCATTTTCAAATCTCCAGCTTTCTTAAAATGTCTTCCCCAATTTTCAACACCAACTAATTTTATACTGTCATTCCCTTTGGTAATCGTTACATTTCTATTCAACAATAAATCAAAATTAATTTGACGATGCAAGTCTTTAATCGCATCGAAATTTTGTTGTTTGGCCACATTGGAATCCCAATCAAAATATTCTCCATAATCATGATTTCCTAAAACAGAATATTTTCCCAATTTTGGATTATGAATTTTTTTAAAGGTATCAATCCACGGTTCCATTTCTTTCGCATGGGTATTTACAATATCTCCAGTAAACAAAACCAAGTCAGATTGTTGCTCATTAATCAAATCAATGGCGTATTCAATTTTTTCTTTATCATCGAAGCTTCCACTATGAATATCAGATATTTGTGTAATTGTTGTACCATCAAAGGAATCCGGTAAGTCGGAAAAATACAATGTTTTCTTTCTAACTTTAAAATTATACTTCCCAATTGTCATCCCATACAATAAAGATCCAAAAGGAATTGCAGCAATACTAAGCGCTATTTGACTGACAAATTTTCGCCTTTGCGGAAAAAAATAATCGCTATTATTATTTCCAATAAAATAATTCAAACAGCCCGCCAACAATCTATAAATATCTTCTCCTAAAAGAATGACAGTTATAAAAATTTTTGGTAAAAAGGTGATCAAAAACAAACCAACAGTAAACAAAGATTGCTTGTTTTGACCAGATCCTCTATCGTGAGTTAAAAAGAAATAGGTTATATATACGATAACACTTAAAGAAAGTAAAAGATAAATTCCTAGTACCCATTTTGACTTTATTACTGTTTTTACAGCCTGAAAAGAATAAAACTCTAGTAAAGAAATTAATAACAGCGGTATTAACCAACGAAGCATTTTATATTTTTTAGACAAAGTAACGAATAATCAAGCAGTAGCAAGTAGGAATTATTAAAATTTTAACGAACCTAAAAAAAGACCAATTTTAAAAATTGGTCTTTTATAATTATTCGTTTATTTCATAAAGAGATTCAAAGAAACTGTAAGCATATTACTTGTCCCACTATATCTTTCTGCATATACTTCAACATAATCGTTAGGAGATAATTCTAATACACATTGCAACGGTAAAGCAAAAATATCACTTGTATTTGTCGTAAAAATATAAGTTTTTGATCGATTAATTACCGAACCATTTTTAGCAATATAAATCACATAAATTGTATTACTACTATTTGTTGCTTGAAAAGATACAGCTGCATTTATAGTAAAGAATCTTTTTTGATTTCCCAAATACTGTATTCTATTGTTGGTTCCCCCTATTGATGCTCTAAAAAAATTATTTGCAGAAGTGGTACCCAATATTTTAACTGGTGTACCTGTTGTCAAAGTTGTTAACACTCCTGAACCAACTGCTAAATCAAAATTAACATCACCTACAGCAACAGCGTCACTTTCTATAGGAATACCAGAACAATTTATATTCCATTTGTTATTAAAGTTAAATCCTGTATAAGAACCTGTAGTATAGGCTTTCACATACAAACCTGTAGATAAAGCTCCCGCAAAATTCACACCATATAAAGTTCCATCTGAAGATACTGTTGGATTAGAAGACATGTCCATACCTATAGCTGTTCCATTCACATCCATAAAACCACCTTGTTTTTGAATAGAAGTAAAAGTTCCCTCATATTTTTCAAAAGTACCTAGGTTATTACCAAACCAGGCTTGATTATCCAATAATAATTTACCTATATTCCTATAAATTAATCCATTTGTATTACTTACAAACTGAATAACACTTCCAAAAACCAATGCAAAACTTTGCAAAACTCCTACATTACTAGAGTTTGCAATTACACAGTCCCTGAATATCATCGACTGTGTTCCACCGCCATTTATGTTAAAAACATTACCACCTGACGCAACGAGGGTAAGTACTTTAATAGTACCTCCTGTTGTTCCAGTAAACAAATCTCCAGATGTTTTTACTAATTTATCATCACCTGCATCTAAACCAACTAAATACGCATTATTCAATTCAATGGGGAAATTTACCACTACAGTTCCATTAATTTCATATAATGTCTGAGAATCTAATAAGTACTTTGCTCCTCCTCCAGCAGCTAATTCAGCAGCCAAAACAGTTGCCAAAACATCTGTTGATTTAATACGCTTAAATTTAGACCTACCTTGCTTAATATTGATCCATGTACTAGCTGAGCTATCATAATAACTATACTCTTTAGTATCTGTATCATAAACCATTAAGCCATTGGCAGGCGAAGTGATTGCATTCTTTTGAGCAGTTGTCATTCTAGGAGTTAAGAATCCTTTTGTAGTTGAATTAACTTCAAGTACAGAAGATGCATCGGGAGAAGTAGTATTAATCCCTACTTGAGCAACAGCATTCTGAATTAAAAAACTCATGCACGTTACCCAAAAAAACAATTTAAAATGGGGCCATTTTTCTTTCATAATCTTCTATTAATTTTAGATTAAATATAATCAAAACGCATGTTAAAGATACTGATTATCAAAAGTTTAACTTTAATTACATTTTTTCTATACTATTTGTTAATTATATTTTGCGATGAAAAAAGGAATATATGTTTTAAAGAATTGTATTTTTACATTTCCAATTAAAAAATAATTTCATGTCACAAAAACGATTATTCCTACTCGATGCCTATGCGTTAATTTTTAGAGGTTATTATGCTTTTATTAAAAATCCAAGAATTAATTCAAAAGGAATGGACACTTCTGCTATAATGGGATTTATGAATTCCTTAATGGATGTGATTAAAAGAGAAAAACCAGATCATTTAGCAGTTGCGTTTGACAAAGGAGGAAGTGATTTTCGTTTAGAAATGTTTCAAGAATATAAAGCAAACCGTGATGAAACTCCAGAAGCAATAAAGATTGCTGTTCCTTACATTCAAGAGTTACTAAAAGCCATGCATATTCCCATTATGGAAAAAGCAGGTTTTGAAGCAGATGACTTAATTGGAACCTTAGCCAAACAAGCAGAAAAAGAAGGATATCAAGTTTTTATGGTTACTCCAGATAAAGATTTTGCGCAATTAGTCTCAGAAAATATTTTCATGTATCGTCCTGCCAGAATGGGGAATGGAATTGAAATTTGGGGTATTCCAGAAGTACAAGAAAAGTTCGAAGTGGAACGCCCCGAACAGGTTATCGACTTTTTAGGAATGATGGGAGATGCTGTAGACAATATTCCTGGATTACCAGGCGTAGGTGAAAAAACAGCTAAGAAATTTTTAGCAGAATATGGTTCCATGGAAAATTTATTAGCCAACACCCATCAGTTAAAGGGAAAAATGAAAGAAAATATTGAAGCTAATAAAGAAAAAGGATTGTTGTCTAAAAAATTAGCCACCATACTTTTAGATTGTCCTGTAGCGTTTAATGAAAAGGACTTTGAACTTTCGCAACCAGATGTTGAAAAAACAGATGCTATTTTTCAAGAGTTAGAGTTCCGTCAAATGAAAGCACAATTTGACAAACTTTTTGGTGCTAACGCAAATTCAAATGAAGAAGACACACCTCTAAATCAAAATGGAACAAAGAAAAGTCCGGTTAAAAAGACAGCAGAAAATCAAATGGATTTATTTGGTTTTTCTGATGAATCTTCAGAGGAAAACGGTACACATTCCTATTACAATACATTAGAAAATACCGAGCATTTTTATCAAATTGTTCAAGGGGATTTAGCTCTTAAATTATTATTACAAAATTTACAAAAGCAAACTTCCGTTTGTTTTGATACAGAAACTACTGGATTAGATGCTTTGCATGCAGAATTAGTAGGTATCGCATTTTCATGGGAAAAAGGGAAAGGTTTCTATGTTCCGTTTCCTGAGAATCAAGAAGAAGCAAAAGCTTTGGCTGAAAAACTACTTCCTTTCTTTGAGAACGATCAAATTGAAAAAATTGGCCAAAATTTAAAATACGATTTAAAAATTTTAGCGAATTATGGTATTACTGTAAAAGGAAAGTTTTTTGATACCATGATTGCACACTATTTAATCAATCCTGATATGCGACATAATATGGATGTATTATCAGAAACCTATCTAAAATATGCGCCAAAATCAATTGAAACATTAATTGGTAAGAAAGGAAAAAATCAAAAATCGATGCGAGAAGTTGCTGTTGAAGAGGTTAAAGAATATGCTGTTGAAGACGCTGATATCACTTTTCAATTAAAAGAGCATTTCCAACCTATTTTAGAAAGAGTAGGTACTAAAAAATTATTTGACGAAATAGAAATTCCTTTAGTTGAAGTACTTGCAGCTATGGAAAGCGAAGGAATTCATTTAGACGTTGATTTCTTACAAAAAATGTCGAAAGACATGCAAATCGAAATAGACGCATTTGAACAAAAAATATATGATATAGCTGGCGAAACCTTTAATTTAGCTTCTCCAAAACAACTAGGCGATATTTTATTTGACAAGCTAAAAATTGGTGGCACAAAACAAAAGAAAACCAAAACAGGTCAATATGCAACTGGGGAAGAAATTCTAAGCTACTTAGCCAAAGACCATGAAATTGTGCGCCATATTTTAGAATGGAGACAACTCGTTAAATTAAAAAGCACTTATGTAGATGCGCTTCCAAACCAAGTAGATCCTAGAACGCATCGTGTACATACCGATTACATGCAAACGGTTGCTGCTACAGGTCGATTAAGTTCAAATAATCCAAATTTACAGAATATTCCTATTCGTACAGAACGAGGAAGACAAATTAGAAAAGCGTTTATTGCACGAGATGAAAATTACACCTTACTTGCCGCCGATTATTCACAAATTGAATTGCGGATTATTGCGGCTTTATCTGGTGAAACAACCATGATAGAAGCTTTTCAAAAAGGAGAAGACATTCACCGTTCAACAGCTTCTAAAGTATTCAATGTTCCTTTGGAAGAGGTAACAAAAGAACAACGTAGTAATGCTAAAACCGTAAACTTTGGAATTATATATGGTGTTTCTGCTTTTGGATTAAGTAACCAAACCGATTTAACCCGTAGCGAAAGTGCAGAATTAATTGATGCCTATTACAAAACCTATCCTAAATTAAAAGCCTACATCAATGATCAAATTGATACCGCTAGAGAAAAAGGATATGTAGAAACTGTTTTAGGAAGAAGACGTTATTTAAAAGATATTAATTCAGCTAATGCAGTGGTGAGAGGCGGTGCCGAACGCAATGCAGTTAATGCTCCCATTCAAGGAAGTGCTGCAGACATCATTAAATTAGCTATGATTAATATTCACAACCGCTTAAAAAAGGAAAAATGGCAGTCTAAAATGCTACTACAAGTACATGATGAATTGGTGTTTGATGTACACAATAGTGAGCTAGAGACAATTCAACCGATGATCAAAAAAGAAATGGAAAATGCTTTTACATTAGCAGTTCCTCTTACAGTAGATTTAGGCTTAGGAAGAGATTGGTTAGAAGCACATTGATAGAATTTTCAGCTATCCACGCAACCAATTAGAAATCCAGTCATCTTATGGTAAAATAGCTATGAAAAAGATTTTAAATTTAGTAGTACTGTTCTTACTTTTACAAAGTTTTCAATGCGAAAAACCCATTGTAGAAAAAAGCAAAAATAGTTATATTACTGACTTACGAAATGACAAACAAGCCATTTTAGACTATATTGCCTCATTTCCATGTGATACTTCAACAGGATGTAGTTTTATTGCGTTTGGTTCTAAGCCTTGTGGTGGTGCATGGGAATATCTCGCTTATCCGAATACTGTTGACGAAGTGCATCTAACAGAAATGGTGAATGCTTATAATGAACTAGAACATTCATATAATATTGAATTTGAAATTTTTTCTGATTGCGCAGTAGTGAATCCTCCTCAACTAGTAGACTGTATAGACGGAATTTGTACAATAATTAATTAGTTAAATCGTTTCATTTAAAAGAGAATTTTTTAAAATAATAGATTCTCTTTTCCTAATTTGAATAGTGTTTCTCAATATTCACAAATGAAAATTACAAATGAAAATTACTTTTAAAATACTATTCTTTTTATTAGTCCCAATGCTAAGTTTCGCTCAAAACACTTATTACTTAGAGGGAAAATTAGGAAAATCTGTTATTTTTATGGAAATATCAGAATACGATAATAATTATCTTGAAGGTAATTATTTTTATGAAAAATCATTAAAAGACATTCGTTTAAACGGAAAATTTAACGCGCAATCGTACAACTTATATTTTGGTAATGATTATGAAGAAACGGAATTTGAAGAGAAATTCGAATTGACTAAAGTAAATTCAGATTTCATAGGACAATGGAAAAATAAAGCAGGAAAGAATATAGCAGTTACCTTAAAAAAAATTGATTTTTCAAAATATCCAAAATTCGAGTTTGATGAAGAAACAGATCGAAATTTAGATGTAATTAAAGTGCATTACATTCGTTTTTCTCAAGATTCTATTACTACTTATAAAAATCAAGAAATGATTTGGTTTACTGAAAAACATTGTGCCACGCCTTTTTTTAGATTGGGAAATACTTTTTCAGAAGAAACAAGAAACATATTAAACCCTATCCTGGAAAAGAAACACATTGAAATGACTTTAAACCAATTGAGTTGTTCTTCTCCATTTAGTTACAATACTGGTGGCGGTATTGAATACAACATTACCATTACTTATTTAGATACTAATCTTTTAGGGTATCATATTTTTATTTACTACGATTGTGGTGGTGCACATCCTGATTTTGGAGGTGAAGGGAATTTAATTAATTTGCTTTCTGGAAAACGATATGAAATTGACGAAATTTTAGCTTTTGATCAATCGGTAACACCTTATGATCATGAAAATTTTATGCAGTTTTCAGATTATCGCACGAATTTCTTTGGCCCAAAAATATTTGAATTGGTCAATCAAAATGAAAAATTTGAAACTCCAACGGAACAAGAGGATTATTGCGATTATAATGACTTAAGCATTTGGACTTTCCCACAATGGAATTTTACAGAACAAGGCATCGAATTTACACCAACCTTTGGCCGGGTAATTAGAAGCTGTGAAACAAGTTTTTTAATTCCATTTTCAATGCTTCAGGAATATAAAAATGCAAGATTTCCATTTGATTTTAAAACAAATTAATCTCATATGTTAATATTTTAATTTCATTATTATTACAACTGTTGATTTAGTAAATTTGAAAAGACAAAACAAACAACAATAAACAAAAAAACTTGAAAATTTTAAAGCCATTATTGTATTTTTCAATATTTAACCATCCCTTAAAAGAAGAGGAAGTTTACCAATATTCTCCTCATAGGGAATTACGTGTCGTGCACGAAGAATTAAAGACGGCTCTTTCAAAAGGAATTATTGAAAAAACAGAAGATTTCTACCATACTCATCTTTCAAGTGACTGTATTGAAAAAAGAAAAATAGGAAATCAAAATGCAGCAATTGCACTAATTAAAGCCAAAAAAAGAGCTCAATTTATATCGCGTTACTTTCCATTTGTAGAAGGGATTGCCATTTCCGGCTCTTTATCAAAAGGCTATTTTGATAAAAACAGTGATGTGGATTATTTTATTATAACCAAACCCAATCACCTATGGACCTGTAGAACTTTTTTAATTTTATTTAAAAAAATATTTCTTTTAAATTCTAGAAAATATTTTTGCATGAATTATTTTATAACCTCTGAATATCTAGAAATAGAAGAAAAAAACATTTTCACTGCTACTGAAATTGCCACTCTAATTCCTTTGTATGGCGACACCATTTTTGATGAATTTTTTAAAAAAAATGAATGGTATAAAAATTTCATACCCAACAAAAAAACCAATACTGAAACCGTTTTACCACTAAACAAAAATAGCTTTACACGCTTTTCTGAAAAGACGTTTACTAGTCACCTAGGCACCATTTTGGAAAAAACAGCTTTTAAAACGACCCTCTTTTTTTGGAAAAAGAAGTTTAAACATAAGATGCAACCCGAAGATTTTGAATTAGCATTTAAATCTTCTAAAAAAGTATCTAAACATCATCCCTCTAATTTTCAAAAAAGTGTAATTGATACACTCAATAAAAAATACGATTTCATTAAAGAAAATTTTCAAATAGATATTCCTAAAGAACATGTCTAATATTCTTTTCTCCCATTCATATTATTACAAATTAGACCCAAAACAATGGAAAAACAAAATGCCATTTCCTCCTTTAGGTACAATTTATGCGGCAGCTTTAATGAGAAATAAAGGGCATCAAGTACACTTATTTGACACCAATTTATTAGATTCTCCTAAAGAAATTGAAACCCTTATTACGAATCAAGAGTTTAATTATTTGGTAATTTATGATGATGGTTTTAATTATTTAACCAAAATGTGTTTGACCAATATGAGAGCTGCTTGTTTTGAGATGATACAGATTGGCAAAAAACATAATTGTTGTGTCATCGTTTGCAGCTCAGATGCTACCGATCATTTTGAAGAATATCTAGAACAAGGTGCTGATTATATCATCCAAGGAGAAGGAGAAATAACACTAGAAGAATTAATTGCTACATTAGAAAAAGAAAATTCTGTAGAAATCATCAAAGGAATTGCTTATAAAAAAGACCAACAAACACAGGTAAACCCTTCTCGCACTGTGCTTCAAAATCTTGACGAGTTACCTCTTCCAGCATGGGATTTTATAAATATTGATTCCTATCGTAACATTTGGAAGCAAAGTGGTCAAGAATTCACTTTAAACATAGCCACCACCAGAGGTTGTCCTTACAAATGCAATTGGTGTGCAAAACCTATTTACGGCAATCGCTATAATGCACATTCTCCGGAATATATTGTTGAAGAAATTGCCTATTTACAAGAAAATTTTGGAGTAAAACGATTTTGGATGTGCGATGATATTTTTGGTTTAAAACCCAATTGGGTTCAAGAATTTAATACCGCATTACAAAAAAGAAACCTCCATATACGCTATTTTATTCAAAGTAGAGTGGATTTATTATTAAAAGAAGATACTATTGATGCTTTAGCAACATCAGGACTAGAAGAGGTTTGGGTAGGTGCAGAAAGTGCTTCTCAAAAAATATTGGATGCAATGGATAAAGGCACCCAAGTATCCGAAATTTATGAAGCCACACGTTTACTAAAGCAAAAAAACATTAAAGTTGCATTCTTTTTACAGTTTGGATATTTAACCGAAAACCAAGAAGACATTCAAAAAACCATACAAATGGTAAAAGAACTTTTACCTGATAATATTGGCATTTCAGTATCTTATCCTTTGCCAGGAACTAAATTTTATGATAAAGTAAAAGACGATTTGAAATTAAAAGCGAATTGGAAAGATTCTGATGATTTAGACTTAATGTTTCAAGGAACCTATTCTTCCCATTATTATCGAAAACTACAACGATTTGTTCATAAAGAATATAGAAAAAGTCAGGGAATATATTATTTAAAACACATCTTCAATTCCCAGATAAACAGCGATAAATTGAAAGCCATTCTAAAACTGATGTATTACATTCCGAGTGCCTATTGGGATAAAATACAACTCAATACACTAGAAAATGAAAGCTAGTTTTGATAGTGCCGCAGCTAATTATGACCAATCGTTTACACAAACTGCAATTGGTAAACTACAACGAGAAGCTGTCTACAACATTTTATCGCAACATTTAAACACTGCTAAAACTATTTTTGAAATCAATTGTGGCACAGGTGAAGATGCCCTTTGGCTCGCATCACAAAACTTCGAAGTTTTAGCTACTGATATTTCAGAAAAAATGATTGCCATTGGTAAAGCAAAAAATCAATATCAAAATCTTACTTTTTCAACTTTAGATATAACACGTCTTTCTTCCTTTCATATAGAAAAAAAATACGATTTGTTATTTTCTAATTTTGGAGGATTAAATTGTTTGTCACAAGATGAATTATCTTTATTTTTTAAAACGGCGCCCCATTTTTTAAAAGAAAAAGGCAAAATGGTTTTAGTTGTAATGCCACAAAACACAGTTTGGGAACAACTTTATTTTTTAGCCAAAGGCAAATGGAGTGAAGCGTTTCGAAGAAGAAATGAGCATGTTTTAGCAAATGTTGATGGAGAAAAAGTACCAACCTACTATTATAATCCAAAAGAAATAGTACATTTAACAGAAGAAACATGGGAATGTAAAGAGTATCAACCGATTGGTTTCTTTATTCCTCCCTCTTATTTAGAACCTTTTTTTAAAAACAAAAAAGGATTTTTAAAGCTTTTAAGAAAATTGGAAATGTGGATTCAAAATTTTTCGTTTCTTTCCAAGTATGCCGATCATTACATTATAATTTTACAAAAAAAATGAGTATTTTATTTACACATGCCTATTATTTATCAGACGATCCAAAGGAACAGAAGATAATGAAGCCTTATCCTCCTTTAGGGTTGCTGTATGTGTCAGCTTATTTAAAAAGTAAAGATTTAGACAATTTAGTTTTTGATACTACGTTCACTTCGCAAGAAAAACAGTTAGAATATATCTTAATTGAGCAACCTAAAATTATTTGTATTTATACCAATTTAATGACTAAAATTGAGGTCATTAAACTTATTAAGATTTTAAAAACAGAATCATTTGGTTTTCCCAAAATAATTCTTGGCGGTCCAGATGTTTCCTACAATGTTGAAAATTATTTACAATCAGGTGCTGATTTTTTGATAATTGGCGAAGGAGAAGAAACCACTTATGAGTTATGCAATGCTTTGCTTCAAAACAAAGAATACTCAACGATTTATGGAATCGCATTCCTAGAAAATAATATTGTAATTCAAACATCAAGTCGAAAAAAATTTAAAGAATTAGACGAATTACCTTTACCCAATAGAGATGCCATAGACATGCAAATCTATTTGGATACTTGGAAACAAAATCACGGCCAAAGTTCCATGACAATTTCCACACAAAGAGGATGTCCTTATACCTGTAAATGGTGCAGTACAGCAGTTTATGGACAAAGTTATAGAAGAAGACCTGCACATCAAGTAGCCGCTGAAATGAAACAGTTAAAGAATAAATTTAATCCCGATGCTATCTGGTTTGTAGATGATGTTTTTACGGTGAGTCATAAATGGTTGCTTGCTTTTAAAGAAGAAGTACTATTACAAGACGCTGTAATTCCATTTGAATGCATTACAAGAGCCGAACGATTAAATGACGAAATATTAACAGTTTTAAAAGAAATTGGGTGTTTTAGAATTTGGATAGGTGCAGAAAGTGGTTCCCAAAAAATAATTGATTTGATGGATCGTCGAGTGGATGTAAATGTGGTTAAAGAAGCCATTCAAAAAACGAATGCTTTAGGCATTGAAACGGGCACCTTTATTATGCTGGGCTATCCTGGAGAAACAGAAGAAGACATTACTAAAACCATACATTATTTAAAAGAAGCGAATCCAACACATTATACCATAACCATTGCTTACCCTATAAAAGGAACTTCACTTTATAATGAAATAGAAAATAAAATAACAAAAGCTCCTGATTGGGAAACCTCAACCGATAGAGATATCGATTTTAAGCGCACTTATTCTAGAAAATACTATAATTATGCTGTTTCAAAAGTCGTAAATGAAGTAGAATTTTATAAAAAGAAAAATACGAATGTGATACAAGCCCTAAAACACAAATTAAAGGCTGTTTTAGCAAACGGCTTGATGCTATTAAATAGGTAAATGGATGAAAACAAACAATACAAAACTAATCTTTTCCTTCACAATACTTTATTTTACGATAAGCTTGATTGGTGTTTTACACCATGAATTGTGGTTAGATGAATCCCATCATTTTCTATTAGCAAGAGACAGTAACTCTATAACAAATCTTATTGAAAACACACGTTATGAAGGCCATCCAATATTATGGAATATTTTACTGTATATCATAACAAAATTTACTTTAGACCCTTTTTGGATGCAATTTTTACATATTATAATTTCAACGACAGTTGTTTATATTTTTCTTACAAAAACGCCTTTTAATTGGTTATTTAAAATACTATTCATCTTTGGATATTTCATGCTTTTTGAATACAATATTATTAGCAGAAATTATAATTTAGGAATTCTTTTTATATTTTTAGCTTGTTCAGTCTTTCAAAAAAGAAAAAATCAGTTTATTTTATTATCCTTTTATTTGGCTTTAGCTTTAAATACCCATTTTCAATTTAGCATTATAGCATTTGCATTTTTTGGGATTATTTTTTATGAACAAATCAAAGATAAAACCTATTTAAAAAAACAAAACTTATTTGGATATTTAATTTTTTTCATAGGTGTCATTTCTATTATGGTACAAATTAAAACTACTCATTCGGATTGGCTATTAGACCCAATTGAAAAAATGTCATTTGGTGAAAGAATAATTATTGGATTAAGCTCACTGTTCAAAGGATTAATACCTATTCCAGATTTTAGAAGTATTCACTTTTGGAATTCAAACTTAATTATAAATAGTAATCGGAGTTTAGCCATAATGCTTTCCTTTCTACTATATTTAATACCCTTAATCATATTTTCAAAAAACAGAAAAACACTTTATTTTTTTTATGTAGGATTAATTGGTGCTCAAATTTTCTTTTTTATCACACAAAGATCCGCAATTCGTTTTCATGGAATAACTTACCTATTATTTATCATTGCTTTATGGATTGAAAATTATTACGATATTGATAATTTTAAACTAAAAGATTATTTATCTTCGATAAAACTTACACTTTATAAAAAGAAAATAATATATAGTATTTTATTTATTCACCTTTTTAGTGGTATCTATGCCTATACTATGGACATAATTCATCCATTTACATCTGCTAAACAAGCAGTTCAATTTGTTAAAAACAATTACAAAGAAAATAGTAAAATTATTACAGTTTCATGTGAAGGTACATCATTAAGTGCCTATTCAAATAAAAGAATTTATTCTCTCATCGAAAATAATTACCAAAGTTACTGTCAATGGAATTCAGATAACTTTTTAAATATATCAGAAAAAAACATCATTCAATTGTTAACGCTATATCTTAATACAAATGATTCTGCAATTTACATTTCTATCTATCCAATAACAAAGAATTTTAAAAAAAGCATATGGGAAAACATCAATGAAAAAGTAAAAATTAGGTTTGCCGAAAAATACGACAAAAACATTGTTCCAAATTCCTATTATTATATTTATGAAGTTGCAAAAATTAAATAAATGAAAAAAATAGTTTTTATTATATTAATCGTTTTATTTTTAAGTTGTACAAACGACTCCTATTCAGACTTAATCGAAACTGATACGTCAATAAATTTAAAATGGAGTAAAGCTTATTCAGAAGATTCGATCGACAAATCATTAATTGGTTTAAAATGGGCTTTATCTTATATGGGAGCTGTACTGCCTAAGTCAAACACAGGATTCATCGTTAATAATAATAGGATTATAATGGATCTTGAAAAAGTAGGTTTTAACGATAATGCCTTAAAAAAACTATTAATTTTATCAAACAAAATCAAAAATACTTCAGAATATAAACAAAATAATAGTGTGGATATAGGAAGATATGTTACACTTCTGTTAGGTGCTTCTGAACATTATTATGAAATTCTTGAAATACCAAACACTTTAAATGAAATTCTAAATCAATATCATTTGTTACCCGAAAAAGGTTATGTAAATAATTCTGGTGTTTCATTAGAACACAGAATCATTCAGTTTTCTGAACAAAATGGTTTCAATCAATTGTTTTTTTGTCAAGAAATAGACCCTATAACAGGTGTTGTTTATGAATATGAAACCATTGAATTAATGACAAATGGACAGTTACGTTTTGGAATTTTTGATATAAATGGGCTTCGTAAAAACAGGGTTGATGCTGAACATTCCAATGCTGGCAAACCAGCTAAATGCATGTGGTGTCATGAATCCACAATAAATCAATTGTTTACCGTTCAAAACAATTATAATGGATATTTAACGTACCCAGAATTTCAAAACAAGTTAATCACTTACCGTGAAAGTAATAGGGTAATGAAACTTGGCCTTATTGATGGGGTTGACTTTTCACAAACACAACAACATACTTATACTGAATTACTATATATTTCTTTTATGGAACCATCAGCCGAAAGATTAAGTATAGAATGGAACTTACCTCTTTCACAAGTTCAAAACTTATTATCCAATTTTTCAACTCATATATATCCAGAGTTTCCTTTCTTGGGAGAATTATATGATAGAAATGAAATTGAGAGTATAGCTCCTTTTCAAGGATTACCTGTTTCAACTTCTGTCAGAGAAACATCGTCAGTTGAAGTAAATCATTTACAATAATGTTCAATTCAAAAAAAATAATAGTTATTCTTCCAGCATACAATGCAGCAAAAACCTTGCAACAAACATATAACGAAATTCCTTTTGAGATTGTTGATGAAGTTATCTTAACAGATGATTACAGTAAAGATGATACGGTTAAAGTTGCAAAGAAAATCGGCATACAACATATTATACAACATGATTCAAACAAAGGATATGGTGCCAACCAAAAAACATGCTATAAAAAAGCTTTAGAATTAAATGCTGATATTATTCTAATGTTACATCCAGATTACCAATACACTCCAAAATTAATCCCTGCAATGGTTACCTTAGTGGCTAATGATTTGTATGATGTGGTTTTAGGATCTAGAATTTTAAGCAAGGGCGCATTAAAAGGAGGAATGCCTTTATATAAATATATTTCTAATCGCATATTAACTTTGGTTCAGAATGTACTAATGAATCAGAAATTATCGGAATACCACACTGGCTTTCGTTGTTTCAATGCTCAAATTCTAACTAAAATAGATTTTAGCAGCAACTCTGATGATTTTGTTTTTGACAATGAAATTTTAGCACAATGCTTTTTTATAAATGCACGAATTGGTGAAATCTCCTGCCCTGCTAAATATTTTGAAGAAGCTTCATCTATAAACTTCAAAAGGAGTATTACTTATGGATTAGGTGTTTTACGGGTTTCTTTTTCGTATTTTTTTCAAAAGACTAATCTTGTAAAATTTCGTTTATTTAAAAAGATATGAAGTCAGTTATAGCAAAATATTTTAGTCTAATTCCATTGCTTTTCCTTTGTTTATTTTACATTATAAAAGCAATCAATTTTCCTATTCATGATTTTGCAAATTATTATTTTGGAGCTCACTTTTTAATTGATGGTAAATTCAATTCAACAATCTATTTTCCATATGAATTTAATAAAGCTATTTCAGATTTAGGCTTTCAAAAAATATTTGTAAGTTATGCTCCAAACACCCCTTTTTTAGCCTTATTTTTTACTCCATTAACATTATTTTCTGTTACTAATGCTAAGATTCTTTTTAATCTTTTTTCTTCAGCTCTGTTAATTATAAGTTGCATAAGATTAATTAGGTTTTACAATATCAACTTAAAATATTTATTTATAATTCCTCTGCTATTTTTTGTACCTATAAAGAACAACATTTTATTTGGTCAAGTCTATTTTTTATTGTTTTTTCTCTTAACAGAAACCTTAATTAATTATGAAAACAAACAATTAAAAAAAACAGCATTCTATTTAAGTCTTGCTATTTTATTAAAAGTGTTCCCCGTCATTTTTGTTTTGTTTTTTATAATCAAGAAAGAATTTAAAATTATTCTTTATACAGCTTTATTTGGGATTTTACTTTTAGGTTTTTCTATATTGTTTTCTGGAGTTAATACATGGTTATTCTTTGTCACTTCGGTTTTACCCAAAGCCTCTAATGGAGAAATTGCAAGTGCTTTTGTAGATAATTATCAATCTGTTTTTATGTTTTTAAAACGAATGCTGGTATTCGATACAATTGAAAACCCAAAACCAGTTCTTCATGCAGCAAGTTATTTCTCAATTTTACTTTTAGCATTCAAATTCGGACTCATATCACTTGGATATTTTATCACAAGAGCCTGTAAAAACAATTTGTATGTATACAGTTTTTGGGTTTTAGCCAGCATTCTGTTTTCACCTTATGGAAGTACGTATACATTTATCTTAATGATATTTCCTCTTATTACCTTACTTTTAAGTGAAATTTCAGTTTTAAAAAAAATAACTTTGGGAGCAATATTGTTTTTAATAAATAATTTTTCTGTATCTTTTTTTATTGAAAAAAATTTCCCTTTTTCATTTTTAAGACTGTTTCTATTAGTTATTTTTTCTTTATTGTTTCTAATATACCTTTTTAAGAAATCTACTTTAGTTAAGTCTTTTGCTGTAAGCTTTTTTATATTACTTATAGGAAATCTTTTTAAACAAGAAGCATTAGAAAAAAGCAAACCTCTTTTGACGGAAGAAACACCCATTTTAATATATGATTACACTGTAAATGACAACCAATTAACCTATTTCTATTGGAATGAAAAAGGAGAAAACAAAAAAAATGTTTATTTAAAAGTGGATAATTGGAAAGAATTGGATATAAAAAATCAGCAAATATTTTACAAATACAAACAACTTACTTTTGATAAAAACAACAAAATAAAGCCTTTATTAATAAACAATACAGAAATTATTTTTCTTTCAGATGAAAATAAAGGAATTGGATTTTATTCGCTTAAAAAAACTGAAATAAATTGAATTTAAAAATATCATTTCGCTTAAAACAGATATCATTTAACACCTTAAGACAAGGAACAATTTCTCTATTTGGTATTGTTACATCAATTATTGTAGTTAATTTCTCATCAAAAGCATTATGGGGTGAGTTTGTATATTTCCTTTTATATATTCTATTTTCACAACAAATAATTAATTGGGGAAATAGAGAGTATCTTATTCGGTTTTTTAGTGAGAATCCATATAAAATAAAAGAAGTTTTTACCTCCATATTTTTTGTAAGATTTCCTCTTTTATTTTTTTTCTTAATAATAGATGTATCCTTTTTCAATACAAATTTATGTATTTATCTTTTCCTTTGGCAATTAGGTTTGTTTTTAACCAATTCTTATGAAGCAATCGTTATTTATGAAAAAAAATTTATACGTTCTATATATATCGAAATCTTAAGTTTTATATTTTTTATTATAAGCTTTTTTATATGGAGTAAACATTTAAGAATTAAGCAACTTCTAATTATTTACAGTTTATATCAAATCGCTAGAGGACTACTATACTTTGCTACATTTAGAAACAATTTCCATTTTAAAAAGCAACAACTTGATTTTTATTTTTATAAGAAGAATATTTGGTTCTTTTTTTTATCATTTTTAGGTTTTTTTGTTTCTAAAGTAGATGTTTATATCATTGAAAGTTTTAACAATAGAGTTTTGACTACAGATTATCAAATCATGAATACTTTTTTTATTTTTATTATGTCTATACCAATGTATATTTTTAATCCATTCATAAAGAACATATATAGAAATAATACATCCGTTATATTAAAATTTAAAAAAAACATAATACTTATAGGATTAATTATAATACCTCTATGTTTGATCTGTGTGTGCCTTTTACAAGTTCTATTTCTTCAAAATAATTTTCATTTTAAAACATATATACTTGCTTTTTTTTATATAATACCTTCATTTATATATGGGATAGAAATATTGCAACTCTTTAGACAACATAAAGAAAAAAAAGTTGTAATTATTCTATTTATTGGAGCTTTACTAACTTCTACATTAACTTTTTTGTTTTTAAAAAATAATTTAGAATTTGATAATGCCTTGTTAGGAAGTACAATTGCACAAATACTATTACTATTTTTATTTTCAGTTACTCAAAAAAAATGAAAACATTAAATATTTGCATTCTAAATATCATATTCTTTTTATCAATTTCATGCGAAAATGATTCTAGTTTTACTATTGATAATACTTTTTCTTCTCTTGAAATTTCTACTGGTGAAATTTATCCAGAATTTAATAAAGAAATAAAAGATTATTATATTACTTCATTAAATACTATAAATGAAATTAAAGTTAAACTTAACGGATTTGAATCTAGTAAAACAATTTACATTAACAATATAAAAGTTATATCCCCAATTACTAAGATCAAATTAAATATTGGTGAAGATATCATTATAAAATATAATTCTTTAGAAGGTGAGGAAATAAAATATACCATTCATTATATACCTGAAGATTTGCCTAAAATGAATCTAATTACAAAAAATAATCCAACTAATGGATATATTTTAATTAATTTGTTTCAATTATCTACTATAAACATCAATGAAAACAATTATATAGCAATTTTAAATAATGATGGTTTTCCAGTTTATTATAAAAAGACTTCGAATCAAATAATCAATTTCAAATATTTTCTAACTACAGATAATAAAAAAAGATTTTCATACAATGACCATACATTAGGAAAAGTTATTGTCTTAGATGAAAACTTTAATGAAATTAATCAATTAAGTCTCTTGCCATATAACAATCACGGTTATTATTCAACAGACAATCATGATTTTATTTACTTAAATGATCATCATTATATACTACCAGCCTATTACACTAGAGAAAATGTAGACATGTCATCATATGATGGTAGCAATTCCGTTAATTTAGACGAGTTTTTGTTTCAAGAAATAGTCAATAATGAGGTAATATTTGAATGGGACACAGCAAATCACCCAGAACTTTTAAGCGCTACAGATCCTATATATTACAATCAATATGCTACCGCTCCAAAAGTAGATTATTTTCATTTTAATTCAATAGCAATTGACCCAATTAATCATAATTTTATTATTTCTGCTAGACATACCAATCAGATTTACAAAATTGATCGAACAAATGGAAATATCATTTGGAGATTTGGTGGTAATAATGACGATTTTAATTTAACAGGCAATCAAATTATTTCACATCCTCATCATGCAACTATTTTAAACAATGGTCACCTTTTATTGTTTGATAATGGGGTAACCAAAAGTCCACAAGAAAGTAGAATTGTAGAATATGAATTAAATGAAGCTAATTTAACCGCTAATTTAGTTTATGAATATAAAGATATAGGGCGTTATTCTGACATTATGGGTTCCGCTCAAAAACTAGACAATGGCAACTATTTTATAGGTTGGGGAGGAAATATAACCTCTCAAATTAATGCCAATAAATCAGATATCACCGAAATCGACACCAATGGCAATATTGTCTTAGACATTAGCTTTAGAAATCCTCCAAACGCTTTTACTTATTCCTACAGAGCTTTAAAATACAATATCATATTTTGAATTATTTAAAGTATGTAGCTAAAATAGGAAGATTTAATCAACACCCAGACGAGAAAATTGGCAGTAATATATTACTAAATAAATTTGTTCCTAATTCTGGTTATAATTCAATTGTAAAATGGGTAACTATATTATAAAACTAAAAAAAATCTTTAAGTAATGGAATACTATCGGAGGACAAATATTAGTCAAAAATTGTTTCAGCAGTTTTTTAAAGGATCTAAAATCATAATTCAAAATATAATCCTGCTCATTTAAAGTTAATCCTGTTGATTTAATTAAATGTTTAGCCAAACTAATATACCCCAACCAATTTAACACAATAGCACTTCTTATTTTACTTGACTCATCTAAATATTCTGAATTTAAAATATAAATAGCATCTCCACATGGTGCATAATGGGTATTCTTATTTTTTGTTTTACCAAATATAGGATTATAAGTTGCTCTATAACTTAAAAAATCAACTAACACATATCCTTTCGCTCTTAAAAATAAATCAATATCTGAAAATACCGCTTGATTTTTATAGATAGGAATTGTTGAAACCTCTATTTTTATAATAGCAATTTTTTTACGTTCTATGAGTTTCGAACCTCCCTTTAAAATTTTTAATTCTGATCCTTGTGTATCTAACTTTAAAAAATCAATAAAAATATTTTCTTCAAAATAGTCATCTATCGTAGTGGCTTTTATTTTAATTTTTTGTTCGATTTCAATATTATTTTTCCAAAAATTAAACTCTTTATATAAGCCAAAATGCTTTTCATAATTGTCCAAATCTACATTTAAAAAACTACTCATTGAAGGATGTTTCAGTATATTAAATTCAATTTCCTCTTGTTTATCAGACAAACATTCGGTTTCTAAAACAAAAGATTTAAAAGGCGTTCTTCCATACTTTTTCAGTAATTTTTCTGCTTCTATCTTATTGGGTTCAAAACCTACAATATAAGTTAATGTATCTAACTCATTAATATACTCTAAAGAACTCATTGCTCCTATATCAACAAAGCTCAACGTTTCAATTTTATATTTTTTTAATAATTGGATTAATTTAAATTTCATTGTTTTACATTTTATTTAATAATAAACTTTTAAATTTACATAATAAATTTTATTAATGCTACAGAACAAAATCATCCTATTCAACCCTAAAAGCGCCAATGCAAAGCACCGAATTCCGAATTCTATTTTACAGGTAGGAGCTTCCATTCATGGAAAATATGAGTATGTTTTTGTAGATGGAAATTTAGAAAAAAATCCGTGGCAAACCATAGAAAACTATTTGAAAACAGGCGAATTTAAATATTTTGGTGCTACTGTAATGCCTGGTCCACAATTACGTCAAGCCATTCCATTTACAAAAAAAATCAAAGAACAATTTCCTCATATTGTTACGGTTTGGGGAGGCTATTTTGCGTCCAATCAGTATAAAGTTTCTTTACATTCTGGATACGTAGATTATGTTATTAATGGTCCTGGTGACAATACGTTTCCTGAATTAATTCAAACATTAGAAAACAATCAAAAGGAAAATTTAATACTCATCAAAAACTTAATTTTCAAAGATGGGAAAAGTGAAATCGTAAAAACCGCTGTTGAAGCACTACTCGATCAAGATACTTTACCAAAGTTCCCTTATGAGTATCTCAATAGCTTTTACCCTGTTAGAAATTATTTGGCTAAAACGTTTATGGGTAATAAAACATTATCGTATCATTCTAGTATGGGATGTCCTTTTTCTTGCTCTTTTTGTGCGGTTGTACCCATTTATAATGCCAAGTGGAAAGGAATGTCTGCTCCAAGAATTTATGAAGATGTACTTTATTTTAAAGAGAAATACAATATTGACGCCATTGAATTTCATGACAACAATTTCTTCACCTCTAAGAAAAGAGTGTTAGAATTTTCAGAATTAATTTTAAATGATAACATTAGTTATTGGGGAGAAGGAAGGATTGACACCATCAATATGTATAGTGATGAAGACCTAAAACTGATGCGAAAAGCGGGTTGCAAAATGATTTTCTTAGGAGCTGAAACGGGCAACGATTTGATTTTAAAACAAATGAATAAAGGAGGGACGCAAACGGGACAAATGATTAAAGATTTTGTACTCCGAATGAAAAAAGCTGACATTATTCCGGAACTTTCTTTTGTACTAGGCATGCCCGCCAAAACGGAAAAAGAAGTGTATGAACAAATTTTATGGGATATTAATTTTATTAAAGAAATTAAAATAATTAACCCAAATGCTGAAATAATTATTTATTTATACAGTCCTGTTCCTACTGAAGGTTCTGAGTTATACCAACAAATTATAGATGCTGGTTTTTCATTTCCTGAAAAACTTGAAGATTGGATTTTACCAAGCTGGGAAAATTTTGATTTAAGAAAAAACCCTTTAACTCCTTGGTTAAAACCGTATATGATTGATACCATTAAAAATTTCGAAACAGTTTTAAATGGATATTATCCTACAGCTTCTGACTTTAGGATTAAAGGCTATAAAAAACGACTACTAAAATTGGTTTCTGGGATCCGTTATAAAACCAATTTTTATCATTATCCTTACGAAATAAAAATACTTCATAAACTTTGGAAATACCGTCAACCTGAAATAGAAGGGTTTTATTCAGAATGATTCACATCTCATGAGAAATTTTATTAAAAAAATAACACACCCTTTTTTAAAATATGCTTTAAAAACATACTATTACAAACCTAGAAAATATTGTTATGATTCGATTTGTGTTCAAGTCCATCCTAAAGTTTTTCCTCCTCATTTAACATTTAGCACTAAAATACTATTAGATTTTATTCAAACGCTAGATTTAAAAAGCAAAACCTTTTTAGAATTAGGCTGTGGAAGTGGTATTATTGCTCTATTCGCAGCAAAAAAAGAAGCTATAGTTACAGCATCAGATATTAATCCAATTGCAATCGATTTTTTGAATAAAAATGCAAAAAAAAACAATTTCTCTATAACAATTGTAACTTCTGATTTATTTGATTCTGTAGAAGAAAAATCATTTGATTATATCATTATTAATCCACCATACTATCCTAAAAAACCTAAAAACACCTCCGAAAAAGCTTGGTTCTGTGGAGCCAATTTTGAATATTTTGAAAAATTGTTTTATCAATTGAAGCATGAAGTTAATTTTGAAAATACGTTTATGATTTTGTCTGAAGACTGTGCTATTGAAAGAATAAGTGACATCGCTCAAAAGCACCTCTTATCTTTTAAAACAGTTCTATTAAATGAAAATTTTGCTGAAAAAAATTACATTTACAGCATTAGTAAATAAATCCATTTTGTGTAATTTCTAAAATGCTACAATATTTATATTGTTCTTCCATTTATTTCTGAAATAATTTCTAATTAATAAAAATGGCTAACTTTTCAGTTAGCCATTGTGACAAAATTAATTTTTAACAAGTTTCTTTACAAAACCCATCCCATTTATAGTGGTAATCGAAACCAAATAAATACCTCTTTGATAATTAGAGGTGTCTAATTCTAGTTTAGTCGCATTTACAGTTTGATTGCTATAAATAATCTTTCCATCCATAGCTGTAATAACAATACTATTCATAGCTGCCATATCAGAAGCAATAGTCAATCTATCCGTTGTAGGATTAGGAAACAATACTATTGACTCATTTAAAGTTTTCTCTTCAAAAATAGTTTTTTCAACAACTTTAGTTGTACTCATTTTACTAGTCGCAGTACAAACTTCAATTAATGCTGTTACTTCTGAACCTGCTTTTAGATGAGTGTTAGGCTCAAAAACAATATAATCTCCTGCTTTCATTGTTACATTTTCACCATCTACTTCATAACTTGAATTTGCTTTTATCCAGTTCTCCGTTTTGTAAACTATCGTATTATTTGTCTCTGGTGTAGATAATGTTAAATCAGCAGGGCAAGAATTAATAGAACAGCTCGGATCATTCGCTGGTAAAACTTCAACCGTTAAAGTTGTGATTACTGCTCCACATTGATTGGCATTTGGAGTAAAAGTATAGGTAGTTGTGGCTGTATTATTTATCGCTGGTGACCAAGTACCATCTATAAAATTAACAGAAGTTGTAGGTAATGTTATATTTCCTCCTGAACATATAGGGCTTATAGGATTAAATTCTGGAATAATACCATCTGAAACTACTTCAATAGTATCTGAAATTTCTACTTCACAGCCGTTACTATTTGTATAAGTATAAGTAACGGTATGATTTCCAATACCTGCTACTGATGCATTAAAAGAATAAACACCATTACTTACTGAAACGCCATCTCCACTAAAAACCCCATCAGTTGGGATAGCTTGTAAAAAATGTGTTAAATTTTCTAATAACCAAAAATTACATACTTGTTGTGGTAAATCAAAGGAACCTCCATTTAAAGGAATTAGACTCACATTATCAATGTAATAATATGCAATCCCATAAAATGGCTGAAATCCACAGCCTGGAGTAATTGTTCCAGCTGGTTTAGATTGATTAGGACCAGACAATTGGGTCAACCCTCCAACATATAAATATTCTTCTCCTGCAATGTCACCAGTAGTAAAATTAAAAATTATTCTCTCCCATCCATCTGAAATAATTGAATAGGTTGGATTTGTAAACAACATACTAGGGTTTGTTATAGGCAAATATGAATTTCCTGAAAACTGGATCAAACCACCTAAATAAACCTGAAGTTTTGCAGAAGAAATACTATAACTATCTGCCAATGAAACATCAAAACTAACCTGATAATTAGTGTTTGGTAATAGAGGTGATTTCAATTTAGTTCGTATACTTTCATTAAATGGTCCTGGTCCATTATTTTGTATAAATAATCCTACATATGCTTTGCCTCCGTTATTATCACTTTCAAATCCTGCTGAATTACATGGAACATTTAAATTAGGACTTGTTAAAGTCGAATCAGAATTATAGTATTCATTAGATTGTTGAGTATGCATTGAATTCCAACCACATACTATCCCATTTAATTGACTTGTATTTGTTGGCAAACCATTATGCTGCTCAAAATCTCCATTTATTACTAAATTACATGGTGAGGGAACACCACAATTATTATTAGTATTTAAATAAACATAAATATAAGAAATATTCCCTCTTTGACCAGAAACATTAATTGGAACATATCTTAACAAATGCAATCCTTCAATAGTACTTGAAAAAGTTATTGGTGTACTATTTGAGCCACTAGTTGTAGAAATTGATGCTGAACTATCAAAAACATCTTGTAAACACTCAAAACTAACCGCATTTTTATCATTAGTTAACAAATTAGTTAAATTAATTGCTGTACCAGCATTTCCTGTAAATGTAAAAATACCCAAAGAACCAATACCATCATTAGTTCCTGCAACAGTAATTCCTACAGTTATACTTCCTCCATAATTTATAGAACTATTTAATACCGTTGTTGAACCATAAGTAGTATTTAAACGATATCCTATATCAGACAGAGCATTTCGTTCCTCAGGTTTTAAAAAACGTTTGGTTACAGCAGCTCCTACAGCATTACTCATTGCAAAGTAAGTATTATTACCTTGATTAGGAGGAGCTATACATTGATCTTCAAAGTGACTTAAACTACTACCTTGTTCAAAACAATTAGGAGTGTAAACGGGTGAAGTAATTGTTGGTCCAAAAAATTTAATAGCAGTTGTGCATTCCGTTTGATCAGTAACACAACTACTTGTATTTGGATACAAAATGGAAGTACTTAAAGAATTATTAAATGTATAGTTATACATGGAACACGCTCCTGTATTAGTAATTAAATTTTGTGTTCCTCCGTTATTTTGAAGAAGTGCGTCATATCTGGTGAAATAATTATAACCAGTACCAAAACGGGATTGCCCATTTTCATCCATTAAACTGGCAAAACCCAAAGCATGTGTTACTTCATGTAAAACAACGGTATATAAATCATATTGACCTGCTGAAGCATTATTTGATAAAGTGGTATTCCATGTAACACTATTGAAATTAAATGCCATCATCCCATGATAAAAATTACCTGAAGAACTTTGAGAACCATTTGAATTTGTTAGTGGAGAAGCGACATTAATAAAAGAATCACTTCCTAAAGTTATGGTTTTCCATACTTCATTATCTATGATACCACCAAAATTAGCGGTTGTATTATAAGGCATGGTGTAAAAAGATGTTGCTAAACCTAAAGCATTGGAAGGAACATTTGGAAGGTTATTTATATTTCTAACCCATATTTTTACCTTAGTTGTATTTCCTAAATCTTTCAAAGGAGTAACTATAAAATCACTTAGATCCTGAAATACTCTACAAACAACCGCTCTTCTCGCATTATGGGTAGCGTTAGTGTCATCCTCCATTCCTGAACCCGTTTCAAAATACAATTCGAAAATTCCTGTATCACATGGAATTGATATGCTTGAAGTAGCACTTTTTCCTACTTTAACATCTGCTCCTGCTAATAAATCTTTTAATTGATAACTGTTTCCATAATGGTCAAAAACGGTTTCAAAATAGCCGTTTGGGCTATACTTCATCTCCTCAACAGGGGAAATCTGCCCAAAAACAGTTTGCAACATCAAAAATGCCACTAATTGTATAAAAATAAGTTTTCTCATTTTTTTTATTTTTTTTAATGATTACTTATTTTTTTGAACCAATGTATTTACTAAAGCTTTTAATTCTTCCATTTCCTTAGTTTGTTGGTCTAATTGCTTTTGTTGATTTATAGTGTAAAGTGTAAGTTCCTCCACTTTTTCTAGTAATAAACGATTCATCTCACCCACTTCAATTCCATTTTCTTGTACTTCACAAGCAGAAGGTATATTTTCTAAATGCCCGTTTTCTTGAATTTGTTTTTCCACTTCTTGTAAAGAAGGTAAACTATAATCGTTAGCAAAAACATAATCAGGCCATGGAGCCGATTGCAATTGCACTTTTAATTCTTCTGCAATTATTTTTCCACCAACTGCTAATTTATAATCTGTAGGATTCAAAGCAGTACCTATTGCAACATTACCGTTAGTTTGCAATCTAAGTTGGGGTGTAAGCACATTATTACCAACTCCAATTGAAAAAGGGTGGTTTGTTGGCGCTAAAATAAAATTACCATATTGTATTGAGTTAGAAATAAAAAGACTATTACTACCTGCTTTTAAATGAAGATAACTAGCTTCAGTTGGAGAATAAATTTCAAAAACAGACGTAGCACTAGTATACTGAGCTTGTACAGTATTAGATCCCAATGTTAAAACATTATTAGTTGAATTTGAAAAAAGGATTCCTTGAGTATCAAAATCATGCTGAGCATTTGCTAAACCAGAAAAAAATACACCGAACATTAAAAAGTAGATTCTTGTTTTCATAAATTTGTTTGTTTAAATTTTTGATTAAATATTTAAATATAGATAATAAATTTAAATTACAAGTTTATTTTTTGCAACCAAATTGTTGATTCAAATTTAAATACTAAAAACATGAAAAAAATAGCACTGCTTTTTCTCTTTATTGGAATTACTACATCAGCCCAAATAGAACCACGATTACAACGTATAGATAGCTTATTACAATACTTAGAAAGCAATAACAAATTTATGGGTTCATTAGCTATTCGTGAAGGAGAAAAATTGGTATTCTCTAAGGCGTATGGTTTTCGTAATGTGGCTACAAAAGAAAAAGCAGACTCAACTACCAAATATAAAATTGGATCTATAAGTAAAACTTTTACAGCCATTATCATAATGCAACTTATAGAAGAAAAGAAGTTAAAATTAGAAACACCATTAGCTACCTTTTTTCCTAAAGTAAAAAATGCAGGGCAAATTACAATTTCTCAATTATTACATCAACGTACTGGTATTCCTGATTACATCAATCAAGATTCATTAACTAAAGAAGAATTAAATGCTCCTGATATTAAAGAAGCTATCTATACTAAAATCGCAAATTACGACTCTTTATTTGAACCCGACAGCAAATTTCAATACAGCAATTCCAATTACTATCTTTTAGGAGGAATTATTGAAGCGATAACCAAAAAATCTTACAGTGAAAATATTGAAAAAAGAATTTGTCACAAAATAGGTTTAAAAAATACTTATTATCCAACAGAAAAAGTACAATCTAAAAACAACGAAAGTTATTCCTATATTTTTAAAGATAGCCAATGGGAAAAAGTAGAAGAATGGGATTTTGATACCGCTTTTGCTGCAGGGGCTATAATTTCAACCCCAAATGATTTAACTTCCTTTATGGACGCTTTATTCCAAGGTAAACTAGTAAAAAAAACAAGTTTAGAAGCTATGATTACTATTAAAGAGGGTTATGGTAAAGCGTTATTCCAATTTCCTTTTGGAGAAAGACGTTTCTACGGTCATACGGGAGGTATTGAAAATTTTCGTTCCAATGTGGGTTACTATCCTACAGAAAAATTAGGTATTTCGTTAATTGTAAATGGAGATAATTATAATAGTAACGACATGATGATTGGTATTTTAAGCATCTATTACAAAATACCCTACCCTTTTCCTAGTTTTGAAAAAATCAATCAAACACTCATAACCAAATATTCTGGAACCTATGCTTCCAAAGATATTCCGTTAAAAATTACCATTTTTGAAAAAGAGGGTGAACTTTTAGCACAAGCTACAGGACAAAGTTCGTTTCCACTAACATTAAAAGACGAAAAAACTTTTATTTTTGCACAAGCTGGAATAGAAATTATATTCGGTGAAAACACGCTTGAGTTACATCAAGGTGGTGGAAAATTCAACTTTATTAAAGAATAATGTCGCTACTTACATCAATAAAAAACATTACTAATAGTAAATATTTAGATATTATTGGTGTCTTATTAGTCATAAGTGTTTCTGTATATTTAGAATATTACAAAACCACATTTACATTTCATATCAACAACAAAGAGTATCTCTTTTATCTGGGTTATTTTTCTATTTTAAACACGTGTTTATCTATGACTGCTACACGTTTAGTAACTAAAAAAAATAATTTCGGAAATTTAATTAGCACATGCAATACACTTCTTAGTGGTGCCATAGACTATCTCTTAGGAAATGTAGGTGCCATTTTAACGTATCCTATCTCCTTTTTAGGAAATTATATTGCTTTCAAAATTTGGAAGAAAAAAAAATACCTAAACAGCATCGATTTTATTTTCTTTAAAAATATGTTTTTAGGATTATTCCTTTCTTTGCTACTAAATTACATCGCCTTTGCATACCTATCTGATAAAGCTATCGATTGGAAATTATTTTTTGCTATAGCCATTCCAGCAGGAATCAGTTTTGGAGGTACATTTAATTTAGGACGTATGTATCCTGATAATTGGATTAATTGGCAAGCCTATAATGTTTTTAAAATTATTCAAAACCTAATGTTATTAAATATTGCCAATACCGTAAAATATGTCTTCTACTTATTTAATGCAACTCTAGGCTATATTACTTGGAGAGATGATAAAGCCAAGCAATTATAATTTTCTAGTGGAGTCTCTTTGACGCAATTCGGTTTTAATGACTACTGTTTTGTATTCTAAATTTTCTTCTTCCTTAGCTAATAAACGATCAATTAATAAATTGGCTGATTTTTCGCCTATTTCAGGTGCATGCTGACTTACCGTTGAAAGGCTAGGAGTTAATCTACGAGACCAAGCTCCATCAGCAAAACCAATTACGTTTAATTCTTTTGGAATTTGATACCCTTTTTGCAAAGCTAATTTCATCGCTTTAGTCGCAGAATGTTCATCCACTGCAAAAATACCATCGACTTTTTTAGCTTTTAAAAGTTTTTCAATTTTTAAATCAAAAGCATCATCTTCTTCTCCAATTAATATTAACTCCATATCCAAAGCCATTTTATTTAATTCTAAAGCTTTTTTATAACCTTCAAAACGCAACTTCCCAACACTTAAATTATCAATAGTTGAAAGCAAAGCGATGTGCTTACATCCAATATTAATTAAATGCTGAGTAGCATCAAAAGCAGAATCTAAATCGTCAACAATTACTTTATCTGATTTTACTAAATCGGTAATTCGATCAAACATTACAATAGGAGTACCACTTTTAATGATAGAATTATAATGTTGAAAATTTTTAGTCATTTGAGTTTCCTCTGCTATAGATAAAATAAAACCATCCACTGCACCATTGTTTAACATCTCCATTAATTGCTTTTCTCTTTCAAGCGACTCATTAGAAATTGCAGTTACTATATTGTAACCTCTTTTTCTAGCAGCTTCTTCAATACCACTAAACACTTTTGCAAAAAAAGAATTTAATATATTGGGGATAATAACTCCAATGGTATTCGTCTTTTGATATTTTAAGTTTTTAGCCATCAAGTTGGGCTTATAATTTTTTAAAGCAGCAAATTCTTTGATTTTATCTTTAGTCGCTTGACTGATTTCTTGACTATCACTCAATGCTTTAGAAACTGTTGAAACAGAAACTCCTAATTCTTTAGCAATTTGTTTTAAGGTTGCTTTGGCTTTCATATGCTTTCAAATTTGTTTGTAATGAATTCTAATACTCCCTATTTACCATGTATAACTATTAAAAACTTTAGCAAATAGGAATTTAATAACAAAAATTCAATGCGTAAAAATAACAATTTATCTGAAGTTTACATGATAATACACATCCAATTCCTAAAACTATTTACTATCAATCTATTATGTAAATCAACAAAATAAAAATATTATAGCATCAGCATTTGTATTTATAATAAATAATTGTACTTTTGCACTCCCTTAATTGGGAATGGAATGTTTAATTTAAATAAATTATTGTGAACACATTAAGCTACAAGACAGTATCAGCTAATAAAGCAACTGCTCAAAAAGAGTGGATTGTTGTTGATGCTGAAGGTCATAACTTAGGTCGCTTTGCTTCAAAAGTAGCTATGCTACTAAGAGGTAAATACAAGACAAGTTATACCCCACACGTTGATTGTGGTGATAACGTAATTGTTATCAACGCAGAAAAAATCAACCTTACTGGTAACAAGCTTGACGACAAAATCTACATGCGTCATACAGGTTACCCAGGAGGTCAAAGAACTTTAACTGCTAAAGTACAGCAACAAAAAAATCCAGCTGTATTAGTAGAAAAAGCTGTAAAAGGAATGTTACCTAAAAATAAATTAGGTGCTGAATTATTCCGAAATTTAAATGTATATGTAGGTACTGAGCACAAACATGAGGCTCAAAAACCTAAAACCGTAAACCTAAACGATCTTAAGTAATGGCAGTTATTCACAAAATCGGTAGAAGAAAATGTGCTGTTGCACGTGTTTATGTTACAGAAGGAACAGGAAAAATTACTGTAAACAAAAGAGAATTTACAACTTACTTCCCAACAGCAACTTTACAATACAAAGTAATGCAACCTTTAGCAATGACTGAAAATGCAGAAAACTTTGATGTAAAAGTTAATGTATATGGAGGAGGAACTACAGGACAAGCAGAAGCTGTGAGAATGGCTTTAGCGAGAGTAATGTGTGAAGTTGAAGCTGAAAACAGAGCTATTTTAAAACCAGAAGGATTATTAACTAGAGATCCTAGAATGGTTGAGCGTAAGAAATTTGGTCAGAAAAAAGCACGTAAGAGATTCCAATTCTCGAAACGTTAATATTCGAATATTTTCCGAATATTTTTTCAACAAATTATTACAATTAAAATTGAATTTAAAAACAAGTTGTCGATATTCCTTATTAAAAAGGGAATTAGTTTAGCATCTAAATGAAGCCTAAAGCCTAGAGTTGAAAGCTTGAAGCCAAACGGAACATTGCTATAACACGGAACGTAAACTATTACACAATGGCAAACAAAATTGACGTTAAAGAATTATTAGAAGCAGGTGTACACTTTGGACACATGACTCGTAAATGGGACCCAAACATGGCTCCTTACATTTATATGGAACGTAATGGTATTCACATTATCAATCTATATAAAACTGCAGCAAAAATCGAAGAAGCTAACGAAGCTTTGAAAAAAATCGCTGCATCAGGAAGAAAAATATTATTCGTAGCTACTAAAAAACAAGCTAAAGATATCGTTGCTGAAAAAGCAGCAGCTTGTAACATGCCTTACATCACTGAAAGATGGCCAGGTGGTATGCTAACCAACTTCATTACTATTCGTAAAGCGGTTAAAAAAATGGCTTCTATCGATAGAATGAAAAAAGATGGTACTTTTAATACTCTTTCTAAAAAAGAAAAATTACAAGTAGATCGTCTACGTGCTAAATTAGAGAAAAACTTAGGTTCTATCGCAGATATGTCTAGACTACCTGCTGCTCTATTTGTAGTAGACGTTAAAGCTGAACACATCGCAATAAAAGAAGCTCAAAAATTAAACATTCCAGTTTTTGCAATGGTTGATACAAACTCGGATCCACGTCCAATTGATTTTGTTATCCCTGCAAATGATGATGCTTCTAAATCAATCGAAAAAGTTCTAGGTTTAGTATCTAGCGCAATCATTGAAGGTCTTTCTGATAGAAAGTCTGATAAAGATGAAGAGCAACCAGTTAAAGAAGTAGAAGCTGTACAAGCTCCTCAAACTGAAACTGAAGAATAAATACTATAAATTCCAATATCAAGATTCCAAATTCCAAAAAAATCAGAAACAATTGTTGATGATTTGATAAAGTTGGAATTTGGGTTTTGAGATTGGAATTTCTTTTTTTTACAAAAAATTTAATCTTAAAATAAAAAACATATGGCAACAATTACTGCTGCAGACGTAAATAAATTAAGAACTATTACAGGTGCTGGTATGATGGATTGCAAAAAAGCACTTGTTGAAGCAGACGGAGATTTTGATTTAGCAATCGAAAACCTTCGTAAAAAAGGACAAAAAGTAGCTGCAAACCGTTCTGATAGAGAATCTACAGAAGGTGCTGCAATTGCTGTTGTTAACGCTGACAAAACTGCTGGTGTAGTAATCACATTAAACTGTGAAACAGATTTCGTAGGTAAAAACGAAAGCTTCGTAAAATTAGCTACAGATTTAGCAAACCAAGCTTTAAATTATGCAACTAAAGAAGAATTATTAGCTTCTGATTTCAACGGAATCACTGTTGCTGAAAAATTAATTGAGCAAACTGGTGTAATTGGAGAAAAAATTGAAATCGGTTCTTTCGAAAGATTAGAAGGTGCTTTCGTAGGTTCTTACATCCACGCTGGTAACAAAATTGCGGTTTTAACTTCTTTATCTGCTAATGTAGAAGGTGCTGAAGAAGCTGCAAGAAACGTTTCTATGCAAGCTGCTGCAATGAACCCAATTGCTTTAAACGAAGCTGGTGTTGATGCTGCTATCATCGAAAAAGAAATTGAAATCGCTAAAGAACAATTAAGAGCTGAAGGTAAACCAGAAGCAATGTTAGATAATATTTCTAAAGGTAAAATTCAACGTTTCTACAAAGATAACACATTAGTAAACCAAGATTATATTAAAGATGGTTCAATGAATGTGGCTTCTTACGTAAAATCAGTAAATGCTGATTTAACAGTTACAGGATTCAAAAGAGTTGCTTTAGGTTAATCCTCTAGTTACCAAAATTATATACAAAACCTCAATCAGAGTTCTGATTGAGGTTTTTTTATAATATATTTGTTATAAAAAGATATTATTTTGAAAAATACTGCCCTTGCCCTTACCCTACTATTTTATACCTTTCTTTTTTCACAAACAGAGAACAGCATGCTTTGGGAAATTAGCGGAAATGGTTTGCAAAAAAAATCATACCTCTATGGAACCATGCATGTGAGTGATAAAGTATCCTACAACTTATCCGATTCTTTTTTTGACGCCTTGTTAAACGCTGATATCGTAGCAAATGAAAGTAATCCAGAAACTTGGGGAACTGTTTCCGATTTAATGAAAGAAAAAGAATACTTGCATTCTGCACAGCTATACCAATCCTTTTATATTAAACCCATTACCAAAAAAGAAGTAATGACTTTGTTTACCAATAAAAGTCACTTTTTCTATAATTATCTATCGCTTTCCGATAATAAAAATGCAGACTATGAAGAGAATGCCGTTTTGGATATGTTTATCAGTCAGGCAGGAAGAAAATATGGTAAAGAAATTACAGGTTTGGAAGATGCTGTTGAATCGATGATTCCAATACTACAAATTAATGCTACCGATGCCACTCCAAAAGAGGAAAACATTCAATTACTGTATAAAATTTTAAAAAGAAAATCATTCGGAGAAGCTACTGTCGATTATTACAGAGAAAAAAACATTACCATACTAGACTCTATTTATAAACTTGCTTTTTCTAAAAAAGCCCATGATGCGTTAATTATTAATAGAAATAAGGTAATGACAGATAGTATTGCTTCTATTTCTAAAAGAGGTAGTCTTTTTGCTGCCGTAGGAGCAGCTCATTTAGCAGGAAAAGAAGGCATTATTAATTTATTAATTCAAAAAGGCTATACCGTTAAACCTGTTTTCAGTCAATTAACCGAAAAAGGGGAAAAACAAAAAAAAGAGATTGAAACGTATTTCAAAACACCACGTTTCTCTCCATATACTACGTCAGATAAAATGATTGAAATCCCTTTACTTGCAAATGAAATTACTGAAGAAGGCGTTATTGGTTCACCAGATTATGCAAATGGCGGACTTATTCGAGTAATTCGTACCAATCATAATCATTTTATCAATCCGAACACCACTATCTATAACCCTAAGTCTTTAGACAGCTTATTTTACGAAAACATTCCAGGTACCATTTTACAAAAAGACTATTTTGAAAAAGACGGTATTTCCTATTATGATATTAAGAATAAAACTAAAACGGGCAACAATCAAAGATATCGTTTCTACATTACGCCTCTTGAAATTATTATGATTTCCATGTCGGGATTAAATAATTACACCTCCTTGTTTGAAAATGAAGTGTTTGAAAAAATAAAATTAAAGAAAACACAATCCAATTGGGAAAAACTTCAGGCTGAAAATGCTTCATTTAGCATTACATTACCTAGCTTCTATACTATTCGTGAAAACGACAATAATAAAAACAACAGTCACACCGTTCAGTCTTACCTGGCGGATGACAATAGTTTTTATTTTGTCATGGAACGCAATTTAGAAGACAATCGCACTTTAGAGAATGCTAAATTTGAACACAAACAAATTCATTATCAATTTTATTTACAACACGATATCGATTCTATACAGACTTTTTTTGACAAGGAAGCCTTTGTTTCTGAATCTAAAATTGGCACTAAACCGATCCAATTAAAATCATTCATTTCTGGAAACAAATACTATCTATTAGGCACCATAAATGCATCCGAAAAAAATAAACATACTTTTTTTGATTCGTTTGAATTGAAAACAACTTTTTCTAAAGAGACTTTTGTGACCTACACCGATACACTTGCTAATTTTAGAATTGATATTCCTGAAAGTCAAAACAAAAAACTTTTTCTGAATATCAAAAATGAGAGTTATGCTGCCCCAAAAAACAATTTATTAGCAAAATACAAAGATTACTCCTTTAAATCTAAAAGCGGCAAGACCGTATCACTTGAATATCATAAATTTCACGAATACGAATCGATTCAAAATCTGGATTCTATCAAACGTTTTTTTAAAGATTATGTTTTAGGATTTAGAGACAATATGTATCAATTTAGTAGATCTGGGGAATATGATGATTACGACTATGACGATTATGCAACCAATGATACTTCCATGTTGAATTCTTATATGTATTCCAAAAAAGGATTGGGTGTAACAGAGTGGATCAATTTGTTTCAAAAAGAAGAGGAAGATCCTAAAATACTTTTAGAAGAAAAAGAAAGTGAAACACAAAACACTTATACTTACGAAGCCTTAGTTTCAACTAAAAAAGCGTCTCAAGCGGTAAAATACAAGCTCGAATTTAATACGAACCAATACTATATTTTACAATCTTTAGTTCCTAAAGAGTACAAACACAATGACACCTTTATTGAAAATGCGTTTACAAGCTTTGAACCTTTAGCAATTATTGAAACTAATTCCATTTTTGATACTAAAATACAACGCTTCATACAAGATGCCTCTAGCACTAACGACACCTTGCGTAAAAACACTTTTGGTTCTATTTACAAATTAAATTTTGCTGAAAAGGATTTTGAAAGTATCACTTCATTTATCGATACCTATCCTTTCAAAAAAAGTGAATTGTTTGCAAAAAACAATTTAATAAAGAAAATTGGATACTTGAAAAACAATGCAGTTATCCCTTATTTGGAAAAAACATACAAATCGGAAACTTCTAATTCTGAAACTCAAATTAACACGCTCATTGCTTTATCCAATCATAATTCGAAAGAAAGTTACCAAAAAATCATTCAATTGCTAGAATATGATTTACCGCTTTCCGATAACAGATACGATATCGCAAACATGTTCAATAATTTCAGTAAAAATGCCGAAAATGCTAAAGAATTATTTCCTAATATTTTTCAATTTTACAGTATTAAAGAATATCAAAATCCCTTACTCAATTTTTGCTCTGATTTACTTGAAAAAGATTTAATCGCTATCAAAAAAATTAAAGCTTATCAAAAAATGATTCTAACAAATGCTAAGTTGGAATACAAAAGAACTAAAAGTTGGAAAACCAACAATATCTTAGAAGAAGACGAAAAAGATCCAGAGGATTATTATGAAGAAAATGCCCCTGTAGAAGATATTATTACCTTCTTAAACATTATTTATAAATATCCAAAAAATAAAGATAGAGATGATTTTATTGCAAAAATAAAAGCGTTAAACATACCTGAATTAAATTTAGAAATATTGCGATTGGAATTTGTGAATAACACCTATACAAATGAAGCAGTAAATAAAGGTTTAGAAGATGAAAAAACGGCTTTTATAACCATGCAATTGTTGGCACATAAAAATCTACCACTTGACATAGAAAATGATAGTATCGCTTTGGCTGCACTTTATAATTTCTATACAATCAAAACTACAGATTCGGTTGCATTTATTAAAAAAAAGATTGTAGACTATCATAAAGAACAAATTGTCTTCTATTTTTATTCGGTTACCGAAAAAGACAACGCTAGTTTTTCAAAAAGTATTCGTACGATAGCCTTCTTTATGAATGGAAAAAAAATCAACCCAAAAGCGTATACCACTTTTTATGCAAGAACGATTAATGAAGAGGAAGATGTGAAGCCAAAACTAGAAGCCATCATCAAAGAATCGCTTAACAGCAATCATTTTAGAGCGAGTTACGAAAAAGAAGACGAAGAAGATTATCTTCCTAATTATTTATATGACGATTATTAATGAAAACAAGATGCGCTTGGTGTGAAAAAGACGATTTATATCGCGCTTATCACGATAACGAATGGGGGAATCCAGTTTATGACGACCCTACACTATTTGAATTTTTAATTTTAGAAACGTTTCAAGCAGGCTTAAGTTGGTACACGGTCCTAGCCAAACGTGAAAATTTCAGAAAGGCTTTTGACCATTTTAATCTTACCAAAGTAGCGCAATATGATGAAACAAAAATCGAAGCACTTTGCCAAGACACCGGTATCATTAGAAACAAATTAAAAATAAAAGCGGCTGTAACCAATGCGCAAGCTTTTATAAAAATTCAAGAGGAGTTTGGTAGTTTTTCCAAATACATTTGGGGATTTGTAGATGGCAAACCAATCGACAACAAACCGAAAACCTTAAAAGAGGTTCCAGCTACTACTCCATTATCAGATGCACTAAGTAAGGATTTGAAAAAAAGAGGCTTCAAGTTTGTGGGCTCTACCGTAGTGTATGCCCACATGCAAGCGACTGGGATGGTAAATGATCATATAGCTGATTGTTTTACTAGGAACTAGTTGTAAACTGTAACATTGGTATTCTTAATTTACTTTAGCACAAAAACAATGAGTAACGATCCTTTACACGGAAAAACTTTACAAACTATCGTAGAACAATTAGTCGATTTCTATGGTTTTGATACTTTAGGCGAACTCATTAAAATTAAATGTTTTAATGAAAATCCTTCTGTCAAATCGAGTTTAACTTTCTTGCGAAAAACAGATTGGGCACGAAAAAAAGTGGAAGACTTATATATCAAAACCTTACCGAAACTTTCTTAAACAAAATGCGATTTTAAAAACTAGAAAATATCATCATTTTTAGTGATGTGGACACTTCATGGGTAAATTAAATTTGTTTCATAATTAGAAACAAACATTTATCATGAAAAAACTAAAAATCCAAACTTTAAAAAAAACAAATTATGCCTTTCTACTTTTTGTAAGTTGTTTTTTCAATTCTCTATACGAAATAGCAGCTCAAAATCAATTGTATCCTGCAACTTTCAACCTCAACTCTTTAAATGGTAGTAATGGCTTTGAAGTTGCTGGTCTTCCAACCGATTTACAATTTGGCGCGGAAAGTCAATTTATAGGAGATATCAACAACGATGGATTAGAAGACATGGCTTTTGGCTCTGAAATTGCAACTGCAAATGGCTTACAATATGCAGGCGCTGCTTATATTATTTTTGGATCGAGTACTCCTTATCCTAATCCATTTGATTTAACTACTTTAGACGGAACGAATGGATTTATAGTTAAGGGTATTGCCTATGATGAAAGACGTGGGGCAACAATAGCAGGACCAGGTGACATTAATGGAGATGGAATTGATGATCTAATAATTGGTTCGAGTAGTACTTCTCCAGATGATATGGTCATTTATGGAACAGCATCTTTTCCTGCGGCACTAACTATTAATGATATTAATGGTACTAATGGCTTTTTAATCGATACTCCTGGAAGTAATCAAATTGCGGGTTTAGGTGATGTGAATGGAGATGGAATGAACGATTTTATTATTGGTACACCTCATTGGTCTGGACAAGCTTGGATTATTTTTGGACGTTCAAGTAACTTCCCTGCATCTATCAGTTCTTCTTGGTTAGATGGCTCCAAAGGTTTTAAAACAAGTAGTTTTCCTGGTAGTAGGCCCTCTTACACCGTTAATGCAGCAGGAGACATCAACAATGACGGTTATCAAGATATCCTTATTGGTAATTGGGATTCCAGTGATCCTGCAATTAGTTATTGTCTTTTTGGTAAAGGAACTCCTTTTTCTCCTTTAGTAGACCTCATCTCTTTAAATGGAACCGATGGATTTAGTATTGATAATAATGGCGGTAATTTTTTAACCTTTGTAGGTCCTTTAGGTGATATCAACCATGATGGAATTGATGATTTTTTCTCAGAAACAAATGCAATATTTGGAAGAACAACGCCTTTCCCTTCCCATTTTCCTCAAAGTAGTTTGAATCAAATTGAAGGTTTTACACTTCCAGGAACATTAGCATCTGCTGGCATAGGTGACATCAATTTAGATGGTATTGACGATTTCATTTCGGTATATGGAAATAACGGTAAAGCTTATATTGTTTTTGGTACTGCCAACGGTTTTCCAAATCCAATGAACGAATCTACTTTAAATGGAATAAATGGGTTTATTATTAATGGATTAAACCCGAGTAATATTGCGCGTCCTGCTAGTGGAAATGGAGATGTCAATGGAGATGGAATCTCGGATTTTGTTGTGGGTAGCCCTTATACACCAACCACAGAAATAGGAAAATCCTATGTCATTTTCGGAGGAGATCATTATATTAAGCCTTTAAATTCAGGTTATCCTCAAACAGAAAATGGAACACCAACTTCAATTAATCTAGTCGTAAATGGTCCAGAAACAGGAACCATTCATTATGCAATTTTTCCATGGTATCACAGTTCACCAACCGCTAACTACAACACTATCCTTACTGGAACTGGAGCCGTTACAAGTGGTAACTTTGCCATGAATACTGAAAATACAAACGTTACCCATAGCATCTCTCCTTTATCTGAAAACACTCCTTTTGACATCTATTTGTTTCTAGAAGATGCTGCTGGCAATCGAACCCAAATATACATCTTAAATGATGTTTTAGATACTGAAGATTACCTGCTCTCGGAAACCGCTATTTATCCGAATCCAACTTCTGCTATTCTTAACGTAGACCTTACTACTGAGGCAACCTATGAATTGATAACCGTAAACGGACAAGTAATTCAAAAGGGTACATTCGTAAATGGAAAGAATATAATAGACCTAACTAACGTAACAAAAGGAATGTATTTTTTAACTATTGCAACAGATTTAGGCAGTACCTCTAAAAAAATAATTAAAAACTAAAAGAAATACAATTACTTACATTCCCTAAAAGCAATAACAAAAGTCACTTCATTGTGACTTTTGTTGTTTAAAAAATAATCTTACAAACATATTTTAAAGTTAATTTTTTATCCATATACTATAGTAACCTGCTCTATTACACTTGCAATTAATATCACATACTATAGTAACCTACTCTGATACACTTGGAACTAGTATCACATACAGTTGCAACCTACATTACTACACTTGTAATTAGTATCACATACAGTTGTAACCTACTCTACTACACTTGTAATTAGTATCACTTACTATAGGAGTATGCCTTGTTGCACTTGTATATTTCAAAAATACTATAGGAAGGTGCTCTATTACACTTGTAAATTTCAAAAATACTGTAGGAGGATGCCTTGTTGCACTTGTAATTCTATAAAGACTTAAAAATTGGTGCTTACAAAGCAAATAAAACCACTTGCTACTATTTTGTTATTTTATTTCACTTTCCAACATTTTTTCATTTCATTTCACTACATTTGTTTCACACTTTAGGGGTGTCTGTAATGTTACAGGCTGAGATTTTACCCTCTGAACCTGATCTAGTTCATACTAGCGTAGGGAAAAGTAAGATGACTTCTTGGTACATATTTTTGTACCGTTATAGCCATTCCTAAAGTATACCTATATACTAAAATCACTCAGGAATGGAATTAAAAATCAACGACAAAAACAAAACCTTCGATCGCCAATCGATTACTATTCAACAATTAATCGATGTCGAACTTCCTACTAAACAAAACGGCATTGCTATTGCCGTAAACGAAATGGTGGTACCCAAAAATCAATGGGAACATTATTTTCTTTCTCCAACAGATACAATTCTAATTATTACTGCTACTCAAGGTGGTTAATAGCTTTATTTCAATCTTTCAATCTTTTAATCTTTCAACTAAATAAATTATGACAAACGAAGAAAAAATATCACGTACTCCTTTTCCAAACTCTAAAAAAGTATACATCGACGGACAATTATATCCTATAAAAGTTGCCATGCGCGAAATTACCTTGTCTGATACCAAATTAGCCAAAGGTGGTGTGGAAAAAAACCCACCCATTACTGTTTATGATACTTCGGGTCCTTATACCGATACCAACGTAGCAATAGATGTTAAAAAAGGATTGCCACGTTTACGAGAACAATGGATTTTAGACCGAGGTGATGTGGAAGAATTAGCCGAAATTTCTTCTGAGTATGGTAAAGAACGCTTATACAACCCAGAACTAGATCATTTGCGTTTCGAGTTCTTACACAAACCCATGCGTGCTAAAAAAGGAGCCAATGTAACGCAATTGTATTATGCTAAAAAAGGGATCATCACTCCAGAAATGGAATATATTGCAATTCGCGAAAACCAACGCATAGAACAACAAGAAAATCAAACCAAAGCCATGCAATGTCAACATGCAGGCGAAAGTTTTGGTGCCAATACGCCTAAAAACAAAATTACTCCCGAATTTGTAAGAAGCGAAGTAGCTGCAGGTCGCGCTATTATTCCAAACAATATTAATCATCCAGAAAGTGAGCCCATGATTGTAGGAAGAAATTTTTTGGTCAAAATTAATGCTAATATTGGAAACAGTGCGGTCACTTCTAGCATTGAAGAAGAAGTTGAAAAAGCGGTTTGGGCATGTCGTTGGGGTGCCGATACCATTATGGATCTTTCCACTGGTAAAAACATTCATGAAACTAGAGAATGGATTATTCGTAACTCTCCAGTTCCCATCGGAACAGTACCTATTTATCAAGCATTAGAAAAAGTAAAAGGCGTGGCTGAAGATTTAACCTGGGAAATATTTAGAGATACTTTAATTGAACAAGCAGAACAAGGTGTTTCCTATTTTACCATTCATGCAGGTGTTTTACTACGTTATATTCACCTTACTGCGAATCGGGTAACGGGTATCGTTTCTCGCGGAGGTTCTATTATGGCCAAATGGTGTTTGTACCATCATCAAGAAAACTTTTTATATACCCATTTTGAAGAGATTTGCGAAATCATGAAACAGTATGATGTTGCCTTTTCTTTGGGAGATGGTCTACGTCCAGGTTCTATTGCTGATGCTAATGATGCTGCTCAGTTTGCTGAATTAGAAACATTGGGCGAATTGACTAAAATAGCTTGGAAACATGATGTCCAAGTCTTTATTGAAGGTCCTGGTCACGTACCCATGCATATGATAAAAGAAAATATGGACAAACAATTGGAACATTGTTCCGAAGCTCCTTTCTACACTTTAGGCCCCTTAACAACCGATATAGCTCCTGGTTATGACCATATCACTTCTGCTATTGGAGCCGCAATGATTGGTTGGTATGGCTGTGCCATGTTGTGTTATGTAACACCTAAAGAGCATTTGGGTTTACCCAATAAAAAAGACGTAAAAGACGGTGTAATTACCTATAAAATTGCCGCTCATGCAGCCGATTTAGCCAAAGGACATCCAGGTGCGCAGTATCGAGATAATGTTTTGAGTAAAGCTCGATTCGAATTTCGTTGGGAAGACCAATTTAACTTGGCACTCGATCCAGACACCGCTAGAGAATTTCACGATGAAACCTTACCTGCAGACGGTGCTAAAGTAGCCCATTTTTGTTCGATGTGTGGTCCCAAATTTTGCTCTATGAAGATTTCTCAAGAAATTAGAGATACCGCAGCAGCCGAGAAAGGCATGCAAGAAATGTCGGAAGAATTTATCGAAAACGGAAAGGAACTTTATTTGTAGCAATCGTCAGTTCGTGTGTTTTTTATGGAGAGAAACGGAATAAAAAATGTATCGAGAACTTAGATTTCATAAAAGAAAAATCATGATAGTAATTTCAAATCCAACGGAAATAGTGAATGAAATAAACATCATCCATGCTCTTTTTGAAGAAAGCATGGAGTTGTTTCACATTCGAAAACCAGATACTTCAGAAGAAGAATTACGTTGCTATATAGCTGCTATTGATTCAAAATACCATTCTAAATTGGTATTGCATCAACACTATAATTTAGTTGCAGAATTTCAGTTGGAACGGCTACATTTTACAGAAAAAGTAAGACAAACAATTTCCGATACCTATCAAAAACCAGTTCCGTTTTTATCTACTTCCGTACATACAATAGCTGATTTTAACAACTTAGCTGAATCCTATGATTATGCTTTTATAGGTCCGATTTATCCTAGTATTTCTAAATTAGATTATAAGCCTACACAAAACCTCTTAAAGCAAACAAAAGAACGAAACAATTGGAAAACCAAATGGATTGCTTTAGGAGGAATTTCAGCCGAAAATATAGTAGCAACCCTTACACAAGGTTTCGATGACGTGGCTTTGCTTGGCACAATTTGGAACAGTACCAACCCTATTCAAAATTTCAAAAAATGTCAAAAAATCGTCCATACTTACTTACCATAGCGGGTTTTGATCCTTCTGGAGGGGCTGGTGTTTTAGCAGACATTAAAACATTGGAACTACTTCAAGTATATGGTTTATCCGTTTTAACAGCAAATACAATTCAAACCGAAAGTACCTTTATAAAAACCACATGGATACCCCTAGATTTTGTGCTGGAATCGATACGTTTACTTTTAGAAACTTATCCTGTTTCCGTAATTAAAATAGGCATTGTACCTTCTTTAGACTATTTAGAAGCAGTCGTATTGAGTTGCAAAAAATGGGTTCCAGAAGTAAAAATCGTTTGGGATACGGTTTTGCGCTCCAGTACTGCTTTCGACTTTTTAAAGATTGAAAATCAAAAGCAATTGCACCATATACTCAAACAAGTAGATATAATTACACCGAATTATCAAGAGATTGTAAAATTAATTCCTTTTGGATGCAGCATCGAAAACGGAGCATTCACACTTTCAGCCTATTGTGCTGTATTTTTAAAAGGAGGTCACAACAAAGAAAACAAAGGTACAGATGATTTATTCATTGCTAATAAAAAAATAAGTATACCGCCAACCCATAAGGTCTTTTATGAAAAACACGGTTCCGGGTGTGTCTTAGCGACTGCAATTGCCGCACATCTTGCTTTAGGAGAAGATCTATACTTTTCCTGTAAAAAAGCCAAATTATATATTGAAAACTATCTCAATTCCAATCCCACTTTATTAGGATATCATTATGCATAACAAACTACAGTATATTTCACAAGGAAACACCATAGAAGAACAACTTTCAAACATTAAAAATGTTTTAGATCATGGCTGTCAATGGGTCCAATTGCGTTTTAAAAATGCCAATGCCCAAGATTTTTATACCGTTGCAGAACAAACCAAAGCTCTTTGTCAATCGTATGAAGCCACTTTTATTATTAACGATAAGGTAGACTTGGCTTATCAACTAAATGCAGACGGAGTTCATTTAGGATTAGATGATATGCCCATTAAGGCTGCAAGAAATATTTTAGGAGATAAAAAAATTATTGGTGGTACAGCTAATACATGGGAACATATTCAACAAAGAGTAAATGAAAACTGCAATTACATTGGACTTGGTCCTTTCCGTTTTACTTCTACCAAAGAAAAATTAAGTCCCATTCTAGGATTAGAAGGCTATGAAAAACTGCTTCAGAGAATGAAAGAAGAAAACATTTTTACACCAGTAATAGCCATAGGTGGTATTACTTTAGAAGATATCGATTTACTAATGGAAACAGGTCTTCATGGAGTGGCTCTTTCTGGTTTACTTACCCAAAACCCAACACTTATAACAACACTAAATGAAAAAATACATGTCAACATTTAAAATAGGAACGACTTCCTTCACTTCTCGACTATTTTTAGGAACGGGTAAATTTGGTTCCAACCAACAAATGGAAGAAGCTATTTTGGCTTCCAAAAGCGAATTAGTAACTGTAGCTTTAAAAAGAGTCGATTTTGAAACAGAAACCGATGCTATTCTTTCTCATTTGAACCACAAGCATATTCATTTGTTACCTAATACTTCTGGTGCACGAAATGCAAAAGAAGCTATTCTTGCTGCTCAATTGTCAAGAGATGCCTTTGAAACCTCTTTTCTAAAATTAGAAATTCACCCCGATCCGAAATACCTATTACCAGATCCTATTGAAACCTTAAAAGCAACCGAAGCTTTAGCAAAAGATGGTTTCATTGTCTTACCTTATATTCATGCTGATCCTGTTTTATGTAAACTTTTAGAAGATGCTGGAACAGCAGCTGTTATGCCTTTAGGTTCGCCAATTGGAAGCAACAAAGGGTTAAAAACAATTGATTTTTTAGAAATTATTATTGAACAAAGTAAAGTCCCTGTTATTGTAGATGCAGGAATTGGTGCCCCATCAGACGCAGCCAAAGCCATGGAAATAGGAGCCGATGCGGTTTTAGTAAATACAGCCATTGCGGTTGCACAAAATCCAAAACTAATGGCCGAAGCCTTTAAAGAAGCTGTATTTGCTGGTAGAAAAGCGTATGAAGCACAATTGGGTCAAACCTCTACTCTAGCGCAAGCTTCGAGCCCCTTAACAGCATTCTTAAATGAATAAAAATCTATACCATTAGTTATCTATTCTAAACCAAAACAGATGAGCACATTCAATGAAATATTCAAACAGTATGATTGGGCAACCATTCAAAATAAAATATACCAAACTACAGGTACAGATGTAGAAAACAGCCTTTCGAAAAAAAAGTGCACGTTAACCGATTTCTTGCATCTTATTGCTCCAGCTGCAGCAGATTATTTAGAAATTATGGCACAAAAATGCCATTTATTAACCAAGCAGCGTTTTGGAAAAACCATACAAATGTATGCTCCATTATATTTAAGCAACGAATGTCAAAATATATGCACGTATTGTGGTTTCAGTTTGGACAACAAGATTAAAAGAAAAACATTAACGGATAGTGAAATAAAAGCAGAAATTGAAGTGTTAAAAGAAGCGGGGTTCAATCATGTTTTACTAGTTACGGGAGAAGCCAATTATACTGTTAACATTCACTATTTTTTAAATGCTATCGCACTTATTAAAAAACACTTTGCTACTATTTCGGTAGAAGTACAACCGCTTAGTGAGACAGAATATCTTCATTTACATCAAGCGGGTGTTCATACCGTTCTGGTTTACCAAGAAACCTATCATCAAGAAGTCTACAAAAAGTATCATCCGAAAGGCAAAAAGTCAAATTTTGAATTTCGTTTAGAAACTCCCGATCGCATTGGAAAAGCAGGTATACATAAAATAGGTTTAGGAGTATTATTAGGTTTGGAAGATTGGCGGACCGATAGTTTCTTTAATGCCTTACATATCGATTATTTACAGAAAACCTATTGGCAGACCAAATATTCGGTATCCTTTCCTCGACTTAGACCTGCTGAAGGTATTATTGAACCTAATTTTATCATGCATGATAAAGACCTTACGCAATTAATCTGTGCCTATCGCATTTGGAATCCTGATTTAGAAATTTCCATTTCAACTCGAGAAAATGAGAATTTTAGAAATCATATTATTCCTATTGGAACAACTACTATGAGCGCAGGTTCGAAGACCAATCCTGGAGGTTATAGTGTAGACAAACAATCATTGGAACAATTTGAAACTAGCGATGAGCGTTCGGCCGATGTAATAGCAGAAATTATAAGACAGCAAGGATACGAACCTGTATGGAAAGATTGGGACAGAACCTATAGTCATCAAGAGGAAAGTCTTAAAGTCTAAAGTGTTAACATTACGATATAAAAAACCAATAAATTAAGCGTGAAATGCTAGAAATTCAAGATTATTTACGTTACACCAAACCGATGCTACTTCCTGAAATAGGAAACGAAGGTCAGGAAAAAATTAAAAAAGCAAAAATAATAGTGATTGGTGCGGGTGGCTTAGGTTGCCCTATTTTACAGTATTTGGCAGCATCAGGTGTAGGGACAATTGGTATTGTTGATTTTGATGTGATTGAATTATCCAATTTACACCGTCAAATTTTATATCGCGAAAATCAGATTGGTTCTCCCAAAGCTACTATTTCCTTAGAACTATTGAAAGAATTAAATCCGAACCTAAACTATAAAGTTTTTAATGAAAAAATTACAATAACTAACTGTGAACCCATTCTTTCCAATTTTGATATAATTATAGATGGTTGTGACAATTTTACAACACGTTATTTAGTGAACGATACTTGTGTAAAACTAGGAAAGCCATTAATTTATGGTAGTATTTTAAAATTTGAAGGACAAATAGCTGTGTTCAATCATAAAGGGAGTAAAAGTCTTAGAGATCTTTTTCCTGAACCACCCAATCTAGAAGATGTTCCTAATTGTAGTTTGAATGGTGTTTTAGGTACTTTACCAGGTATTATTGGTACAATGATGGCTCATGAAACCTTAAAAGTAATTACCGATTTACCTTGCTTAACTAATGAATTAATTGTGTTGAATACTTTGGAATGGCAATTTAGGAAGCTATGTTTTTAAATTGGAAATACCATGCTGCAAAACCATCATAAAATCATCTCTATCGATTTCTACACAACCTAATGAGGCCAAATGATCATTATAGACTTGGCAATCCAAAATGCGATAGCTGTTATGTTCCAAAAATTTCACTAAATGAATAAAGGCCACTTTACTCGCATTGGAAACTTTGGAAAACATACTTTCGCCACAAAAAACATGCCCCAAATCGACACCATATAAACCACCTACTAATTCCTTATCTAACCAGACTTCCACACTTTTAGCCACACCTATTTCATGTAGTTTACAATAAGCTTCCACCATCTCATCGGTAATCCAAGTGCCTGGCTGGTCTTTTCTAACTATTTTTTTGCAATTGGAAATCACTTCTTTAAAAGCTGTATTGAATGTGACTTTAAATTTATTTTGATTGAGTACGTTTCGCATACTTTTTGAAATTTTCAAATCTTCAAAAAATAACACCATACGTTCCTCAGGTGCCCACCAAAGAATAGGTTCATCGTCTTCAAACCAAGGGAAAATACCACTTTTATAAGCTAGCAAAAGACGCTCTAGGGATAAATCGCCACCTACAGCCAATATACCTTCAGGTGAAGCTTCCTCCACTGGTGGAAAATAAATGTCTTTTGTTAAAAAATGCATGTTATAAAATTCGAAATTAAAAACTTGGTACTAAAAAAGTCAGAAATTATAGTGTTCACTAAAACTTCTGACTTCAAATTTATAGGGTATTATTTTTAAAAAGGAAGATCGTCGTGTTCTTCTTCATTAAAATTGGTTGCTGGTTCAAAAGCATCTGCAGCTGGCATTGGAGGCATTTGTCCAGTTACTGGTGCTTCAGGTTGTAATTTTTCAATTCTCCAACCTTGAATAGAATTAAAATATTTAGTTTCACCTTGTGGATTTACCCATTCTCTACCTCTTAAATTAATAGACACTTTAACTTGTTCCCCATGTGTATAATTATTTAATAAATCTGTTTTATCTTGAGTAAACTCAATCATGATGTGTTGTGGATATTGTTCTTCTGTGGTAACCACTAACTCTCTTTTCTTAAATGTTGCACTAACCTGTTGTACTGGGTTAATCACTTTTACTCTTCCTGTTACTTCCATTTCTTATAAATTTATTTATTTGCTAATAAAACTTTCCAAGCGCTTAAGACCTCATTCTTATCAATATATTGCTTGGCAAGTTCGTGTTTTTTGATTTCATCATCACTACTCAAAACGGCTTTTACTCCAAAATTTTCGTTTACAAAGATAGTAATTTCTTCTTCGTTTGGAATACTTTCGACATTTCCTAAAATTCCTAAATCATTACCCGAAAAAACTGTACTTTTTTTAACAAAATCTGGAATAGCATCTACCCCAATTCCCATAGTTGAAAGAGGTTTTTCAACTTCAAACAAGCCACTATTAGCTCTTGAATACCAATTCCCACCACATCGTGCTACCAAATCAATTTTATGCTGATCGATACTGCCATTATCATCTAAAATGGATTCCTCTATATGTATTTTAACGACCTCGCAAATTACTAAATTTCCAGCTCCACCTTCATTTCCTAATGCTATAATTTCGTTTATTTTACATTCAAATTGCACAGGACTTTCTGCAACTCGAAAAGGTTTTACCATATCAGATTGAACCATAGTTAAACCCGCTTTTTCAAACTCATTTACACCATCAGGATACTCTGTACTAGAAAGTGACATTTGTTGAACCATATCATAATTCACTACATTAATTACTACTTCTTTGGTACTATGCGCATTAATTAAAGTATGTTTAATGGTATTATCTCTTACCCTTCTCGCTGGAGAAAAAATTAATATAGGCGGATTGGCACTAAAAACATTAAAAAAACTAAATGGCGATAAATTAGGATTCCCATTTTCATCAATAGTACTTGCAAACGCAATAGGTCTTGGTGCTACAGCTCCTTGCAAATAACCTTGTAATTTAGCAGGTGTAACGTCTTTTGGATTTATGGATATCATTCGTAAATAAGATTTTTACAAATTTACATATTTTTAAGACCAACCCAAATTGATTTCGGATAATATCTTTAACAAGAAGCCTTTTATAGAATATCTAGATCTATTTTATGTTTTATCTATAGACAATTATCATCTTGATTGGGATTTTACTATTTTTACTTACAAATATTTAATATGCAATTTTCTGAAAAAAGAAATATAACCCGTTGGTTTATCATTTTAGCCTCCTTCTTAATCGTTATTGTCATTTTATGGAACACCTATGTTTTCTTTCAAATTTTCAAGAATGATGAAAGAAAAAAAATGGAACTTTGGGTTTCAGCCCAAAAAACCTTAGCGAATGCTGATGGTAATACAGATGTGGGGTTACCTTTTGAAATCATTCAAGCAAATGGCTCCAATCCGATGATTGAAGTGAATAGTGAAGGTATGATTTTAAATAGTAATAATTTAGATCCAGAAATCGAAAATGACAGCATTCAATTGAGAAAGCTTTTTGAAAAAATGAAATCGGAAAATCAACCAATACAAATGGATCTTTCCAATGATAATTATCGCTTAATTTACTATGGAAATTCTGCCTTATTAAACAAATTAAAATATTACCCCATAGCTTTAGTTTTAATAATTATCTTATTTGGGGCAGTAGTTTACAATTTTTACAAAGCTACTAAAATGGCTACACAAAATAAACTTTGGGCTGGAATGGCAAAAGAAACGGCTCATCAAATTGGAACTCCATTATCTTCTTTGATTGGTTGGCTAGAAATTTTAAAATTAGACAATGTAGAACCTTCAACCATTATTGAGATTGAAAAAGATATTAATCGACTACAAACGATTACAGATCGGTTTTCAAAAATTGGTAGTGAACCCGTTCTCGAATTGGTAGACATTGTAGAAGAAACTAAAAATTCTTTTGAATATTTAAAATCACGATCTTCGAATCATGTGGTTTTCCAATTTACGGCACCTGAATATCCCATTAGAATTCCAATTAATCCTATTTTACATAGTTGGACTATTGAAAATTTAGTCAAAAATGCCATTGATGCGATGAAAGGAAAAGGAAAATTACAAATTTTACTTACTGATGATAAAAACAAAGTTAGAATCAGAGTAACAGATACTGGAAAAGGTATTCCTAAAAATCAATTTTCAAAAATATTCGAACCTGGGTTTACTACTAAAAAAAGAGGTTGGGGTTTAGGATTATCCTTAACGAAAAGAATTGTTCAAGAATATCATAAAGGCAACATTAGAGTAGTACATTCAGAAATTGGAAAAGGAACCACCATACAAGTAAGTTATTTTAAAGAGAATCACAAATAAAAAAATCCCGAATGATTGGGATTTTTTTATTTATAATTTCGCTGCTATAGCTTGTGCAATACTTTCAAATTCAGCTTTTTCAAGACTTACCTTTCTTAGAAAACGCATATCATCCATATCTTGTAAAGGAATTAAATGTACGTGAACATGAGGCACTTCAAGGCCTACAACAGCAACACCTACTCTTTTACACTCAATTGTTTTTTCTATGGCTTTGGCTACTTTTCTAGAAAAAGACATTAATTGCAAATACAAATCTTCTTCCATGTCAAAAATCTTATTGATTTCTTGTTTTGGCACACATAACGTATGTCCTTTCGCATTTGGATTCACATCTAAAAAAGCTATGAAGTTCTCATCTTCAGCAATTTTATAGCAAGGAATTTCACCATCAATAATTTTTGTAAAAATAGAAGCCATATTTAATCTCTTGTAATTTCTAATACTTCAAAATTTAAAGTTCCATTTGGCACTTTTATTTCGGCTATTTCACCTACTTTTTTACCTAACAAACCTTTCCCAATCGGAGAAGTTACAGAAATTTTTCCAGACTTTAAATCTGCTTCACTTTCTGCTACTAAAGTATATTTCATCTCCATCCCGTTTGTTTGGTTTTTAATTTTAACGGTAGATAACACCAAAGCTTTGGAAACATCTAATTGAGATTCATCAATTAAACGAGCATTTGCCACTAGTTCTTCCATTTTAGCAATTTTCATTTCTAAAAGACCTTGTGCTTCTTTTGCTGCATCGTATTCAGCATTTTCAGACAAATCTCCTTTATCTCTTGCTTCAGCAATTGCTTGAGAGGCTTTTGGACGTTCTATACTTTTTAATTGATCTAACTCTTCTCTTAGTTTTTTTAATCCTTCTGCTGTGTAATAAGATACTGTGCTCATAACTTCATCGTTTATATAAATAGAAAGAATCCCATTTGATGGGATTCCTTTACGCAAAGGTACTAATTATTTTTTTTAAAATTAATTTATGACGGTTTTTTAGTGAGTCAAAATTAAATAAATTAAATTTGAAATTTAAAATCCATCCTAAAAAATGAAACGATACTTGATTTTCTCTTTATTTATAGTGCTTTTTTTAAGTTGCAGTAAAGACAATGGAATAAACAACAACAATCCTTATTTACCAAATTATCCGGTTGATTTAACTATCAATCTGAATTTACCGGAATACAATAATTTACAATTTGTAAGTAATTCGGTTTATATTAATAATGGTGCCGCTGGTGTAAGAGGCATATTTGTTTTTAATGCGGGAAGCAATAATTATGTGGCATTTGATGCGGCTTGCCCAAACCAACCTTTGAGTTCTTGTTCTACTATGACTATTAATGGTATCAAAGCCGTTTGTGCTTGTGATGATGCTGAATATAGTTTTTTTACAGGTCAAGCCCAAGGCAAGCAATATCCTATGAAGCAATATCGTGTGCAACAAGTAAACTCAAGCACTTTACGCGTGTATAATTAATCTAAAATACACAAAAACCATCTTAAAAAAAGTCTTATATTTGAGAGACAAAACGTTCTTATAAATAGCCCAAAAACAACTTGATTTTTGCTTAAAAAGTGGTTCAAAAAGTGTCGAAAATTGCTAAAAAGTGACATTTTTTAATCTTTTTAAAAATCTTAAAAATATTGCAAACAATAGCATTTAGAGCAAATTGACTACTATCCTTTTGGAATGACCATGCCAGGACGCACTTACTCAAGCCCAGCCTACCGTTACGGCTTCCAAGGACAAGAAAAAGATGACGAGTTAAAAGGGGAAGGAAACAGCTATGCTTTTTAATTAAGAATGTTAGATTCTAGAGTTGGTAGATGGTTTTCTATGGACCCTTATGATGAATATCCGTCTCCGTATTTAAGTATGGGGAATAATCCGATTTCTTTAATTGACCCTGATGGAGGTCATACTGAAGATAATTATTTAATTAAAGCTAATGGTTCAATAACTGTTGAGAAAACAAATGACAAAACAGATAGCTTTGCTTATGAAGATTCCAAAGGGAATATAACAAATTTAGGAACTTTTGATAAAAACTCAAATGGACTTATTGCATTACCTGATTCATATAAAAAAAATGGAATTGGTTTTAAATATACTGGGTCTAAAAATGAAAATTACATTCATGGAACGGCTCTTGCCGCTTTATTAGGAGCCTTAAAAGAATCAAATATAGATGATTTAAGTTTAAATCATTGGAGTAATTCGGATGGTAGTTCACCGAGTCCAAGTAGATCACATAAGGATGGAACTGTTGGAGATTTGAGGCCGCTTAGAATTGACAAATCGGGTGAAAAGGTTTTAGTTAGTGATACCCAATTTGATAAAGAAAGAAATGCTTTATTAATTACAGCTATGAATAAATTTGGATGGACAAGTATTTTATCAGAAAAGCACGACGGCTATATAACTCCTAAGACAACACATTACTCTGGTTATTATAATAAAAAGGGTAAATGGATTTCTGTAAGACACAATAATCATTATCATATACAAAAATTTAAACCAAAAATAATTGTTGCTACAAAAGCTGATAATTTTGATCAAATTTTTAGACAAGCAGTTGTCAAAAGATCTGGATTTAATAGGTTTTTAAAATCTTATTTTAGTATGTGGAAAGCTATGGATCAAAAAAAAGGACAAAAAATAGCTGATGAAATTGAAAAAGCAAAAAATAACATTTCTAAAAAAAGAAATCAATAAAATGAAAATAATTTTAAAAATAATATGCTTTTTATTTATAATTTCTTGTAAAGAAATTAATTCTAAAGATATTATATCCAAAAAAATTAGTCAAAAAAAAATATTCAAAGCGAATTAGATTCTGATGGTGTAATATCTTTTATTTCAATAGACTCCTGCTTAAATAAAGAAATAACGATTTTCAATGATAATGGTAGTAAATATTTAAGTTTTAAATTAACAGATTACGAAGTATTAGATTCATTAAAGAACTTAAAAATATTTAACCCTTTAATGTTTTATCCTGATAACTACATTTTACAATTTGAATATTTTGAAAAGAATGGTATTAAAAAAATTTATATAGATAAAAAGAGAAATGTTGTTAAAGAACTTGATGCAAATAATTGCTTTAATATAGAAAAATGGGATGAATATTTATTCTCAGCAATTGTTGAGTTTGATTTTTCTAAAAATCCTTTAAGAAAAAAACCAAATATAGAATCTGAATTATTTGAATATAAAAACTCTGATGATATTATTTTTACAATTAGTAAAATTAAAGGAGATTGGATCTATATAGAATGCTCTGACATTTGTGATTATGTTTGTAAAAAAAATGTAGGCGGATGGATAAAATGGAGGTCTAAAGGTGAAATTATTATTAAGTTATATTTTACTTGTTAAAAAAACTCCGATAGTGCGGAAATCTTTTCAGTACCCGCAAACTAAATAAACAAAAAGCCACTTCACTGTGGCTTTTGTTATTTTAAAAAAGTCATCAACACCTAATCTAAAGGAACTTGTTTTTAAGTCACATACTATTGTAACCTACACTACTACAATTGTAATTAGTATCACTTACAACTGTAACCTATACTAATACACTTGTTACTAATGTCACTTACTACTATAACCTACTATAATGCACTTGTAACTAGTGTCACTTACTACTGTAACCTACACTAATACACTTGTAACTAGTATCACTTACAGTAGGAGTATGCTCTGTTGCACTTGTATATTTCAAAAATACTGTAGGTGTATGTCTTGTTGCACTTGTAAACAATGTCACATACTGTAGTAGTATGACTGTTGCACCGCTACTGCAAGAAATCTAAGGTTCAGGGTAGCGAATCTTTCAATTGGAAAAGAGAAATAACACACTTTATATTTCTGTTTCAATAATCAAATAAAATAAGGAACAAGACAACTTACATATATTCATTTGTAACACTATCAAACCATAGCGTTATTTGTTATTTAAAAGCGATTTTAAGCTGTTTTAATTCTTTTTGGAACAATGATGAATCAAAGATAAAACAACGATTCAATTGAGGCTATTGAAACAAAAAAAGCCCTTACGGGTTGTAAGGGCTTTTTTATGTAAGAAATAGATCTTTATTAGTATTTACCTCTGTTATCGGTAATATCTGCTTTGTCTTTTAATGCTTGATATGCTCTTTGTTGTGCTGAATTTGCTTCTTGCATTTGTTTTTGGCTTACCAAGTTAGAGAAGTCTTTGGTTTCTGGAGCATTGGTTACTTTTTTAGTTTTAACCATGAATACACCACTGTTACCCACTACTAATCCAGAAGTTTTTCCAGCTTCTAAATCAAAAGCAGTACCCACTACTTTTGGTTCAGCACCAATATTCATAATGGTTGGGTTACCTAAAGCTACATCTGTTGCAGTACTTACAGAACCTCCTGTTGCTTTCGCTACATTTTCTAATGTAGTTCCGTTCATTTTCTTTTTAATCGCTTCTGCTTTTTTCTCATTTCTTAAGATAGAACCTACCGATTGTCTTGCAATTTCCATGCTTAATAAACCTGTTTCATTCTTATCTTTTAACGTTGCAACAACAAAACCTTTAGCTGTTTCAAAACGTTTGATATCTCCTTTGTTTGTTTCGTCATTAAATGCCCAACGTACAATTTCTCTTTGAGCTCCTAAACCTTGTACATACTCGTCTGATGGTCTTAAGTTGTTTGCTGGTACAATCGTTGCTTTTGCATTTTTAGCAACTTCTTCAAAATTTTTGTCCGTTGCATCCGACTCAAACTTACTTGCCATATTGTAGTTGTCATCGATAGTTTTATCAGAAGGCTCTACTTTTTTAGTAATAGTAGCTAATTGAACCGCATCGTATTTTGCTAATACTTTAATTACGTGGAAACCAAAATCTGTTTCAACTACTCCTAAACTTCCTACAGGATTGTTGAATACAAAGTCGTTGAATGTTGGTACCATTTGACCTGGAGTAATATTGTCATATTCACCACCATTATTTTTTGATCCTGGATCATCAGAGTTTGCTAAAGCTAATGCTGCAAAAATGTTTGGATCTGCTTTTACTTGAGCCATCAAAGAATTAGCTAAAGCTTGCGCTTCTTCTTTTGTTCTCGTTGCAGAAGAACTTTGTGCACCTTCGTAAGCCAATAAAATGTGACTTGCTTTAGCACTAGCATTTGATTTTCTCCCCATCATTCTAGATAAAGATTGAGTTCCATTATTTACATAAGGACCAAAAACTTCACCTGTAGATAAGTTAAATAACTGTTCTTGGAATTCAATTGGAAGATTGTTTTTTGTTACATATGTGGAATCAAATGGCGTTTCAGATTCTTTATTTACAAAAGCGGCAACATTTTCTACTTTCACATTTTTGAAACTCGGAATAGTATCAGTACCATCTACACTTCCATTAATATAACCATAGAATTGTGTTTCTAAATCTTTCTCGTCTTTTTGAGAAGGCTTGTTTTCAAAAAACACATAATCAATGTTTCTTGTTGGATCTGATTTGTATTTTTTAGGATTTTTCTTCATGTAAGCCATAATTTCATCATCAGAAACTTTAACTTCATCATCATTTACTGTTGAGAAAGCTACGGTTACATAATCGAAATCCACTTTTTTAGTATCTAAAACATGTTTGAATTTACCTTCTGCTTGAGTTGTATAGATTCCACCTTTAAGCATATTGTAATACAATTGCTCAACAGCAGATTTTTCAACTTGATCTTCAAATTCATTCCATTGTACCAAACGGTCTTGGTTTGGATCATTTTGCATAGATTTTATAAACTCTTTCAATTTATTTTCATCAAAAGTTCCCGCTTCATTTAAAAACTGTGGATTTTGAGCGAAATATGGATTGGCTTTAATTACATTAATTAATTGCTCATTTCCAATTCCTAATCCTATTTTTTCAATTTGCTCCTCTACAATGATACTTCTTACTTCTTGTTCCCATACCGAGTTCATTGCTTGTGTAGCACTCATTTGCCCTTGTTGACTTTGTTTTTCAAGCTGAGCTGTTTTCTTCATAAACTCTTGACCATTGATGTCTGTTCCATTCACTTCGCCAATGTTGTTATTATTTATGCTAAAACCACTTTTAAATAACTCTGGAATTAAGAATGCAAACAATGCAAAACCAATAATAATGATAAGTAATCCAGAACGTTTTCTAATATTATTTAAAACTGCCATTTTGTATATTAATTTAATTCAGTGGGCGAAAATACAATTATCTATTTAATAATAAAATAGAAAAGTTATAATTTCTATTAATTTTTTACGATTTCTTTATTGTTTTTCTTCTAAGATGGAAAGTCGAACCAATTCTATCTTTTTATTTGAGGCAGAATGAATGGTAATTTCAAAGTTTTCAATCTTTATTTTTTCTTTGTTTTGAGGGATTTCTTTGGTGTTATGTACAATAAATCCACCTAAAGTACTGTATGAATCATTCTCTGGAATGTCTAAATTGTATTTTTGGTTGATGAATTCTACATCTAGTCTTGCAGAGAATAAATATACATCTTCTTCAATTTTTTCATCTATTAATTCCTCGTCTAAATCATGTTCGTCTTCAATTTCACCAAAAAGTTCTTCAATAATATCTTCCACTGTAATGATTCCTGAAGTACCACCGTATTCATCCAAAATAACAGCCATACTTTTTCGTTTTTTTGTTAAGATATCTAATAAATCTTTGATATAAATAGTTTCAGGCACATATTCGATTGGAATCATGACAGATTTAATCGTTTTAGGTTTTTTGAACAATTCAAAAGAATGCACATAGCCCAAAATATCATCTATGGAATTTTGGTAAACCACAATCTTAGAATAACCTGTACTAACAAATAATTCTTTCAATTCGGCAACCGTATCTAAAATATCCAAGCCTGAAATTTCTGTACGAGGCGTCATGATATCTCTTGCCTTTAAGTCAGAAAATTCAAGTGCATTTTGAAAAATTTGTATTTCAGAATCAATTTCATCTTCATCTGAAATACTATTCATTTGTTCACTTATATAATTGCCTAATTCCACCTTGCTGAAATAATCTTGAACTTGATCACCATCCGTTTTAAAAAATCTTTTTAAAATAAAATCAGAAATCCAAATAATAAATTTGGAAACCCAATAAAACAATTGATAAAACAAATAAGCTGGTGCAGCAAACAATTTGATGAAAGAGTTGGCATAAATTTGAAAAAACACTTTTGGCAAAAATTCAGCCGTCATCAAAATAATAGCTGTAGACAAAATGGTTTGCAACAAAAGACTTACAAAAGGAGAGAAATGATAATCGATAGAAGTAATCCAATGCATTAACAAATCTCCAGAATAGATTCCATAAATTACCAAAACCACATTATTACCTACCAACATAGCTGTGATAAACTGGGAAGGCTTTTCAGTTAGTTTCGATAAAATTTTTGCATTGAAATTGTTTTGTTTCTTCTCTATAGATAAGAAAACTTTGTTGGAAGAAACATATGCGATTTCCATGCCTGAAAAAAAGGCTGATAAAAGTAAGCAAATAACAATGATGGCTATTTCCATACTTTATTTTTGACCGTTTTTATATTTGTTGTAAAATCTTCTTTTAAAGAAGAACATAAAAGTGGCTAAAAGCGCAAATAGAATACTAATTGTGAAGTTCTGGTTGTTTTGATATCTTACAAATGCATCGTAGATAAAAAAAACGGCAAATAGAATGTACACGTATTGAATATACTTGGTATATTTCATTTTAATTAATTTTCACCAAAAATAATAAATAAATTCGATACTATAACTATTGTTATTCTTCTACGTTATTTATTTCTCCATTGGTGGTTTGCATGTTGAAAATCTTGAAATCCTTACTAAAATCTACTCCAGGACCTTGAAGATAACCGCCTGTTCCGTCAGAGTATTTGAAGTGTTTCTCTGTGAAAAACCATTCGTTTTTTTGGTCGAAATACAATTGCTCTGTTTCTAATTTTTTACCATCGTGAGAGGTGATGGTTACATTACCTTGTAGATCGATAATGTCTGTTTTTTTATAAGAAATCGCATAGTCAGACTCTATAGTGGTAATTTGATTGTTTTCGTCAAACATGGTCACCACTACACCTTGGGGAAATTCAGTAAAAGCGTTCGTAATGTTACTGTAATCTAACATTTTTTTACTTCTAAGAATCGATTTTACTTTTCCGGAATCGGTATATTTTAAGTTTATAGAATCTGCTTCACCTGAGGGAAAAAAAGAGGAACGATTGAATTTTTGCACATCTTTTAAAGAGCCTTCACATGAAAAAAATATAGTCATGACACTAAGTATCATGACTATATTAAATATATTTCTATTTTTTTTATTCATTTTATAAGGTAGGAACCGTTATACTTTCACCAACCCAACAGTCAAAAGCAATTCTCTTACCTGACATATTCCCTTTTGGGTGACTGAAAATTTCAGTTTTTGATGGAGCTGCTGCTCTATAACCAGCTGCCATTTTAGCTGCTGAAGCTTTTAAAGAAGAATCAGCTGCCGCTGCTTTATCACAATAGTTTGCAGCTAACCAATACATGGCTCTTTTTTCAAATTGGTCAGCACCACAATCATTAATGCTGCTTCCATATAATTGCGCAATTAATAAATAAGCTTTACCATATGAAGGTTTAACTGCTAATGCTTTTTTAGCATAGTTACGAGACTGACTTTTGTTTGATTTTGAATAAATCGAAGCAATCTTCATATAAACATTTGCTTTTTTAGAATTATCAGTATACATCTCAGCTGCTTTATTTAAATATTCCACAGCTTTTGAAATATTTTTCTTTTGGTACTCAACAATTCCTTGTTTTTCATATGCTGGAGCACTTGGGTCTACTTTTAACAAAGCTTCAGAAATTTTAGAGAATAAAGGATCTCCGTCACATTCTTTGGCTTCTAAACGATCAGCAGCTCTTAACAACCAAACTTTGTTTGTTTTGTTTTGCTCAAAAGATTTTTGATAGAATGGAATTAATTTATCACAAGTAGATAATTGAACAATAATAGCATCCATACTAGAAGTAACGGTAGCAATATCTTCTAAATTCCCTTCATATCTGCTTTTTGCTTTAGCTTCTTTGCTGTCTAATTGTTGACCAGACTCTTCTTTAGAAATTAAAACATCTTTAGCGTCAGAAAACTCTTTTTCTAATCCGTTTAATTTTTCTAAGATATCATCATATTTATCAAAAACTTGTTGCAATTCAATTCCTTTGTTTCCTGCTTCATAATCTTTAACAAAGATTTCAAAGTAAGCATAAAGAGCTCTTGTAGAATCAAAGTTTGCTTTGTCAGAAGTAAACGCTTTATCAAAAAGGCTAAAAACTTCTTGGTTTGTACCTACTTTATAATTAAATAAAGCAAGTCCTTTTTTCATATCTACACCAGCACCTTCACTTGGGAAATATTTATAATTCTCATCATAAAATTTCATTAAGTCGCGAACATACTTTTCCTTTTCCGCTCCAGATGCTTGGTCTATTTTTTGTTTGATTGCAAACTCTCCATAAGAATAAACTCTTTTATCAAAAGAAGGACAATCTTTTCTTAACGTTGTTAAATAATCATATCCAGCTGGATCCTTAGCTTTAACAGAAGAAGCCATTAAGCTTAAAGTTTCTGTACAAGCTTCATTGTTTTGTGCCTGTGCAAAAAATCCTGCTGCAATTACAAATAATAAAGATAATTTAGTTTTCATTTTATCACTATTCTAAAAAATTACTAATCAATTTTACGTTTCTTAAACCATTTATCGCTTAACGACAAGCCAACACTTATGTTGAAATAGTTTTCTCTAATTAAATTATAATACTTAGTTCCTCTAACACCGTATTCAAAGCCTAAATCGATTTTAGAATAACCAAGTGGTAATCCAAGTCCAAAATTCATGCCATAATCTTGAATGCTTTTATCTTTAATGACTAAGCCAATATTTTCATATCTAAATCCTGCTCTATAAACCACTCTATTTAAGTAACTTGTATAGGAGTCAAATTTAGGAATATAATAACCACCAACAACATATTTTTGTGAATCTTCATAGGTGCCTCCAGTATAATCATCAAATCGGTTAACTAATTTACTATTATTTTGGAAGGTAATTTCAGTTCCTACCATCCATTTATTTCTTTCTCCAATCCCAAGACCAACCGCTAATTTAGATGGAATAACCATATCCGTATTGTTAACTGGAACATCCTGCGAATCATTTACTACTTCTGTGCCACTTGCAGTGAAATTTACAGTTGCTAGATTTCTTTCGTTTTCCGAATTTAGTTTCGCTTCAGGAGCATAGGTTAAACTGGCGTATAAAGAATACTTATCATTAATTTTCCTATTATATAACGCTCCTAAATTAAATGAAACACCCGTAACTCTTGAAGAGTTTAGTTCTCTAGATTGTAATTGAATATTTGAAATTCTTTCAATAGATTTAGTTTCAATACTACCAAAATTATATTGTACATCAGCACCCAAACTAAGGTTTTTATTGAACATATAAGAACCTCCTACAAAAAAACGGTTCACATTTCCTGTACCAGTTGAAGTTTTAATCGTTTGGATTCCAAATTCATCTTCTTCAGTATTTGAAATATTATAACCCACAGCACTGAATGGCATCAATCCGAAGGAAGCGCCAAATTTTCCCATTGGGATTCCAACAGCCAAATAATCTAAACCCGTGTTTTTAGCATTTTCACTTGTGCTTTCATTGTATAAATTAGAAAAAGTAGTAGTTCCTCCAACTCCAAAAGTGGTTAATTTTAAATGAGAATAGGAAGCAGGATTTAATAAGTTTAAACTCACACTGTCACCTTCAATACCAAGTCCTCCCATGGCTCTAGAGCTTTGTGTTCCTTTAAATTTCAGTTCTCCCAAACCATAAAATGAATATGGTGAAGAAGTATTTCTTTGAGAGAAAGCAATAGTACTAACAAGAAGCACTAAACAAATTATACAATTTTTAATCATTTTGTGTTTGTACATAATTAAATAATAAATTCAAACTTTCTAGTAAAAAATTTGAATTGGCAAATATGGTGCTTTTTAATCTTTTAGCCAAAAAATCTGCATCGCCTCCTGTTAAAATTATTGTTAAATGTTGATATTTAAGAAAATATTGTGAAATAAACCCTTCTATTTCATGGACAATTCCATTAATTATTCCCGAATGTATCGATTCATTTGTGTTTTGACCAATAAAAAAAGCTATATTTTCTTTGTCTAATAACGGTAATTTTGCGGTGTAATTGTGTAAGGCTTTGTACCTAAGTTGCAATCCAGGTGAAATTGCTCCTCCAAAATATTGTCCATTCTCATTTAAAAAGTCGTAAGTAATACAAGTTCCTGCATCTATAATTAAACAATTGGTCTTCGGAAATGACAAACTAGCTCCTGAAGCCAAAACCATCCGATCAATGCCCAGAGTTGTAGGTGTTTTATACAAATTTTCAAATGGAAAAGAAAGTTGATGTGTAACTTCGATTAATTTAGAATGCTTTTTTACATAATTGAGACATTCTTTTTCTAGTTTTCCTACAGAAGAAGCAATAGAAAACTGGATTAAATTAAATTTTTTAAAAATTTTTTTAAAAAAAATCAAGCCTTCTTTTTGATCAAAAACAAATTTATCTAAAAGTGTATTTTGCTCAAATACAGCACATTTAATTTTAGTATTTCCGATATCAATAGTTAAAAGCATCTTTTATTTTTTGAGTTGACAAATATACAAATTGATTTTTTTAAAAAAATGTTTTGGAAATTACAAAAAGGGTTCTATATTTGCACCCGCATTCAGCAAGCAACCTTTCTGAATCTGGAAGGTACCTTAGCTCAGTTGGTAGAGCAATGGACTGAAAATCCATGTGTCCCTGGTTCGATTCCTGGAGGTACCACAAAAAAACCACTCAATCGAGTGGTTTTTTTATTTGTACTATTTCAATTTTATTCCTTTTTTGAAGCTAATAGTTGTTTCATATTTTCAATTTCTTTAGCCAAATCGGTGTATTTTTTACTCAGTTCTTCAATTTTAGTCTCTTGATGTTCAAGGATACTTTGTTGTTCTTTGGCAACTTGAATCAATAAAGCTGAAATTTTCGAATAATCTACACTTTTATAGCCGTTTTTGTCTGTACTCACTATTTCAGGTAAAACAGCTTCTATTTCTTGCGCAATGACTCCAATTTGGAGCGATTGATCTTTTCTATCCTTCCAATTGTAATAATACCCGTTAATTTGATTTAATTTATCTAAAGCGTTCTCAATCTTTTTAAAATTGGTTTTCCAACGACGGTCACTAAAAATATTCCAAGCATTAGAACGAGCCACAGTACCGTCTCCAGACACCCCTACATCGAAATTACCATTTACTTGTAAATAATCGGTGTCAAATTCTCCATAAATTAAAGGAGTAGTGGAACCTGAATTTTCGATGTATAATTTATTATCTCCTGTTTCACTCATACCAGATGCTAGTCCAATAAAAACATTTCCATCTCCTGTTGCATTTCTCCCAGCATTCATACCAATTGCAGTATTGTTTTTTCCAGTAACATTTGTAAACATAGCATAAGCTCCTAATACAACATTCTGAAAACCTGAGACATTAGCTGTTAAAGCATTAAATCCAATTATTGAATTATTAAAACCCGTAGTATTATCTTTTAAGGCATTATTCCCAACTGCTGTATTACAATATTCATTATTCCTGTATAAAGCATTTCTTCCTATAGCTGTATTACCATTACCTGTAGTATTGGTAAATAAAGCATTACTACCTATTGCAGTGTTAAAATTATTAGTAAAATCATCATTTAAACCTGCATTTTGACCTATAAAAACAGATTCTCCTGTGTTTACTACATTTAATTTCCCATTGTTCATATTAAAAAACTCCGTTCCTCCAGTAGAAAATCGAATAATATCTTCATCACTAGTTGCTTCCATTTCTATTTTAGTATCTAAATCTGCATCAATAATTTTAGTTGTATCGCTATTTACATCAGTCCAAGTAACTGCTCCAGCACCATCTGTGACTAAAGCTTGACCAGTAGTTCCATCTGCTGTAGGAAATTGATAGGCATTATTAACATCTAAAGTCCCATTAACACGTAAAAGATTAGTATCAAATTCTCCATAAATTAAAGGCGTAGTGGAACCTGAATTTTCGATATATAATTTATTATCTCCTGTTTCATTACTTCCAGATCCTATTCCTATAAAGATATTTCCACTCCCAGTTGCATTTCTTCCAGCATTCTGACCTATTACAGTATTATTAGCACCAGTTGTATTATTATATAATGCATATGCACCTATTGAGGTATTTTGAAAACCTGTTGTATTGTTATTTGAAGCATATGCACCTATTGAAGTGTTATTTACACCAGTCGTATTATTATATAATGCACTTATTCCTACAGCAGTTGCACCATCAGCTGTATGATTATACAATGTATTTACACCAACAGCTGTATTACCAACTCCAGTAGTATTTGTATACATTGCAGATTTTCCAATTGCAGTATTAAAATTATTAGTAAGATCATCATTTAATCCAGCATATTCTCCTAAAAAAGTTGATTGTCCTGTACTAAGTACATTTATACGACCGTTTTTCATTGTGAAATACTGTGTCCCGGCAATATCAAATCGTATCGTATCGTCATCGGCTGATTCATCTACTTGAATTTGGGTATCTGAATCAGCATCAATAAGTTTTGTTACTTTTCCATTAATATCTGCCCAAGAAACTATTCCGTTTCCATCAGTAATTAATGCTTGACCAGAAGTTCCATCAATTGTTGGAAATTGATAGGCATTATTAACATCTAAAGTTCCATTTACGCGTAATAAATTCGTGTCGAATTCTCCATAAACTAAAGGGGTAGCGGAAGCAGAATTTTCGATGTATAATTTATTACTTCCTGTCTCATTTCTCCCTGATGAATATCCTAAAAATACATTTCCTGAACCAGCCGAATTTTCACCTGCATAAAATCCAAGTAAGGTATTATTGCTGCCATTTGGATTGTTTTTACCTGCGTTTGCTCCTAAAGCAGTATTATATGAACCTGAAACATTAAATTCTAAAGTTGCGATACCTATAGCTGTGTTATATGCACCCGTTGTCAATAATCTTGAAGCATATGTCCCTACAGCGGTATTACCATTTGATGTGTTGCTGTATAAAGCGGTTCTACCTAATGCTACATTTTGAATGCCATTTACATTCAAATATAATGCATGACTTCCAACAGCTGTATTAGAATTTGTAGTTAAATCATCATTTGCTCCTGCATTTAGACCTAAAAATGTTGAATGCCCCGTATTTGTAACATTTATTCGACCATTATTCATATTAAAGAACTCTGTTCCTGCAGTTTTAAATCGAATAATGTCTTCATCAGCCGTTTCTTCCACATCAATCTTTGTATCTAAATCGGTATCATTAATCTTAGAAATAATGCCGGCTTTTTGTAAACCAATCCAAGTTGTAGTGGCATTATCCCAATAGTAAAAACCTGGGTTATTTGTTCCAACTGCTGTAGTTAAATACACCAACATCGCATTTTGATCTGCGGTTGGGTTGCTAGAAGGGAAAGCATCAATTCTTGGAATTAAAATTCCATCTTCGTTTGTAGGATTTGCAGCATCGTTAATTTGAATATCCAAACTCGCTTTTGGACTAGTTGTATTCACACCAACTTGCGCATTTGCAAAATTAAAAACACTAAAAAAGAGAATAAAGCAGCCAATTTTTTTCATCATGAATATTTATTTAAAAGCATGCAAAATAAATATTTAAATAAAAAATACACTCCTATATATAGTAATGCTACCCAATTGCTACCCTAATTACTTACATTTTTATGAGAAGTAGACTTAAAGTATAACCTATAAATTAAATACCGAATAGCGGGAAGTTTTTTTACAAATAAAAGAATCATTTATATTACCTCTTTAAGTTACTGTTTTTTATATCTTAGCTCAAAGTCCGGAGTCCGAAACTTCGGACTTTGCGCAGCTCAGGGGATGATGATAAAGAAAATAATACAGAAAATAATACAGATCATAATAAAGGAGGATAATATGTACAGATATTTAATTTTTTTTATTTTATGTTGTAGTTGTAGTCCTACATTAAAAATTATAAATGAAAAAAAACTTTGACTAGAGATTATATAGAAAAAAGTAATGCTGATTTCAAAATAATGAATTCCGAAAGAGAATCTTTCATAATGTTCTTTACTTTTAATCCTAATGATATTTTTTCTATTTCAAGTAAAGATACTGTTTATCGAAAGGGTATAATGAATATAAATCATGGTTATGGTGATAGATTATATGCTAGTAGAAATTCTAATATTGAAATTAAAATTAATAATTCAGTTTTAAATGTCCCTATTAAAAAATTAAGGAAGTATATATATATATAGAATTAATTAATGAAAATAAAAAAGATAAATATTTAATAACTTTTACAAATAAGGATAGGAAATATAGAATGTAATCCGTGCCCACAAAGTAAATAAAACAAAAAGCCACAATGAAGTGCTTTTGTTATTTTAAAAAAGTCATCAAAAACTATCTAAAACAAAACTGTTTTTTAAGCTCTTCCTATAGTAACCTACACTACTACACTTGTAACTAGTATCACTTACTATAGGAGTATGCCTTGTTGCACTTGTATATTTCAAAAATACTGCAGGAGTATACTCTCTTACACTTGTAAATTTGAAAAATACTATAGGAGTATACTCTGTTGCACTTGTAAATTTTAAAAATACTGTAGGTGTATGCCTTCTTGCACTTGTAAACAACGTCACATACTGTAGTAGTATGACTGTTGCACCGCTACTGCGCAATTTATTCGTGTGGTAAATGGAAACAAAAGAAGCTGAAACAAGTTCAGCTTGACAAGATTTTGCTTTTTGGATAGGCTTTTGTTATTGAATCATGAAGTATATACTCTATTCTCTTGTTCGGCTACACGTATAAAAGTTGTGCGTTTGGTGAGTTCTTTGAGTTTAGCAGCACCTACATAAGTACAGGTACTTCGCAAACCTCCTAAAATGTCTTGTATGGTATCTTCTACTTTGCCTCTAAAAGGTACTTTTACCGTTTTCCCTTCACTGGCTCTATAATTGGCCACACCACCTACATGCTTTTTCATGGCGGTTTCCGAACTCATACCATAAAATTGTTTGTACTTTTCTCCTTTTATTTCAATCACTTCTCCTCCACTCTCTTCATGACCGGCAAGCATACCGCCGAGCATCACAAAATCGGCTCCTGCTCCAAATGCTTTGGCTACATCTCCTGGAATGGCACAACCGCCATCGCTAATAATTTGTCCGCCTAAACCATGAGCGGCATCAGCACATTCTATAATAGCAGATAATTGTGGATAACCAACTCCTGTTTTTACTCTTGTAGTACATACCGAACCGGGTCCTATTCCTACTTTAATAATATCGGCACCAGCTAACAAAAGTTCTTCTACCATTTCACCCGTTACTACATTGCCTGCAATAATAACTTTATCTGGAAACTGTTTTCGGGTTTGTTTGACAAATTTTACAAAGTGCTCGGAATAGCCATTGGCCACATCAATGCAAATGAATTGCAGTTTTGGGAAACGTTCAAAAATGGCTTGAACCTTTTTTGCGTCTTCTTTTCCTGTTCCTGTACTGACTGCAATATAGGAGTACAAATCATCTGAAATTTTATTGAGAAATTGCGCCCAATCGTCTAAAGTATAATGTTTATGAACGGCTGTAAAAATATGGTGTTTTGTCAAAGCCAAAGCCATTTCAAATGTCCCCACCGTATCCATATTCGCAGCCATAATAGGCACACCGCTCCACACATACGAACTGTGCAAAAATTTAAAATTGCGTTGCAAATCTACTTGTGCTCTACTGCTTAAGGTGGATCTTTTAGGACGAATCATTACGTCTTTAAAGCCTAGTTTTAGGTCGGTTTCTATTCTCATTTTTGAAGTGCTTTTTTCAAATGTAAGTTTTTCTTTTGAGATGAACAAGAGCCTTAATTCAACTTCACAACAAAGCCTAAATTGTTGAAAATCTTACACTTTTAGGAATAGAAAATATTTGACAAAAGAAACCTTAGTTACCCAATACCATGTCTTCGTAACTCAAAATGGTTGGATAGCCTTTGGCTACAAAATAATCGGTTGGGTCGTTTTTAGAGAGTACCATTACAAAATCGCCTCCCCAAGCTCCTAAACTTTTAACGACACCTTTAAAATCGGAGAAGAGTTGTTCTTTTACGGTTTCGGTTTCTAACACATCGCTCATAATGGCTTGATGTTTTTCCATAAGTAAGGCAAAATCGCGACCTTCTTGAACTGTTAACGCTTCTTGCGTGATGGCATTGATTTTTGCAATTACTTTATCTACGCGATGTTGTTTATTGATATAATTAGAAATCGCCGATTTACTACTTTGCTTTTTATTCAAATAAACAAAGTGAATGTTTTCTTTAAAAGGCGGATTGAAAGCAACCACCTCAACGGTAGGTTTGCCATTTTCAATAGTGTACAATATAGGTTCGCTATTTTGAGCGCAGGCTACATCGTAACCACTACCACCAAAGCTTTTTTGTAATAATTCGAAAGCATCGATTTCTAGCCAAAAGCCAATATTATTTATTAAAGTAGAAGACGTTCCCAAGCCCCAAAGTCGTGGAAAAGTAAGATGAGTTGTAATCGTGTAGCCTTCACTTTCCAAGATAAAGCTTGGGTTTTGAAGAAAAGCTTGATGTAGAATTTCTAATAAGGTATTTTTAATTTTGGAATGAGACTCTTGAAGGTCTTTGGTTTGAATGGCTTCAAAAGTAAGTGTATCTTGAAACCAAATCGTACCGTCAGAATCGTAACTTGTCCAATGTATTTCTTTGTTGCTACCTGCATTTACAACTAAATTTTGTCCGAACTTAGTAGGTACAGCTAAAGCTTTTGCTCCATCTAGAACCACATATTCTCCTGTAAGGAGTAGTTTTCCGTTACTGTAAAATATTTTTTCTTGCATGATTGTGTTTTTAGCCCTGATGGAAGCGGCATCCTTTTTTATTTTGGCCTCTCGACTGCGCTCGAGGTGCCAAAATAAAAAAGATATAGCGTACAGCAGGAAATAGCTCCAAAAATTATTGGCGTAAACTTTCTAAATAATCCACCACTAAACTATGGGAAATAGTGGTGTTTTTGAAGTAATCCAATACTTTTATTTTTTCTTCTTTAGTCGCTTGGTGTTGATTCAAAATGTTATTAATATGCATTTTCATGTGCCCTTGCTGAATACCCGTAGTAGTTAACGAACGAACGGCAGCAAAATTTTGCGCCAAACCGGTTACCGCTACAATTTGCATGAGTTCTTCTGCGCTTGGATTGCCTAACATTTCCAATGAAAATTTTACCAAAGGATGCAAACTCGTGAGTCCGCCAATGGTTCCTAAAGCCAAAGGGACTTCAATCCAAAAGGTAAAAATATCGTTTTCAATTTTGGCATGAGACAAACTGCGATATTGCCCAGACTGACTTGCGTAAGCATGCACTCCTGCTTCCACCGCTCTAAAATCGTTTCCAGTGGCTAACACCACCGCATCGATTCCGTTCATGATGCCTTTGTTGTGTGTTACTGCTCGGTAAGGTTCGATTTCCGCAATATTGACTGCTGTCACAAACTTTTCAGCAAATTCACGAGGGTTGATGTTGGCATCTTCACTCATTTGCTCAACTGGACAAGAAACCTCAGCTCGTACCACACAATTGGGCACATAATTACTTAAAATACTCATGATTACCTGAATGTTTTTTTCAGTTTCGGTAAATGCTTCGTAATCGTGGGCTTCGTTTTCCAGTGTTTTAGCAAATTGTTCTAAGCAAGTGTTAATGAAATTGGCACCCATACTATCTTTTGTATTAAAAGTAGCATGCAATTGATAGTAGTTTGGTAATTCGTGTGTTTTATTTTTTAATTTGATATCCAAAATACCACCACCGCGCTTTTGCATGTTTTTGGTTGCGTTTTCGGTAGCTGCAAAGAATTGAGGTTTAATCGTATTGAAAAAAGTTTCTAAGTTTTCAAATGCTCCTTGGAACAAGAAATGCACTTGTCCTATTTTTTCGGTATTGATAACCCTTGCTTTAAAACCTCCTCTTTCTCCCCAAAATTTAGCTGCTTTAGCAGCAGCAGCCACAACCGAACTTTCTTCAATAGCCATAGGAACCGTGTAGCTTTTTCCATTGATACTAAAATTAGGAGCTACCCCATAAGGCAAATAGAAATTGGTAATAGTGTTTTCAATAAATTCGTCGTGAAGCTTTTGTAGCGTTTCATTAGAATTCCAATATTGGGTAACAATTTGTTTGGCTTCTGTAGGATTTACAAAATAAGCACTTGCAATCCAGTCTATTTTTTCTTCTTTGGTAAGTTTAGAAAAACCTTTTATATTTTGCGTCATAAACGATCTCTTCTTTTAATGCCTACAAAGATACTAAACGGAAATTTTATGTACCGTTTTTATCCATTTTATTACGGTTTTTTCAAAATATTCTTTGTCGATAGGTTTTAGGATGAAATCATTCATACCAATGTCCAAACATTTTTCTTTTTCACCCGTAATAACTCCAGCTGTTAAAGCAATAATAATGACATCTTTATTTACTTTACGTATTAATTCTGTAGCTTCATAACCATTCATTACAGGCATTTGAATGTCCATTAAAATAATTTCAGGATTCACATTTTTAAAGACTTCTACGGCTTGTAATCCATTGGAAGCTTCTGATAAAACCGCATTTGGAAAAGCTTTAGTAACCAATGTTTTAGTCAATAACATATTGACTTTATTATCTTCAACTATTAGAATATTAATTTTATTTTTATTGACTTCAACTAAATCTACAGGACTGATTGAATCACTACTAAAGGGATTATTGATTTTATTCAAATAATTTTGAAGTACATTAATTTTAAGTGGCTTAATAATATTGTACACTGTATTGAAATCTTTGTTGGAAATAAAATCTGAAGTAGAATTTTGCATAATGATTAAATGTCTTTCCTGATTTTGACTTACCCAATCGATTATTTCTTGCGTCATTTTTCTATTTAGAAATTCATAATCTATAAGAATCAAATCGTTTTCAGTAGCTTCTTTTACTACCGATAGCAAGCCTTCTTTTGATGAAATAGTCAAACAAGGTAAGTTGAGAGAACGAAACATTCTTTCAATGACTTCACAAACCAAAGGATTATCTTCTACAACAATTGCTTTTCTAAATTTATTGTTGAGTAATATATTTTTGTTTTCACAAGTTTCCGTTTTCAAAACGATTTCAAAACTAAAACAACTTCCTTTTTTAACTTCACTGGATATTTCTAATTGGCTATCCATTAGTTTCAGTAAACTATTGGTAATGGATAATCCTAATCCTGTTCCTCCAAAATTTCTGGTAGTAGAACTGTCTTCTTGAGAAAAAGCTTCTAATATTTTGCCTTTATTTTCTGGTTTTATACCAATACCTGTATCTTTTACTTCAAATTGTATTTTAGAATGTTGTTTGTCTACTTTAACAGCACTTATATTGAGTTCTATTTGTCCTTTTAATGTAAATTTTACCGCATTACTTAATAAATTTTGAAGAATTTGTTTGAGTCGCACCTCATCGGTCCAAATTGTACATTCAATATCTTCTTGGACATTTACAATCAATTCGATGTTTTTTTGATGTGCGGTAAATTTTACCATATCAACAGATTGGTTTATGATACCATGCAGATTTGTTTTACTGTTTTCTAAGGTTAATTTACCTGCTTCTATTTTAGATAAATCAAGAATATCATTTACTACATCGAGTAAAGATTCTGCAGATTGATTTACCGTTTGCAAATATTGTTTTTGTACTTCTGAAATACTTGTATTCAATAACAATTTACTAAAACCTATAATTCCGTTTAAAGGGGTTCTAATTTCATGACTCATATTGGCCAAGAATTCCGATTTCGCTTTATTCGAAGTTTCTGCTAATTCTCTTGCCAAAATAGCTTCTTCTGCTTTCTTCCTTTCAGTGATATCGATTAAAACACCTTCTAAATATTCCACAACACCATTTACTGTTACCGCTTCACCGTGTTCTTCAATCCAAATGATGCTTCCGTCTTTTTTTACTAATCTACTCGTTACTAAGAACGATTTTTTTTCTTCAATGGCTTTTCCAATTTCTACAATGGCTTTTTCTCTATCATCTGGATGATAAAGTTCATGCAGTTTCACTTTCTCTGAAAAGAAATCTTCTTTAGAATAACCGGTTAGTTTTTCAAATTCATCGTTCAAAAAGACTTTCGTTCGATTTTCATCAAATTTTACTAAATAAACACCACCAGGAATGTTATTTGCTAACAGTTTGAATTTTTCCTCACTCTCTTGTAGACCTTGTTTGTTTTTAATCCGTATAATAGAAGTCGCAATATTATTTGCTAATGTTTCTAAAATAATGATTTCTTCTTTATCCCAAACTCTTACAGTTTTAAAATTATCAAAACCAATATAACCAATCAGTTTATCGATATGAAATACAGGAATTAATAAGGCAGAAAGGATTCCTCTGTCTTGTAATCTTTTTTTATGCACCTGATCTTCTACTAAATCTGTAATAATTTGATAGGATTTATTTTGAAATAATCTTTCAAATATTTTCGGATAATGTGCTTGTTGTAAACCTTGAAAATGAGGATTGTTGATATTCAGTTGGCCATCATTAGCAAACCATTCAAATTTTTGATTGACTACTTTTTCAACAGGATCATATTCATAATAGCAAACGCGATCGGAATGAATGGCTTTTGTAAAATCACCTAATGTTCTATCAAAAATTTTATCTAAGTCATCTTTTTGAATTAATTTATTGGTATACTTTGATAGATGCGTTAAAATATTATTCTTATAGATAATTTGCTCTTCGAGTTTCTTGGTACTTGTAATGTCTCGCATTACACAAGAAAAACCAATTAAATTATTATCGTGATCTCTTTTAATCCTTACTTTTTGTGAAAACCAAACTATTTTTCCTGATTTAGCAATAACAGGTAAAACATAGGCTTCAAAATCATTTTGTTCATCGTTTTCTGGAACATAATATCGCAATGATTTTTCTTTCTCTTCGGGCGACAAGAAATTGGTAAAGTGGGTGCCTACAATTTCTTCTTTTCGATATCCTAAAATTCGCATTGTCGCATCGTTAATTAAGGTGATGATACCATTTTTACTTATATCATAAATAATATCAGGTGCATTTTGAATTAACGCTTGGTATTCATTTTCAGCAATAATTTTTTGTGTAATGTCGTGCCCCGTTGCTATAAATAAATCATCTGAATATTTAAAATCGCTCCATTGAATAAATTTATATTCACCTGATCGGGTTTTTAATTTCCTAATATGTATGGTATTGGGCTGATATTTAAGATTATAATCAATTTTCTCAAATTCTTTATCTTCCGTTAAATTCCAAAAATCATAACCTAATACTTCATCTGGAGCGTATCCTAAAATACCCACAATAGAATCGCTACAAAAAGCTACACTTCCAAATTTATTACAAGCTATGGTAATAGAATTGGACTGATTGATAATATTATTGGTGAAAACTAATTTATCGTGTGTATTTAAAAAATTAATTCTTCTATAAAAATTGATAATTGTAATTATAAAAGAAGCACTAACTAACTGAATATAAATCCCTTTATTTTCATTTTCTAAAATTAAAAAACAAACTACTAATGAGATAATAATAATAGTGTAAATAATATAGTTTCTGAACTTTTTAAAAACATTATATGAGAAAAATAACAGTAATAAAAATTCAGAAAAATTGACAAAATTTATTTCAGAGTAGCTTAAATTATTTAATACAACTAAAGTGATAATTATAAAAAAGAATCTAAAAATCCATTCCAAATTCTTTTTGATTTTTTGAATATAGGAAAACAGGTAAAGAAAAATGGCACAAAAGCCTAAAATAATTTTTGTTATTACCTCATTCTCATTATAAATTTCGAATACAAAATATGCGATTTGAGTCGTTATAATAATGATTCCAAAATACAAAAAGTAGTTTTTTAAATCGTATTGAAGTTCGTTTTCAGAAATATTCTTAACAAAATCTTTATTGTATTTAGAAGAATCGCGAACTAAATAATTAAAGGCAAAAATTGTCAAGGAACAGATTAACAAAATAAACCACCAAGTCGTATAAAAAGGGGTTTCGATAATAAAAGAATAATAGGTAATATTTCCTAAATCATTTCCTAAAGTATCTACTTCTTTAACATAAAATCTATAATTTCCAGGTGGTAAATTATAATAGTTTATATCTTTATTTTTAGTAGGTTTTGTCCAAAAATCATTAAGCCCTTTCAGTTTATAGGAATAATAATTATTTTCTGCTAAGGAATTATTTATTTGGCCAATATGAAATGTGATGGAATTTTCCGCATGATTGAAACTATGATTTTCATCGGGCACATTGAAATACTTGTTACTTTTCGATTCAACGTCGTAATCCTGATTGTTCACTAATAACTTTGTAATGAAAATGGGCGCCGATTTCTCGGAATTATGCTGTTTCTGATTTTTATAATAGTATTTGTACAGCCCTTTTACCGTTCCCAAATAAATATTTCCTTCTTCATCTACAAAATCAGCTTTAGTATTCGTTTCAATTCCATCAAACATATTACTAGAATTCAAACTTTCTATATTGATGATACCTCCATCTTTACTAGAAGTTATGCGTTCCAATCCTAAATTAGAACCCACTAAAATATTATCTTTAATTCCTGTAAAAGTATAAATTAAGGTAGAGGAAAGTCCATCATTTGTACCAAATGATTTAATTTTATAGTCTTTATTTACAGAATAAATTTTGCTTTCTCCAGCATACCAAATGGTATTGTATTTGTCTCGAGCACTTAAAAAAAGTAACTTATCTAAAATCTTTTTGGTAACTACAAATTGACCGTCTTTATTTTCCAAAGTATAAAGTCCTAAGCCCGTCGCAACTAACCATCTATTTTCTTCAACTTGCTCAATATTATAAACATTTTGTACCTTACTATTTTTAAAAAAACGAGCTTTTACTTGAAACTTAGCATCTAAAATAAGTAAGCCGTCCCCCAAAGTTCCTACCCAAAGTCGGTTCTGAGTATCTTTCTTTAAAGTGTTTACAGAAATTGATGGGAAAACATTCTTTAGCGAGTCTTTTCTGTAAGCATATAAGCCTTTTTCAGAACCAATAAGCAATTGATTTTCGTAAGGCAACATACAAGACACCCTTTTATCTAAAGGCAATTTTTGATCAAACTCTAAGTTAAAAAAATCTTTTCTATGGAAACTATTTAACCCATAATCTCTGCTAAATACAAAAAGATTGTTTTTGTATTCTGATATGGCAAAAATCGATTTGGTATTGAGCTCAGGAATATCAGTATATTTAACAAAAGTTTGGTTGCTAAATTGAATTACTCCCAAACTTATAGAAGCTAAAGACAAGCTACTATTTTCTACATAAATATCATTTATCTCAGTATGCGGAAAACCATTTCTTGTATCAATAATAACATAATTTCCGCTTTTATAAATAACACCTACTCCTTCAAATTCTCTTCCTGAAACCCAAATATTACCAGAATCGGTTTTATAAATGTTATTAATATTTAAGGGAGTTCCTTTATAATCTTTTACAGTTGTAATTAATCGATTATAGATATATTTTTCTTTATTGAAGTGTAAAATGTATACCTGACCTTGATCATCTCCTACATAATGAAAGGTTTTTTTATTTTGAGTAATGCATATATTTTTATCGGCAAAATCAAGTAAAGTAAACGTATTGTTTGTGTATTGATATAATCCTTTGTCTGTGGCAATCAATAAACTATTATTATCTAAGTTTGTAACTCCATTTATAGTGTTTATGGCTTTACCTTCAATACTAAGTAAAGGAAGTATTTTGTTATTTTTTTCAATAGAATAAATTCTTCTTTTACTTACACCATATACTATTGTGTCTATTTTGACAATTTTTTGAATCACATCTACTGTGTCATTAATCGTCTTATAGTCAATAATTTTGGTAAATTGCTGACCGTTAAAAACTAATAAACCTCTGTATTTAGTAAGTAAAAGTAATTCTCCTTTATGCTCTGCGATATCAGTAATGAAAAAATTCTCAATATCCTGATATTTATTGTAGTTAATAAAACTATTCCCGTCGTAACGAATTAAACCCGTTCCATTAGAACCATACCAAAGTAGCCCATTACTACTTTTAAAAATTTTATTTACTGAAGAAGACGGGAACCCCTTTTCCTGATTAATAACTTCAAAATTATATTGCTGACTATAGTTTTGATGACTTATCAGGAAGAAAAATGAAAATAAAATTAAATGGTAAAGTTTAATCATATTCAGTAAATAGCAGGTAGTTAAGCTCGTAAAAATACAAAAAAATTGCATCTTTAGCAAAATAAGTTAAATTTGATGGTTATTTCATAAAAAATCCCTATTATTGGGGGTTTTTTAATAATTAAAACGATATGAAAAGTAAGAAAATCACGTTACTTATTTTATTAATCGCTTCGTATTCAATAGTTGCGCAACAAAAAATAACATTAGAAGAAATTTGGACAGGAGCTTTCAGGACGAAAGGCATGGATGAATTACATGCTCTTAAAAACACCAACCAGTATACGGTATTAGATTTTGACCGAGCATCTCGAAGTATGCAAATTGATTTATATGATTTTGAAACTTTAGAAAAAGTCACCACTTTAATTAACACTAAAGATTTTCCTGAATTAGAGAGTATTGATACTTATACTTTTGATCAATCAGAAACTAAAATTTTATTAGCGACGCATTCATCTCCTATTTTTAGACACTCTTTTACAGCAGATTATTTTGTTTATGATACGAAAACAAAAGCGCTACATAAATTTACCAATAATTCCATTCAAAAGCCTACTTTTTCTTCCGATGGCTCTAAAATAGCCTATGCTTTTGAGAACAATCTCTATGTTTATGACACAACTTCTAAAACCAACTTACAAATTACACAAGATGGTCAAAAGAATAAAATCATAAATGGAATTACAGATTGGGTTTATGAAGAAGAATTTGCATTTGTAAAAGCATTTGATTGGAACAAAACAGGTGATAAAATAGCTTATATCCGTTTTGACGAATCAGAAGTTCCTGAATTCTCTATGGATTTATACAACGAAGGACTTTACCCTTCACAATATGTTTTTAAATATCCGAAAGCTGGCGAAAAAAATGCTACGGTTTCACTTCATGTGTATGACTTAAAAACCAATACAAGTTCAAAAATTAACTTAGGAAATTATACCGATTTTTATATTCCAAGAATCCAATGGACGAACGAAGCAAACATTTTGAGTGCTCAAGTTATGAATCGCCATCAAAACAATTTAGATCTACATTTTATTGATGCTTCTTCTGGAAAAACAAACATCGTTCTTAATGAAAAAGACAAGGCTTATATCGATATTACAGATAATTTAACTTTTTTAAGTGATAATAGCTTTATTTGGACCTCAGAAAAAGATGGATACAACCACATTTATCATTATGATAAAAATGGAAAATTATTAAATCAAGTAACTAAAGGAAATTGGGAAGTAACTGCCTATTATGGTTTCGATGAAAAAAACAAAACAGTCTATTTTCAATCCGTAGAAAACGGTTCTATAAATAGAGATATCTATTCGATACATATCTCTGGAAAAAAGAAAAACAGACTAACGTCTAAAACAGGTACAAATGATGCTACATTTAGTCCTAATTTCCAACTTTTCATCAATACGTATTCTAGTGCTACACACGCTCCTTTATACACTTTAAATGACTCTAAAACAGGTAAAGAATTAAAAGTAATTCAATCCAATGAAACCTTAGAAAGTAAAGTAGCTCAATATAATATTGCTCCTAAAACGTTTTTTACTGTAACTACAGAAAAAGGACACACATTAAATGCATGGTCAATTAAGCCAAAAGATTTTGATGCTTCTAAAAAATATCCTGTATTAATGTACCAATATTCTGGTCCAGGATCTCAGCAAGTAGCAAATCAATGGAATTCCAGCAATGATTATTGGTACTATATGCTAGCTCAAAAAGGATATATTGTAATCTGTGTAGACGGAAGAGGAACTGGTTTTAAAGGTGCTGAATTTAAAAAATGCACCTACAAAGAATTAGGAAAATACGAAGTAGAAGACCAAATTGATGCTGCAAAAGTGATTGCAAAATACGAGTACGTAGATGCTTCTAGAATTGGTATTTGGGGATGGAGTTATGGCGGTTTTATGAGTAGTAATTGTATTCTAAAAGGCAATGATGTTTTTAAAACAGCTATCGCAGTTGCTCCTGTAACCAGTTGGAGATATTATGATTCAATTTATACCGAAAGATACATGCAAACGCCACAAGAAAACGCAAGTGGTTATGACGATAATTCTCCTATCAATCATGTAAACAAATTAAAAGGAAACTATTTACTCGTTCATGGTACAGCAGATGACAATGTGCATGTTCAAAATACGATGAAAATGATTGAAGCTTTAGTACAAGCAAACAAACAGTTTGATTGGGCTATTTATCCAGATAAAAATCATGGGATTTATGGTGGTAAAACCCGACTTCAATTGTATACCAAAATGACTAACTTTTTATTAGAAAAACTATAATATGAGTAACTCTATCAGCCAAGAAAAAACTTTTTTAGGACACCCTAGGGGTTTATTTATTTTATTTTTTACCGAAATGTGGGAACGCTTTTCTTTTTATGGAATGAAAGCTTTACTCATTTTCTATCTAACAAAATACCATCTCTTTACTGATGATTCAGGAAACCTTTTAGTAGGTAGTTATGCCGCTTTAGTGTATGCAGTTCCTGTTATTGGAGGTTTTATTGCAGACAAATATTTAGGTTTTAGAAAAGCAATTGTTTTTGGAGGCATAATGCTTGTTTTAGGACATCTTGGAATGGCATATGAAGGAAATGCAGCAACACAGTCGCTAACAGGTGAGATAACCCGAGACAATACAGCACTTCAAGTATTTTATTTTTCATTAGCGTTAATTATTTTAGGAGTAGGATTTCTAAAAGCTAACATTTCTTCATTAGTAGGGGAATTATACAAAGAAGGTGACAAAAGAAGGGATTCTGGATTTACCATTTTTTATATGGGAATCAATTTAGGTTCCGTTTTAGCAACAATTATTTGTGTTTGGCTGGGCGAATCATATGGCTGGAGTTATGGGTTTGGAGCTGCTGGAGTAGGAATGTTTTTTGGTTTAATAACTTTTATTTCTGGAAAAAAATTACTTATGGGTAAAGGAGAAAGCACGAATCCATCTTTCTTAAATCAAACGACTCTTGGCTTAAAAAATGAATGGTTAATTTATGTCATAAGTATTATTTCAACCCTTATTTTTTGGCAAATGGTACAACACCATGAAGCAGTTTCTTGGGGATTAAAAATAGCAGGTGGCGCTTCCTTTATTTATATCGTTTATTACGCAATAACACAATTAGATGGTAAAGCAAGACATCAGTTAATTGCCTTAACTATTTTAATTATTTTCACTATTGTTTTCTGGGCTTTATTTGAGCAAGCTTATACTTCAATGAATTTATTTGCTGATAGAATATTAGACAGACACATTTTTGGAATTGAACTTTCTGCAGGACAATTTTTAACCTTCAATGGATTATTCATTGTTTTGTTAGCTCCTGTTTTTGCTTGGTTGTGGGTAAAATTAGGAAAGTACAACCCCAATACAGCTGTAAAATTCTCTTTAGCACTTATTTTAGTTGGACTTGGCTTTGGAGCATTAGTATTAGGAATTAACATTTCTGGAACTGCTAAAGTTGCCGCAATTTGGTTAATTTTAGCCTACTTATTACATACTTGTGGAGAATTAAGTTTATCTCCCGTAGGTCTTTCAGCAGTAACCAAACTTTCACCAGCAAAAATTGTTGGTTTTATGATGGGGGTTTGGTTTTTAGCTACAGCTAGTTCTGAATTTATTGCCTCTGTTTTAGCAAACATTGCTTCTGTTGATACTTCAAATGGTTTGGCACCAGATTTGAATATAGCAAAACAAAGCTATCTAAAATTATTTGAATATTTATTTTACACTGGAATTGCATTTGGAGCACTCCTTTTAGTTATATCGCCAATTATTAAAAAATTAATGCATGGTGTTGACAAGGAATTAAATAATTAAATGTACGTAACTAACAACTAACAAAAATATACTTATGAGTCAAAATTCAACCGATCAATTTTTTAAAAGTACTGTTTTAGGGCATCCGGCAGGACTGTTTGTTTTATTTTTTACTGAGATGTGGGAACGTTTCTCTTTCTATGGAATGCGTTCTTTATTAGTATTATTCTTTATGGCCTCTTTCAGCGATGGTGGTTGGGGCTGGGATCAAGCAACAGCTTCTTCGCTATTTGGCTCCTATGTAGGACTTGTATATCTTTCTACCATGTTAGGTGGTTATTTTGCAGATAAAATTATCGGTTATAGATGGGCTGTTGTAGTAGGTGCATTATTAATGACTTTAGGTCATTTTTCTATGGCTTTTGAAACAGAATTTACCATCTATTTAGGTCTTGTTTTATTAGTTTTTGGTAATGGATTTTTCAAACCAAATATGACCTCTATTGTTTCTGAAATGTATAAAGATCGTCCAGAGAAAAAAGACGGTGCATATACCATTTTCTACATGGGTGTAAATGCAGGTGCTTTCTTTGGAATTCTTTTATGTGGCTATCTTGGTGAAAAAGTAGGATGGGGATATGGTTTTGGTTTAGCTGGAATTTTTATGTTCTTAGGTTTGGTTCAATTTTGGTTGTCTCAAAACATTTTTGGACACATTGGATTAAAACCAGTTAAAAAAGATGCCGTTGAAGAACAAAAAGAAGACAATGACAAAAGAGTTCCTTTTACAGCATGGCAATTAGGATTAATCGCAGTTTCTACGCTACTTGGATTATTATGGATTATTAATGCTCCAGCCACAAAAATATCGAAAGGAAGCTTCAATGTTTTTGGTTTCTTAGGTGAAAACGGAAACGGAATAGCAATAGTTACAGCACTAGTACTTTTTATTATTTTATTGGTATACCGATTAATTCAGTATTCTAAAACAACTAGAGAAAAATTAATCGCAGTAACTTTCTTTGCATTCATTACTATCTTCTTTTGGGCAATTTTTGAGCAATCTCCTAACAGTTTAACTGTATTTGCGGAAAAATATACCAACCGTATTTTAACTGGAAATTCAAGTGTTATCTTTTTAGTTGTAAATTCATTAATGACTATTGTGCCTTTATTGATTATCAACTGGGTAATGTATTTATTATTCCGTAAAACATTTGCGAAATATGCTATTGCAAACATCACTTTAAGTATCAGTTTTGTTATTATTTGGATTATTGCTTTATGGATGCTTGCTAAAGATTATTATACTGCAGGATATTTACATTTATCAGATAGTACGCTAGAATTCTTACGAATTGCAAAAACAAACGAGCCTTTAACTGAAGTACCAGCTACTTGGTTCTCTACTTTAAACTCTTTATTTATTATCACTTTAGCACCTTTATTTTCAAAAGTATGGGAAAGTAAATACAATCCTAATGCCAATGTAAAATATGGTATTGGTATGTTCTTATTAGGTCTAGGGATGGTTGCTGTGGCTTTTGGAGCCAATGGAATTGCTCCTGGAGCAGAATCAGCTAGTGTAAGTATGGTTTGGTTAATTTTAGTATTCTTATTCCATACAATGGGAGAATTATGTATTTCCCCAGTAGGTTTATCATATGTAAGTAAATTAGTTCCTGCAAGAATGATTGCTTTTATGTTTGGAGTATGGTATTTAGCAGTTGCTATTGGAATGAAAGGTGCCGGTATGTTTGGAGAATCTGTAGAAGCTATTGCAAAAAAAGAAGGAATCAGTTATTTCTTCTGGATGCTAGCCATTGTTTCATTTGTATTAGCAGCTTTCTCTATCTTGATGGCTCCATTTATTAGAAAATTAATGCACGGTGTAAGATAACCAACATTTTTTGGCATCTTTTTTGTCTAAATTTGTATAAAAATTATCAAAATGAAAAAAATAGCTTTATTACTAATAGCAATCCTTTTTAGCTTTTCTGCAAATGCACAAGAATTAACTTGGCATACCGATATGGCTAAAGCTTCTGAGTTATCTATCAAGGAAAAAAAACCAATGCTACTGTTTTTTACGGGTTCTGACTGGTGCGGCTGGTGCATTCGTTTACAAAAGGAAGTTTTACAAACACCTGAATTTGAAAAATGGGCGAAAGAAAACGTAGTTCTTGTAGAATTAGATTTTCCTAGAAGAACACCACAAGATGAAACAATAAAAGCTCAGAATTATCAAATGCAAAACATGTTTCAAGTAAGAGGGTATCCTACTATATGGTTTGTATCTCCTGAAAAGACGGACGAAGGGAAAATGAATTTAAAAGGTTTAGGAAGTACTGGTTACGTAGCTGGCGGACCAACAAAATGGTTAGATGGCGCTTCAAAAATTGTAGCCAATAAATAAAAAAATTATTTCAATCTATAATATCCCTTTTCGGCTGTTGCATGAAAAGGGATATTTTTTTGTCTACACGTTGTTTTCCATTGGTCCACCAAATAAAAAGAATTACTATTATCAGCAATTATTCCTTTTGGTTGATGCATCTCAATTAAGCGCACTAAATTTATTTTTGGATTTTGGGTAAGCACCACATAATCTGCTTTTAAATTGAACTCAAAAACGCCCATTTGATCCACAATTAAAATTCGATTATTATGATAACTCATTACATTTTGCAGTGATTTTATTTGATAACGATTCGTATGCAATCCTCTATTATAATTATTTATAGTTTCTTCATTAAAAACCGAATCATTACTAAAAAACTGAACTTGATTTCCTTCTTTAGCGCTTAGAAGTGCTTTTTTACTATTAAAAACAATCAATTCTTCTGCACTTTGTTTTATCCATTCAATATAAATTATAACAATTTGAAAAAGTAACAAAGCAATAGCCGTGTTCCTAAAAGCAAACCATTTTAATTTATAGCACCAATATATAAAACAAAAAATAATCAAATAAGACAATACTACCATTTCGCTAGTAAAAGAAATATTTTTTATAACACCTCTGTCAAAAGTTGCCATAACAGCTATATATTGATTCATAGTAGTTATTAAAAAAGAGAGGATTTTACCTAGCAAAAACGCTAAGGGTTTAAAAATAAAATTAAAAAATAAAGTGATACTGCCTAAAATCAAAACCAAACTAGCCAAAGGAATTACAACTATATTTGCCAATAAAAATAATAATGGTAATTGATGAAAATAATATAAAGTTAAAGGCAGCACTCCAATTTGAGCCGCTAAAGAAACTAGAACAATATCTATAAAATAAATACCTATTTTATGTTTTGTAAAATAGCATTTTTCATAAAAGGGTTGGAACAGTAAAATAGATATCACTGCTGCATAACTCAATTGAAAACCAATATCAAATATATAGTTGGGATTAAAAAGCAATAAAAGTAAAGCAGAAACTGCTACCGCATTAAAAACATGATTTTGCCGATTATAAAAAGTACCTAAACTCACAAAACTAAAAAGCGTTACTGCTCGAGTTACAGATGCTGACAATCCAGTTAATAAAGCAAAAAGCCACAAAAGACCTAAAATTAAAAACAGTCGTAGTATGCTACCATATTTGCTTTTTTCTAGTGGTTTTAAAAGCAATGAAAAAAAGAAATATAATATCCCTATATGCAAACCAGAAATTGCTAAAATGTGTATAACACCTGTATTACTATAATTCGCTATTATTTCTTCATCAATTACATGACGTTGCCCAAATAATAAGGCTTCTAAAACACTTTTCGTTTTCCTATCAAATTGGTGTTCATCAAAAGAAGCGATTAGTTTTTCTCTTACATTTTGTATATAATAATTTGCATTTTTATGAATTCTAGTGGTTATAATGCTTGCTTTTCTACAAAATATTTGATGAGAAATATTCGATTTTTGCAGATGTTCACTATAATCAAACTGATACGGATTTGTAGCTTTAAAAGTGGGAAGTAATTTTCCTAAAATTATAATTTCCTGACCTGATTTTAAATCAGCATTATTCTTTTCATTATAAACTAAAATTTTACCAAAACAAGTTGTATCATTATATTGAGACAACGAAACAATGTATTTATGAAATTTTTCACTTGGTTTTAAAACGGAAACAATAGTTCCTTTCACAGTAGTTTCATTAGTATTTACCAGAAAATGTGAATAATGGTTTTCGTAATGGCTATCAGTATGCCAGTAATGTACTTCGCTTCCCAAGCAAAAAAATAAAAAATAGGCTGCAATTCCAAAATAAACATCCTGAAACCATTTCTTTTTAGCTCTTAAATAAGTTACACTACATATTAAAACAGCAACACTTATCGCTAGGTTAAGATAGCTTATATTGGGCTCAAAAAAAGAATTAAAAACAATACCCAGTATAAATGAAGCTGTAAGGGTTATTATGGGAAACTTAAAAAACTTCATGTTGGGATTTTTAAATAGAAATTAGTATTTCAAAACTCTATTTATTTGTGCAAATGTCTTCCCGTAATAGGCATCAGATGTAGAAGAAACAATTACTCCTTTTTGAGTAGAAGAATGAATAAATTTAATTTCGTTTGGTAAAACTTCAACAATGATTCCTACATGATTTACAACCGACTTTCCATTGGTTTTAAAAAAAATTAAATCCCCAGGCTGCGCTTCTTTTGTACTCATCATTTCCCCTTCTTTTGCCATATCTATAGATGTTCGAGGAAGTTTTATATCATAATTCTCAAAAGTACTAAAAACCAAACCGGAACAATCCATTCCCATTTTAGTGGTTCCTCCAGTTTTATAAGATACTCCTAAATTTCGAAGTGCATCATCCACTATTTGATTGGCTATTGCATTTTCACTTTTAGATACTCTAACATATGTCGTCTTATCATATTCGTTAGTATTTTCCGAATCATAAGAAGTATTTGCATCTACTCTATTAGTTACTGTCTTTTCTTTAGTATACGAATAAACTCCTTTTTCAATAGCTTCTTCTTTAGAAGTGATGATATTAGATTGGGTTTTACAACTTACAATAGTAATAGCGAGAAATAATAAATAAGTAATTCTTTTCAAAATGTATTTTTTTGCTAAAATAAATATTATTTTTTTATAGAAGATACAATTAAGTGAGCTGTTTTTTCACTTGCTCCTACGCCTCCTAATTTTTCTTCTAAAATGTTATAATTTTCAATCATTTTGGCTCTTTCCGCTCCCTGTAAAATTTTATTTAATTCCGTTTTAAGTTGGCGAGAATTAAAGTCGTCTTGAATTAACTCTTTCACTACTTCTTTATCCATAATTAAGTTGACCAATGAGATATATTTCAAAGTAATAATCCGTTTGGCAATTTGATAAGAAACCCAACTCCCCTTATAACATACTACTTCAGGCACTTTAAACAAGGCCGTTTCTAGAGTTGCCGTTCCAGAAGTAACCAAAGCAGCATGAGCAACTTCTAATAAATCATAGGTCCTATTAGAAATAAAGTGTACGTTCTCATTTTTCAGAAAAGGTTCATAAAATGAAAAATCTTGACTTGGTGCTCCAGCAATCACAAATTGGTAATCCGTAAAATCCTTCACAATTGACAACATACCTGAAAGCATTTTAGTAATTTCTTGTTTTCTACTCCCTGGTAAAAGTGCTATAATAGGCTTTTCTGTTAGTTTATTTTCAAGTATAAAAGTCGCTCGATCCACTTTTTTCCTGTTTTGAATGGCATCAATTAACGGATGCCCCACAAATGACACTGGAAAATGATGCTTTACTTCATAGAAATCTTTTTCGAAAGGTAATATGACATACATGTAATCTACATCTCTCTTAATCGCTTTAATTCTATTTTCTTTCCAAGCCCAAATTTGAGGAGAAATATAATAATGCGTCGGAATATTTCTTTCTTTTGCCCAAGTAGCAATACGCATATTAAAGCCAGGATAGTCAATGAAAATTATCACATCGGGTTGAAAAGCTTGAATATCTGATTTACAAAATTGGATATTATTCAAAATGGTTTTTAAATTTAAAACCACTTCCAAAAACCCCATAAAAGCCAAATCTCGATAATGCTTTACAAGAGTTCCTCCTGCATTTTGCATCAAATCGCCTCCCCAAAATCGAATACTCGCATTCGGGTCTTCTTTATAAATAGCTTTCATAAGATTAGAGCCATGCAAATCTCCAGAAGCCTCACCTGCAATTATATAATATTTCATTTATATCGAATTAATAATATATTATTTTATTAATTTACAACTACTAAAAGTATGAATTATACCTTAAAAATTGTACAAACTACAGTCAACTAAATGTTCATCAGAATACGTTAAAATCCATATTTTACTATAAACATCTTCTGTTAACTCTTTAAATTTATCTTTTCCAATTAATTGATTTACCAAGGCTGGAATGCTATTTGAATGTCCTACTACAATTGCTGTTTCCCCTTTTACTTTCGACCATAAATAAGTAGAAAAATTGGGATCTTTGGGGTTGTACATTTCAACAGTAATGCTTTTACTTACTGCAACTGGCGCAACAGTTTTTTTTGTTCGTATGTATGGTGACGAAAAAATTTGATTAACATCGATGTCAGATAATAAAAAACGAAGGCGTTCTGCTCGTTGTTCTCCTTCAGCTGTTAGTTCAGGATCTTTAGAACCGTCTAGCATTTTTTCAGCGTGACGTACCAAAATAATTTTGGTCATTACTGCCTCCTGATTGTTCTTTTGTGCCATTAAAATAGAACCACAAAATATAAAAAAGAGGACTACTATTCTTTTTTTCATACTATAAAAATAAGGTTATTATTACTAAAAGAAACATTGCTAGAATTATACCTCTGGCCATAAAATCTTTATTTTTTTTCAATAAAATAAAAAACAAAACCAGGTTAGGTACACTTCCTAATGTAATGACTTTGCCAATCATTCCAGCCTGTCTCATGATTCTAAAACCTTCTATAAAACCTTGTTTTGTAAAAAACTGAAGTGCAAAAAATGTTCCAATAAGAGCTCCTAAAAGCCCTATGAACAAACCTAATAAAATGTCTTTTTTTGATGTCATAATTTCCATGAGTTTAAAGTACTTATTGCATGATGTGCTGTTAAATCAAACTGAACAGGCACTACCGAAATATAGTTTTGTCTTAAAGCCCATTCATCTGTATCTTCTCCCAAATCTTTGTTCACAAACTCACCTGTTAACCAAAAATATTCTTTCCCTTGAGGATTGGTTCTTTTGTCAAATTCTTCAACCCACATAGCTTTCGCTTGACGACATATTTTAACACCCTGTATTTCACTAGCATCCACTTTAGGAAAGTTAACATTTAAAACAACTCCCTCAGGCAAACCATTTTTTAAAACGGCCGAAACAATAGATTTTACATGCGATCTCAAAGGCTCAAAATTAGTATTCCAACTATAATCTAAATGTGAAAAACCTATTGCTGGAATCCCTTCTATTCCTGCCTCAACCGCAGCACTCATCGTTCCAGAATAAATTACATTAATGGAAGAATTGGAACCATGATTTACCCCAGAAACACACAAATCTGGTTTGCGCTTTAAAATTTCATGAACCGCCATTTTTACACAATCCACAGGAGTACCAGAACAACTGTATTCATGTTCAATTTCAGCATCTAAATTAACCTTGTCTAAATGCAAAGTGTTATTGATAGTAATAGCATGACCCATAGCACTTTGAGGACTATCTGGAGCCACCACAATAACCTCTCCAATCTCTTTCATAACGCTTATTAAAAAACGGATTCCAGGTGCTACAATACTATCATCATTGGTAACTAAAATAAGGGGGTTTTTCATGTTTAATTTTTTGCTAAATTAAATAATTTAAATGGAAAGAAATATCAACCAACTTAAATTTAAAAAATTTAGTTAAAGTGAAAAAAATGTGTTAAATTGCGATGTAATGGCATGATTTTTTATGTACATTAGTAGAAATTTTTATTGATGACCCAAATTGTTGATTTTATGAGAAGAAATTATAAGGTTATTTTGTTGATAACTGCCTTATCCGCAGTTTTATGGAGTTTTATACCTACTAAAAAAACAGAAGATCCCGAGAAAGACAAACTGCTCTTGGAACTATTGACCTACGTGCTTGAAAAGGGACATTACAGCCCTGTGGAGATTAATGACTCTTTTTCAAGAGAAGTGTATGATAAATATATCACTGGAATCGATCCTACAAAAAGATTCTTTTTAGCTTCAGACATTAAAGAATTTGATCAATACAAGCAAGTAATAGATGACATGATTAAAACGAAAGATCTTTCTTTCTTTTATTTAACAAATGCTCGTCTTCTGAAAAGAATTTCAGAATCAAAATCTATTTACAAAACTTTATTGGCAAAACCCTTTGATTTTTCAACTGAAGAATTTATTGATACAGATTATGAAAATCAATCCTATGCTAAAAATGATAAAGATTTAAAAGAAAGATGGCGCAAGCAATTAAAATTATCTTTATTATCTACTATTACTGACAAACAGAAATTAGAACACAATAAAAAAGAAAAAGATCCTAACTACAAAGAAAAGAAATTTGAAGAAATTGAAAAAGAAGCTCGTGAAAGCTCTTTAAAATCTTTAAATGAATATTTTGATTTTGTAGAAAATGAACTAGACAGCAATGACTGGTATTCAATTTTTATTAATTCTGTTGTAGAACAATTTGACCCTCATACTTTTTATTTTTCTCCTGAAGAAAAAGATAAATTTGACATTAGCATGAGTGGAAAATTTGAAGGAATTGGAGCGCGTTTACAAAAGAAAGACAATGTAGTTGAAGTTTCTGAGTTAATTTCAGGTGGCCCTGCATGGCGATCTAAAGAGTTAGAAGCTGGTGATATCATTCTTAAAGTAGCTCAAGGCAAAGAAGAGCCTCTTGATATTGCAGGTATGCGTCTTGATGATGTGGTTAAAAAAATTAAAGGCGCTAAAGGAACAGAAGTACGTCTTACTGTTAAAAAAGTAGATGGTTCTATTGAAGTAATTTCAATTATTAGAGATGAAGTTGAAACGGAAGAGACTTTTGCTAAATCATCAATTGTTGAAAAAAATGGAATGAAGTACGGTGTGATTTACTTACCTAAATTCTATATTAGTTTTGATAACAAAGACAACCGAGATGCTTTTAAAGATGTTGCTATAGAAATTGAACGTCTAAAAGAACAAAATGTTCAAGGAATTGTAATGGACTTAAGAGGTAATGGTGGTGGATCATTAGAAACTGTAGTTAATATGACGGGATTGTTTATTGAACAAGGTCCTGTTGTACAAGTAAAGTCTTCCGATAGAAAAAAAGATATTCTTTCAGACAAAGATCCAGCAGTACAATGGACTGGACCTTTAGTAGTTATGGTTGATAATTTTTCAGCTTCTGCTTCTGAAATTTTTGCAGCTGCAATTCAAGATTACAAAAGAGGGATTATCATTGGTAGTAAACACACTTATGGAAAAGGAACCGTTCAAAACATCATCGATTTAAATCAATTTGTTAGAAGTAATTCTTTTGGAGATTTAGGAGCATTGAAAACTACTACTCAAAAATTCTATAGAATTAATGGAGGTTCTACCCAAAGAGAAGGGGTTTTAAGTGACATTGTTCTTCCAGATCGATTTGCTTATTTAGATATGGGCGAACGTGATGAAAAAAATGCTTTACAATGGGATAAAATTGATGCTGCTGATTACAACCCTATCTTTTCTGGATTTGAATCTATTATTGCAAACAGTAATAAAAGAATTGCTGAAAACCAATATTTCAAACTAATTGATGAAAATGCAAAATGGATTTTCGAAAGAAAAGATGACAATACATACAATTTAAGTATTGACAAGTTCAAAGAAAAAATGGAATTAGTGGATTTAAAATTGAAAAAATTTAAATCACTTTCGGATTATAAAAACAATCTAACTTTTACTTCCTTACCAAACGAGTTGGCATTATTTAAATCAGATTCTGTTCTGAAAGAAAAAAGAAGCCGTTGGCATGAAGATTTAGGAAAAGACATTTATATTGATGAAGCCTTAAATGTCTTAAGCGACCTTGACCAAATTGGTTTGCGAAGTGTTGTTTATACCAAAAATAGAAAAGGGAAACTTGACAAAATAGATTAAATAAAAAATAAAAAAAGGGTTCGTTTTGAACCCTTTTTTTATACTTACAAACGAAAGAAACAACCCTCATTTTTGTTTTATTTTTTTATAGTATAACGAACATCCTCAAAAAAATTAATGAAATAAAATCCACTTCTAAATTTAATAAGGCCAATTTCGAATGTGCCATTTGGTAAAATAAGCATTAAATTCAATAGCTTTTTGTTTTTCTTCCAAAGCTTTTTCTGGATTAAAAGGTTCTAATTGCACAATCATTTGCTCATACATTTCTTTCAATTTTACAGCTTGTTTTACATTTATAATTGGATTAGCATAAGAATTAAAAGAAGTAATCCATTGTAATTCATCCCAAATATTGTTCAAACTTTTTAAACACACTTCGTTTCCTTTCTCTTTTTGTCCAATTTTATAGTATAATTTACCCAAAGCAAAAGCAAACTGCTTATATGGAACTTTGACATCTGGCAAATTATGAAAAGACTTATCTAAAACTTTTTTAGCTTCTTCTATATGATTTTCTTCTACTAATGCTTGCGCTAAAAAATAGTCATTTCTTCTAATTATGGTTTGAGCATATTCGATATTTTCAGATTTAATAAATGCATCAGAATTCTTAAATGTGATTGAGTCTTTTTGAAAGAGCAAATTACTTTCTAGGGTATTTACTATTTTGGGATTCATCTCTTTATCTCTTCTTTCTAAAGGCAAAAGTTGTTCTACAAAACCTGTATGAACTAAATAATTCTGAAAACCTAAATAGTGCTCTCTATTTCCATTTACTAAAAAACAAATAGGTCGTTCTTGCATGTTCTCCAAAATCAAATTCATTCCAATCACATCATTTAACTGATAAAATTCTTTGCTAAATTTCCAAGTGATTTGACTTGTAAATTGAGCGTTCAGTCTCTTTTTATCAATATTGGCAAAAATGTTTTGAGTCGTATCCACTTTAATTTGAAAAATATCACCTGGTATATAATGTTGTTGCTTCCCATTCCAAGTTATTTTTGTACTATCATTATTCAAAAACTGAAACAATAAAGCAAGATCCACACTTTCTTTAGTATCTACTTTTAAGGGATACAACTTTGGATTCCCTTCGCGGTAATTTTCGTAAGAAAAACTAATTTTTAAAGGATTTGAAGACAGATTCTTATTTTTCAATTTATCAATATAATACGACAAATTCAACAAATCATAATTCACCACTCGAACATCGTTTCTGTGGTGTTCCACTTCTTGTAAATACCATAATGGAAATGTAAAATTATCGCCATTTGTAATCAATATTGCTTCTTTCGGACAAGAATCTAAATATTTTTTTGCCAAATCATATGCAAATGTATCACCGCTTCTTTGATGATTGTCCCAATTTTTAGCCAATAACTGCAAAGGAGACATGATAAATACTAATAACCCAAGAATAGACAACCTTAGTTGCTTCGATTTAATTTTTGAAGCCCATTCGTTTAAACTTAATAAGGATAGTCCAATCCAAATACTAAAAATGATAAACGAACCCATAAAAATATAATCTCGTTCACGAATTAAAATACTTTCTGGTAACGGATTTACATAAATAATAATTCCAATTCCAAAGGTTAAAAAGAAAACTATTGTACTGAAAAAATAAACCCTTTGTTTTCTTAATGACCACAATCCTAAAAGACCTAAAATAAAAGGTAAAAAATAATAAACATCGTTGCTCTTATCTTGTTTGTATCGTTCAGGAATAACTTCTTGCGACCCAATTCTACCTTCATCAAAAAAAACAATTCCGCTTTGCCAATTTCCATTAAAAACAGCTCCAGTTCCTTTGGTGTCATTTTGTTTTCCAATAAAATTCCAATATAAATATCTCAAGTAAAGCCATTCCACCTGATAATTTTTAAAAAATTCCAAATTCTCATAAAATGTAGGTTTAAAAATTGCTTTTTCTTGACCTAAAACTGGATACATCAACTTCTCTCCTTTTATAGCAACCCAATTGGCATACAAAGTAGTACTGCTACTTTTCTGACTGTACATCCTTGGAAAGAACATATCAAATTCGTGAGCATAGTTCACCTTACTCCATTTACCATCATCAACTAATTCATATTTTTTGGTTGCAGCATTATAATCATATATAGGTTCACCGTCTACAAACGGAAAGTCTTTATCTAATGGTGCATTACAAATTTTCCCTTTTAACAGAGGAGTATCTTGAACTCCAAATTGTTTCGCTTGAATGTATTTTAACAAATCATTGGAAGTATATATTTGGTTTGAAATGGAGCTTTCTACATGATTACGAACCAAAGGCATTAAATAAGAACTAGCGCCTACTGAAAAAAGAAGTAGTGCTACTATATATTTTTGAATAGGAGTATGTCTTTTTTTGGCATAATACAATCCTGAAAATAAAATTCCTAAAAAAATAAATATCAAAAGGAACAATCCACTATTCACAGGCCAACTAAAACTATTGACTAGTTTGAAATCTAACCAACAGGCTATTTTTAAAAAACCTTGTATTCCAATAAGGTAAAGTGATAAAAATAAAACAACACTCACTCCTAAAGCCAACAAAATCGATTTCCAGTTTAAACCATACTTTTTATGCACATAAATGATAGACAACGGAACGAGAATCGACAAGTTAATCAAATGCACTCCAAGAGAAATTCCAAGCAAAAAAACTATCAAAAAGACTATTTTAAGTTCTTTAGATTGATCTTTTTCCGAATGCCACATTAACATAAGATAAAACAGGAACATTAATAAAAAAACCGAAAGAGTATACACCTCAGCTTCTGTAGAAGCAGTCCAAAAGGTATCTGAAAAAGCGAGTGTTAAAGAACTTACAACTGCACTTAAAATTGAAACCGTATTTTTATTTCCTGATATTTTTAAACTAATATGCTTCACAATTTTATACACAAACATCACAGTAAGCGCACCAAAAAAAGCGGAAATTAAATTCGATATGAATGCTGCCCAAGCACTTGGGAATAACAACAACACTAAATTACATAGTAAAGTGTAAAAAGGAGCTCCAGGTGGATGGGTTGCTTGCAGGTGATAATTGGTAGCAATGAATTCGCTACTATCCCAAAACGAAATCGTATTTGAAACCGATATAGCATAAATCAAAAAAACTAAAACAAAAAGAAAAGGACCGATAAAGTTTTCAATTTTCTTCATAGACACAGAAACTATTTATGTGCAAGATAACAGTTTTATATGTAAAAAAAAGCTCCTTTCAACGAATTAATATTCATTTAAAATAATAAAATTGGCTTTTTTTTAAGAATTGTTTATTTTAGCAACAACTAAAATCAAGAAAAAATGAGAAAAAAATTACTCTTATCTATTTTTGTTAGTTTACTGATAACAAATTTCATAACTGCTCAAACGTTAAATGAAACATCAGGAACTGGCTCTGGAGTAAGTATTACTTCAGGAGATTACAACACAATGTATGGGGACAGTACAGGAAGTTTTTTAACTTCTGGTTCTCAAAACACTTTTATAGGTTATCAAGCAGGTAGAAGTAACACTACTTCTGAAATGGTTTTTATTGGTTACCAAGCGGGTTATTCTAATACTACAGGTTTTGACAACTCTTTTATAGGACATCAAGCGGGATATTCAAATACAACTGGAGGAGACAATACTTTCTTTGGAACTGAATCTGGTGAAAACAACACAACAGGTTATGACAACACCTTTGTTGGGGAAGAATCTGGAACTCTTAACACTACTGGGTATGAAAACACTTTTATTGGTGAAGATGCAGGATATAGCAACACTACTGGTTACAAGAATGTTTTTGTAGGAAATGAAGCTGGTATTTCTGCAAATGTTGGATATAGAAATGTAGCTGTAGGTAGCGAAGCGATGAGTGATGTTGATGAAGGTCATCATAACACAGCACTTGGTGATTCAGCAGGTATTGATATTGGTGACGGAAAATACAATACGATGGTAGGAGCTGCTTCAGGTGTGGCAACAGAGTATGCAAAGTACAATACTTTTATTGGAGCCATGTCAGGTTGGGACAACAACCGTACCAATAACACTACTAATGCAAATCACAATACGTATGTAGGATATTATTGTGGATTCTCAAACAGAGAAGGACAATATAATGTAGGTATGGGCTCTTTAGCCAACTTTGACAATACCAACCGCTCTAACGCCATGTTCTTTGGGTATGATGCTACACCAAGTAACAACAATTTGATGATGTTTGGTAATCGTTCTTTTGCTGACGGACAATATACCATTTCCTTAGGTCATGATCATGATACTAGAGGAGATTATAGTATCGTTATGGGTAATGCAGCAGATGTAGAAGCAGCAGGAGATTATGTAGTAGCGATTGGTAATGCGATTGATGTAGACAACATGCAAGTAACTGCTTTAGGTAGTAATGTAGTTGCACAAAATGATGGCGCTATTCTATTAGGTTATGGTGCTTCCTCTACAGATCCAAGTGCTTTAAACCCAACAAACAATATCGCGATTGGTTATAACGCAAACGTACAAGGCTTCAATTCGGTTGCTATAGGAAATGCGGCTACTGCCGTTAAAGATAGCACCATGGTATTAGGTGGGGTTACACACCGTTTAAGTGTGGGTATTGGTACCGACTTACCTAATTCAAATGCTTCATTAGAGTTAGCAGATACAGATAAAGGATTTAAAATAAACAGTTTAACCAATACACAACGTACCGCATTAGGCAGTAGTTTAGGAACTTCTGATGAAGGAATGATGGTGTATGACAATGAAGATAATGTGGTATATGCATGGAAAGGATCTAATTGGGGCAACATCGGTTCTGGAAATGATCTTGATGAACAAGAACTAACTATATCTAATGATTCATTATATATCTCTAATGGAAATTTTGTTACTTTATATCAATATTTAGACAATACTGATAATCAAGATTTAACTTTATCAGGTAACACTCTAAGCTTAACAAACGATGCTACATCAGTAGATTTAAGTGGTTATTTAGACAATACAGATAATCAAGAATTAAGCTTATCAGGAGCTACTTTGAGTATTTCTGGTGGCACAAATACAGTAGACTTATCTTCTTTAGCTGGAACAGATAGC
>PKDY01000044.1 GCA_002862755.1 Flavobacteriaceae bacterium | reverse complement strand
TCTTCAAAATCTTCCGTATCTACAGGATAAATTCCAGCAAATACCATTGGTTTTACGTTTTCAAAACCTGTAATCATGTTGGTAGTAGGTTCTTTAGCATCCGTAATTGTATCACCCACTTTTACTTCTTTTGCTTCCTTAATTCCAGAAATTAAATAGCCTACATCACCCGTTGAAATTTTATCTTTGGGAACCTGATTTAATTTTAAAGTTCCTACTTCATCAGCAAAATATTCTTTGCCTGTAGCCATGAACTTAATTTTTTGACCCTTTTTAATTTCTCCATTTACGACACGGAAAATAACTTCAATTCCTCTAAAAGGGTTGTAATGTGAGTCGAAAATTAAAGCCTGTAGTGATTCATCCACATTTCCTTTTGGAGCGGGAACTTTTTCTACTATAGCTTCTAAAATCTTATCGACTCCAAAACCTGTTTTACCTGAAGCATGAATTATATCTTCTAGTTTACATCCTAGTAAATCAATAATATCATCGCTCACTTCTTCTGGGTTGGCACTTGGTAAATCTACTTTGTTTAAAACAGGAATAATTTCTAAATCATTTTCTAAAGCCAAATATAAATTAGAAATGGTTTGCGCTTGAATACTTTGTGCTGCGTCTACAATTAATAAAGCGCCTTCACAAGCTGCAATGGAACGCGAAACTTCGTACGAAAAATCTACGTGACCTGGAGTGTCAATTAAGTTTAAAATATAATCTTCGCCATTGTGTCTATAATTCATTTGAATAGCGTGACTTTTAATAGTAATACCACGCTCACGCTCTAAATCCATATTGTCTAACAATTGCGCTTTTTCTTCTCTAGCTGAGACAGTTTGTGTAGCACTTAATAATCTGTCTGCCAAAGTACTTTTACCATGGTCAATGTGCGCAATAATGCAAAAATTTCTAATGTTCTTCATCTTCTGATTCTATCAAATTTCCTAAAAATACATTACTGTATTTAATCTGCAAATATAAATTAAAGTTTTTAACAATCGATGTAATATTAACAGATTATGTACATGCTTAAACAAATGCTAAAGTTTGTTTTTTTCTTTTGTGACTGGTATTTTTTTCTTATTTTTATACGAAAATAATCTTATATATTGTAAAGTGAATTACGATCGAATTAAAGAGAAATTAGAAATTTTGGCAGATGCTGCAAAGTATGATGTTTCCTGTTCTTCCAGTGGGGGAAACCGGAAAAATAAAGATAAAGGCTTAGGAAATTCTTCAACATCTGGAATTTGTCATACCTATACGGAAGATGGAAGATGTGTTTCTTTGTTGAAAATTCTCTTAACTAATTTTTGCATCTACGATTGTGCCTATTGTGTGACGCGAAAAAGTAATGACATTAAAAGAGCTGCTTTTACGGTCGAAGAAGTGGTAGATTTAACTATTAATTTTTACCGAAGAAATTATATTGAAGGACTTTTTTTAAGTTCGGGAATTTTTAAAGATGCAGATTACACTATGGAACGTTTGGTTCGTGTGGCTAAAAAGTTACGATTGGAACATAATTTCAATGGTTATATCCATTTAAAGACTATTCCTGGGGCAAGTGATGAATTAATGCGTGAAGCAGGTTTGTATGCCGATCGATTGAGTGTGAATTTGGAAATACCAACCGAATCGGGTTTGAAATTATTGGCACCTGATAAAAATCATCAGCAAATGATTGAACCGATGGGCTTCGTGAAAAATGAGATTGTAATTTTTAAAGAGGAAAAAAAGAAATTCAAATCGACTCCTAAATTTGCTCCTGCAGGACAAAGTACCCAATTAATTGTAGGTGCTACGAAAGAGACAGACTTTCAAATTATAAAAGTGGCCGACCATTTTTACACTAATTTTAATTTAAAAAGAGTGTATTACTCGGGTTATGTTCCTGTGTCCAATGATTCTCGATTGCCTGCTTTAGGTACCGAAGTTCCTATGGTAAGAGAAAATCGTTTGTATCAAGCGGATTGGTTAATGCGTTTTTACGGTTTTAAAGCCGATGAAATAGTTAATCGAAACCAACCTTTTCTGGATTTAGAAGTGGATCCGAAATTAGGTTGGGCATTACGAAATATTCATCAATTTCCAGTTAATATTCAGTATGATGCTCTTGAAATGATTTTGCGTGTGCCAGGAATTGGAGTAAAATCAGCATACAAAATTGTACAAGCAAGACGTTTTCAGCAACTTACATTGGAACATATAAAAAAAATGGGAGTGGCTACGAATCGCGCTAAGTATTTTATTAGTGTATCTCATTCCAATCAGCATTTGCAATTTTTAGATAGTTTGCATTTAAAAAAAGTCATTTTAAATGAAACAAAAAGCAAGTTTGAAAAACAATTTAGTTCCCAATTGTCTTTATTAAATGATAGCTCTTTTATACGATAATAGTTTTGAAGGGTTGCTTACAGCAATATTCGAAATTTACGAATACAAATACACGGATGTTAAAATCCTTAGCCATCAAAATATTCAAAATGCTCTTTTTGGTGAAAATAGCCTAGTAATTACAAATACAGAAAAAGCGGATCGAGTAATGGCGCGTATTGAAAAACAGTTGGGAGCTAGTGCTATTAGACAGTTCTTGTATGTATTTGCCTCTGAAGATGAAGATAGAGAAACTATTATTAGTCAAATTATTTTTTATGCAATAGCGAATCCTTCTGCTACTATTTTAGATGATTATTCCAATCCTTTTGTGTTGCAATTGTCTAAATGGGTGAAAAGCGTAGGTAGAGAAAAGCATCGCATGGAAGCTTTTGTGCGTTTTGAATTATTAAAAGATGCTATTTATTTCGCTACTATTCAACCCGATTTTGATGTGCTGCCTTTACTTGTTAAGCATTTTAAAGAAAGATATCAAGATCAAAAATGGTTGATTTATGATGAAAAAAGACAATACGGAATCTTTTATGATCTGAATGAAGTGACAGTGGTTACTTTGCCAGATAAAAAAATGCTGTCAAAAAATAAAGAAACTATTTGGCACGAAGCAGAATTCAAGTATCAAAATTTGTGGATAGAATATTTTGATCATACGAACATTAAGGAGCGAAAAAATACAAAATTACATCTCCAACATGTTCCTAAGCGATATTGGCGCTATTTAACGGAAAAAAAATAATACTATTCTTATTTTAATGCATTCAAAACTTGAATTTTAGCGTAAGCATTTATGTTTTTTATAAAAAAACTTACCTTTGCAAAAAAAATAAAAGATTATGCCTAAAATTGGCAACATAGAATTACCTGATTTTCCTCTTTTATTGGCTCCAATGGAAGATGTGAGTGATCCACCATTTCGTCGTTTGTGTAAATTACATGGTGCAGATTTAATGTATTCTGAATTTATTTCTTCGGAAGGATTAATTCGTGATGCGATTAAAAGTCGTCAGAAATTAGATATTTTTGACTACGAAAGACCCGTAGGAATTCAGATTTTTGGCGGAGATGAAGAAGCGATGGCCATGAGTGCTAAAATTGTGGAAACAGTGCAACCTGATTTAGTAGATATTAATTTTGGTTGTCCTGTTAAAAAAGTAGTTTCTAAAGGTGCGGGTGCAGGAGTGTTAAAAGATGTGGATTTAATGGTACGTTTAACAAAAGCAGTCATAAAAAGTACCTCGTTACCTGTTACGGTTAAAACACGATTGGGTTGGGATGAAGATTCTATTAATATTGATGAAGTAGCGGAACGCTTACAGGATATTGGTGTGCAAGCCTTAACAGTTCATGGAAGAACGCGTGCACAAATGTATAAAGGTCACTCCGATTGGTCTCATATTGCCCGAGTAAAAAACAATCCTAGAATTACGATGCCTGTTTTTGGTAATGGTGATATCGATTCCCCAGAAAAAGCATTGGAGTATAGAGATAAATATGGTTTAGATGGAATTATGATTGGGCGTGCAGCAATTGGTTACCCTTGGATTTTTAATGAAATTAAGCATTTTTTTAAAACGGGCGAACATTTACCAGTTCCCAGCATGAAAGATCGAATTGAAGCGGCTCGTAATCATTTGATTTGGTCTGTAGAATGGAAAAACGAAAGAGTAGGTGTGGTTGAAATGCGCAGGCATTACACCAACTATTTTAAAGGAATTCATGGATTTAAAGAATACAAGCAAAAATTAGTCACGACAGACGATTTGCATCAATTGCTAGATGTGTTTACAGAAATTGAGCAGGTATTTGGGGATTATCAATTTGCATAAATAGCTTTTTTTCTTCAAAATTATATATTAAAAGAGCACTTTCATTGATTTTAAACTTATAAAATCGGGAAAGTGCTCTTATTTTTTTGAAAATTTTCTCTTTTTCAAAAGGAGATTTAGATTTTTGACTTCTATTAGCTAAAAATATTTTTAAAAAATCCTCTTTTCTTAGTAATGGCGCCATTTTCAGTAGAATATTTTCTGAATTCTACTAGTGCTTTTTGTAGGTCTTTGTTTAGTTTCTTTAGGTTCTTTGTTTTCATAATTATAGTTTTTCTGTAATTGAATACTGATATTTTAACTTTTTTGTGAAGTAAATTTAGTATATTTTTGTTAAAACTCTAAATATATTTTAATAAAAAAAGTAACACAAATCAAAACTAAGTATTTATGAGCAGTAGACCGACCAAACAAGATTTAAAAAACATGATTGCAGATGCAGGCGTAGAAAATGTTCTTCTATTTGATATTGATGGCGATTTAATTGAATCGACAGAATTTGAGTATGATGGGAATTTTGCAGCCATGTCTGGAATGATTGCTACCATGTGTAAAGAGACAATTATAGATCTCGAATATGGTGAAATGGATAAAATTACCATACATGCAGATAAAGGTTTGGTAGTAATTAATAAATTTAATAAAGATTATTATTTAGCCTCCTTTTCGAAAGATGGTTCCAAATTGGGCCTTATCATGAAAACCATGGACAGTATTATTAGTAAATAGTATTATTTAACCAAAAGAATTCAACCAATATAAACTAAATAACAAGAATTTATGTCAGATTTTTTAACCACATTCGTAGATGATTTAAAAGCCAATGTAGCGGGTTTTATTGCAGTAGCTGTAACAGAAGTGAAAACAGGTATGTCTTACAAATCGTTATCAGTAAATCCATCTTTTGATCCAGAATTAGCTTCCGCTTATAATTTAGAAGTTGTAAAAGCTAAAATGACAGCAATTAAAGCCTTAGGATTGAAAGAAAATATTGAAGATATTATGATTACTTTGAGTAACCAAATTCATATTATCAGTATTTCTGAAAATGGAGAGTATTTTATCTATTTAGCTGTTGACAGTAGTAAAGCTAATTTAGGAATGAGTAGAGCTATTTTAAAAAGATACAGTAAAGAAATTGCTTCAAAAATGTAGAAAAAATACCTTCTTTTACTATTTAAATCTTAGCCGTTCGAATCGATTCAGCTAAGATTTTTTTTGCTAAAAGTAATTAAGAATATACCTTTGTATGGGTATTTTAGCCATGATATACTCTGGAAAAAATAATTTTATCCTCTTTAATTTCTAAAACTTCGGCTACAGCCATATCTTCTTCATTGTCAACTTGGCGAATGTATTCCATAAATACGCGATCTAAATTTGCAGTCAATGAAGTTACTTTATAGTGTAAGGAAGGAAGTCTTTCAAATGCTTCTTGCCACCAACTGCGTAAAGCTTCTTTGCCTTCAATTAAACCTTTAGTTTCAGGTTGGCGTATTTTTAATTTCGGACTATAATGTTGGGCATCTCCATCATATAAGTCGAGTAGTTTTTCTAAATCTTTTGCATTGAATGCTTCAAACCATCGAATGGCTATTTGTTGGAGTTGATTGGACATATATATAGAAAATAAAACCACGAATTTTTTTAGTTTTTCGTGGTTTTTGCTAGTTTAATTATGAGTTTTTTAAATTTATTATTTCTTGGTCCGTTAGGAATCTCCATTGGCCACGAGCCAGATTTTTTTTGGTTAAACCAGCAAAAGTAACACGGTCCAATTTGATTACATTATAGTTAAAATGTTCAAATATTTTACGTACTATTTTTACATTTGCTGTTTTCATTTTAACCCCAACTTCACTTTTAGGTTCGTTTTCGATATAGGTAATTTCCTCTACGTAAATTCGGTAATCATCAATTGTAATTCCTTTCTCAATTTTTTCTAAGTCTTCGTACTTTAAATTTTTGTCTAAACTCACTTGATACAACTTAGAAGAACGTTGGTTAGGAGTGGTAAACTTACGAATCATATCCGTATCGTTTGTAAATAATAACAAGCCCGTTGTGGTTTTGTCCATTCTACCTACTGGTTGAATTTTAGCTTTTGTAGCATTACGTACTAAATCCAATACGTTTCCATCACCTTTAACATCATCGCCTACAGTAGAAAAGTTTTTAGGCTTATTTAATAAAATATATTCTTTTTTTTCAGGTGTAATGGTTGCGCCATCGAATACTATTACATCTGATAGTTTTACTTTGTAACCCATTTCGGTAACTACTTCGCCATTTACCTTAACATTTCCACTTTGAATGTAAATATCGGCTTCTCTACGACTGCACATTCCAGAATTAGCGATATATTTATTCAATCGCATTTCGGCTGAATTTGATGCGGCCTTAGGAGCTTTGGTGTTTTTGTTTTCTTCTGGTTTGGTTGTAAACTTAGAAGGTGTTTTTTTTATGGGCGCGTTTCCTCTTGAGTTACTCGTTTTTTTAAAACCACCTTGTCTTCCTGATCCAGGTTTGCTTTTATCATTGCCTTGGTGACGTGACATATATTTCTGTATTTTTTGCAAAGATATAACTAATATATGGATTCGCGTATTTTTATTCGCAAATACAATTCGTTTATCTAGAAGCGATTAAATAAAATTTAAGATTATCTGATGGTATTCTTCTGTTAATAGTTTTTGTCCGTGAATAAGTACGGAAGGATCAATCAAAACAATGCAAAATACACCTGATACAATAATGAATTTTAATAAGAAATGGAGTTTTAAAAAATCAGCTTTGCTTTCCGATTTCCACAATTGGATAAAAAAATAGATTAATAATAATAAACTGCAATAAAAATAAATATCCATATAACCTACATCGTAAATGTCGGTCAAAAAATAGACTGGAAGTAAGGTTCCAATAGTTAATATTGAAATGATAGTTTTAGCTGTTTTTTCATTAAATAGAACTGGAATGGTTTTGTATTCATTAGCTAAATCACCTTCTATGTTTTCCAGATCTTTAATTAATTCACGTATCAGGATTAATAAGAAGAGAAAGGTAGCATGAACAAAAATAACATGGTAAAAGTTTTTGTAATACATTAAGATGCCAAAAAAAGGCAATACGGCCAAAACTGCTGCGGTTAAATTTCCTATAATAGGATATTTTTTTAGTTTGTGAGAATAAAACCAAATTAAGAAAATATAACTAGAAAAAAATAAGATGGCTTTCCAAGAGATAAAACTAACTAAAGTTACAATCAAAAAGTTTAAAGCAAAATAGACTTTTAATTTGGTAGACTGGCTTACCAAACGATCTATCATGGCTTTACGAGGGCGATTGATTAAATCTTTTTTAGCATCATAAAAATTATTAATAATATATCCTGATGCAATAGTTAGAGAAGATGCGAAAACGATTAAAAATAATTTCCAATCTAAAATAATTTTTAGAGCACTTCTTTCAGGAGCTAGAATAAAAATAGCAGATAAGTATTGTGCTAAGATAATGACCCAAATATTATAACCTCTAATAACAGAAAAAAAACTGAAAATTTTAGTGAGTAATAATTTAGATTTACGACTTAGCATAGGGGCGTATAAAAAGTTTAAAAAAAGTAACTGTCAAAGCGGATTGCTTTTATTGATAGTACTTAGGGTTAAAAATTATAAACTACTTCTAATTTGTAATCTTTAAGTGAAGCTTTTGCTTTTTCTAAATCTTCTGTAAAACCAAGAATGTAACCGCCACCACCTGAACCACATAATTTCAAATAGTAATCATTGGTCTCAATACCATGTTGCCAAATTTGATGAAATTGCTCAGGAATCATTGGTTTAAAATGATTTAAAACTACTTTAGATAGTTTTTTGGTGTTGCTAAACAAAGATTTTATATCACCATGTAAAAAATTCTCTACGCAAGCATCTGTATATTTAATGAACTGTGATTTTAACATTTTACGGAATCCATTGTCTTTTAAGTTTTCCATAAAAATACTAACCATAGGTGCGGTTTCTCCTACAATTCCAGAATCAATCAAGAATACCGCTCCTTTTCCTTGTGTACTTTGACTTGGAATTCCTGTAGGTTCAATATTGTCTTTGGAATTAATTAAAATGGGTAGGCTTAAATAACTATTTAAAGGATCTAAGCCAGAACTCTTACCGTGAAAGAAAGATTCCATTTGAGAGAAAATTGCTTTTAATTGTAAAAGTTTATCTCGTGTTAAATTTTCTAAAACGGTAATTTTATCGAATGCATATTTATCGTAAATAGCTGCTACTAAAGCACCACTACTACCAACGCCATATCCTTGAGGAATACTAGAATCAAAATACATTCCCTGAGCAATATCTTGTTTTAATTCTTCTAAATTAAAACGGACTAACTCAGGCTGTGAAATTTGTAAATCACCTAAGTAGTCTGCAAATTTTTGTAAACTTTTATTGGAAGCTATTGCCTCCGCAGAAGGATTTTCGTCTGTTTTTAAAGCGCCCTTATAAAAGTTGTAGGGAATAGAAAGTCCTTTGGAATCTTGAATAATTCCATATTCACCAAAGAGTAATATTTTCGAATAAAATAACGGTCCTTTCATAGTGATTCACAAATTGTATTACGTAAAGATACTAAATTAAATTGATTTTGCACCTGTTCCAATTTGATCGCAAATATACTGACCATTTTGACAATAGGCAACTAATTCATTCTTAATAAATTCTAAAACTTTTTCAGTGGTATTTTGAGGATATAATACATGAACATTTGCTCCAGCATCTAACGTAAAACAAACAGGAATTTCGGTTTCTTTTCTGAATTTCCAAATGCGATTAATGATTTCTAAGGTGTTGGGTTTCATTAAAATGAAATAAGGCATAGAGGTCATCATCATGGCATGTAATGTTAAGGCTTCACTTTCCACTACTTCAATGAATTTACCTAGGTTTCCTGAAGACAGAATGGCTTTCATTTTTGATAAGTTCTCATGAGCTTGATCAAATCTTTTAGCAGCATACGGATGATGATGCATTAAATCATGGCCCACAGTACTTGAAACTTGTTTTTCGCCTTTATCTACCAATAAAATGGTGTCTTGATAGTTTTTGAAATTATTGTGAATTGATGAAAATTCCACCCCAAATAAATCAGAGCTATTGTTGGTTTCTTGATGGTTTCCCCAAATAACCACTTCTCCTTTAATACTTCTACAAGCACTACCGCTTCCTAGTCTTGCTAAAAAAGACGCTTTTTGGTTAAAATATTCCTCTGATAGTGATGGGTTTAACGTTTTTTCTAAGCTCATGAAATTCATAGCTAAAGCAGCCATTCCTGATGCAGAAGAGGCAATTCCGGAGCTATGCGGAAATGTATTTTGAGTATTTATGGTTAAATGATATTCTTTTAGAAAAGGGCAATAAATGGCGATTCTTTCTAAAAATTTTTGAATTTTTGGTTTAAAATCTTCTTTTTGTTGGCCTTCAAAAAGTAAATCAAATGAAAAAGTATCCTTGCTTTCTTTTCTTTTTACGGAAAGTTCAGTAATCGTTTTACAATGGTTGAGTGTAAAACTAATAGAAGGGTTTGCAGGAATTTGATGTTCTTTTTTGCCCCAATATTTTACCAAGGCAATATTACTTGGTGCACTCCATGTAAAATGAGCAGTTTCAACCGACGCGTATTGGGAACTTATAAAATCTTTTTCAGATAACATACTAGAAAATTTGAGCAAAAATACCAATTTTGATTTACTTGTTTGAGAGTTTATTCGTTAATTTGTGTAAAAAGTAGTGTTATGTCAAAGTATGTAAAAATTATCATTGTTGTTATCGTTTGTTTGCTAGTAGGCTATTTGTCTAGTTTTGTAACTAAAGAAGGTGTGATAACATGGTATCCTACTTTAAAAAAACCGTTTTTTAATCCGCCAAATTGGATTTTTGCACCAGTTTGGAGTGTGCTTTATGTTTGTATAGGAATAGCAGGAGGGCTAGTTTGGAGCGAATTAGATACAGACAAAGAATTGGTAAAAAAAGCCCTGTTCTTTTTTGTTGCTCAATTGTTATTGAATGCTATGTGGTCGTATTTGTTTTTTGGATTGCACAATATTTTACTAGCACTTATTGAAATTATTTTGCTTTGGTTGATTATTTATGAAACCTATTTACTTTTCAAAAAAATAAATAAAACAGCAGCATTTTTATTTATTCCTTACTTAGTTTGGGTAGCCTTTGCGACTATTTTAACAATTTCTATTTATATTCTTAATTTTTAGTATTTATATTTTATAATTTCCTTATTTTTTTAAAATAATAAGTTGTTTTTTTGTTAAATTTTTATATTTTTGAGAGTATTCAAAAAATAAAGCGTATGTCTAAAAAAATACCTTATTATTTCGGAATCATCATCACCATGTTATTAGGTTCATGGTTGTATTTCATGTATTGTTGTCCTTGTTGTTCAGATGACATAATACCCACTGAGCCAGACAAAACAATACTCAAAGACAATGCGAAGAAGACAACACTGTTTGAATCCAATCCGTTTGCGTTTCACTTTTCAACACCTAACATAACCTATTCATGTATAGATAATTTTAATTTTAAAAGTTCCAATTTTACTCTTTTATTGCCCGTTTCTGATTCGTTAGGTTTAGGAGTAGCTTTGATGAAAGAAGCGGTTGAAAATGGAGGAGGAAAATTAAAACTTTTTGGTATGTATCAAGAGAATGAATCCAATACGTCTATTTTTCCCAATTTAGGACTAGCCAGAGCAAATGCTGTTAAGAATTATTTAGTGAGTCAAGGTATTGCTGAAAAAAATATAGAAATTTCTGAATTAGTAGAGGAAAGCTTAAATATAAGAAATGATACTGTAATCGGAGGGATGCGTTTTGAGTGGTTACCAACCAAAGCTCTGGGAAATACTATTAAAGATTGGGCTGAAATAAAAAAGAACAGTAAGGCAAATCCGTTAACCTTATATTTCGAAACGGGTCAATCTACTATTTCTTTAAACCAACAGCAGAAACAACAATTTGCTGAAATAGTTGACTATATTAATCATGTTGAAGGTGCTAAAATTAGTATAACAGGTCATTCGGATAATGAACCCGGTGTGAGGCATACCAATCAATATTATTCAGAGCAACGCGCTCAATTTGCTAAAGCCTATTTTGTATCCAATGGTATTCCTGAAAATAAAATTGAAGTTTCGGGTAAGGGCGAGTTACAGCCAATAGCTGATAATAGTACGGAAGTAGGTAGAGCTAAAAATAGAAGAACTGAAATTACCATCAAATAAAACAATGAACTAAACTATACTACTATGAATTTACCTTGTTTTTTAATTCCCGCTTTAATCGGACTTATCTGTGGAATTCTAGGATATTTACTAGGGAAAATGGCTTCAGATACTGGAACTACTGATGTAGATTCGATACAAGACGATTTAGATAGTTGCAATCGTATGAATTCGCAATTGCGTTTGGATATGGAAAAACTCCGTACGCAATTGAATGAGCAAAATAAAGTAAAAGCAAGTTTTGTTACTGAAACTATTGTGTCTTCAGAGATAAATCAGCCTGCTGAACCTGTTCTTTTTGATGGTGCTGTAGTGAAAGCAATTTTTGGTAAAAAAGTGAATGAAAATGATTTAAAAATTATAGAAGGAATTGGTCCAAAAATTGAAGAACTTTTTAAAACTTCAGGAATATTAACATGGAAAGCCTTGTCAGAAACATCAGTAGATCGATGTCGAGAAATTTTAAATAAAGCTGGTGAACGTTTTCAAATACATGATCCAGGAACTTGGCCCAGACAAGCAAAATTGTGTTACGAAGGGAAATGGCAAGAGTTGAAAGATTGGCAAACCACATTAGATGGCGGAAGAGAAAAATAAAACAATAAAAAAACAGTTTTAAACTGGTTTTTTATTGTTTTAAGGCTTCACTTATTAAAAATCCTCCCGTCCATGCGTTTTGGAAATTAAAACCACCTGTAATTGCATCAATGTTGACAATTTCCCCAGCTAAATACAAATTAGGAAGCAACTTACTTTCCATGGTTTTGAAATTAATTTCTTTTAAATCAATACCACCAGCGGTTACAAATTCTTCTTTAAAAGTACTTTTTCCATTCACTTGAAAACAGCCATTAGTGAGTTGTTCCGCTAATGCAATTAGTTGTTTTTTAGAAATATCGGCCCATTTTAATTCTGAATGAATTCCTGCGGCGATTATGAAACTTTCCCATAATCGTTTTGGAAAATCAAAAGGACAAAATGTGGTGATTTGTTTTTTACTGTTTTCAAGCTTAATTTTGTGTAAGTTTTCAATGCTTTCTTCAAATGAAATATCATTTAACCAATTTACTTGTAGTATAAATTGGTAGTTTTTCTCGAATAATATTCGAGCTCCCCAAGCTGATAATCGGAGTATTCCTGGACCACTCAATCCCCAATGCGTAATTAATAAAGGTCCGGAAGCTTTTAAATTCGTTCCTTTGACTTTTACAGTTGCCAAAGCAGAAAGCCCCATTAAATCTTTTATTCTTGGGTCCTTAATATTAAAGGTGAATAAAGAGGGAACAGGTGGAACGATGGTATGTCCTAATTCCTGCATCATATCCCAAATCTTGGGGTTACTACCAGTTGTTATCACCGCTTTTTTACATAAAAATGTATCTGAATTGGTTTCAACCTTCCAGCCTTCTTCTTTTTGAAAAAGAGATTGTACGCTTTGAACCGTGAGAATATCTATTTTTAATTTTTGGATAGCCAATAAAAAACAGTCAATAATGGTTTGTGAGGAATCCGATTCGGGAAACATTCTGCCATCTTCTTCAATTTTCAATGAAACGCCATGATTGGCAAACCATTCAATGGTGTCTCCCGAACAAAATTGATGAAATGGGCCTTTTAATTCACGTTCCCCTCTAGGGTAAAATTTTACTAACTCATTTGGAATAAAACAAGCATGCGTAACATTACATCTTCCACCACCAGAGACTCTTACCTTGGATAACACTTCTTTGCCACGCTCTAAAATAGCAATTTTATAATTTTTATTTTTTTCTGCAATATTAATTGCGGTAAAAAAGCCAGCTGCTCCACCACCAACAATTATAATGTCGTATTTTGTATTCATATTCGGTCTGGAAAATCGGAAATGATTCCATCAATTGTGAAACGTTTTACATGTTCAATATCGATAGGGTCATTTACTGTCCATGTATTTATTTTTAAATCATTCGCTTTTGCAAAATTACAATTATCTATTGTTAAAAGTGAAAAGTGAGGATGAATGTAGCTCGCTTGAAATTTTTTTGCCCATTCTATAGCTTGTTCTACACTTGCTTGTGTTAATATAGCTAAAGGAATTTTAGAATTCAAGTTACTAAATGTTTCTAATTCTTCATATTGAAAACTAGAAACTATAAAATCAGAATAGTGCCACGATTTATTCTGAACATAGTCTTCAACTAATGTAGCTGTAGCTTGTGCCGTATGATGTCCTTTTAATTCAATATTTACGGTGCATTTCCTATCTATTATATCTAAAGCTTCAATTAAAGTGGGAATGCGATATTGATTGCCTATTTTGAAATGTTGTAATTGTTCCAAAGTGAATTTTGAAACCTCACCTTCACCATTGGTTAATCGTTCTAAAGTAAAATCATGAAAAACGATTAATTCACCACTTGCACATTGATGCACATCTAATTCAATCGCATCCACACCTAGATCAATTGCTTTTTGAAAGGATTCTAAGGTGTTTTCAGTAAGGTGACCTTTGGCACCACGATGACCTATTTTTTGCATACTCAAATATACGAAAAAGCGCGAATCTAAAAGTGAAGATTCGCGCAATTCAAACAAACAAACAGGTAAACATGAACCTGTACTATTGCAAAATTACAAATTTCCAAGGTTTCAATTCTATATTTTGATTTTTATTTAACGAAAAATCATCATTTGTAAGTAAATTCTTGAATTTGCCTTCTAAATCTGTGGTGAAAATTTGATTGTTTTTGGATAAATTGGCTATAAAAATTACTTTCTCTCCATTTTTCTCTCTTTCAAAGGCCAGAACATTTTGGTTGTTAGAGGTTGGAATTCTTTTATAAGCCGCTTTGTTTTTACCTCCGTTTAAGGCCACTTGATTTACTTTTAAAGCTCCCATTTTTTTGAAAATATCCCAATTTTTCCCTTTTGTTTTAGGGATAGAGTCTTTTTCGAAAAATTTCAAGCGATGATTTAAGTCATATTCGTCACCACTATAAATTAATGGCATTCCTGGTGTCAAGTAAGAGAGTGCTATCATTACTTCAGAAGCATCACCTAGTCGTTCTTGAATCGTTCCGTTCCAAGAATTTTCATCATGATTGTCTACAAAATTCATTAAGATGTCATCTGCTTCATATTCTTTTAGCCTTTTATCCATAAAGCTATCCCAGTTGGTTACATTTTCTTTTCCTTGTGCTATTTTATTCATCGTGTGATGTCCTTCCCAAGAATAACACATGTCAAATAAATTGCTTTTTAATAATTCAGGTTCCCAAGCTTCGGCTAACATGAAAATGTTTTTTTCTTTACGTAAAGCAGGAATGGCTTGTTGCCAAAAATCAGTAGGAACATTACCCGCAACATCACAACGAAAACCATCTATGTTTTCATTTTTAATCCAATGTAACATGTCATTTGTCATGGTTTTACGAAGCTCTTGATTGTTATAATTCAAGTCGGCCACATCAGTCCAGCCCCAAGTTTCCCCTGTTTCAGGGTTAATAGGGTCTATAATTTCACCTTTTTCATTTTGGGTGTAGAATTCTGGATGTTCTTTAATCCAAACATGATCCCAACCCGTATGATTAGGTACCCAATCTAGAATAACATACATACCATTATCATGAGCTGTAGTTACTAGATTACGTAAATCTTCAATAGTTCCAAATTCAGGATTTACTTTCTTAAAATCCGAAACAGCATAATAACTGCCTAGATATTTTGCTTGTTCTGCTTCTGGCATTTCGGAAGCAAATTTGCTATTGTCTCCACCAGTAGCTTTTCGTTTCGTTTCCGAAATAGGGAAAATAGGCATCAACCAAATGATTTTAACACCTAACTCTTTTAATTGTGGAATGTCTTTGGTAAATGCATTAAAAGTACCTTCTGCGGAATACTGACGAATATTAGCTTCATAAATAACAGCATTTTCAGCCATTTCAGGCGAAAATTCCGCTATTTCTTTTGCGGTTTCAGCAATTGGTTCATTAATTGTTTCTTTTTTATCTTCTTTGCAACTCCATAAAGAGGCTAGAATTGACAAGGCTACGATTGTCTTTTTCATACGTTTTATTTTATTTTTTAAAAAGGAATTCCATTGGAATATGGATTCGTTTTTGCCATGAATTTTCGGAATGATTTTCACCTTCAAATTTTAAATTTTTTGAATTTGAATTGGTGTATCCTTTTTCTTTTAAGATTTCATCTACTCGGTATTCATATTTCAAATAACTTGCATCTAAGGTTTCAGTACCATAATCGAAATAAATGCTATGGTTTTTAGGATCGGGTAGCTTTTTCGTTAAATACCTAAAAAAAGATTCTGGAATAGGATTGTTTTCAAAATCTAGAAAACCTACCCAATGTGTCGATAAACAGGCAGCTTTTCCAAAAACCTCAGGGTATTCACAAAGCGCGTACATAGAAATTAAACCACCCATGCTAGAACCCATAATCGCAGTATGATTTGCAGTAGTATACACTGGATACGTTTTATCTATATATGGTTTTACTTCTTCTACAATAAATTTCAAATAATTGTCCGAATTAATTTTAGATGCATCAAAAGGGAAATGTGATTTTTGGATTTCACTTTGTAAGGTTTCTTTCCATACTTCAGGAAGTAAATCATAAGGTTTTTTCGGATATAAATCCGTATGACGTAATTCTGGAATATTCCAAATAGCGACCACAATAAAATCATTCACTTTATTTTCTTCCATGAGTTTTGAAGCTACTTCATCTACTTTCCATTCTTGATTGTTCCAAGTTGTTGTTGCGTCGAACAACATTTGTCCGTCGTGCATATACAACACATTATATTTTTTTGTTGCAGTATATGCTTTGGGTAACCAAACATCTACCGTTCGTGGTACAATAAATTGAGAAGGGAAACTATTGATACGTTCTATTTTGCCTTCAAAATTACCTGAGTTTTCAAGAGTATATGAATGAATGTTGTCTTGACAAAAAGCAAAACTACTTAACAATAGGAATATAAATTTTTTCATTTATTGTAATTCTAAAATTAATGCGGTTTTCCCTTCTATTGAAAGTTCGTTATTCAATTTTAGGGTTTCATTAGAAATAATATCTTTACCTGAAGTGAATTTTTTTATGTTTTCTTCAAATCGATTGAGATTAAGAGTTTGGTTGTTCAAAGAGTTGTTAAGAATAACCATTACGCTTTCAGTATCATTATGACGAAAATACACATATACATTGTTTTCGGGAATATAGTGTGTTAGTTTTCCCGAATGTATGACTGCTTTATTTTTTCTCCAATTCAAAAGCTTTTTTGAAAAATCGAAATATTGTTTTTGCGTTTGGGTTCTTCCTGAATTGGTAAAAGCATTATTTGTATCACTTTTCCAACCACCTGGAAAATCTTGACGAATATCGGCATCACCTTTTCCTTTATCACCTGCCATTCCAATTTCTGATCCGTAATAAATTTGAGGAATTCCCCTAGTAGTTGCTAATAAAGTCATTCCTAACTGGAATTTTTTAAAGTCATTTTTATAAATTTCGTTAAAGCGCCCCGTGTCATGATTTTCGATAAACACTAATAAATTATTCGGATTATCATACAAGAAATCATTGACAAAATTTTCATAGAATTTAATTGTTCCATTCGACCAATTGGCTTCATTTTCATTAAAGACTGAGCCAAAAGCATCGTGTAAAGTAAAATCCATCACACTAGGTAAATAAGAATTATAACTTTGAATTTTTGCAATCGGACTATTTTTTTGCCAATAGGATATTTGAGCTTGATCGTGCATCCATACTTCGCCTACAATATTAAAATAAGGATATTCATCTGTAATTGCTTTTGTCCATTTGGCAATACCGTCTTTATCATTATAAGAATAGGTGTCTACTCGGTAACCGTCAAGATCAGCATATTCGATCCACCAAATTGCATTTTGGATTAAGTAGTTTAATACTAAAGGGTTGGATTGATTTAAATCGGGCATGCTAGGTACAAACCATCCGTCCATACAATATTTAGCATCGCGTTTGGATCCATTAGTATCGTATTGAGTAGTCATTCGATAATTACTTTGTGCATAACCTGGAAATTGATGAAACCAATCGTAGGAAGGCATGTCTTTAAACATCCAATGTTCGGCACCCCAATGGTTGGTTACATAATCCTTAATTAATTTTAGATCGCGTTTGTGCATTTCTGAAGCCAATCTTTTATAGTCTTCATTGGTTCCATAACGAGCATCAATTTGGTATACATCCGATTGACCATAAGTATGATAGGAATAGCCTTTGTCATTATCTTCGCAAAGAGGCGTAGACCATATGGCTGTTGCACCTAATTCTTGTATGTAATCTAAATGATCGATAATTCCTTGAATGTCACCACCATGTCTTCCGCCTGGTAAATTTCTATTTCCTTTTTCAGTTAAATTAGGAGAAGAGTCATTGGCTTCATTTCCATTAGCAAAACGATCTGGCATTAATAAATAGATAACATCAGAAGCATCAAAGCTTTTTCTAGTGACTGAATAGGCTCTTCTTTTTTTAATTTCAAAAGGTTGTGAAAAAGTCTTTTTACCATTTTTAAAAGTAAATTCTAATGTTTGAGCATTTATGTTTTTAGTATCTATGGTTACAAATAGATAATTTGGATTTTCGGTTTTTGTTAGGTTGGTAATAATTACGGGTTTTGATACAGTTACCGAATTTTCAGCAATATCTTTTCCATAAAATAAAATTTGTATTTCGCTTTTATTCATGCCCTCATACCAAAAAGGAGGTTCCATTTTTGTGATTTGAGCCATAGAAAGTGTAGTAAAGAATATGGCAAATAATAAGGTGAGCTTATTTTCTTTCATTTCATTATAGTTTTAAATGAAAAAGACAGCAATTTACAACCGCTGTCTTTTTACTATTATTTTATTTCTACGATGCTAATGGCATAGCCACCACCAGCTGCAGAAGTCATTTTTAATTTTGACTTGTGTGTTACTTTTTGTTTTGTAATCGTATAAGCCTGTGGATTGGTTTTGTAATCTGCATTTTTAGCATCAGCATAAATAGTTGCTTCATATTTTTTGTCTTTATCCAAAAAATCTAAACTAATTGTTGCAGTTCTTGGGTTTACCCCATTGTTATTTCCAACAAACCAATTGTTAGAGTTTTTATCTTTTCTCGCGATAGTGATGTAATAACCCGGTTCTGCTTCAAGATATTTTGAGGTAGACCAAGCTACAGGAACATCTTTAATAAATTGAAAAGCATCTAAAAAGCGATTGTAGTTTTCTGGTAAATCGGCAGCCATTTGTAATGGGCTATACATTACTACATACAAACCTAATTGATTCGTTAAGGTAGTATTTACATGGGAATCATTATTTGGGTTTACTTTTGAAATATCCATTTCAAATACGCCAGGAGTATAATCCATTGGTCCACCAATTAATCTTGTAAAAGGTAAAATGGTAGTATGGTTTGGTTTTGAACCTCCAAAAGCTTGAAATTCTGTCCCTCTTGCAGATTCATTTCCAATCATATTTGGATAAGTTCTACAAATTCCCGTTGGACGAACCGCTTCATGTGCATTTACCATAATTTTATACTCTACCGCTTTTTCAATGACATATTGATAATGATTGAGTATCCATTGGCTGTAATGGTGTTCCCCTCGAGGCAACATATCACCTACATAACCTGTTTTTACTGCTTCATAACCGTGTGTATTCATAAATTGAAACGCTTGATCTAAATGACGCTCATAATTACGAGCTGAACCCGATGTTTCGTGATGCATAATCATTTTAACCCCTTTTGATTTGGCATATTCATGAATACCTTCTACATCAAAATCTGGATATGGACTCACAAAATCGAAAACATAATCTTTGGATTGTCCAAACCAGTCTTCCCAGCCTTGATTCCAACCTTCGACTAAAACACCATCAAAGCCATGTAAAGCAGCAAAATCAATTAACTCTTTTACATGTTTTGTATTTGCTCCATGCGTACCGTTTGGTTTTGCTTTTGAATAATCTGTAATTCCTAATTGGATAGAAGGGAAGTCATTGGTATACGACCAAGAACTTTTGCCTGTAATCATTTCCCACCAAACACCCACATACTTCACAGGTTTTATCCAAGAAGTATCTTCAATTTTACAAGGTTCGTTCAGGTTTAAAGTCATTCTAGATGCCAAAATATCTCTTGCATCGTAGCTAGCCATTATGGTTCTCCAAGGAGAAACACAGGGTGCTTGTAAGTGTCCTTTGTTACCTTGTGCATCAGGAGTTAAATGCGATTGAAAAACTAAGTTCTTATCGTCTAAATTAAGATGCATACAAGAATAATCAATTAAGGCCGCTTCGTGAATGTTGAGGTATAAGCCATCTGCCGCTTTCATCATTAAAGAAGTTTGTACGCCCGTTTCAGAAAATTGTTCTTGAGAAGCATTTGTAGTTAATGCGGTTTGAAATAAACCTCTAATTTCAGAAAGTTTTGATTCAGTATAATCATATTCTTGAGTATCATAGTCACCTGGAATCCAAAACGCGGTATGATCACCAGTCATAGCAAACTCCGTTCTTTCTTCTTTAATTGTAAAATAGACTAAGTTTTTTTGTTGAGGGAATTCATATCTAAAGCCAAGGCCTTCGTCAAATAATCGAAAACGGATGATAATTTCTCGTTCTGTTTTGTTTTGTTTGAGAAGAACTGCTAATTCGTTGTAGTGGTTTTGGATTTCTGTTTCTTCACCCCAAACCGTTTTCCATGTTTCATTAAAAGTAGCAGGTGTAGTTTTTACTACTGTAAAATCATTTAAAAGTGATTGAGAATCGTTTTGTAACTCTAAACCTAATTTACTTTTTTTGATAATTTCTTTATTCAAATAATTCAATTGGTAAGTAGGAGTTCCGTCATTTAGCAAAGTAAAATGCATTACAAATTTTCCATTTGGTGATTTTAACTCTTGCGCTTGAACATTTAAAAAGGATAATGCTACTAAAATTAGGAGTGTTTTAATTGTATTCATTTTACTGGTTTTTAACTAATTGTGGTTTTCCGTTTACAACAATATCTATTTCTTGATCACCTTCTACACTTACTTTCGTTTCTTGATGATTGACTTCTACTTTTACAATGGCATTTCTAAAATTAACTTTAAATGTATAGGCGTTCCATTCTTTTGGAATTTTTGGTTCAAAATGCAATTGGTCATTTTTAACACGCATCCCTCCAAAACCTTCTACGATGCTCATCCAAGTTCCTGCCATAGAAGTAATGTGTAACCCTTCGTGAACTTCTTTATTGTAGTCGTCTAAATCCAATCGAGAGGTTCTTAAATAAAAAGTATAGGCCTGTTCCATTCTTCCTAAAACAGCTGCTTGTATAGAGTGAACGCAAGGCGATAAAGAGCTTTCATGAACGGTAAAAGGTTCGTAAAAGTCAAAATGTTTTTCTAATTGTTCTTTGGTAAAATGATCTTCAAAAAAGTAGAATCCTTGTAATGTATCTGCTTGTTTAATGTATGGGGAACGTAAAATTCTATCCCAGGACCATTTTTGATTGATTGGACGTTGTGATCTGTCTAAATCAGCAACTTTAACCAATTCTTTGTCTAAGAAACCATCTTGTTGTAAAAATACACCATATTCTTCAGAATAAGGGAAATACATGTTTTCTGAAACTTTTTTCCATGAGATTAATTCGTTATCATTTAAATTTACTTTAGACATGATACGTTGATAATCTTTGGCATATTCTGATTGTACTTTTTGAATTTGGTCAAAGGCATAATCAATACACCATTTGGCAATATAGTTGGTATACCAATTATTATTTACATTGTTTTCATATTCGTTTGGGCCTGTAACTCCTAAAATAACATATTTATTTTTATGTTTTGAAAAAGTGGCTCTTTGAAACCAAAAACGAGCAATTCCAATTAATACTTCTAAACCTTTTTCAGGAATATAAGAATAATCTCCCGTATAACGATAGTAATTGAAAATGGCAAATGCAATAGCTCCATTACGATGAATTTCTTCATGTGTAATTTCCCATTCGTTATGACATTCTTCTCCATTCATAGTAACCATTGGGTATAAAGCAGCACCATTTTTAAAACCTAAGTTGTACTGTGCGTTTTCAATGGCTTTATCCAGTTGATTGTAGCGGTATTCTAACAAACTTCTGGCAACATTTTGATTTTTGGTTGCCATATAAAAAGGGATACAATAGGCTTCGGTATCCCAATAGGTTGAACCTCCATATTTTTCACCTGTAAATCCTTTCGGACCTATATTTAATCGAGAATCTTTACCTAAATAGGTTTGATTTAATTGAAAAATATTAAATCGAATGCCTTGTTGTGCTTTAACATCACCATCTATTGTGATGTCGCTCATTTCCCAAATTTTTGCCCAAGCTTGTTTTTGTTTTTCTAAAAGTCCGCTAAAACCATAATTTTGTGTTTCTTGTAGTACTTTTTTTGCAGCAACAATTAAGTTTTCTTCAGCATGATTGGTAGAAACGGTGTAGCCTCCAAATTTTTGTAAAGCAACAGTTTGTCCTTTGGTTGCAGCTATTTCGTAAGAAAAAGAGATTTTTGAAGCTTCTTTTTTAATTTCAACAGGAAGCACATCAGCGGTGTGATTGTTTACCAAAACATTATTTTGCATGAAAGTAGCTACCACAAAATTTGTTTTTAAAGTACGAGCTACTATAAAAGCTTTGTTTTCATCACTTTTAACCGTTAAAGTTTCCCAAAATTTTTCTTCCCAATTGGTGTCTTCGTTTTCAATACCCGAATCAAGATATGGGACAAATACTACTTTGGCATCTGTGTTTATAGGAGTTATTTCATATTTAATAGCACCTACTTCGTCTATGTCTAATGAAAGAAATCGGGTTACATTTACTTGAATTTGCGTTTCGTTCTGAAGTACAACTTCGAAAGTACGGTTATACCAACCTTCTTTCATGTTTAATTCTCTTCTAAAGTTTTTGATTTCTTTACAAGTTGCTAAATCTACTACTTCTCCATTAACTTCAACATGAATTCCAATCCAATTTGGAGCATTCAAGACTTTTGCGAAATATTTTGGATATCCGTTTTTCCACCAGCCCACTTTTGTTTTGTCTGGATAATATACTCCTGCGATGTAACTACCCTGAAAAGTGCTTCCAGAATAATTTTCTTCAAAATTTGCTCTTTGCCCCATGGCACCGTTTCCAATGCTAAATAGACTTTCTGAGGATTTTACACTTGCCGCATTAAATCCTTCTTCTATAATTGACCAATTATTTGGTATAATATAATCCTGATTCATTTTATTTTTTCAATAAATTGTCTAAAAAAGTTGTGTCGATAAAAGTAAAGTTGGGGAAAATAAATTTCGCTTCATGCAAAACCTCTTTTTCGCCTATTCCAATACTCGTCATTTGAGCAATATTTGCTGCTTGAATACCTGCAACTGAATCTTCAAAAACGATACAATTTGTTGGTGATGCATTCATCTTTTTTGCCCCTTGAAGGAAAACTTCGGGATCGGGTTTTGCATTGGTAACATCATTGCCATCTACTATAACATCAAAATAGTGTATGATTCCCGTTTTTTCTAAAATTGGTCTTGCATTTTTACTAGCACTACCTAAAACAATATTTTGTTGATATTCTTTGAGGTAATTTAATACAGAAGATACTCCAGGTAATATTTCGCTTTCATCTAATTCATCGATGTAAGAAAGATACTCTGTGTTTTTTTGTATAAGCCATTTGTTTTTATCTTCTTGTGAAGCAGTAATGTTTCCCAATTCTAATATAATATCTAAAGAACGAACTCTACTAACTCCTTTTAACTGTTCATTATGTTCTGGTGTAAAATTTATTCCTAATTGAGAAGCCAATCGTTGCCATGCTAAAAAATGATATTTTGCAGTGTCAACAATTACGCCATCTAAATCAAATATGAAAGTTTTATTGTTCATTAATATTTAATTTTCTTTTTGTTTTTACTGTTAATGTTAAAAGGCCTGCAAAAATCATAGAAAATCCTCCTATAATTAGCGCATAAATAGGTTGGTCATCAAAAAAAGTATTGACTAAAAACCCTAGAATTGTTCCAGCTACAATTTGAGGTATCACAATGAAGAAATTGAAAACACCCATATAATATCCCATTTTGTTTGCTGGTAAAGCTCCAGATAACATAGCATAAGGAATAGAGAGAATACTAGCCCATGCAATTCCTACACCAACCATAGCTAACAATAATCCTGTTTTATCCGATAAGAAATAAATAGAAATAAGTCCTAAACCACCTGCAACTAACGCTAACATATGAGTGAATTTATTGCTGGTTCTTTTTGCAATAACAGGCAATAAAAATGCTACTGCTGCCGCAACTCCATTATAAACTGTAAACATAACACTAACCCAATCTGCAGCGTCATTATATACTTTTGAAGTGGTATCAAAAGAGTTGAATACGTGACCCGTAACAGATTTAGTTGTGTATATCCACATCGCAAATAAGGCAAACCAAGAAAAGAATTGGACCCAAGCTAATTGTTTCATGGTTTTTGGCATATTTAATAAATCGGTAACGATTACTGTAAAACCATTTCTTACTTGAGCTTTACGCAATTGTGAAACAATGATAAATAATAATCCAGTTACGAATAAACCAATAGCCAATATATATAATTCCTTATGCGAATTGTTTATCCTATTGATATAATACACATACGATAAGGCTATTAGTCCAATAATGGTCAATAGAATTCCATAATTCCATTGTTTTTTGAATGGGACTAAAGATTGGCTGTTTTCAATTTTATTAAGATTAGGTTCTTTGTTTTTTTCAAACTTTTCTAACTCTTCTGGTGTGTATTCTTTTGAATTGAATACAGTCCATAACACAGCTAATAGAAAAACAATTCCTCCAATGTAGAAAGACCATTTTACGGATGGAGCTATAATTCCTTTTGGAGCAGTATTTGGCATGTTGAACCAATTGGTAAAAATGTAAGGTAAGGCTGAGCCTACAACTGCACCAGCTCCAATAAAGAAACTCTGCATGGAGAAACCTAATGTTCTTTGTTTTTCAGGTAAATTATCTCCAACAAAAGCTCGAAAAGGTTCCATGGAAATGTTTATGGAAGAATCCATTATCCATAAGGTACCTATGGCTACCCATAAAGTTGGGGAATTGGGCATGATGCATAGTGCGATTGAAGATAAAATGGTACCTGCTAAAAAATAGGGTCTTCTTCTTCCAAGCTTTGTCCAAGTTCGGTCAGAAAAATAGCCTACGATAGGTTGTACAATTAATCCAGTTAAAGGAGCGGCTAACCAATATAGGCCAATTTTATCCACTTCAGCACCGAGGGTGTCGAAAATTCTAGAAGTGTTTGCATTTTGCAAGGCAAAACCAAACTGTATTCCTAAAAAACCGAAACTCATGTTCCAAATTTCCCAGAAACCTAATTTACGCTTTTCCATTATCGTAACGTTTTATTATTTTACGATAAGCGTGATTGCTTATCAAAACTTAGTATTGTAGAAGTGTATTATAAGCTTTGATTGAGTACAAATATATATTTTATTTTATTCTAAAAATCTTTTTTAACTACTTTTTTTTGGAGGAAAAAGTGTTTTTTGTGTTTTTAACTATTTGTTTTTCAGTTTATTATATTAAACTATCACGTTTGCGTAGATTCTCTAGAAATTAAGTTGGTTTCAATAACTTCTGTGCGATATCTTTCCTCTTCTTCATCTTCTGCTTCTAGTCTTTCAATTAACATTTCAGCAGCTTTTCTTCCCATTTTAACACCATTTTGACTTACAGTAGTAATTGTGGGTGTTGAAAATTTTGAGATAATTCCATCTGTGAATGCAATAACCGATAGTTCTTCCGGAATTTTTATTCCTTTTTTCAAAGCTTCTTTAATAGCAACTACTGCAAAAAGTTCGTTCACAGCAAATACACTATCTATTTTTTGTTCCGCAATTAATTTTTCAATTACATCCGAACAATTATCTATATCTTCAATTTTTAAAATGATGTTTTCATCTATTGGTAAATTATGATCTTTTAAAGCTTTTATGTAACCTTCAGTTCTCAATTTTCCTACACTTACATAGTCAACAGTAGTTATTAAAGCAATCTTTTTGCGTCCTTCTTCAATTAAAAAATTGACAGCTTGGTAAGCGGCCAATAAATCATCAATAATTACTTTATCAGCAAGAATTTCATTGGCTACTCTATCAAACATAACAATAGGCATTCCTTGGTTAATGACCTCTTGTAAATGATGGAAATCTTTTTTTTGCTGCGTTTCTTTAGATAAGGACATAATGAAACCATCAGTGCTTCCATTGGCAAGCATTTCAAGGTTAATTACCTCTTTGTCGAATGATTCATCCGATAAACACACTATTACATTGTAACCTTGTTCATTTGCGACTTGTTCAATTCCACTAATAACTGTAGCAAAAAAATGATGTACAATTTCAGGAATGATAATACCTATAGTCTTCGTTTTTTTATTTTTTAAACTTAAGGCAATGTTGTTGGGTTTGTAGTTGTATAGTTTTGCAAATGCTTGTACTTTTAAACGAGTATCTTCACTAATTTCGGGACTGTTTTTTAAGGATTTGGATACAGTTGAAATAGATACATCTAACTCTTTGGCAATTTGTTTTAAAGTTACTTTTCTTTTCATTGCATTTTTTGTAAATTTAATATTTTCAATAAAAGTACTTTTATTTTTCTTAGTATCGTAATTTTAATGTAAAAAATGCTAGGATTTAACAAAGTTTTCAACACGAAAACGTTTTCGGTTAGCCTTTATCGCTCACTGATTTTTTTTAAAGCTTTTTTTACATAAATTTAACATTAGAAGTGAATTATAAGCGAAAATAATTAAAGATTTAACCCTAAACAAATTGTATGAAAACATTACAAAAAAAGCTATTATTTTTCATGCTGGTAGTATTACCAATGGGGATGTTTGCACAAAACATTTTAAAAGGTAGAGTGTTAGACAGTGCCACTCAATCTCCATTGCCTAGTGTGAATATAGCAGTAGTTAATAGTACGTCAGGAACTGCCACAGATTTTGACGGAAATTTTACACTTTCTAATTTATCTAATGGAGATCAAATTGTTTTCTCTTATGTAGGATTTGTAAAGCAAACGTTCACTTATAAAGGTGAAAAAGAAATTACTATCTTAATGATTGAAGACGCCAATCAATTAGAAGGTGTAGTAGTTATTGGTTATGGATCTGTTAAAAAAGAAGACGCTACAGGGTCTGTAAATACAGTAACCGAAAAAACATTTGTAAAAGGTCCAGTAGTGGCTGCTGATCAAATGATACAAGGAAAGGTAGCTGGAGTTCAGATTTCATCTGGAGGAGGTGCACCTGGTGAAGGTTCATTAATTAGAATTAGACAAGGTTCCTCTTTAAACGCAAATAATGATCCTTTATTTGTAATTGATGGCGTTCCAGTTGGTGCTGATAATACAGGTGGAAGAAATCCATTAGCAACAATTAATCAAAATGATATTGAAAGTGTAACTGTTTTAAAAGATGCATCTGCTAGTGCTATTTATGGGTCAAGAGCATCTAATGGAGTAATAATTATTACTACTAAAAAAGGTAAGAGCGGTGAACTTCAGGTTAATTACAATGGTAATGTTTCATTTAGTTCAATTGCTAAAAAAGTAGAAGTATTGAATGGTAATCAATTAAGAGATTATGTAAACACCTATGGTAATGTAACTCAGCAGTCGCTACTTGGTACTGCTTCTACTGACTGGCAAGACCAAATTTATAGAGATGCATTAGGTACAGATCATAATATATCTTTATCAGGAGGAGTTGAAAATATTACTTATAGAGCTTCAGTTGGTCTTACTAATATGAATGGTATTTTAAAAGAAGATAATTTTAATAGAGCAACAACAAATGTTTCATTAGTAGGGAAGTTTTTTGACAATTCTTTAAAATTAGATTTTAACAATAAAACATCATCTATCAAAAATAATTATAGTGATAGAGGCGCGATAGGTGCAGCAATTGCGTTTGATCCTACTCAAAATGTGTACAATACAGATGGAACTTTCTTTGAGTGGAATCAACAATTAGCAAGTAGAAACCCATATGCTTTAATAAATAAGTCTCATAACTATGGAAATCATTTTAGAAGTTTAGGGAATTTACAAGCAGAGTATAGAATTCCTTTTTTTACGGATTTAAAGGCTGTTGCTAATTTTGGATATGATTATACAAGCGGTAGGTCATATGGTGGATATGATTCTGATTATGTTTACAATAGCGTTAATGCGTATTATGAAAATAGTTCAGATAGTAAGAATAGATTAATGGATTTATATTTGAATTACAAAAAAGATATTGATGCAATTAATGGTTCTGTAGAATTAACTGCTGGTTATAATTATCAAAACTTTGATTATATTTATAAAGGAGGTTATTCTGTAACAATAGGAGGTACAGAATCTACAAGTTTACCTAAAAAGACTGGATATAATTTGCAATCTTATTTTGCAAGAGGAATTTTTAATTTATACGATAAATATATATTAACTGCGACTATTAGAAGAGACGGAACGTCAAGATTTGCTCCAGAATACAGATGGAGTAATTTTCCTTCTGCTGCATTAGCTTGGAAAATAGATAAAGAAAATTTTCTACAAGGTTCAAATGTAGTTTCATCTTTAAAAATGAGATTTGGTTGGGGTATTACTGGTCAACAAGACGTTACTCTTTATCCATCTTTACCTACTTATTTAAGTTCAGATCCTCAAGCGCAATACCAATTAGGAGATCAGTTTTATACTACAGTTAGACCACAACAGTATAATCCAAATTTGAAATGGGAAGAAACAGAAACAAGGAATGTTGGAGTTGATTTTGGATTTTTTAATAATAGACTTACTGGATCTGTAGATGTTTATGAAAAAAGAACAAAAGATTTATTAGCCTATATTCCAAATCCGCCATTTGTTGGTTTTTCAAATTATGACAATTATAACATTGGAAAGATGAAGAATCAGGGTATTGAAATAGCAGCGGAAGTAATACCGTTTAAAAATGACGATTGGAATATCGCAATTGGTGGAAATATTACACTACAGAACTCAGAAATTACGGGACTGGTAAACGGAGCTCCTACTTTCGGGATTGCAACTGGTGGTATTAGTGGTGGTATAGGTAATACCATTCAAAGACAACAAGTTGGATATTTTCCAAATGCTTATTTTGTTTATGAGCAAGCTTATGACGCACAAGGGATGCCTATAGATGGAGTATTTATTGATAGAAATGAAGATGGCTCAATTGATGAGAACGACAAATATTTCTATAAAAAACCACAGGCAGATGTTTATTATGGAATCTATACTAATATTAGTTACAAGAATTTTGATTTTGCAATGTCTTGGAGAGGAAGTTGGGGTAATTATAATTATAATAATGTGGCTTCTAATTTAGGATGGAGTAATCAAGTTCTAATTAGAAATACAGATTTAGGAAATGCTACTACAGAACTTCTAAATACTAATTTTAATTATTCAGGTTCTGAGAGATATCTTTCAGATTATTACATTCAAGATGCTTCATTTATCCGTATGGACAATGTGACCATTGCATATAACTTTAAACAGTTTTTTGGAACAAAAGCAAATGCAAGATTGTCACTTGCAGGTCAGAATTTAATTTTAATTACTGACTATAAAGGTATTGATCCAGAAATTAATGGAGGAATTGATAACACTATTTATCCTAGACCTAGAATGTATACTTTAGGGCTTAATGTGAATTTTTAAATAAAATACTATGAAAAATTTTAAATTAATAAGTTTTTCTTCCCTTTTATTATTATTTATTTTTATCTCATGTACAGATGAATTGAATACAAAACCAGAAGGGACTGAACAAACAGCAGAAGAGTTATATGCTAACCCTGCTTCTTATAAACAGTTTTTAGCAAAACTATATGCTGGTCACGCGACTACAGGGCAACAAGGGCCTGCAGGACAAGGTGACGTAGCAGGAATTGATGAAGGATTTAGTTCCTATTTAAGAAACTATTGGAATTTTCAAGAACTTACCACTGATGAAGCAATTATTGCTTGGAATGATGCTACAATTAAAGACTTTCATTGGCATACTTGGACTGCTTCGGATGGTTTTATTAAAGCTACATTTTACAGACTTGCTTATCAAGTGAATAACTGTAATGAGTTTTTAAGACAAACAACCGATGAAAAGCTTGATAGTAGAGGTGTTTCTGGACAACTTAGAGACGATATAAAAGTGTTTAGAGCCGAAGCTAGATTTTTAAGAGCATTAAGTTATTGGCATATAATCGATTTATTTGGTGGAGCTTCATTAACAACTGAAAACTCTTCTTCTGAGTTTAATTTACCTGAATATGCTTCAAGGCAACAAATTTTTGAATTTGTTGAAAATGAATTAAATGAATTGGAAACAGATTTGAAGGATCCAAATACTAACGAACAATTTAGAGTAGATAAAGCTGCTGCTTGGATGTTAAAAGCAAAGCTATTGATGAATGCAAGTGTATATGTTGGAACAGATAGAATGACAGACGCTTACACAGCTATTAATAAAGTTGTTACTCAAACATCTTACACAATTCATAATAATTACCCTCAGTTATTTATGGCTGATAATAATACTAATGGAGCGCAAAATGAATTTATTTTTGCCATAGCGTTTGATGGATTGCGAACAAAAACTTTTGGAGGTACTACTTATTTAACCCATGCACCAGTTGGTGGAAATATGAATGCAGCCTCATTTGGTATAAATGGTGGTTGGGCAGGTATAAGAACAACCTCATCTTTTGTTTCAAAATTCGAAGGGATGACAAATGATGCTAGAAATCAAATTTATTCTTCTGGTCAAACCTTAGAAATAAATGATGTTGGAACTTTTACTGATGGTTACGCAATTGCAAAATGGAAAAATATTGATACGAATGGAAATCAAGGTTCTGATTCTTCTGGAGATTTTGTTGATACGGACTATCCAGTATTTAGACTTGCCGATGCTTATTTAATGTATGCAGAATGCTTCTTAAGAGGTGGAGGTGGAGATGTAAGTACTGCCTTAGGATACGTAAATGACTTAAGAGAAAGAGCGTATGGTAATACTTCCGCAAATATTACTTCTGGTGATTTAACCTTAGATTTTATCTTAGATGAAAGAGCAAGAGAACTTCATTGGGAAGGACATAGAAGAACAGATTTAATTCGTTTTGGAAAATTTACGGGTAGTTCATATCTATGGCCTTGGAAAGGAAATGTTCCTGGAGGAGCTCCAACATCTTCTTATAGAAAATTATTTCCTATACCAATCGATGCGATTTCAGTTAATCCAAACTTAGTCCAAAACCCAGGTTATTAACAATTAAAAAAAATTAAAATGAAAAATATTTTTAAATCATTATTTATTATACTAAGTGTAATAGCAGTATCATGTAATACTGATGATGTTCAAGACAGACCAGTTATAGAAGGGAAAGATGCACCTGTATTAACAGCTCCAGAAGATGCTAATGCTTATATTCTTTTGCCAGAAAATATGGCACAACAAGCAGAACGTTTTGTTTGGACTAAAGCAAATTATAATGGAGAAGTTGCAATTGACTACACTATCGAGATGGATGCTTCTGGGGGTGATTTTTCTAACCCACAAATTCTGGGTAGTACTTCAGGTACATTGCAGGCGTCAATTTCTGTAGAAACATTAAATACGGCTTGTTTAGCTTTAGGTGCTACACCTTATACAGCCGCTTCCTTCGATGTTAGGGTAGTATCAGATGCAAATAATTTTGATAGAATGGCTTCAAATATTGTTACAATAACTGTTAGTCCATATACTACGGAAACTCCTAAATTATGGATGCCTGGTAGTTATCAATCAGATTCTGGATATGGTAGTAATTGGACACATGCTACAGCAGCTCAGTTAGCTTCTGAAGGTTTTGGAAACACTAATTTTGAAGGTTATGTTTATTTTGGTTCAACACAAGTGTCACCTAATGATGGGTTTAAATTTACTGATGCTGGAGATTGGAATAATGGAATTTTTGGTGATGATGGTACTTTTTCTGGTGCTTTAACTTCTCCTGGTGATAATATTGGAGTAACGCCTGGTTATTACAGAGTTACAGCGAATACAACTGCTTTAACATACAACATGACTCCAACTTCTTGGGGAATAATTGGTAACGCAACAGCAGGAGGATGGTCAACAGATACTCCTATGACATATGATTCAAATACTAAAAAATGGTCAGTTGTAGCTACATTAACTACTCAAGCTTCACCAGATAATGGTCTTAAATTTAGAGCAAATGGAGCTTGGGATATCAATCTAGGAGATAGTGGAGCTGATGGACAAATGGAATATGGTGGTGATAATATTGGTACTACTGCAGGAACGTATTTAATCGAATTGGATTTAAGTAACCCGAGACAGTACACTTATACATTAACTGCTCAATAAATAATAAAGGCTACTTAGGTAGCCTTTTTCAAATATAGTAACAATGAAAAAAATTACCTTTTTATTAACTTTTTTTATATCCTTTGTTTACTCTCAACAGCAAAACGTAACCTATAGTGCGAGTCCTTCTTCTTTTGAAGAAAACCAGAGTATTACTATTACCATTAATGGCAACTCTATTAATGAAGCTACTTGGGGAGTTACTGGAAATGCCCTTTATTTATGGGCTTGGTCTTTTGATACCAATGATACCAATATCTTAGATTGTCCTACCAATGGTTCTTGGACGAGTTCAAATGAAGCGAATCGATTAACCTATAATGCAGGTCCAGATACCTATACCATGACTTTTGTTCCCAATACGTTTTATGCTAGAACAGGAATTGGTAGAATAGGGTTTTTAGTAAAAGCGAAAGATGGAACTGGTGATAAAAAATCACAAGATATTTTAATTGAAGTTGGTGCTTTTCAATCCACTTTAGTTACACCAGCGGTTAATTCTACAACCATTTTAAATTCAGGAGGTAACCTGTCTATTTCGGCTAACAATAATAATGGTAATGCTAATTATAATTTAAAAGCGAATGGAGCTTCTATCAATTCGGTTACGAATGTAAGTTCATATAGTTTCAACCATACGAATATTACCAGCAATCAAAATTATGAATTAGAAATTACGCAAGGAGCGGTTACTCAAACCAAAACTTTTGCTGTAATAGTGAATCCAGGTGCAGGAACTCAAGCGCTTCCTAATGGAATGGAAATTGGAATTAATTATGATGCATCCGATAACACTAAAGCGACTTTAGTATTAAATGCTCCAGGGAAAGATTTTGTATATGTGGCAGGTTCTTTTAACAATTGGAACCCAAGCAATGCTTATGCCATGAAAAAAGATACGTCTTCTGAAAAATTCTGGTTGGAACTTACTGGTTTAACACCAGGACAAATCTATACCTATCAATATTGGGTAGTGGATCAAACGCCTATTGCAAATTCTCCTTCTTTGGTGAAAGCAGCAGATCCTTGTTCTACATTAGTTTTGTCTCCATACGATGATCCATATATTCCAAGTGCTTCTTATCCAAATTTACCTACTTATCCAGCAGGTCAAGAAAGAGAAGTAACGGTATTGCAAACTGCTCAAACGCCATACAATTGGCAAGTGACTAATTTTACAAAACCTAATAAAGACAATTTAGTAGTTTATGAACTTCTAGTACGTGATTTCGATGCAGACCGAAATTATCAAGACGTGATAGATAAAATCATGTATTTAAAAAATTTAGGAATTACGGCAATCGAATTAATGCCAGTAATGGAATTTGAAGGGAATGAAAGTTGGGGTTACAACACTTCTTTTCACATGGCTTTGGATAAATTCTACGGTACAGAAGATAAGTTGAGAGAATTAGTAGATGTGTGTCATCAAAATGGTATTGCGGTTATTTTAGATATCGCTTTTAATCATGCTTTCGGAAGAAATCCAATGGTAAGAATGTGGATGAATGATCCAGACGGTGACGGTTGGGGGAGCCCAAGTACAGATAATCCTTACTTTAATACAGTAGCGCGACATACCTATAGTGTAGGTGAAGATTTCAATCATGCTTCTGCACATACAAAAGAATATGTAAAACGAACCTTAAAACATTGGATTAATGATTTTAAAATTGATGGTTTCCGTTGGGATTTAACCAAAGGGTTTACACAAAACTGTACGAGTGGCGATGAAACGTGTACCAATGCGTACCAACAAGATCGTATCGATGTTTTGAAAGAATATGTAGATTATACTTGGAGTTTAGATACCAATCACTACGCTATTTTTGAACATTTAGGTTCTGATAATGAAGAGCAACAATGGGCAAATTATAGACTAGGAGAAGGTAAAGGAATTATGATGTGGGGTGAAATGTTCTTTAATTATAAAGAATTAGCGAAAGGATATGCGACCAATGGAGATATTTCAAGAATAGGCCACGTGAGCAGAGGTTTTTCTGGGAAACGTTTAATGGGGTATCCTGAAAGCCATGATAAAGATCGTTTAATGTATGAAGCCGTAACTTATGGTAATAATGCAGGAAGTTATCCAGTATATGGAAACCTTACCAATGCTTTAAACCGAATGGCTTCTTTAGGCGCAATAAGTGTATTGGTTCCAGGACCAAAAATGATTTGGCATTTTCAAGAATTAGGTATGGATGATTCTATTTATACGTGTACCAATGGTACTGTAAATTCTGAATCGGATCCGACTCCAGGAGATTGTAAATTGGCTACAAAACCACAGCCACAATGGGTTGAAAATTGGACAAGCGACCCAATTAGAGGTGCAATTTATGATAAGTATGCACGAATGATTGCTTTAAAAACGAACGAACCAGTTTTTAATGGAGATTACGCCATTAGTCCAGATGGAAATAATATCAGACAAAGAATCTATGTTTACGATAATAGTTTGCCAACTACACAATTGAAAAATGTAGTGATTTTGGCTAATTTTTCTGTAGCAGATTTAACGATTAATCCTAATTTTCCTTACACTGGAACTTGGTACGATTTAATGAATGATACGCCTTATGTAGTTACGAATACAACAACTGCAATTAGTATTCCTTCTGGTCAATTTAGAATTTTTGGTAATCAACCAAGTACTTTAAGTACTTCTGAATTTGAAGCAAATGATAAAGTTTTGGTGTATCCAAATCCTGCAAAAAGCAACCTGCACGTGTCTTTAGATGCTAATAAAGTAGCTATTTATACCATAACAGGACAATTGGTGAAGAGTTTTAATTCGGTGAAAGCAAATCAAAGTTTACCGATTGAAGATATTCAAAAAGGAATTTATTTTATTACGATTACTAATTCCGATAACACCATCACTAAAATAAAATTTAGTAAAGATTAATTTGATTTAGGATATGTTTTTAAAAAGCATCTTTTTTTAAAAGGTGCTTTTTTTAGTTTAAAAACATACTATAAGCTGTTTTTTTAAGTTATTAAAGTATGAAAAAGAAAAATTTATATACCCTAGCTGTCCTTTTAATACTTATTATAGGATGTAAATCGGGTGGAGTATCTACCCAATATCGAGATGATTTTACCAGTGTTTCAGAAAGTGAAAAGAATGCCTTTTTGAAAGAGCACAACGCAGCTGCTACTAATCGTAGCGTTCTCATTTTAACACAAGGCTTTAAAGGAGAAAAGATTACAGCAAAACAAGGTGAAAAATCGGTTTATTCGAGTTATCCTATTACCAATTTAAACACAAAACTGGCCGATTATTTTAGTTTTTCTAACGAGAGTACCTTGGTTATACACGATCAGTTTTCTAAAAAAGACATTGCAATTCCAGCGGATAAAGCACAAAAGTATAAATTCATTTATTTGATGAAAGAATATAAAGACGATACAGCCGATTTCTCGATTACGTATAGCAATACCTTGCGACCATTGAAATAGGAATATCATAAACACATTTGAAACCCACATCCAATACTAAAAAAAACCACTCTTTAAGGAGTGGTTTTATATTTTAAATCTCAAAGCATCTCTCAATAATCTAAAAGCTACTATTTATAAGCTCAAAGCGTATAATTATAGACTAAAAGCCTCTTTTAATGAGCTCAAAGCTTCTAATTACAACCTCAAAGCTTTTCTTAATAAGCTAAAAGGTATTATTAACAACCTCAAAGCTTCTATTTATAATCAAAAAGCTTGTAATTATAAGCGAATAGGTTCTAATTATATTCAAAAAGCCTCTTTTAATAAGCAAAAAGGTTGTCATTACAGGCTAAAAGGTATTAATTACATCCAAAAAGCTATTAATTTTATTTATTTTTGAAGAAAGGTTAGGTTGCTTTTGATTAATATTACTGGAACGGATTGCACCCGAGGCTTTAGACCAATTGACGAAGTGAATAAGCGCTATCGGTAATGAAATTGAATTTTTTTGATGTATAATATTTAAATTTTTATGGAGAAAAAATCTGATAAATATTTTAAAATTGGTTTAATTATATTTTTTGTATTATTTTACCTAATCAATCGTGTTCTAGTTTTTAAAAATGTTGTTGAAACTTATAAAAATAAGCTTTGTTTTAAAGTAGAATCAATAGATGAGAATATAAATGGTTATATTAGGATTTTTAGTAAAGGTGAGCTTCAGCATTTAGTTGCATATAATTTAACAGATCATGATTTATTGGAGGTTGGAGATATTTTGTATAAAAAAAAGTGTGATAATATATTGTGTGTTTTGAGATTTAATGATGAAACAAATAAATATGAAGTTTTTAAAAAGATACCTGCAAGAAACTATCTGTTTTTAGAAAAATGGACCGATTGCAAATAATTAATTTAATATATTATGAAAAGTTTTTTTTAAATAATTATTATTCCATCCCTAATAACGCGAAAATGTTTTCCGTGAACACAAAGTATATAATGAACAACTATAGTTGTTATATTTCAAATCCTTAAATAGAAGTCATAAAAAAAGCCGAACCATTGTTCAGCTTATTGTTGTGCGGGTAAAAGGACTCGAACCTTCACACCTTGCGGCACCAGATCCTAAGTCTGGCGTGTCTACCAATTTCACCATACCCGCTAAATTGGAGTGCAAATATAATTATTTTTAGATATAATCAAAAACTTTTAGCTGTTTTTTGAAAGGTTTTCTATCGCTTTTTTGCTAAAGGATTGAAAAAGAAAAAGCCAGCAATTGTACTGGCTTCTTTTTATCGTATTTCTTGATTTAAAATCAAATCAATGTATAAGTTGATTTTGTTTTTTAATTCTTTTCGGTGTGAAATAAAATCCAAGAATCCGTGTTCTAACAAGAACTCTGAAGTTTGGAAACCTTCTGGTAAATCTTTACCTGTGGTGTCTTTTACCACACGCGGACCTGCAAAACCAATTAAGGCACCAGGCTCTCCAATGTTGATATCACCTAACATCGCATAAGAAGCTGTTGTTCCTCCTGTTGTAGGATCTGTACAAAGTGATATATAAGGTACTTTTGCATCAGCTAATTGCGCTAATTTAGCAGAAGTTTTGGCTAACTGCATTAAGGAATAAGCCGCTTCCATCATTCGGGCACCACCCGATTTAGAAATCATCACAAAAGGAATTTTGTTTTTTATAGCATAATCAATTCCTCTAGCAATTTTTTCTCCTACAACCGCTCCCATGGAACCTCCAATAAAAGCAAAATCCATACATGAAACCACTAAGTCATTTCCTTTTGACTTTCCAACTGCAGTACGAACCGCATCTTTTAATTTGGTTTTCTCCATGGCATCTTTTAAACGATCGCCATATTTCTTAGTATCTTCAAATTTCAGAGGGTCTTTAGAAGTCATTTTAGCATCTAATTCTTTAAATTCATTGTTGTCAAACAAGATTTCAAAGTATTCAGCACTCCCTATTCGTACATGAAAATCATCTTCTGGACTTACCCATAAATTTTTTGCTAGTTCCTCAGTGTCTACAATTTTACCTGTTGGCGATTTGTACCACAAACCTTTAGGAACATCTTTTTTATCTTCTGTTGCTGTTTGAATTCCTTTTTCTTTTCTTTTAAACCAAGCCATAATTCTTGAAGTTAGAAGTTGTAAAATCAAAATTTAGAACTAGAAATCGTAATTTCTTAATTCTAAATTTTAAATTCTAAATTAATTATAAAGTGTTAACGTTATTTAAATCGGCAAATGCTTGCTCAAGTCTTTTGTTAAATGTTACTTCACCTTCTCTAATCCATTTTCTTGGATCATAGTGTTTTTTGTTTGGACTTTCTGGACCTTCTGGACTACCAATTTGAGTTTTTAAATACTCGATATTTTTCGTCATATAGTCACGAATTCCTTCTGTGAAAGCAAATTGTAAATCGGTATCAATATTCATTTTAATTACTCCGTAAGAAATCGCTTCTCTAATTTCTTCTAGTGTAGAACCACTTCCACCATGGAAAACAAAATCAACTGGATTTGCCGTTGTGCTGTATTTGTTTTGAACGTATTCTTGAGAGTTCTTTAAAATTTTTGGAGTTAATTTTACATTTCCTGGTTTGTAAACGCCGTGTACATTTCCAAAAGCGGCTGCAATGGTAAATCTCGGACTTACTTTCATTAATTCTTCGTATGCGTAAGCTACTTCTTCAGGTTGAGTGTATAATTTTGAACTGTCAACATCAGAATTGTCTACACCATCTTCTTCACCACCTGTAATTCCTAATTCAATTTCTAACGTCATGTCCATTTTGCTCATACGCTCTAAATATTTTTTAGAAATTTCAATGTTTTCTTCTATCGGTTCTTCTGATAAATCAATCATGTGTGAACTAAACAAAGACTTTCCTTTTTCTTTGTAAAATTGTTCTGAGGCATCTAATAAACCATCAATCCAAGGTAATAAGTTTTTCGCACAGTGATCGGTATGTAAAATGACAGTTGCTCCATAAGCTTCTGCTAATTCATGTATGTGTTTTGCTCCAGCAACAGCTCCTAAAATTGCTGCTCTTTGGTTTTCATTAGAAAGCCCTTTTCCAGCGTTAAATTGAGCGCCACCATTTGAAAACTGAATGATAACGGGAGCTTTTAGTTTAGCGGCAGTTTCTAGGACACCGTTTATTGTGCTTGAACCTGTAACATTAACAGCTGGTAATGCAAATCCTTTTTCTTTGGCATATTTGAATATTTCTTGAACTTGATTTCCAGTTGCTACACCAGGTTTTATTGAATGATTCATAGTTAGTTTGTTTAATATAATTTACAAAAATAATAATTTAAAAAATTAGAATGGGTAATTAATTCCAAAATTTAAAACAGTTTTACTAAAGTTTATATCTTTAAACCATCTTTCACTTTGTTCTTTTGCAGGATTGTATGCTTTGTAACCAAAATCGATTCTAAAGACAAAGAAATCAAAATCATATCGCAACCCAATTCCTGTTCCTACGGCTATGTCTTTTAAGGATTCAATACCATTAAAGGTGTACGATTTGTCTTCCACATTGTCAAATACATTCCAAATATTTCCTGCATCTACAAAAAGACCACCGTTTATCTTACCCACTATATTGAAACGGTATTCAACACTGGCTGCCAGTTTTAAATTGGCCTCATTGAAATCATTAATACCACCACTACTTCCAGGGCCTAATCCATAGGCTTGCCAACCTCTATTGTCATTGGAGCCTCCAGCAAAATAACTTCGTGAGAACGGAATAGAATTGGCATTGCCATAAGGAATTGCAATTCCGCCAAAAGTTCTAAAAGCCAAGATATTTTTTTTGCCTAAATCCCAGTGTTTGATTAAATCAACTTCTCCTTTTACATATTGCGCATATTCGATACCAAAAAGAGTTTCATTGCCATTGTCACTTTCAGGTTGTGGTACTTGTTTGGCAAATAGACTTACTAAATTTCCCGCCGATTCAATTTTAGCCTTAATAGCATAAAATGTATTATCTAGAAAGCCTTTTCGAGTATTTTTGTTGTAGGTAAAAGCAGAAGAAACAATCAAATTGTTTTCAATTAAACGTTTTCTTCTTTCTCCAATACTTCGTATCGAATTAAAATCGGAAGATTGGTTGTTGACTGGAACGGCACCATTTAAAACGGCATCAATAAAATCTACCGCACTCGTATTGGTTAAGTTTCCTGTACTTGGGTCCAAATAAGTTCCTGTGGTATCATACACCTGAGCTAGATCGTTCAATCGGTTGTAAGAAGAGTTATACACATTAAAATAGTTGTCGATATTTAAATTGCGAACAAATTGAATGTTTAATAAGTCATAACGAATAGTGGTGTCATCTTTAGGTAACCAATTGTAATTGATGATACTGGTGAAATTTTCTTTGTCTAATCCAATGTTTTTTTGATTGGTTAAACCAAAACTCATCTGTGTAGTAGGAAGCATTTCCTTTTTAATGATGCTAGTGGTTTTAAAAGGAAAAAATATTCTTGGAAACGTAAGTTTTACATCGGCTCCGTATTCAGAAAGGTTGAAAAAAGTTCCGTTTGGGTTAGGTAAATCTCGAGAGGAACCAATATTACCTCTTGTTGAAATTTCTAAGGTTTCGGCTCTTCTAAAGAAATTTCTAAAAGTTAATGAAAGATTTCCTGTAATACCAAAATCTTGAATATTGGAATGATTGAAATCGATAGAAGCATTTAAGTTTTTCTTTTTCAAAGGAATAAGATAAATATTGGCTACCAAATCATTCTCATCCTCTGTGGAAAGATCTTCTATATATTCGATATTAGGAAAGTTAAACACCTTTAAGTTGCTTAAGGATCTAGATGTTAGTGTTTTGTCGTTGTCACTAAAATAATTTCCTTTTTCAATAAAAATCGCATCAGTAATAGCTTTGGGTTTATAATTTAACTTTCCGATAGAATAAATGTTATAATTATTATAAACAACACTGTCACTTATTTTATATTTTCCTTTTTTAATAGGACTATTGGTAAAAATATTTACTTGACTGATTTTATAAATCTTAAAAGGGGTTTTAACGAGCGTATCACCTCTTTTAATTTTTCGGTCTTCAATATCGTATACAATGTCTATGTTAGTATCTTTTTCACTCGTAATTACATCATATCTCACATGGTTGACTTGAAAATCGTAAACCCCATGATTTCTAAAATAGGTTGTCAATCGCGTTCTTTCTGCATCAAACTTTTCATCGTTAAATTGTTCTCCTTTTTTGATTAAAGAGCGTGGTTGTGTTTTTAAAAATAGGCTGTCTAATGCTGGAGTTTCAATTCGTTTGGAAATGCTATCGATAATATATCCTTTTCCTGTTTCTACATGATAGGTAATTTCGGCTCTTTTTACACCTACAGAATCGACTTTTGCACTTACTTTGGCATCAAAAAAACCTTGATTGCTATAAAAACCTTGTAGTCTATTTTTGGTTGTGCCAATTTTAATAGAATCAATAATAACAGGTGCTTCACCAGTTTTTTTTAAGAAGCGACTTAATCCAGACACCAAAAAGGATTGGCTTAATCGATCTACTTGCTTATTGGATAGAATTTTGGCAAGATTTTCTCTTCTATTGGGTTTTCTTTCCAACCAAGCGTAATAAAGAGAATCAGGATTGTCTTTGGCAATATTGTAGAGGCCTAAACGCAAAGGAAATCCAAGAAGTTTCCCATTTGGTTTTTGGCTAATAAGACTTTCGACTCTTTCGTTTTTAACAATAGTATCATTGGTTATGACAGTGTTCTTCGTTAAGAGTTGTTTGCCGTCTGGAACTTTTTTTACCATCGAACAAGAGTAAAATAAGGTGCCAGTTATAAATATAAATGCTATTTTTGGAAAAATTTTTTTCAATTCGATTAATATAGTTAGTCAAAAATACAATTTTTATGCTTAGTAAAAACCAAATTAAGCTTATAACGAGTCTGCAACAAAAAAAATATAGAAAGCAGTACCAATTATTTTTTGCCGAAGGTAAAAAAGTAATTCAAGAGTTCCTAGATGCTAACTATGAATTGCACAGTTTATTCACTACAACTGATTTGTTTTTGTCGGTTGATACAAACAAAATTCATACCATAACGGTTGGTGAATTGAAGAAAATAAGTGCGTTAACTACTCCTAATTCTTGTTTGGCAATTTTTAAAATTCCGAAAGAAAATAGAACTTCTCCAAACGGATTAATTTTGGCTTTAGATGATGTAAGAGATCCAGGGAATTTGGGAACAATTATTCGACTTTGTGATTGGTTCGGAATCGAAACGCTTTGGTGTTCGGAAGAAACTGTAGATATTTATAACCCTAAAGTGGTGCAAGCGACTATGGGGTCTTTAAGTAGGGTGCATATTTTATATACGAATTTAGAAAAAAAATTAAACGGAACTCGTTTACCAGTGTATGGGACTTTTATGGATGGTAAAAATATATACGAAGAATCTCTTTTAAAAGAAGGCGTTATTGTAATGGGAAATGAAGCCAATGGAATTTCTCCTTCGATTGAAGCATTGGTTACTCAAAAAATTGCGATTCCTAGATTTGGTAACTTGCAACAAACTGAAAGTTTAAATGTGGCAACAGCTACAGCTATTATTTTGAGTGAATTTAAAAGGTAAATTAGTGGAATGTGAAATTAATAAAGATACCTCTCGTTTTCATGGATTGAACATTTCCTGTCCATGGACTATCAGGTGTGTTGTCTCGTATTAATTCATCGTTCATGCTAAATACACCACGAATGGATGGAGAAAACTTGAAATATTCCAAATATAAGTCTATACCAAACCCTACTTCATAAAAATTAGACCATTTTTTCATTCTAAAACGATCATTGAAGTTGTCGTCAGGTGCTTCTGAATTACTTCCTAAGTTTAAAGCTGTCGAAAGTCCTCCTACTAAATAGGGTCTAATATTTCCGGCACGTTTTGCGGAGAATTTAAGTAATAAAGGGAAATAAATATAAGTTGATTTTACTTCTCTTAAAGCATCAACAGGGTTGTCTATACCTGGAAAAGTTAAATTTCTTTGTGTAATATAAAGTCCTGGTTCAAATCGTAAATCTACATGGTCAATTATTCTTAAGTTTCCAACTAAGCCTACATTAAAACCAATTGTAGTTTGTGTTGAAACGTCTTCAGCGGGTTGTAAATAATCAAATTTAAAATCTAAACTATTAAATCCTAAAAAATAACCCCAATGTACTTTCTGTTTGTCGAAATTTTCGAGATTAATAATTGGGTCTTTTCCAAATAAACCACCTTGAGCAAAGCTAATAGTGGTAGTTAGTAACAATAAAATTAAACTTTTTTTCATACTATTTCTTAGATGCATGATAAATTGTGGCAACTCCAAAGGTTTGAGGCAAATGCTTTACATCTATAAACCCAATTTTCCTTAAAATATTGTTCAAAGCTTCTCCAAAAGGGAAAATATTAGCTGAATCAGATAAATATTTATAAGCTACTTTGTCTTTAGAAAATAATTTACCAATGAGAGGTAGAATAAATCGAGTGTAAAAAGCGTATCCTTGTTTGTATGGAAATCGGGTTGGGACAGAGGTTTCTAAAATAACAAAAATACCGTTTGGTTTTAAAACGCGAAGTATTTCAGCAAGTCCTTTTTCTAAATTTTCGAAATTTCGTACTCCAAAAGCTACCGTAATGGCGTCAAAATAATTGTCTGGATAAGGAATATTTTCACTATCACCTAAAACCATGGTGATTTTATGATCTAGTTTTTTTTCGTTAATTTTTTGTTTACCAATTTCAAGCATTCCAGCTGAAATGTCTAAGCCAATAATTTCTTTAGCGTCTGTTTTGGTCATTAAAATGGCTAAATCACCCGTTCCTGTTGCGATATCTAAAATGGTCTCCGGTTTGGTGTTAGCTACTAATTGTAATACTTTTTTGCGCCAAGAAACATCAATTCCAAAAGAGATAACCCTATTTAAACCATCATAATTGGTAGCAATGGCATCAAACATTTGGGCAACTTGCTCTTTTTTACCTAAATCTGAATCTTTGTATGGCGTTATATTTTTTGACATGATTTTAATTATATGGTTCGCAAAAATACGAATTTAATTTTCATTTCTACAGTATGTAAGGTAGGTAAAATCATAAAGGTGTTTTTCATCTTTCGGATGAAATTCTTCTGCAGTTAACCGCCAATCTTTGGGGTCAAATTCTGGAAAAAATGTGTCGGCTTCAATGTTAGTATGTACACGAGTAAGTTCAATTTTATCTACTACATTTATAGATTGTTTGTAAATTTCTCCACCACCAATAATGAAATTTTCTTTGTCTTTTGGGCATTTTGCCAAAGCTTCTTTCAAACTACTTACCACAATGCAGTTTTCTGGAACAGTGTAGTTTTTTTGTCTAGTGATGATAATATGAGTTCTATTAGGTAAAGGCTTAGGGAAACTTTCAAAAGTCTTTCTACCCATTATGATGAAATGACCAGTCGTTAATGATTTAAATCTTTTAAAATCGTCGGGTAAATGCCAAACTAAATCGTTGTCTTTACCTAAAGCATTATTTTCTGCAGCAGCTGCAATTATGGTTAGCATGGTATGTTTGTTTAAGGTTATAATTTCAATAAGAATTTTATTATTTTTAGTTTTTTCAACGAATGTGGGAAATATTTTAAATTCAATTCAAACCAATTGGGTTTTTCTAAAATACTTTTATAGTGTGAAAATGTTTTAAAGCCATATTCCCCATGATATGAGCCTATTCCGCTTTCGCCAACACCTCCAAAAGGTAATTTACTGTTGCTGATTTGCATAACGGCTTCATTTATACTTCCACTACCAAAGGATAATTCGTTTAAGATTCTCTTTTTGGTAGGATGATCATTTGTAAAAACGTAGCAAGATAAGGGTTTTGGTCTTTGTTTGATCTTATGGATGATATCTGATAAATCCGTATAGGATAAAACAGGCAAAATAGGTCCAAATATTTCCTCTTTCATAATAACATCGTCCTCTGTTATATTGTTTAAGAGGGTAGGTTGTATGTATCGATTCTCAATGTTATGGTTTCCTCCAAAGAAAATTTTGTTGGAATCAATCAAATTTGTGAGCCGAGTGTGATTCTTTTCATTAATAATTTGAACATAATTTTGATTTTCAAAACTAAAATGAGAAGCTTCAATTTCTTCTTGACAAGCTTTTAAAAAATCGACTTCTATTGCTTTGTGAACGTAGACATAATCTGGAGCAATACATGTTTGGCCTGAATTTAAGAACTTGGCCCAAATTAATCGCTTAACGGTCATTTTTAAATCGCAATCTGAAGCAACAATGGCAGGACTTTTGCCTCCTAGTTCTAAAGTTACTGGTGTAAGGTGTTTGGCTGCAGCTTCATATACAATTTTTCCAACAGGAACACTTCCAGTAAAAAATATTTTATCCCATTTTTGATTCAATAAATAAGTAGTTTCATCTACACCGCCTTCAATTACATGAAAAAATTTAGGGTTGAAATTTTTATTTATAAGGGTAGCCAATGCACGACTCGTGTTTTTAGGTACTTCGCTAGGTTTAAGTATGATGGTATTGCCAGCTGAAATGGCTGCAATTGCTGGAGCTAATGAAAGTTGGTACGGATAATTCCAAGCACCTATAATTAAGGTGTTTCCAAATGGTTCTGGGACAATATAACTTTTAGCTGGGAAATTCACCCAATTAGTACTTACACTTTTAATTTTTGACCACTTCTTAAGATGAAGTATTGCTTCGTCGATATCTTTATACAATAACCCTAATTCATTAGTATATGTATCAAAAGCTGATTTTTTAAAATCGATATAAATGGCTTCATATAAAAGAGTTTCGTTTTCTTGTAGAATACTTTTTAATTTTTTTAAAGCCTTTATTCTAAACGATGTGGATTTTGTTTGATTTGTATGGAAGAAAAGTCTTTGATCTTGTATTATTTTTTTCATGAATTTTTGAATCAAAAATGCCTGTTTGAGGATTGTTTCAAACAGGCATTAAAATACTTAATATTTTTGACTTATTTATATAAATTCCAATCGTATTCTTTAAACTCTAATTTAGTATTATCGTTTATTTTTACTGCAGAATATTTATTGATAAAACCTACCATGTTCATTGGTCCAATAAAATCTGTAAAATACCATTCAAAAATTTTTGACAATTGGCAAGTAGCAGTTCCAATCGTGTTTTGTGAAGCATCATTAATATAATTACTAGTTGCTACATCAAGATCATAATCAATACTGTTTGAAGCATAGGCTGTATTTCTTAAATGTGGAGAAGAAATTGCTGTCGAATATAATGCAAAATGAATTCTAGGATCGTTCATCGGACGTAAAATTTCATGTTCGATATGATCTAATGAAATTTTTTCACCATCAAAATCAATAAATTGCATTTTAAAAGGGTCTCTGATATAGTTGATGCTTTTAATTGGATAATTCTCTACTAATAATTTGATAATATTGGCATTGTAAACATTAATCCAGTAGGTTTTAACTTCGGCTTCTGACCAACTTTTATTAGGGGAAATTTTAGAAAAATTTTGAGCTATATTTCTGATTTCATTCATGTTTTTTAAAACCTTGTCATAATCTACAACTCCTTTGCTCGATACATGTTTTTTCAGAAAATCGTCATATTCTGAAAAATCAATAACTTGACTAAATCCATTTAAGGTAACAACTAACAATAATAGTAAAATTTTCTTCATAAGATTTTTTTAATAATTTTAATAATTTAAAAAAAACGATTGCAAAAATAGGAAATCTATTTTAGAATTGCAGTAAAAATAAGATAAATTTAATTGATAAATAAAAATTAAATTACTGTAAATCATTATAGTAACTATTTAAACGGTCGCGCTTATTTCATTATTTACAAAAAGTAAGCCAAATTGTAGAAAAATTAATTCTCTTTTTATAAAAACATTGCTTTTTTAATTATTGCTTTGATTATCAGTTGTATTATTTGGATTTGTTTTCCAAGGTTTTTTCAATACTATTTAAGCTTTCTAAAATATGATATTTAGTTTCTTTATGAGTTACTTGATTTGAAATCATTTTCAAATAGGATTTTAATTCTAAAAGTTGACCATAAACTAAGGATTTAATATCAGATAATTCCATTTTTATGGAGTTGTCTTTATCTTCATAAAGTGAAATTAAATGACTCAAATAGGCTTTTTGAAGATTTCTTTCTGAAATTGAATTCCCTTTAGTTTGAATTGACCAAATGTGATTTCTGGTTTGACTAAATAATTCTAAAAGAGTATAATTCTCGGAATTGATATAAGTTGCATCTATTAAACGAGACATTCTTTCTAAACTTAATAAGTTGTTCAAATGTCTTTTTTGGTAGCTTAATAATTTTTGTGAATATTCATCTGGAGTAAATTTATTAAGTAAAGATGGGTTAACCAACCAATTTTGATCCGAAAAAACATTTTTCAATAACCAACTTACAGCCTCTTTTTGCTTTTCTTTTGGAATAACTGAATAAATGGCGCCTTGTTGATTCGGTTTCTTTTCAATTTCATCAACTCCACCCACATAGGTAACTACATGACCAATATAACGACTCCAAACACTTAACAGTTCACCATATAACTCTTCTAAATCTTCATAATTATTGGTTTGGCTACTCGTCCATTCCGGAAGATTTTGTGCTACAATTTTTAAGTTTTTTATACCATAATCACTCGCTTTCATGGCATTATTGCTAATATCTTCTGTTTGAGAATAAGGATTAAAACTACTTGATTGTTTTCCAAATTCATACATAGGATTACCTGCTTTTTCTAAAATCCATTGATCTAAAACTGGAATTTCATCTTCCGGTGTGGTTGCATTTGGAATAATTCTATAACCCCAGTTCACAGCATAAGCATCATATGGTCCCATTTGTCTTATGAAACGAACATCGGTGTCTCCTGGTTGTGCAATATAATTGAATCTTGCATAATCCATTATACTCGCAGAAATTCCATTTAGTTTTGTAAAATTTGGTTTTCTGTAATCTTCTACATTGTAGGCACAACTTGCACTCATATTGTGTGGAAAACCTAAAGCATGCCCTACTTCATGAGCGATAACCATTTGCATCATTTCACCCATTTCTTCATCACTGGTATGTAATGTACGTGCAGAAGGATTAGCCGCGCCTGTTTCTAGAAGATATCTATTTCTATAGGAACGAAGATGATTATGATACCAAATAATATCACTTTCAATAATTTCGCCAGTTCTAGGGTCTGAAATACTAGGACCAATGGCGTTTCTTGTTGTACTGGCTACATAACGAATTACAGAATAGCGAATGTCTTCTGGGCTAAAATCTGGATCTTCTTCTTTTGTGGGTGGATCTTTGGCTAAAATAGCATTTTTAAATCCGGCTACTTCAAAGGCTTTTTGCCATTCTTCTACGCCTTTTTTAATATAAGGTCTAAGATTTTCAGGTGTTGCTGGATCTAAGTAATAAACAATGGGTTTGATGGGGTCTACTAATTCTCCTCTAGCATAAGCCTCTGGGTCTTTGGGTTCCAATCGCCACCTTCTGATGTACGTTTTTTTGTCCGATTTTAATTCGGCACTACTATAATCATACTTATTCAATGTAAACCAACCTACACGAGAATCAAAATAACGTGGGCGCATAGGGTTTTCAGGTAATAATATCAATGATTGACTCATTTGAACACTAATGGATTCCGTGTTTTCTAAAATAGAAGGCTTTGAAGCATTATAAGTAAAATCTTGTAAAATTTCTATATTTAAAGGAAAAGCTTTCATATAAGTAATAAAACTTCTGCTTTCGTCTAAATTTTTAACTTTATAAGCTTCTCTTATTCTAGAAGACAAGCCACTAATAGCTTTTACATCTGTTGCGAAAAATTTAGTGACATCAATTACAGTTGCGGTTGAATCTTTAGAAAATGCGCTTATATCAAATGAAAATAATGTGATGTCATTATTGTTTGCTTTAACTGAAATGTTGATTGGTAAACTATCATTGGCAATACTATTTGCAGATTTTACTTTAATTAGTAATTTGTCTTCAAAACGATCCCAAAAAATCATTTGTGTATTGGTTTCTGTACCAGCATTTACATAACCACCTCCAAGACCTTCTGGAACTTTTGCGAATTTACTCACCAAAAGCATGTCTTTATTTAAGAGTTGGTTAGGAATTTCAAAATAATATTTATCGGATATTTTGTGTATTTTAAATAAACCAGAGCTAGTCTTAGCGTCTTTAGTAATTACACTGTTATAATCCTTTATTTTTTCTGTTTTTTTCTTTTCCGTTGCAGCAGTTATTTCTGTTTTTGGTTTTTGTTTCTTTTTCCAAAATTGTGCAGAACTACTTTGAAATATAAGAAGGGCTAAAAAAAGTAAGGTAATTTTTTTCATTCGTTTAGGTATAGTTTTTGCTAAAATACTAAATTGGTCAAAAGGAATGAAATAAGTGTTTTGTTTTAAGAAAATAATAACGTTTTTAAATGTTACCTGTTTTTTTAAAAATAAAAAACAAATCTAGACAATCTTTTGTGTTGTCTGTTAAAATGAAATCGGTATTACTTATTGATAAACAAATTTCAGGATTTTTTTTCATTAGAAGGAAGCGATTAATCCGATTAAAAAATTCATATACCATTTTAAATAGGAAAGAAGGGAGGTGGTTTCTAATATTTAAAAAATCCCATTGAAGTATTTTTTGTGTCGTCATTTTATTCATTTGAAAATAATGATTCACTTTGTCATTTCCCGAAATGCCCTTTTTTGAAAGAATTTTAAATTGAGTTGGAGAAAATAATTGTAACAATTCTATATCTGTATATTCTCTAATGTGCCAAGGGTTTTTTGTAATGGTTTTTTCTTTATTAGGAGTAGAGAGAATTAAAGTACCATTAGGTTTTAAAACCCGGTATATTTCTTCAAGAAACAAATTGTCTTTTTCAATATGTTCAATAACGTGAAAGCTTATTACAGTGTCAAAACGTTCGTTTTCAATTTCTAATAAAGGAGGAACTGTTCCGTGAATAAAAGAGTTTTCAGGAAAGTTTTGAATTTGTTCATCAATTAGTTTTTTATTTTTATCTATTCCTGTGTAAGTTGTTCCTTTCTTTACAACAATTTCTAAACCTCTACCGATACCACAACCAATTTCTAATACATCACCATGGATATATTCTTTTGCTGAATAGTATCCAAAAAGTAACCTCTGATGGACAGGATTGTCTGATTTAATTTTTGACGAAGTTACTTCTGTACTATAATGTGACATTAAAAATCGAATTAAACAGCTACAGCACCTTTAATATGTGGGTGAGGGTCGTAACCTTCTAAAGTGAAGTCCTCAAAATCAAAGTCAAAAATATTTTTGATTGCTGGATTTAATTTCATTTTGGGTAAAGGACGACATTCACGAGACAATTGTAACTCTAATTGTTCTATATGGTTGTTGTAAATATGTGCATCACCAAAAGTATGAATAAAATCACCTACTTGTAAATCACAAACTTGAGCCATCATCATTGTTAATAAGGCATAGGAAGCAATATTAAAAGGAACACCTAAGAAAATATCAGCACTTCTTTGGTATAGTTGGCAACTTAACTTTCCGTCAGCAACATAAAATTGAAAGAAAGCATGACAAGGAGGTAAAGCAGCTTTACCATTAGCAACATTTTCAGCAAATGAAATAGAAGTATCAGGTAACACACTTGGATTCCATGCAGAAACCAGCATTCTGCGGCTATTAGGGCTGTTTTTTAAACTTTCAATAACTTCTTTTATTTGGTCGATTTCCTCGCTATTCCAATTCCTCCATTGATGACCATAAACAGGGCCTAAATCCCCATTTTCATCTGCCCATTCATCCCAAATTTTAACGCCGTTCTCTTTTAAATAATTGATGTTAGTATCTCCTTTTAAAAACCATAATAATTCGTAAATGATAGATTTAAGATGTAATTTTTTTGTGGTTACCATAGGGAAACCTTCACTTAAATCGAATCGCATTTGATATCCAAATACACTAATAGTTCCCGTTCCTGTACGATCTCCTTTTTGGTTCCCGTTTGTTAATACATGCTTTACTAAGTCGTGATATTGTTTCATCTTATTTGGTTAATGGTGAAAGGTAAAAGATTATGAGTTGTTTTTCTTTAAAAATATGATAAACGAACCAATCTTGCTTTCTAAATTTTGTATATATATAATTTTTGTTTCAACTATTTCCGCCTTTTTACTTTTGTCTAAAAGTTTACCCAATAATCATCCCAGCTATAGTTGCAGACAATAGTGAAGCAATACTTCCGCCAATAACTGCTTTTAATCCAAACTCAGATAAAGTTTTTCTTTGATTTGGAGCCAAAGAGCCAATTCCTCCAATTTGAATTCCGATAGAGGCAAAGTTCGCAAAACCACAAAGCATATAGGTTGCCATAATTACCGATTTTTCATAGGTAAAATGAATATGGTTCGCTGCGTTTTTTAATTCAGCCAATTGAATATAACCAACAAATTCAGAAGCAGCCAATTTAATTCCTAATAATTGCCCCATCAACATCATGTCTTCTTGAGCCACGCCGATTAACCACATTAAAGGAGAGAAAATAAGTCCAAGTATGGTTTCTAATGAAAATTTAGAATAGGGAGTGTTGTTTGCAATAACAGTATTTAATCCAGACCAGTCTCCAATCCATCCTAAAGTATAGTTAATCATGGCTATAAAGGCAATGAAAACTAATAACATAGCTGCTACATTAGCAGCTAATTTTAACCCTTCTGTGGTTCCAGTTGATATAGCATCTAAAATATTAGATCCAATTTTTTCTTTTGAAACTTCAACATTGGTGTCGATTGATTCCGTTTGAGGGTATAATATTTTTGAAATTACAATGGCTCCTGGCGCAGCCATAACTGAAGCAGCTAATAAGTGTTTGGCAAATTCTAAGCGTAGAACAGGATCATTGCCGCCTAAAAAACCAATATAGGCCGCAAGTACTCCACCAGCTACTGTAGCCATTCCACCTACCATTACAAGTAAGATTTCAGACTTGTTCATTTTCTCTAAATAGGCTTTAATCATTAGAGGCGCTTCCGTTTGTCCTAAAAAAATATTTCCTGCTACAGATAAACTTTCAGCTCCAGATATATGTAGTAATTTGGTTAAAACTTTTGCTAATCCTTTTACCACAATTTGTATTATTCCTAAATAAAACAACAAGGAAGTTAACGCAGAAAAGAAGATGATGGTTGGTAAAACTTGGAATAAAAAGATAAAGCCAAAACTTTCAACATTCATCATTCCGCCTAGAAGAAATTCGCTACCTGCTCTGGTAAAATCTAATACTAAAACAAAAAGGTTTCCTACAAATTCAAATGCAGATTTAACAAATGAAATTTTTAGTACACCAATAGCTAAGATTAATTGTGCTGCTAAACCTATAAAAACGGTTTTCCAGTTAATAGCTTTTCGGTTCGCACTAAACACGAATGCGATAGCTAGTAAGGCAAACATACCTAGAATACCTCTAGCGATTCCACCAGGAGTTATTCCAGTACTTTTTACTAAAGAATTTGTTGTTTCGGTTGTTTTCTTAATTTTATTTGAAGAGAAAAAAGAATAGGCTTTATCTCCTTTTTTCAAAGTAAGTGTAGAATCGGTTTTAGTTTCGATTACAAAGCGTTTGGTAGGCGAATCGGAACCGTCTTCAAAAAGGAATAAAAACTTATCTTGTATTAAATAATCGCCTTTTTGAAAAAGACTGTCTTTGGATAATTGGAGTTGGTAAGTGCCTTCTTTTAATTCTAAGTAATCGTTTTTAGAAGTACCTAATTGCCATTTTTTTTCAATTTCTTGTGCATTTATATTTAAAAAAGTAAATATAAGAGAGAGGCATAAAAATATATTTTTAATCATTCTGGATGTAGTATTAAGATTCTTTTTTAGAGATTTCATCTCTTATTTTTGCAGCTTTTTCATAGTCTTCATTTTGTACAGCTTCTTCTAATTTATCGTACAATTCTTGTAAAGAAAAACCGCTATATTCTTCTTGTGAAGAAACGACTGGATCATCACTTCCAAAGGTTTCTGGAGTAGATAAAACATCATCAGTTTCGTTGCTGTTTTCTTCGTCTTTTGAAGGGTTTATTTTTAAGTAGATACCCGCTTTGTCTAAGATGTTTTTATAAGTAAAAATAGGTGCGCTAAAACGTAGCGCTAAAGCGATTGCATCAGACGTACGAGCGTCTATTATTTCCTCAATTTTATCTCTTTCACAAATGATACTTGAAAAGAAAACACCGTCTACTAGTTTATGAATGATGACTTGTTTTACAATAATGTCAAATCGATCTGCAAAATTTTTAAATAAATCGTGGGTTAGTGGACGTGGCGGTTTGATTTCTTTTTCCAAAGCTATGGCTATGGATTGTGCTTCAAAAGCACCGATAACGATAGGTAATTTTCGTTCTCCATCCACTTCATTTAAGATGAGTGCATACGCACCATTTTGTGTTTGGCTATAAGAAATGCCTTTTATTGTTAATTTGACTAAACTCATTATGTAATTCGTAACAAGTACTGATTGAATATAAAAACAATACTTAAAGATTATTAAAATAAACTATGATTCTATTTAGCCCTGATGGCAGCGATATCTTTTTATGCGGATGCAATCTGCATAAAAAATAAAGCGTACAGCAGGAAAATGGTTGGCAAAAATACCAAAAACATTCGCTCCAAAAATAAAAAAAAGAGCTATCTAAACAAAGATAACTCTAATTTTAATATAATATATTTTTGAACAATTAAAAATTAAGCATTGTTTGCTTTAAAAGCTTTTAATTTTTCAATTAATTGTGGCACTACTTCAAAAGCATCACCAACTACACCATAATCAGCTACTTTAAAGAAAGGAGCATCAGCATCTGTATTGATAACTACTTTTACTTTAGAAGAGTTAATACCTGCAATATGTTGGATAGCACCTGAAATACCAATAGCAATATATAAGTTGGCAGCTACCGGTTTTCCTGTTTGCCCAACGTGCTCACTGTGAGGTCTCCATCCAATATCTGAAACTGGTTTCGAACAAGCTGTTGCAGCTCCTAAAACTGAAGCTAATTCTTCAATCATTCCCCAGTTTTCTGGACCTTTTAAACCACGACCTGCAGAAACTACGATTTCCGCATCTGCAATTGTAACTTTTCCTGTTACTTTTTCGATGTTTTCTACTTTTACTCCAAAATCTGCATCGTTCAATGAAGGTGCGAAGTCTTCTTCTGTAAGTGAAGTTTCCGATTCAAATAATCCAAAAGAGTTTTTAGCCACTCCAATTACTTTTACCTCTGTACTGATTTCAGTAATATTGAACGCTTTGTTTGAAAAAGCATTTCTTTTTACTTGGAAAGGACTTGTGCTTACTGGTAAAGCCACTACATTAGAAGCATAGCCTGCATTTAAGCTTACTGCCACTAATGGAGCCAGATATAAACTGTCTGTTGTAGAAGATAACACTACTAATTTAGTGCTTTCTTTTTCAGCTGCTTGTTTAATAACATCGGCATAAGCTTTAGCATTAAAAGGACTTAATTTGTCATTAGAAACTTTTAATACTTTAGAAACACCATATTTTGCTAATTCAGAAGCATTCGCTTGGTTGACAGTAACTGCAGTTACAGTTGTACCCATTGCATCTGCTACTTTTTTTGCATAAGAAGCTAATTCTAATGCTACTTTTTTAAATTTTCCTTCTGCTGATTCAGCATATATTAAGATTGACATGATTCTATATTTTTATGTTAATGGCTAAATTAGATTACTTTTGCTTCGTTATGAAGTAGGTTAATTAATTCGTCTAAATTGTCTGGACTAATTAATTTAACTGCTGATTTTGGAGCAGGTTTCTCAAATTTAACAGCTTGAGTAGCATTGCTGTCGTTTGTTGGTTCGTTAACGGCTAACGCTTTTGAACGTGCCATCATAATTCCTCTCATATTTGGAATTCTTAGGTCTTTTTCTTCTACTAAACCTTTTTGTCCACCAATAATTAACGGTAGTGAAGTAGAAAGTGTTTCTTTACCACCATCGATTTCTCTTACAGCAGTAGCTTTATTTTCGTCAATTTCTAAACCTGTACAAGAATTAACAAAATTGTAACCTAATAATCCAGCCATCATTCCAGGAACCATACCACCATTGTAGTCTAATGATTCTTTACCAGCAATAATTAAATCATAACCTCCTTGTTTTACCACTTCAACAAGTTGTTTTGCTACAAATAAACCATCAGTTGGATTTGCGTTGATGCGAATGGCTTCATCTGCTCCAATTGCTAATGCTTTTCTTAATGTAGCTTCTGCATCTGTACCACCTACATTTACAACCGTAACGGTAGCACCTTGCTTTTCTTTAAACCAAACGGCTCTTGTTAATCCAAATTCATCATTTGGATTGATTACAAATTGAACACCATTTGTGTCAAATTCTGTATCGTTATTTGTGAAGTTGATTTTTGATGTAGTATCAGGTACATGGCTGATGCAAACTAATATTTTCATTGTTTAATTTTTGAGATTTAATGGCACGAAATTACAAAAAAAATGTTTAAAAATACTATGCATGCATAATAAATTTTTAATTATTTTTTATTTTATAGATGAATATGGTGTTGATCTTAATAATTTTAACAAGAAAAAAGCTTTTTCGTTTCAAATTTAAGTGAAGAGTGTTTTTCGGATTAAATACTTGTTGTAATCAAATTTGTTTGTTCCAATCCTTAATTCACGTTTTATTTCTCAATTTTTGTTTACGAAAAGGTTATCGTTAATATTAAAATCCTAATATTTAATTTATCGACACGTAATAATTTAATTTTTTCCTATTTTTGCGATTCAATAAATAAATTAAAAGATACAAGGTGTTGTTTTTGCAGCATTTTTAAATTTAACATCAATATAATGAAGACAATTCAATTTAGAGAAGCTATTTGTGAGGCAATGAGCGAAGAAATGCGTCATGATGAATCTATATATTTAATAGGTGAAGAAGTAGCGGAATATAACGGTGCTTATAAGGCATCTAAAGGAATGCTTGATGAATTTGGGCCAAAAAGAGTTATTGATGCACCAATTGCTGAGCTAGGATTTGCTGGTATTGCAGTAGGTTCTGCAATGAATGGGAATCGTCCTATTGTAGAATTTATGACTTTTAACTTTTCACTAGTTGGTATTGATCAAATTATCAATAATGCTGCTAAAATGAGACAAATGTCTGGTGGTCAATTTAATATTCCTATTGTTTTTAGAGGGCCAACGGCTTCTGCTGGTCAATTAGCTGCTACACATTCACAAGCCTTTGAAAATTGGTATGCGAATTGTCCAGGACTTAAAGTGGTGGTTCCTTCTAATGTATATGATGCAAAAGGTCTTTTAAAATCTGCGATTCGTGATAACGATCCAGTTATTTTTATGGAATCGGAACAAATGTATGGTGATAAAGGTGAAGTGCCAGAAGGAGAATACACCTTGCCATTAGGTGTTGCAGATGTGAAAAGAGAAGGTAAAGATGTAACAATAGTTTCTTTTGGTAAAATTTTAAAAGAAGCTTTCATTGCTGCTGATGCTTTAGAAAAAGAAGGAATTTCATGTGAAATTATCGATTTAAGAACTGTTCGTCCGTTAGATTATGATACGGTTTTAAACTCGGTTAAAAAAACGAACCGATTAGTGATTTTAGAAGAAGCTTGGCCATTTGGAAGTGTTGCTTCAGAAATTACCTATATGGTTCAAGAAAAAGCATTTGATTATTTAGATGCGCCAATTCAAAGAATTACAACTGCTGATACTCCAGCACCCTATTCACCAGCTTTATTAAAAGAATGGTTGCCAAACGCTGATGATCTAATCAAAGCAGTTAAAAAAGTTGCTTACAAGTAAATAAAAACTTATTATATTTGAAACTTCATCAAGTAATTGATGGAGTTTTTTATTTTTTTGAATTTAAACATATGCGCTTACAAAAGATATTTTTTCTGTTTCTTTTATTTTCTATTTTTGGTGTAGCCCAAACCAAAGTTGGAGGTAAAGTAGTAGATGAGTTTGGTGAACCCATTCCATTTGCAAATGTTATTTTTAAAAATTCAAAAGAAGGAGTTATTACAGATGAAAACGGTAGTTTTTATTTTGAATCTAAACAAAATTATAGCACCTTACAAATTTCTTTTATCGGTTTTGAGAAAAAAGAAATTCCATTAAAACCAGGATTAAATACTGGGCTCACAATTGTTTTAAAGGAAGGAACGCAATTGAAGGAAATTGTGGTGTATTCAGGTAAAACTTCTAAAAAAGACAATCCTGCTTTAGATATTTTGAGGAAAATTTGGGAACGAAGACGAAAGAATGGTCTCAAAATGTTCAATCAATATGAATATGATAAATATGAAAAAGTAGAATTCGATTTAAATACTATTGATTCTGCTTTTATGGCGAGTAAGATGTTCAAAGGAATGGAATTTGTATTTGAACAAATAGATACCTCTAATATTTCTGGAAAAACGTTTTTACCTATTTTTATCAATGAAACATTGAGTAAAGTATACGGCGATAATGATTCAAAAAAATACAAAGAAATTATTGAAGCAAATAAAAATTCAGGTTTTAGTTCGGGTGATGGAGTGAATACCTTTATTAAAGATTTATATGCCGACTACGATATTTATGATAATTATTTAAAATTCTTCGATAAAGATTTTGTAAGTCCTTTATCTCGTACAGGAATCAATGTGTATAATTATGTTCTGAACGATAGTATGTTTATCGATAATAAATGGTGTTATAATATTGTCTATTATCCAAGACGAAAAAACGAACTAACCTTTAAAGGTGATTTTTGGGTAAACGATACCACATTTGCTATCAAAAAGATAAATCTAGAAGCAAGTAAAAGTGCCAATATTAACTGGGTAAAAGAAATTTATATTGAGCAAGAATATGATGTATTAAACGATTCTGTTTTCTTATTGAAAAGAGATTACATGATGTCTGATTTTAGTTTTTCTAAAAAAGAAGAGTCTAAAGGAGTGTATGGCAAAAGAACAACTCTTGCTAAAAATCATCAATTTGATATCAAAAAAGACGACAAGTTCTATAAAGAAGAAGTTAATTATTACAATAATGAAGTCTTCAATCGCCCTAAAGAATATTGGGAAGCCAATCGCTTTGAAGAACTGAATAAAAACGAAGCAGGAATCTATACCATGTTAGATACCTTAAAAGAAGTACCTCGATTTAAAAGGATTTACAATTTGGCTTCTATCTTAGGAAGTGGTTACATTGAAATTCCAAAATGGAAAATGGATTACGGACCTATTTTTTCTACTTTTGGATACAATGATGTAGAAGGAGTGCGAACGCGTGTAGGTGGTAGAACCTATTTTGGTAGTAATGATTTATGGAGAATTCAAGGCTATTTGGCTTACGGTTTCAAAGACGATAAAGTTAAATATGGAATCTCTGGAAAATGGATGGTCGATAAAAAGACAAGAATTATCTTATCTGCTGGAAATAGAAGAGATGTAGAACAAATAGGAGTCAGTTTAACCACTTCAAATGATGTGTTGGGAAGAAGTTTCGCTTCCTCATCCTTATTTTCTAGCGGAACGAATAATAAATTAACTTCAGTAAATTTAACTACTTTAGGTTTTGAAATTGAACCGGCTAAAAACTTAACTTTCCAAGCTAATTTTTCGTATAGAACATTGGAATCTGCCTCTACAGAATTTAGCCTGAATTATTATACAGATGCCTCTAGAACTACTACAGAAAGTAAGGTGAAACAATCAGAAATTAATCTGGTAGCCGAATTTACTCCAAAAAGAAGAACAGTAGGTTATGGTGTGGAACGTTTACTGGTAGATAATAATTTTCCAAGGGTTTTTATTAGCTATAGTCAGGGTTTAAAAGGGGTTATGAATAGCGATTTTGATTATCAAAAAGTGCAATTATATTACCGTCAGCCTGTTTTAATTGGTGGTTTTGGAAGATTGTTTACTACGATTGAGTTAGGAAAAACCTATGGTCAAATTCCATTGGGGTTAATGGGGGTCATCCCTGGAAACCAATCCTATTTTATTATCGATAACACGTATAACCTGTTGAATTATTACGATTTTGTGGCCGATGAATATGCTTCGTTACATTTTGAACATCATTTTAATGGAAGATTGTTTTCAAGAGTGCCTTTGTTAAGAAAATTAAATTGGAGGGAAATTGTTGGAATTAAAGGGGTTTACGGTACTGTTTCCGAACAAAACCGTCTCATTAATGCCTCAGGATTAGTATATAGAGCTCCTGAAGACGTATATTGGGAATACAACGCTGGAATTGGGAATATTTTTAAAGTGTTGCGAATTGATTTTGCTTGGAGAGGAAGTTATTTAACCATTCCTGATGCGAATAAATTCACCGTAAAAGCATCTTTCGGATTTTATTTTTAATCCTTTGGATGTTCCCTTTCAGGTCGCGTCTTTCACTCTATCTTTTTTGTTTTTGAGAAACAAAAAAGGATGCCGTTGCAACCGCTAACACAAACAAAAATAGCATGAAAAAAGCCATTCCTTTTTTACTACAAAAAGACGCTGTTTTTCAGGAAATCCTAAATTTGTATGGAGAGCCTTATATTAGTACAAGACCAGAAGGTTTTGTGTCGCTTTGTAAGCTAATTATAGAACAGCAAGTGTCCTTAGCTTCTGCTAAAGCGTGTTTTCTAAAATTAGAATCTTTCTTAGGAATAGTAACACCAACAACCATTCTTATGGCTTCGGAAGAAGATTTAAGAAATAATGGTTTGTCCAAACAAAAAGCCAATTATCTCAAAGCATTGGCAACTGCCGTTGTGGAAAAAGCATTGGATTTAGAAACCCTTTCCCAAAAAGAAGAATCCCAAATTAAAAAGGAATTAACTGCTGTAAAAGGAATTGGGAACTGGACTGCTGAAGTGTATATGATGTTTTGTCTTCAAAAGGAAAATGTATTTCCAATAGGAGATATCGCTTTGCAAAATACGCTTAAAGAATTATATCCTGTTACTACTAAAGAAGAAATGCTAATTTTAGCCAAAGAATGGGAGCCACATACTTCTTTAGCAACTTATTTTTTCTGGCATTATTACTTAAAAAAGCGCAATAGAGCTCCTTTGGTTTATTAAATTGTTAAATAACAATTATTTTACCTTTAGTTATAAAATAAATTGGGAATTCATTCTTTAAAAAAATCTAGAATGATTACATTTGCACCCGCTTTAAAAATAAAAAAAATGACAGCAGATAAAGTTACAACATTTGATGTATTGATAGAAATTCCAAGAGGAAGTAGAAACAAATACGAATATGATTTCGATTTAAAAAGAATGCGTTTTGATAGAATGTTATTTTCTTCTATGATGTATCCTGCAGATTACGGATTTATTCCAGAAACTTTAGCTTTAGATGGAGATCCGTTAGACGTTTTAGTATTAGTAAACGAACCTACTTTTCCAGGTTGTGTTATGGAAGTAAAACCTATTGGAGTATTCCATATGGCTGATGATAAAGGACCAGATGAAAAAGTAATTTGTGTACCTGTTTCTGATCCCATTTGGAATAAATTAAATGATTTAAGCGATGTGAATCCGCATTTAATTAAAGAAATCGAACACTTTTTTCAAGTTTACAAAGACTTAGAAAATAAAAAAGTAGATGTAGAAGGTTGGGGCGATGTAAATGAAGCTAAAGAAATTTTAGTAAAATGTACCAACCGTTTCAACGAATTAGAAAATAAACCAGAAGGATTATTTAGTATTAAATAAATTATGATAATACATGTAAAAAAGGCAATATTCAATAGGAATATTGCCTTTTTTGTTTATTTTTGTTAAAAACCTTAAAATAAGTTTAACCAAAACAACCAAAAAAACTGTATGAATTCAATAATGATTTACGTGCCTGTAATCATGGCATTATTAGGTTTAGCCTTTATGTTTTATAAAAGAGCCTGGGTTTTAAAACAAGATGCTGGAGATGGTAAAATGAAAGAAATCTCAGACTATATATACGAGGGAGCTTTGGCTTTCTTAAAAGCAGAATATAAATTGTTAACTTTTTTTGTTTTAGGTGCAAGTTTAGTTTTGGCAGGAATTGCCTATTTTGTGCCAACTACAAGTTATTTAATTATAATTGCATTCATTGTTGGTGCTATTTTTTCAGCTTTGGCTGGAAATATGGGAATGAAGATTGCAACCAAAACGAATGTTAGGACTACACAAGCAGCAAGAACTAGTTTGCCTCAAGCATTAAAAGTATCATTTGGAGGAGGAACAGTTATGGGACTTGGTGTTGCTGGATTAGCTGTTTTAGGATTAACAGCGTTCTTTATCTTCTTTTTTAGATTTTTTATGGGAGGTCAGTGGACTTCTACTGAAGACATGACGCTTGTTCTTGAAACTTTAGCAGGATTTTCTCTTGGTGCAGAATCTATTGCACTTTTTGCACGTGTTGGTGGCGGAATTTACACAAAAGCTGCCGATGTGGGTGCTGATTTAGTGGGTAAAGTGGAAGCAGGTATTCCTGAGGATGATCCGCGTAATCCGGCTACAATTGCAGATAATGTGGGTGATAATGTAGGTGATGTAGCAGGTATGGGTGCGGATTTATTCGGTTCTTATGTAGCAACAGTATTGGCAGCTATGGTATTAGGTAATTATGTTATCAAAGATATGGGTGGTGCCATCCAAGATGCTTTTGGAGGAATTGGGCCTATTCTATTGCCAATGGCCATTGCTGGATTTGGTATTTTGTTCTCAATTATTGGAACATTATTAGTGAAAATTTCATCAGACAGTGCAAAAGAAGCACAAGTTCAAAAAGCATTAAACATTGGAAACTGGGTTTCTATCGTACTTACTTTAATTTCTTGTTTCTTTTTAGTAAAATATATGTTGCCAGAAACCATGAAAATGGAATTTTTTGGTGAAGGATTAAAAGAGATCTCTTCCATGCGTGTATTTTATACTACAATTGTGGGATTATTTGTAGGTGGTGTGATTTCATCAGTTACAGAATATTATACAGGATTAGGTACAAAACCAGTTTTAGCAATTGTTCAAAAATCTTCAACAGGTGCTGGAACTAATGTAATTGCTGGTTTGGCAACAGGTATGATTTCTACTTTCCCAACGGTATTATTATTTGGTGGTGCTATTTGGGCTTCTTATGCTTTGGCAGGGTTTTATGGTGTTGCTTTAGCAGCTTCTGCAATGATGGCAACAACTGCTATGCAATTAGCAATTGATGCATTCGGGCCTATTGCTGATAATGCAGGTGGAATTGCAGAAATGAGTGAATTACCAAAAGAAGTACGTACTAGAACAGATATTTTAGATTCAGTTGGTAATACTACTGCTGCAACTGGAAAAGGATTTGCTATTGCTTCTGCAGCATTAACTTCTTTGGCTTTATTTGCTGCTTATGTTACTTTTACAGGAATTGATGGGATTAATATTTTTAAAGCTCCTGTATTAGCAATGTTATTTGTGGGTGGAATGATTCCCGTAGTTTTTTCAGCTTTAGCTATGAATTCGGTGGGTAAAGCAGCTATGGATATGGTTTATGAAGTACGTCGTCAATTTAAAGAGATTGCTGGTATCATGGAAGGTACGGGTAAACCAGAATATGGTAAATGTGTAGAAATTTCTACAAAAGCGGCTTTACGTGAAATGATGTTGCCAGGTATTTTAACTATTGGTTTCCCAATAGCAATTGTATTATTGGGTAAATTAGTGTATGCAGATAACAATCAGTTAATTGCAGAAATGCTAGGAGGTTATATGGCTGGAGTTACCGTTTCTGGTGTGCTTTGGGCAGTTTTCCAAAATAACGCTGGTGGAGCTTGGGATAATGCAAAAAAATCTTTTGAAGCTGGTGTTGAAATTAATGGCGAAATGACATATAAAGGTTCTGATGCTCATAAAGCGGCAGTAACAGGAGATACAGTGGGAGATCCTTTCAAAGATACTTCAGGACCTTCGATGAATATTTTGATAAAATTAACGTGTTTAATAGGTTTGGTTATTGCCCCAATTTTAGGAGGACATTCTGCTACATCTGAAATGCCTCTGGGTGCATGTTGTCATAAACATGGTGCAATGGTAGAATGTGCTTCAATGAGTGAGGCTGAATGCGTTGAAAAGGGTTGTGTGAACCCTAACTGTAAGATGTTACAAGGTGAAGTGGTGCATAGTCTAAATCATGATAATCAGGCGCATTCTGAAGTTCGTAAAGAAGTGCAAATTGAAAAAACAGTTGCTGATAATGGAACTGTTAAAGCAGTTGTCAAAATTATAGAAATGCATGATGGTGAGGAAAAAGTTACTGAAAAAACTTTTGAAGGTACGGATGCAGAAGTAACAGAGCAAATTGAAATGTTGAAATAAAAAATTAAAATAATTCAAATGAAAATCTCTTTTAATGTATTTTAAAAGAGATTTTTTGTTTCTAGTATTTGTTTCAATACATTTATAACAGATAATATATTATTAATTGATTTAAATTAATATGAAAAGCAGAAGAGATTTTTTAAAAACAACAGCAGTAGCTTCTGTTGGTTTTGCGTTTCAGTCGTTTAAAACGAATGAAGAAAATGACAATCAAAAAAGTAGTGCAATAAATAAACCAATAGTATTGTCAACTTGGAATTTCGGAATTCAAGCGAACGAAGAGGCTTGGAAAATTCTAAGCAATAAAGGAAGAGCCTTAGATGCGGTTGAAGCTGGAGTTAAAATTCCTGAAGGGGATCCGAACGAAAGAAGTGTTGGTTTTGGCGGTAGACCCGATCGAGACGGAAAAGTAACCTTGGATTCTTGTATTATGGATGAACATTCGAATATAGGTTCGGTAGCTGCTTTGGAATACATTAAACATCCTATATCAGTCGCTAGAGCGGTTATGGAGAGAACACCTCATGTTATGTTAGTAGGTCATGGTGCTTTGCAATTTGCACTTTCTCAAGGGTTTCAGAAAGAAAATTTATTAGTTGAAGCTTCTGAAAAAGAATGGAAAGAATGGCTAAAAAAAAGTGATTATAAACCTATTGCTAATATTGAAAATCATGATACTATTGGTATGATTGCTTTAGATAGTCATGGCAATCTTTCTGGAGCGTGTACTACTAGCGGAATGGCTTTTAAAATGCACGGAAGAGTAGGTGATTCTCCTATTATTGGTGCAGGATTATTTGTAGACAATGAAATTGGAGCTGCGACAGCTACAGGACATGGAGAAGAAGTTATTCGAATTGTAGGCTGTCATTTAGTAGTCGAATTAATGAGACAAGGTAAAACACCTCAAAAAGCATGTGAAGAGGCAGTATCACGAATTGTTAAACTAACAAAAAACAGAAATAAAAACCTAAAAGACATTCAAGTAGGATTTATTGCGCTAAATAAAAAAGGAGAATACGGTGCTTACTGTATACAAAGTGGTTTTAATTTTGCGGTACAAGATACATCTGGTAATAAATTAGTTGATTCAGCATACTTTTTGAAATAAATTGAACGGTATGTCACAATTAGAAATTGCTTGTTTTAATTTAGAATCAGCTGAAATCGCTTTTAAAAATGGAGCTGATCGCATAGAATTATGTGTTGAAATGGATGCTGGAGGAATTACACCTTCACTCGAAATGATTCAAAAAGCAAAAGCAAAAATCAACATTCCAATATATGTAATGATTCGTCCAAGAGGTGGTAATTTTGTATATAACGAAGCAGAATTTCAATGGATGCAATCGAAAATAAAAACATTAAAGGAAATTGGAGTTAATGGATTTGTCTTTGGAATTTTAGAGGCTCAAAATAAAGTAAATAAGATTCAAAATGAAGCACTAGTTTCTTTGGCAAAACCTTTACCATGTACTTTTCATAGAGCTTTTGATGAGGTTCTAAATCCTTTCGAAGCATTAGAAGTGCTTATTGCATGCGGATTTCAGACGATTTTAACTTCTGGGAATGCAAAAAATGTTAGCGAAGGGCGTACTCAATTAAAGTTGTTGGTTCAAAAGGCAAATCAAAGAATTATCATTATGCCAGGAGGAGGTTTGCGATCTTCCAACTTAAAAGAGATTTACACTCAAACTAAAGCCACATTTTATCATTCTTCTGCAATTACTGATAAAACAGAAATTGCCAATCCCATAGAAATTCAACGTTTACAATCTATTTTAAATGAATAAGTATTTTACTCTTTTTTTCTTACCAATATTGTTATTCGGACAAAATTTCGAACGTCCCTTAAGTACTGAAGATTGGAAATTTAAACAAGTTGATAAAACGAATTGGTTGAGCGCAACAGTTCCAGGAACAGTGCATACCGATTTGTTAACCAATCAGGTAATAGCTGATCCGTTCTTGGAAACCAACGAAAAAGAAGTGCAATGGATTGAAAAAGAAGATTGGGAATATAAAACTTCTTTCATCCTCTCACAATCTGAATTCCATTTTAATAATATTGATTTGCAGTTTGATGGTCTTGATACGTATGCTTCTGTTTTTTTAAATGACCAACTTGTTTTGGAAGCCAATAATATGTTTCGAATTTGGAAAATTCCCGTTAAAAAATATTTGTTAAAAGGAGAAAATACACTCAAAGTGGTTTTCAAATCAGCAGTAAGGGAAGAGCAAAAATTCGCTAAAAAGCAATCGGTTCAACTACCTACAGATGAAAGAGTGTATTCAAGAAAAGCACCCTATCAATATGGTTGGGATTGGGGACCAAGATTGGTTACAGCAGGAATTTGGAAAGATGTAAAATTACATTTTTGGAACCAACTTACTTTGGTAAACAGTAGTTACAAACAAGTTCAATTGGATTCTCAAAAAGCTGATTTAGAGTTTAGCGTTGCTGTGTTTTCTGAAAAAGAACAAGTGATTTTGGTAAAGGTTAATGATTCGCTAAAAAAGGTCGAATTACAAAAAGGATTGCATACGATTCCTATAAAATATAGAATAAATAATCCCGAATTGTGGTGGTGTAATGGTTTAGGTGAACCTAATTTATATACTTTCAAGATAAGTTTGTTTGCTGATTTGGAAGAAATAGAGTCTCAGGAAATGAATATTGGTTTACGTACTATTCAATTAATTCAAGAACAAGATGCAATTGGTAAAAACTTTTATTTTAAGTTGAATGGAAAACCTGTTTTTATGAAGGGAGCCAATTATATTCCAGAGGATAGTTTTTTGCCAAGAGTTGCGGATAGCGTTTCTCAAAAACGAATTGAAGACGCAGTGGCAGCAAATATGAATATGTTGCGCGTTTGGGGAGGCGGTGTTTACGCTAGTGATGCTTTTTATAACGCTTGTGATCAAAATGGAATACTAGTGTGGCAGGATTTTATGTTTGCTTGTGCGATGTATCCAGGAGAAGCAGATTTTTTAGAAAATGTAAAACAAGAGGTAATCGATAATGTGACTCGAATTCAAAATCATCCCTCTTTAGCTATTTGGTGTGGTAACAATGAAATAGATGAAGCGTGGCATAATTGGGGTTGGCAAAAGCAATTGAACTATTCTAAAGCAGATTCTACTCAAATATGGAAGGATTACCAAAAAGTATTTCACGAATTAATTCCAAATACGTTGGATAGTTTGTATCCAGAAAAAAAAGTCATTTATTGGCCATCTTCTCCTTCCATTGGTTGGGGAAGAAAGGAAAGTTTAATACAAGGAGATGCTCATTATTGGGGCGTTTGGTGGGGAAAAGAGCCTTTTGAAATGTATGAGAGAAAAGTAGGCCGTTTTATGAGTGAATATGGATTTCAAGGAATGCCAGATATCACTACTTTTAATTATTTTTCGAATGGAAATCCATTAGAATTTGATTCTGAAAGTATAAAAAGTCATCAAAAGCATCCTACAGGTTATGAAACCATAAAAGAATACATGCAACGCGACTATATAATTCCAAAAACCTTTGAAAATTATAGTTATGTTTCTCAACTGTTACAGGCAAAAGGAATGAAAACGGCCATTGAAGCACATAGAAGAGCAAAACCTAATTGTATGGGAACACTTTATTGGCAACTCAATGATTGTTGGCCGGTTACATCATGGAGTTCTGTTGATTATTTTGGAAATTGGAAAGCCTTACATTATCAAGTAAAACAAAGTTTTGAAAACCTACTTCTTTCGGTTGAAGAAATTAAAGAAAAAAATCAGGTGTATTTGGTAAATGATAATTGGCAAGATGTTTCAGGTAATTTAATTGTGAAAGCCTTAGATTTTAAGGGGAATATTCTCTTTGAAAAAGTTAAATCAATTACTGTAAATGCAAATGCCAGTCAAGTTGTGTATTTCTTTACAAAAAAAGATATTCCTAAGAAATACCGAAAAAAATCGGTTGTACTACTTCAGTTTGTAACCAATGAGGAAAAAATAAGCACTATTTTTTATTGGGCTAAACCCAAAGACTTACAGTTGCAAAAACCAACTATAAAGATTACAAAAAAAGATGCGCTAAACTATGAGATTACTTCTGATGTGGTTGCTAAAGATGTGTATTTATCATCAGATGTAAACGCACATTTTAGTAATAATTATTTTGATGTTTTGCCTAATGAAGTCTACACAATAACAGTTAATCAACCGGTAAAAGCAATTTCAGTTAAAAGCTTATTTGACACCCTAAATTAGATATGTTTGCCAACTTCCCAGCCTGTTTTTTGTAGATATTGGTTCCCGCTTTCAATGGCTCCTTCTTCTAAGGTAGTTCCCATAGAATCATTCCAACGATTTAAATAACCAAAAAGTGAAATAACACCTAACATTTCTACTATTTCACCTTCATTCCAATGCTTGTATAATTCAGTTTTAATAGTTTCATCAACAGTATTTGGAACCAAAGAAGCTGCTAAAGAAAAGTCTAAAGCCGCTCTTTCAGCCTCTGAAAAAGCAGGATGTGTTTTGTATTCCCAAATGTTATCCAATTGCTCTTGTTCTGCACCGTAGCGTTCTGCTGCTCTTATGGCATGCGCTTGACAATAACGACAGCCAGTTGCATTGCTGCTTACCCAAGCAATCATTCTTTTTAAAGCAGAAGTTACGCGGCCTTGGTTTTCCATTACAGCCATATTTAAATTGATAAATGCTTTGGAAATTGCGGGTCTGTGTTGCATGGTTAAAACCGAATTAGGACAAAACCCTAAAGTTTCATTAAAGAAAGTGGCTAGTTCTTTTGTGGCAGTATCATGATCTGGGTGAAGAGGAGTAACTAATGGCATGTTGTGTTTGTGTTATGTTGTGATACGAAAATCCCCTCTTTTGGAGGGGTTTCTAAATTAGAATAAACCGTTTAATTCGGCATCTATTTTGTTAATAATACTTCCTAAATCTTCAGGATTGTCAACAAAATTTATATTGTCTACATCGATAATGACTAATTTTCCTTTGTCATAAGTTTCAATCCATGCTTCATAGCGTTCATTCAAGCGACTTAGATATTCGATAGAAATCGTGTTTTCATAATCTCTACCTCTTTTATGAATTTGGCTTACTAAATTTGGAATTGAACTTCTTAAATAAATCAATAAATCAGGAGAGCCTACTAAGCCTTCCATTAAATCAAATAAAGATTTGTAATTGTTGTAATCCCTATTGGTCATTAAACCCATAGTGTGAAGGTTAGGCGCAAAAATATGCGCATCTTCATAGATGGTTCTATCTTGAATGGTAGTTTTACCTGATTCTCTAATTTGCAGTACTTGTCTAAAACGACTGTTCAAAAAGTAAATTTGTAAATTAAAACTCCAACGTTCCATTTGATGGTAAAAATCATCTAAATACGGATTATCAACAACATCTTCAAAATGTGCTTCCCATTTAAAATGTTTCGCTAATAATTTCGTTAAAGTGGTTTTTCCGGCTCCAATATTTCCAGCAACTGCTATATGCATTACGGTAAAAGTATTTTATAATTAATAACTTTGTTTGGGGTAAAAATAGATAAAATTCCATTTTTATAATAGAATTTATCAAATGAATTTTTAGAAATATTTATTTCATACTGTTTGTTCTTCTTGATCTCCAAAAAATAGAGCTTCTCTTCTCTTTTGAAAATACAATTTTCATTAGAAAGGATTTGTATACTATCATAATTTGGAAGTTTGCCTAAAGAATTTATTTTTCCAAAAATAGAGATACGATACCCATTATTTTCATCATCTATCCAATAAAAATAATTATAATCGGTAGCATAATCTACTATTTTATGAGTTAAAGGTGTAGATAAATATTTGTAAGTATTTGTATTGAAATTGTACAAACCAATCTTTTGATTTAGGTAATCATAAAACCAAAGTTGATTTTGAATGGCAAGTCCAATACAATCGAAATTAATGATTTCATCTAATGTGTTTCCTTCTATCTTATGTGTTTCATTCAATTGGTTGTCTACCAATATAACCGTGTTAAAATCTTTGTAAAACAAAACAATTTGTAAAGGATTATATAGATCAACATGAGTTAAATTCCCTAATGAAATAGTATTGTAGCTAATTGTTTTTTCTGTTCCTTTTTTGTAGAAAACATTATTGGTTACATAATAAAGGTTTTGATTGTTATTTTCAAGAAATACTTTGTTTTCCTTAGGAATAGAATCCAATGGAACAGTTGTTATTTTTTCTTGCCCAAATGTTACAATAAAAAAAACAAAAAATAAAAATGTATAATTCAATTTCATCTAAGGAAAATTAAACCTTTTTTAAAAAATAGAATCTAAAGATAGTATTTTAACTTAATATTTACTGAAATACTGTAACAAAAACTATTTTTGAGAGTCTATATAATAGCTATAAAAATTAAAAACATGAAAAATATACCTTTATTTTTAGCTTTATTCGTTTCCCTAAACTTTTTTGCACAAGAGTTTCAAGGTACAGCTGTGTATGAGTCTAAGACAAGTACGGCTGAGCTTATGAAAAATTTTGGAGGCAATCGAGAAATTACCCCAGAAATGCAGAAGAATATAGAAGAACGAATGAAAAAGATGTTTGAGAAAACATTTATTCTAAATTTTAACAAATCGGCTTCTATTTATAAGGAAGAAGAAAAATTAGATGCACCTGGAACCAATAATGGAGGACGCATGATGATGTCGATGATGGGAGGCGGTGGAACACAATATAAAAATGTAAAGGAGAAGATGTATGCGGTTGATAAAGAGTTTTTTAGTAAAGAATTTTTAATTAAAGATAGTTTGCCGAAATATCAATGGCAAATGGGTTCTGAAACTAAAAAAATTGGAGAGTATACTTGTTTTAAAGCTACTGCTGTAGTGGCGACAGATCCGACTGATTTTAGAAATTTTAGAATGAGAGGACCGCGTAACGATGAAAATAAAGAAAAAGAGCAAAAACAGAAAGATTCTGTTAATGGGACTAAAAAAACAAATTTCATGAACGACGATATTGAGCAAATAAAAGAAAAAACAATTACAGCTTGGTATTGTCCTGAAATTCCAATCAATCAAGGACCTGATAAATATTGGGGTTTGCCAGGATTAATTCTAGAGGTTAATGATGGCACAACAGTATTACTCTGTTCGAAAATTGTATTAAATTCTAAAGAAAAAGTAGAAATTAAAGCGCCTACAAAAGGAAAAGAAGTTACTCAAAAGGAATATGATGAAATTGTGAAGAAAAAAATGGAAGAAATGAGAGAGATGTATGGTGGTCAAAGAGGTGGCGGACCAGGCGGAAGAAGAGGTTTCTAATTTTACCCAATTAATTTATAACCTCGACCTCTACTGTTAATTATTTGAACAGTAGGGTCGAGGTTTAATTTTTTTCTCAATCGCGTAATAAAAACATCCATACTTCTACCGCTAAAAAAATCATCATTTTCCCAAACGATAGTTAAAATAGTCTCTCTAGTAATTATTTCTCCTTTATTTTTTAATAATAATTCTAAAAGTAAGGCTTCTCTATTTGTTAATGAAAGTGTTTCTTTGGGATGTGTTAATAGTTGTGTGTCTGGGTTAAAATGATACTTTCCAATTTGAAAATTTGTTTTTTTATCAATTTGGAGTTTTCTTTCTGATAAAGCAATGATTCTCACAATTAATTCTTCCATACTAAAAGGTTTCCTAATGTAATCATTACAACCTATTTTAAAGCCTGTAACCACATCTTGGGTTTGTGATTTAGAAGTTAAAAATAAAATAGGGATTACTTTGTCTACTTTTCTTATTTCGGTTGCTACAGAAAAGCCATCTTTTTTAGGCATCATTATATCCAATACTATTGCATCAAATGATTTTTTGTAAAACGTTTCTAGTGCACTTTCTCCATTCTCACACAAAGTAACTTCAAAATCACGATTTTCTAAACTTTCTTTGATGATTAGCCCTAATGAAGACTCGTCTTCGGCTAACAATATTTTCAATTTAGTATTCATAAGGCAAAGTAATTCTAAAGATAGTAGGTTTGGTACTTGTTAGCGCTAATGTGCCTTTATGTTTGTGAATAATTTCTTTCGAGTAATACAAACCAATACCATATCCTTTTACATCATGTAAATTTCCAGTTGGAATTCGGTAAAACTTTTCAAAAATATTTTTTTCTTCTGTTTTAGGAATGCCATTGCCATTATCTTCCACATCAATAATAATGTTGTTGTGTTCTTTAATGCATTTGATGGTTATTGTATTTCCACCATATTTTATGGCATTGTCAATCAAATTTGAAAATACGTTATCTAAATAAAAAGAATCCCCAGAAATGTAAAGCTGTTTTTCGTATGCATTAAATGAAATCTCTTTAGTTGTGATAGTTTTGTATTTCTCAGCAATAGTTTTTAAAAAGAAATTGATGTCAATTTCTTCGTAACTTAAAGTTAATTCTTCAGTGGGTAAAGTTGCGGTCTCTAAAATCTTCTCTACCATGCTTTCTAGTTTTGTAAGTTGATTTTTAGAAATGGAAATGTATTTTTTATTTTTTTCTATATCATTAGTAGGATTAAAATTACTCATGCCCTCTAAAGCCGTAGCAATTGTAGTTATCGGCGTTTTAAATTCATGTGTAATATTGTTGATGAAATCATTTTTTATTTCATCCATTTTCTTTTGTTTGTTAATGATATAAAGCATAAAAAATAAACAGCCTATTACAGCTAATAAAAAAATAAAAGACAATACAAGTTCAATTCCCATGCGTTGCAAAAGTTGCATGTTGGAATACTTAAAATCTAATAATAAAGTTTCATCTGGTTTGAAGAAGGATGACTTAGGTGTTATTTTTTCTGAAAACAATGTTTTATTTGTAGAGAAATAATAAAATAGAGAATCTTTTTTTCGATGCTCAAACCCATATTCTAGCCCAATATTTTTTCGGTCTAATTCAGATTTAAAAATAGAATCTACTGCTTTATATCGAATCGTATCACTTGACATGTTAATTACGATGCGATTCGGGAATTGTTCTAAACCACCAATTTGTTTTTGAGCTGTCAAGCCTTTTAAAACTCTAATGGATTTGTTTTTTGGGTGCGAATCTTGTTTAGTGTCTGCAAAAAATATTTTTGTATCAATTTTGATATTGTCATCACTAAAACTTTCCAAAAAAAGACTATCTGTTTCTTTTCTTTTAGGGGAGTTCATCCTAATTTCTTTTTTGAAAAAAGAGTCTTTTAAAACCAGATTGATAAAATCTTTTGATTTTAAATCTTTGTCTGTACTAAAAAAACTAATTACATCTTTTTTAGATTGCTCTGTAAAATAAATTTCTAATGCTTTGTCATAAGCAATCTGGATTTCATTAGAAAGACGATTCTTATTGGTAATATAATTTTTATAATTCCAATATACTTGAAGACAGATTGTGCCTAAAATAACAATACTTATAAATAAAAATATTTTTTTGATATTAACATTCATGTTTCAAAAATAGGAAGTATTTTATAAGAATTAACACCGTTAACATACGTTAACAAACATTAACCCTTTGTTTGTATAAGAAGTTTTTAGTTTGTCTTGTAATTTTAAATAAGCAAAAATGAAAACTTCAATCTTTACAACACTATTCTTGTTTTTTGTAATAATTAATTGGGCTCAAGGCCTCGAAGGTGTACTCTATTATACCTCTAAAACACAATTAAAAGATTTTAATATTACAAGTAATGATTTAACACCTGAAATGAAAGATGAAATGATGGAAAAAATGAAAAAAGCATTTGAAAAAAACTTTACCTTGCATTTTACCAACTTTGAATCCATATACGAAGAAGAGGAAAAATTAGCTGCACCAAAACCGACGTCGGGTACAAATATAAAAATGGATTTCATAGGAAGTAGTACTTCTGGAAGACTTTATAAAAATTTTAAAAATATGCAATACTTAAAAGAAGACGATATTTTTGGAAAAGAATTTCTAATACTAGATTCTTTACAAAAGATGAATTGGAAATTAACAGATGAACAAAAGAAAATAGGAAATTATCTATGTTTTAAAGCTGAATTAAGTATTCCAGTTAGTGAAGAAGACAAAAAACAATATGAAGAATTTAAAAAGAAAAAAGAAGCAGGTAAAACCAATCTTTTAGAAATGAAAGAACCTAAGGAGGAGATTATAGAAGCTTGGTATACTTTAGATATTCCTATTTCAAATGGTCCAGGAAAATATTGGGGGCTACCTGGTTTAATTTTGGAATTACATGAGTTTAATACTATTTTTTTGTGCACTAAAATTGTTTTAAATCCAAAAGAGAAGATCGAAATAAAAGTTCCAAAAAATGGGAAAAAGGTTACTCAAAAGGAATTTGATACAATACAAGAGAAAAAGTTAAAAAGTATGACGAATGAAAATGGTGTGATTGAAATTAGAATCAATTAAACCTTTTCAAAAATAAATGGTCTAAACGATGAAAATTAACGATTTAAAATGTAACAAATGCCATTAAATTTAGTCTTGTATATGAATAAAAAAACAAACCTCATGAAGCAAATTCTTTTTCCTTTTTTATTATTTGTTACCTCTTTTAGTTTTGCTCAAAATATCCGGTTTGAGGGAATTGTTAAAGATAGTACGGGCTTAGGTTTAGAGATGGCCAATGTAATGGCAATTAATACAGAGACTAAAGCAATGGATGCTTATGCGATTACAAATGAAAAAGGGAAATATGCTTTGAATCTTAAAGCCAATACTTCGTATCAAATAAAAGCCAGTTATATAGGTTTTCAATCCTTTGAAAAAAATGTAAAAACCACTGCAGAAAACACCACTTTTGACATAAAAATGTCACAAGGTGTTCAGTTGAAAGATGTGGAAGTGGTGTATGAGATGCCAGTTTCTATTTCAGGAGATACCATTATTTATAATTCAGACTCCTTTACCAATGGTACGGAACGCAAATTAGAAGATGTTTTGAAAAAATTGCCAGGTGTTGAGGTGGATTCTGAAGGGCAAATTACAGTCGAAGGAAAATCGGTTCAAAAAGTAATGGTAGAAGGTAAAGATTTCTTTGACGGAGATACTAAAATTGCTACTAAAAATATTCCAGCAAATGCATTGGATAAAATTCAGGTGTTGCGTAATTATAATGAAGTAGCCAATCTTCGTGGTTTAGAAAATAATGAAGAAAATGTAGCGTTGAATATCAAATTGAAAGAAGGGAAAAAGAATTTTTGGTTTGGCGATATTACTGCTGGAATTGGCGTTGGACATGAAGAAGATCGGTATTTGATAAATCCCAAATTATTTTACTATAATCCTAAAATTAGCATCAATGTGATTAGTAATTTTAATAATATTGGAGAATTGCCTTTAACAACTCGTGACTATTTTAAATTTACAGGTGGTTTTCGAAACATGATGCGTAAAGGAGGTTCTAATTTTAATATTGCTTCCAACGATTTAGGTATTGGAAATTTAAATAATAATCAAGCGGCAAATATTGATACTAAATTTGGGGCGGCCAATTTTAGTTACAATCCTACAAAATCGTTAACCTTTAGTGGTTTTGGTATCGTTTTGGGGAATAAAACCGATACTAGAAATCTTTCGATTACCGATCGACCTAATGAAGGTAATTTACAAGATGAAACAAGAGAAGATTTATCCAATCAAACTACGACACAAACGTTGTTGAAATTGAGTACAAGTTACGTGCCATCAGATAAATTACATGTCGATTATGATGCCTTATTGAAGTTTTCGGATCAAAAAGAAAATCAATCTTCTATTTCCAATGTTCTAGGGGCGATTTATACCAATAAGAAGCAAAATCCAATTTCTTTAAATCAGAATTTCAATTACTATTATACTTTAAATGATAAGAGTGTTTTTGCTTTTGAAATGCAACACCTCTATCAAGAGGAAGATCCTTTTTACAATGCTATTTTGGCAAATAATCCATTTCCAATAATCGATTTTCAAGCACAATCGCTTTATAATATTAATCAAAATCGATTTGTTAAAACTAATAAATTGGATGTGAAAGGTGATTATTACTATATGGTTACGCCAAAAAGCAATATTAATCTTACGATTGGTAACACTTATTCGTATCAAAATTTCAATTCTGATATTTTTCAAATTTTAGACAATGGTGCTATGAATACCAACTTAATTGATGCTACTAAAAATGATGTAGATTATGCGTTTAATGATGTATTTATGGGCTTGCATTATAAATTTATAACGGGCAAGTTTACTTTTAATCCAGGTTTTAGTGTGCACCAATACAACACAAAAGACAATCAGTTAGGAAGTTCTAATACCATGAGTTTTACACGTTTTTTACCAGATGTATATGCATTATACCAAATAAAAAAATCGGAAACATTAACCTATAATTTTTCCTTACAAAATAATTTTACTGACATTGCAAAACTCGCGGAAGGTTATGTGTTCTCCAATTATAACAGTTTGTTTAATGGAAACCGAAACTTGGAAAACTCCTTATCACAAAATCATAGTTTGCGTTATTTCAAATACAATATGTTTAACTTCGAAAATATTTTCGGATTTTTAAATTATACGAAACAAGTAGATGCAATTAAAAGCAAAGCGTTGTTAAACAATGTTTTTCAAACCTCTACTTCGGTAAACATGCCTTCTAATTTTGCTGATGAATCCATTTCAGGAGCTTTTAACTACGGACGTTCATTTGCTAAATATTATAAAGCATCTTTAGGGTTAAGTATGAATTGGGGGAAATTTAATAATATTCGTGTATTCCCAGATGCAGATTCGGATCCAACTAATAACCCAACTTCAATTCAATCGACAGAATCTTTTACGCAAAATTATAATGTAAAATTTGCAACGAATTATAAAACTTTGCCTAATTTGTCTTTAGGGTATACCTATACTATTAATGATAACTTTACCGATACTTTTTATACGGATAGTCCAACGATAGGTTTGGAATATTATTTCTTAGATGCTTTTTCATTTGTTTCTGATTATACATTCAATCATAACAGAAACAAATCAAAATCAGTAGACAATGAATATGATTTCTTAAGTGCAAGTCTTATTTATCAAAAGAAAGATAGTAAATGGGAGTATAAACTTTCGGGAACCAATATCTTAGATACAAAGTCTTTAAATAATAATAGTTTTAATCAAATTGCTGGAATTAGTAATTTTTCCAGTTATTTTGTACAACCAAGATATATTATCTTAAGTTTGAAATACAATTTATAAGGATAGTAGGTTAGTTATAAAAAAAGCCTGACATTAATTGATGTCAGGCTTTTTTGTCTATTGGGATTAAAATTAAAGTCCGAAAGCATTCTTAATTTTATCTACAAAGTCTAATTTTTCCCAGGTAAACAATTCCACAGTAACCGTTTTTTCATTGCCTCCTGGAGCTGAAAAAGTTTTTGTTACGGTTTCTGATTTTCTACCCATATGTCCGTAAGCTGCAGTTTCACTGTAAATAGGATTTCTTAACTTTAAGCGTTGCTCAATAAAGTAAGGTCTCATGTCAAATATTTCGGCTACTTTTTTAGCAATTTCACCATCTGTACTATTTAATTTACTTGTTCCGTAAGTATTTACATAAATATTAGTTGGTTCTGCTACTCCAATAGCATATGAAACTTGTACTAAAATTTCATCTGCTACTCCAGCTGCTACTAAATTCTTAGCAATATGTCTTGTAGCATAAGCTGCGGAACGGTCCACCTTACTTGGGTCTTTTCCAGAAAATGCACCTCCACCATGAGCTCCTTTTCCACCATACGTGTCTACAATAATTTTTCTACCAGTTAAACCAGTATCGCCATGAGGTCCTCCAATTACAAATTTTCCAGTAGGATTAATATGATATTTAATGCTATCATTGAAAAGATGAGCATATTGTGGGTTTTTAGCAATAACTCTTGGGATTAAAATTTCTATAATATCTTTTTTAATCTTTGCTAACATAGTTGGTTCATCAGCAAAATCATCATGTTGTGTAGAAACAACGATAGCATCAATACGAACAGGTTTGTTGTCGTTATTGTATTCTAATGTTACTTGGGATTTTGCATCAGGTCTTAAGTAAGTAATCTCTCGATTTTCCCTTCTTAATTCTGCTAATACTTGAAGAATTTCATGAGAAAGCTTTAATGCTAACGGCATGTATTCTTCTGTTTCATTGGTTGCATAACCAAACATCATCCCTTGATCTCCAGCTCCTTGTTCCTCTTTTGTTGCTCTGTCAACACCTTGATTAATATCGGCAGATTGCTCATGAATCGCAGAAAGAACACCACAAGAATCTGCTTCAAACATGTATTCGCTTTTGGTGTAACCAATTTTGCGAATTACTTCTCTTGCAATTTGTTGTACATCTAAGTATGTTTTCGATTTTACTTCACCTGCTAATATTACTTGGCCAGTAGTAACTAAGGTTTCACAAGCAACCTTTGACTCAGGGTCAAATGCTAAAAAGTTATCAATTAATGCGTCACTAATTTGGTCAGCTACTTTGTCTGGATGTCCTTCACTCACAGACTCTGACGTAAATAAATAAGCCATAGTTTCTTTTTAAATTAAGTGAGGTTGTTTTTGAGCTAATTGTATAGAAAACACTAAAGAAGTAGGTACTGCTTTAGCATTTTTTTTAATACTAATTCTTAGTATTAAGAGGTTGCAATCAGTTCAAATTTTTCCTCTTTTTTATTAATGGGGCAAATTTAGGAAATCAATTCGAATATAAAAGCGATTCGTTTTTATTTTTTAAATATATTAACATTTTTAATTAAAAACTAGAATGGTTAGTTTTTTTGGTTTTTAAAATGGGTTTAATGTTATTTTTTAGTTTTTTATTTTGTTTTGAACTTTTAAATATGTAAAAATTAGAAAATTATACTATTTAGTTTTTTTAAATAGTTTTTTTTTCTACTTTTGACACAAATAAAAAATAGAAACAAAATGATGTTATTCGTTTGCAATATGTGTTGTATGATGTGGAAAAATCCGCAGAGTATCACTATTGCTTAAAAATAATAATTATTATATGAGTTATAGGACCTCTGCAGAAATGCAGAGGTTTTTTTGTTTAGCACATTAGCAATCAATTTTAATCAATTATATGAAACAAATAACTATCAGTACAATTTTATTTGAAAAAAATAATACTTCTCAAAATCTATCTATTACTAAAAAGAAAATAGAATTTTGGATTGAAGAATTGTTTGCATGGTTGTTTTGTAAAAGCGGTGAATGTACGAATATAGAATTGTTTAAACATACTGAAGAGGCTTTGCAATTGGATTTACAGTTGTTTTTGTCTCAAGTAGGTGTTTTGGATAAAATTACTACTGCAACAAGTTTGTTTGAAGATTTAATCGCCATTCATAATGATTTGCTAGATGATTTGGAAGCTATTATCGAGTTTGACCCAGCAGCAAAATCAAAAGATGAAGTCTTGCTTTCTTATCCTGGTTTTTTTGCTATTGCAGTCTATCGAATTGCAAATAACCTTTGGAATAAAGGAGTTGCTGTTTTGCCAAGAGTTTTATCTGAATATGCGCATGGGAAAACAGGAATAGATATACATCCTGCTGCGAGTATAGGAAAACGTTTTTTTATTGATCATGGGACCGGGATTGTTATTGGTGAAACAGCAATTATTGGAAATGATGTAAAAATATATCAAGGTGTAACATTGGGCGCATTAAGTGTAAGTAAAGACAAGGCAACTCAAAAAAGACATCCTACGATAGAAGATAATGTTATTATTTATGCGAATGCAACTATTTTGGGCGGAAATACGGTTATCGGCAAAGGCTCGGTGATTGGAGGAAATGTTTGGTTAACCGAATCTATTCAAAAAGAAACCTTAGTGTATCATAAAAGTGAAACAATCGTAAAATCAAAACACAAATCAAATGAACCTATAAACTTTATAATTTAAAATAAAACATATGAAAGTAGAAAATATCTTAAAAACAATTGGGAAGACCCCAGTAATTAAAATTAATCGAATGTATGGTTCAAATAAAAATATTTGGATCAAATTGGAAAAAGCAAACCCTGGAGGAAGTATTAAAGACAGGATTGCCTTAGGTATGATTGAGGATGCTGAAAAAAAAGGATTGCTTCATCCTGAAAGTGTAATTATTGAGCCTACTTCTGGGAATACTGGAATTGGTTTGTCTTTAGTTGCTGCAGTGAAAGGGTACCGAGTTATTTTGGTAATGCCAGAATCTATGAGTGTTGAAAGAAGAAAATTAATGGAGATTTATGGTGCTCAATTTGAATTGACCGCTAGAGAGAAAGGAATGAAAGGCGCTATTGAAAGAGCTGCTGAATTGGTTCGTGAAATCCCAAATGCTTGGTCGCCTTCTCAATTTGATAATCCTGCTAATGTGGAGGCGCATAAGAAAACAACCGCTTTAGAAATTATGGAAGATTTTCCAGATGGGTTGGATTATATTATCACTGGTGTAGGAACGGGTGGACACATTTCTGGTGTTGCTGAAGTATTAAAAGAAAAATTTCCTAAACTGAAAGTAATTGCTGTGGAACCCGAATTGTCTCCTGTTTTGAGTGGTGGAGCACCCGGGCCACATCCTTTGCAAGGTATAGGGGCTGGTTTTGTTCCAGGGAATTATCACGGTCAATTTATTGATGAGGTCATCCCTGTTTCTAAAGAAGAAGCTTATGATTTTGCTGGTAAAATTGCTTTGGAAGAAGGGGTTTTTGTAGGGATTTCAACAGGTGCTTCTTTAGCAGCTGTAGCCAAAAAAATAGCAACACTACCTGATGATACAGTGGTACTGACATTTAATTATGATACAGGTGAGCGTTATCTTTCCGTAGAAGATTTGTTTTGATAATTAGATGTAATTTATTTATTGAGACAGTTATTTAGTAGAAAAAAATAAAAACTTTAATTATTTACTCTATAAAATCTATGGGGTAAGTGTTTTTTAAAAATTGATAATGATACAAATTTCAACAAAAGGCAAGGTGATACTTGCTGGTGCAGGTCCAGGGGATCCTGATTTAATAAGTGTAAAAGCATTGAAATATTTGCAAGTGGCAGATGTTGTCTTAATTGACCGATTGGTTTCACCTATTTTGGTAGAAGAACATGCAAAAAAAGAGGCTACTATAATTTATGTTGGTAAACAATGTTCCAAAGGAATTCATACCCCACAAACTGAAATCAATGAATTAATGGTTGAGTTTGCAACTCTTGGAAAGCTAGTCCTACGCTTAAAAGGAGGTGATGTTTCTTTGTTTTCTAATGTTTTAGACGAATTGCAAGTTTTGGTCGAAAATCATATTTCTTATGAAATTGTTCCTGGAATTTCTGCTGCTTTTGGAGCTGCTGCTTACACAGGAATACCGCTAACGGCTAGAACTTATTCAAGAGGAGTGCGCTTTCTTACTTTATATGATTTGAAAAATGTTACTGATGAACAATGGAAAGACTGGTCTAATACAGAGGATACTCTTGTTTTTTATATGAGTGGGCAGCGTTTGAATACATTGGTGGATCAATTTATACTGCACGGAATTGAAAAAAATAAAGGTTTAGCTGTAGTGCAACAAGCGACAACAACTGAACAAAAAACACAAGTGTTTCAATTTACAGACTTAGAAAAAAAGTCTTTGCCAAGCTTTGAATATGTGCCCACACTATTGATTGTGGGTAATGTAGTGAATTTACATCACGAATTTGCTTGGTTTAAAGAGCAAAAAGAAACCGCATCTTATTTTGATAATCATAAAACCCTTTTACAAAATGCTATCTGATACTAAATTAAATTATTTGCAACAACTCGTTCAAAATGCTTCTAGAGAGGAAATAATATGGACAAAAGGCTACTTGGCTGGTTTTTTAGAGGGAAGTAAAAACGGAATTCAAATTCCAGTTGTTGCTTCAACTGAAAATATCGCTGTTAAACCCTTAATTATTTATGGCACTGAAACAGGGAACTCTAAGAAAGTAGCTTCTCAATTACTGGCTAATTTCAAGAAAAATAAAATTCAAGCTAAAGCAATCGATGTCTTTCAATACGACACAGCAAAATTGGATAAGGAAACCATTATCTTATTCGTGATGAGTACGCAAGGTGAAGGTGAATTTCCTCAAAATGCGATTCAATTTTACAATTATCTACAAACGCATGATTTGGATTTACAGCATATTTCCTTTGCAGTTCTTGGTTTAGGAGATTCTTCTTATCCGTTATTTTGTCATGCAGGTGTTTTATTGGATGAAATTTTAGCGAAAAAAGGAGCGAAACGATTATTGCCTTTAGTGAAGTCAGATGTAGATTTTGCTCCAAATGTCTTGCAATGGGAACAAGATTTGCAACAGGTTTTTAAACAACAGGTAGCTCCTGAAATCTTGGTTTCAAAGGTAGCTACTGTAACATCACATAAGAAAAATTATACTGGAAGAATTAATAATAAAATTGTCTTAAATGATGTAGGTTCTAATAAAGAAACGTATCATATAGAAATTGTTACAGAAGAAGAGGTTTTGTATGAACCTGGAGATGCTCTAGGTATTGTGCCTAAAAACACTAAAGAAGACGCTCAAATTATTATTGATTATTTTCAAGCAGACGCTCAAAAGTTAATTGCGATAAAAGACGAACGAAAAACAGTGGAAAATTGGCTTCAAGAAAAAAATATAAAAGGACTTAGTAAGCGTTCTTTGGAGCAATTAGCACAATTGTTGCAAGCTGAAATTACTTTTGAAAAGGCCGATTTAATTGATGTTCTACGATTATTTGCTAAACCAGATTCTTTTCAAATTGAAAATTTATTAGAAATTCTTTTGCCTATTGCGCCTAGGTTATATTCTATTGCTTCTTCTAATGAAGCACATGATGGAGAAGTACATTTAACAGTGAATTTAAACACTTTTACTGTAAACAATCAACTTAAAACAGGATTTGCTTCACAATTTTTAGCAGATTTTCCTTTAGATGAAACCCTTGAGTTTTACATTCATAAAAATCAAAATTTCAGATTGCCTAAGGAAGATACCGATATTATAATGATTGGTCCAGGAACAGGAATTGCACCTTTTAGAAGTTTTTTATCACAAAGGGATGCATCAGGTGCAGAAGGTAAAAACTGGCTGTTCTTTGGGGAACAACATTTTGTACAAGACTTTTATTATCAAACTGAAATTCAAGAATGGATTGCAACTGGCGTTTTAACAAAATTAGATACGGCTTTTTCTAGAGATCAAGAACATAAAATATATGTACAAGATCGTATTAAAGAAAAGGCAAAAGAATTTAATGCTTGGCTAGAAAGTGGTGCTCATCTTTATATCTGCGGACAAAAAAATCCGATGAGTGGCGATGTAGAACAAGCGATAGTAGAAGTGTTGTCTCAAGAAAGAAACATAGCGACTACAGAAGCAAAACAAATTTTAGAAGAGTTAGAAGCAACAGGGAAATATCAAAAAGACGTGTATTAAATCCATTCGTCAGTTCGAGTGTTTTTTGTGGAAGGGAATGAAGCAAAAAATGTATTGAGAATGTTTAAAAAATCAAATTTAAAATAAAAATGAGCACTAAATTATCTCCAGTAGAATTTATAAAAACAAAAAGTGACGGTTTACGAGGAACTTTAAAAGAAAGTATCGACTTAGATAATCATACAGGTAATGTACGACCAGATGATGAAACATTGGTTAAGTTTCATGGAATGTATGTACAAGATGATCGAGACAGAAGAGCTGAAAGAGCTGCTAAAAAGTTAGACAAATTATACTCTTTTATGATTCGTTTGCGTATTCCTGGTGGACAAATTACAGCAGATCAATGGTTGGCAATTCATGAAACTTCAGAATCATATGGAACCGGAACGTTGAAAATTACTACGCGACAAACCATTCAGCTACATGGGTTGTTAAAGCATCAATTACGACCTACGATTCAGTCTTTTAATGTGGCAAAATTAGATTCAATCGCAGCTTGTGGCGATGTAAATAGAAATGTTATTGTTTCTGCACATCCGCAATTATCACCATTGCATAAACAAATTCACGATTATGCTGATAAAATTTCAACCTTATTATTACCAAAAACACAATCGTATTATGAAGTTTTTATTGATGGGGAAAAAATATACGAGCGTTCGGCTGAAGCAGATCCGTTATATGAAGATCGTTATTTGCCAAGAAAGTTTAAAATAGCAATTGCCATTCCGCCAAGTAATGATGTGGATTTGTTTACCAATGATTTAGGATTAATTGCTGTTGTTGAAAAGGAGGAGTTGAAAGGGTTTAATCTTGTTGTAGGTGGTGGTTTAGGAACAACACATGGAAATGAAAATACGTTTCCTCGTTTGGGAAATGTACTTGGGTTTATCGATTCTGAAGAAAAAATCTTAAAAGCAGTTTATGAAGTGCTAACCATTCAAAGAGATTTCGGAAACCGTTCCGATCGAAAATTATCTCGTTTGAAATATACTATCGAAAAATTAACGGTTGACGGATTTAAAAAAGAATTAGAAAAAAGAATTGGTTTTTCTTTGGAGGCTGCAAAACCTTTTCAATTTACGGAAAGAAATGATCGTTATGGTTGGGAAAAAAACCATCAAGGAAATTGGTTTTATACTCTTTTTGTGGAACATGGTGTGGTGCAACCAAATCAAAAAGCTTTTTTATTAGAGGTTGCCAAATTGAATGTGTCTAATTTTATTTTTTCGGGAAACCAAAATTTAATTCTAGGTGAAATAAAAGAAAGTGAAAAGGAAAAAATAGTTGCCTTATTGGAACAGTTTGCTATTGAAGCCCATGTTAGTGCTCTTAGAAAAAGTTCGATGGCTTGTGTGGCTTTGCCAACTTGTCCTTTGGCTTTAGCGGAAGCGCAACGTTATTTGCCAGTTTTGGTAACCAAAATAGAGCCTTTATTAGAAAAATATAATTTAACCAACGAAGAAATTTCAATCCGAATGACGGGTTGTCCTAATGGTTGTGGTAGACCATATGTTGCTGAATTAGGTTTTATTGGTACAGGTCCAGAACAATATAATTTTATGCTAGGTGGTGATCGTTATGGAGAACGATTGAATAAATTATATAAAGAAAAACAAACCGAAAGTCAAATTTTAGAAGAAGTTGATCATTTATTAGGAAAATATGTGAAAGAAAAACTAGAAAACGAAACTTTTGGTGATTTTGCTTTTAGAACCGCTTTTTAATAAATGAAAAATAGAATAGAGAAAGCAGTACTTGTTTTTTTATTGCTTTCTCAAATTTCAATTTTAGGACAGAAAAACATAACGCATCAAAAATTGTTTTGGATTGGATATTATCCAACACTAGTTTTTAATAAAAACTGGAGTTTGAAAAACGAAATTCAAGAGCGCGTATTTTTAAAGCCTTTTCAGCAACATCAATTGTTATTTCGTAGTGATTTAGAAAGAAAAATTGTAGAACATTGGAGCGGTTTTGCTGGTTTTACTTTTTTTCTGCAAAGTCCCAATAATCCTTATGCAGAGAATAAATTAATAGTTCCAGAATTAAGACCTAATATTGGTATTCTAAATAACCAAAAATATACTTTCTTTTCATTGTCGCATCGGTATAAATTAGAAGGGCGTTTTTTTGCTATTGTAGAAGAGAATCGACTAACGAATGACTATGTTTTTTCAAATTTAAGAATGAGATATCAATTGGGAATAGATGTTCCGTTATACAAAAAAGAACAATCTGAGAAAATAATTTTAAAAGTAAAAGATGAGGTGCTATTTAATATGGGAAGTAAAATTGTAAAAAATACATTTGATCAAAATCGAATCTACTTGGGTTTACAAACTGTGGTGAATTCAAATGTTGCTGTCGAATTTGGATATCTAAATTGGTTCCAGCAGCAAGCGAACGGTATCGATTTTTACAATAGAGATATTCTTAGATTGTCATTATTTCATAAAATAGATTTTAAAAATAAAACTAATGAGTAACACACTTTTTCCCGTTTTTTTAAAAACAGATACCGCTCACTTTTTAATTGTTGGAGCAGGAAATGTTGGTTTAGAAAAAACAGAAACCTTATTGAGACAGAATCCTACTATTCGAATTACTATTATTGGGATACAAATACATCTAAGATTAAAGCAAATTGTAGATTCGTATTCTAACATTACTTTTTTTGAAAGGCCTTTTGAAGAGAATGATTTAGTTGGAAAAGATTTTGTAATCATTGCTACAGATAGTACTGAGGTTAACTTAAATGTAAGAAACTTGGCAAAAGGAAGAGGTATTAAGGTGAATGCAGCTGACCAACCCGATTTATGTGATTTTTATTTGGGGTCTATTGTAAACAAAGGAAATCTTAAAATTGCAATTTCTACTAATGGGAAGTCACCTGTTCTAGCGAAGCGAATGCGGGAATATTTTACAGCAATTATCCCAGATACTATTGATGAAAATCTAGCTGTTTTGCATCAGTTTAGATCGAATCATAAAGGAGATTTAGAGCAAAAATTAAAAGATTTAAATACTATTACAGCCGCTTTTTCTGTGCAAAAGAAGTCGAGTTTTTGGAATAGATTCAAAAGATTATTTGCGATTAACTGAAAAAGGGAAAACTTGTAATTTATTTTATGCTTAACAAATAATAATGTAGAATAAAAATCTATTTTAAGATATTTAAATAACAAAATTTAGAAAAATATACTAATATATTTGCAAATGTAGAATTTAGTTCTAAATTTGCAAAGTAATAAAAATGAAAACAATGAGAACAATTATGTGTATGATGTGTAAAATGATGTGGAACATTCCGCAGAGGTAACGTATGCATAATTCTAATAAATGATACAAAACCTCTGTAATACAAAACAGAGGTTTTTTTATCTCTTTAATTTAAAAATATAAAAATGAAAAATAGTAATAAAATGTGTTGTATGATGATGATGTGCATGTGCGCACCGCCTTAGTATGTCCAAAAGATAATGGTTAAACTTTAGTTATGTTTAAAAATTGAACCCTTTTGGAAAACTTTCAAAAGGGTTTTTTAATGAGAAAAAATCAAAAAATAAATAATAAAAACAATTAAATCAAAAAATTATGAGTACTCAAAAATTCGCAACAAACGCTTTACATGCTGGTCACGATGTTACTAAAAATGCTGGAACAAGAGCCGTTCCTATTTATCAAACGACCTCTTATGTTTTCAATAATTCAGATCATGCAGCTAACTTATTTAATTTATCGGAAGCAGGTTATATCTATACCCGATTAAACAATCCTACAAATGATGTGTTAGAACAACGATTGGCAGCTTTAGAAGGTGGCATTGGAGCTGTTGTGACCTCTTCAGGAACTGCTGCAATTGCAACAGCGTTACTAGTTTTATTAAAAGCTGGTGACCATATCGTAGCTTCTAGTAGCTTGTATGGTGGAACTTATAACTTGTTAAATGTTACATTACCAAGACTAGGAATTACAACCACTTTCGTTGATCCTTCTAATCCTGAAAACTTTAAAAATGCTGTTCAAGAAAATACACGTGCTTTTTTTGCTGAAAGTTTAGGAAATCCAAAATTAGATGTACTAGATTTAAAAGCGATTGCAAAAGAAGCACACGATTATAAAGTGCCTTTTATTGTAGATAATACTGTAGCTACACCTTACTTGTTAAATCCTATTGAACACGGTGCGGATATTGTAATTCACTCTTTAACAAAATACATTACAGGAAATGGTACTTCTTTAGGTGGTGTTATTATCGATGCTGGAAAATTTGACTGGAGTAACGGAAAATTCCCAGAATTTACTGAGCCTTCTCTAGGATATCACGGGTTAAAATATTACGAAGTATTAGGAGCAGCTTCTTTTATTGCAAAAGTAAGAATTGAAGGGCTACGTGATTTTGGTGCAGCTTTAAGTCCATTTAATGCGTTTCAAACCATACAAGGTTTAGAAACCTTAGAAATTAGAATTAAAAAACACTCTGAAAATGCTTTGAAATTAGCACAATGGTTAGAAAAGCAAGAGGAAGTGGCATGGGTAAATTATCCTGGATTAGAAACTTCAGCATACAAAGATTTAGCGGATAAATATCTTCCAAATGGTAAAAGTGGTATTGTAACTTTTGGATTGAAAGGTGGTTTTGATGCAGCTAAAAAAGTGGTAGATGAAACTAAATTATTCTCTCTTTTAGCAAATATTGGTGATACGAAATCCTTAATTATTCATCCAGCAAGTACTACACATCAGCAACTTTCTGAAAAGGAACAAGCGACTACAGGTGTAACACAAGATTTAATTCGTCTTTCCGTAGGGTTAGAAGATATTGAAGATTTACAAGCAGATTTGAAAGAAGCATTTGTAACAGTTAAAAACGGATTAAAAGTATAAATATGAGCGCAAAGACAGTAACTATATATGGTAGAGCTAAAAGAGACGAGCAGTTTTTAATAAAAACCGAAAACCACGATATCCGAATTAGTAAAAATAAAAATCACCCTGATTTAGATGCGCCAAGTCCTTTGGAATATGTTTTGGCTGGTTATGCAGGTTGTATAAATGCAGTGGGTACATTAGTGGCTAAAGAGCAAAAAATTGAATACAAATCTTTACAAGTTGATGTTTCAGGAGATATTGATGTTGATAAATTTTATGGAAGAGAAACTACTGAGAGAGCTGGTTTCAGTAAGCTAAAAGCAACGATTAAATTAGAGGCAGATATTTCTAAAAAACAATTGGAAAATTGGTTGAAAACAGTTGAGAGTCGTTGTCCTATTTATGATAATCTTGTTAATCCAACTCCAATTGAAGTGGATTTGGTAAGTGCATTCGATACAGTGAGTGTAATTTAAAAATGAAATGAATGGCTACGTTTGTTGAGGAAAAGGTCTTTGGTTGACAAAATCAAAGACTCTTTTTCAATTTTAAATGTGTTAAGCGGAAAAAATATGCTACATAAACTAGAAATTGCAAATTTTGTTTTAGAAAACGAGAAAAGAAAAGCAGATGTCTCTTTGTTTTATCAAGTCTTTGGTAAACCCATTGGTAACGCCCCTGTAATTTTGATTAATCATGCCTTAACTGGAAATTCAAATGTTTCAGGTGAAAACGGATGGTGGAAAAATGTAATTGATTACGATCATATTATCGATTTACATCAATATACCGTTATCGCTTTTAATATTCCAGGAAATAACTTTCAAACTGAAAATGGCTTGTCTTCTGATTACAAAGAAATCTCAACCTTAGATATCGCTAGGTTGTTTTGGCTAGGTTTGGAAACAATAAATATTACGAATCTTTACGCTATTATTGGTGGCAGTTTAGGTGGTGGAATATCTTGGGAAATGGCTGTTTTGCATCCCGAAAGAATTCAAAAAGTAATTCCTATTGCGACCCATTATTTTGCTAGTGATTGGGTAATCGCAAATGTAGGCGTTCAAGATGATATTCTTAATTATAGTCAGGATCCAATCGCGGTTGCTCGAAAACACGCTATGTTGTTGTATAGAACGCCTTTATCAATCAATCAACGCTTTAAAAATGCTAAAGAAGGAAATATTTACACCGTAAATGATTGGTTGTCTTATCATGGTATTTTATTAACGGAACGTTTTTCTTTAAATGCATACCGTCAAATGAATTTCTTATTGGGCACTATTAATATTGTGAAAAATGGTTTCGATTTGAATCGTTTTCTAAAAGAAAACAAAATTGAAGTACATGCCATTAATATTAATTCTGATTTGCTGTTTCAAAATAATTTAGACGAATACGAAACCTTACATGAAAAAAATACCAATTTCAATCATTATATAATCAATTCTATTCATGGGCATGATGCTTTTTTGATGGAATACCAACAACTGAACGAAATATTAAAACAAATTTTTTTAAATTAAAATCTATGAATACAACAATAAATATCATCATTTTTGGAATTGGGAATGTGGGTAGTACACTTGTGGATCAAATTATCGAAAAACATGACTTTTTTAAAGAAAAGTTTAAGGTTAATTTGAGAATACCCATTGTTTGCAATTCAAAATTTGCATTATTTACTAAAAAACCATTGCCTTTAAACTGGGTGGATGAATTTAAATCGTTAAGTCAAAATTATGTAGTTGAAGATATTTATGATTATGTGCTTCAGAATGAGTTAGAAAATGTTATAGCTGTTGATGTTACCGCTGATGAAGGAATTGTTACAAATTATATTCCGTTTATTCAGAATAATTTCAATATAGTTGCTGCGAATAAAAAAGCAAATACATTACATTCTGATTTTTATAAAGAACTAAGAAGGGTTTTGGATAAAAAAGAAAAGCATTTTTTATATGAAACGAATGTTGGTGCAGGATTACCTGTTATTAATACCATACAGGATTTATATTTGGCGGGTGAAAAAATTACAAAAATAAGGGGTGTTTTTTCAGGGACTATAAGTTATATTTTTAATCGATTTGGTAATGAAAATATTTCTTTTTCAAAAATACTGATTGAAGCCGAAAAATTAGGTTTAACCGAACCCGATTCTCGAGAAGATTTATCCGGAAAAGATGTGGCTAGAAAATTATTGATTCTTTCCAGAGAATTGGATTTAAATAATGAATTTGAAGATGTAAAAATTACCTCGCTTACCACTGAAAAAATTGACGGATTATCTAAAAGAAATTATTCAATTAGTAAAGAGTTGTTGGATAAAGATTATGAGATTGCAAAAATAACTCAAAGTGAAAATCATGTGTTGCGATATGTAGGTGAATTAGATGTTGTACAAAATAATTTAGAAGTTAAATTAGTTTCTGTTCCTGTTCAATCTGCGTTAGGGCAACTTAAAGGAGCAGATAATCTAATTGAAATTTTTACAGAATCCTATGGTGATATTCCTATTGTTATTCAAGGTGCTGGTGCTGGGAAAAAAGTTACTGCAAGAGGAGTTTTATCTGATATTATTAAAATTGCCAAACAATTTAAGGTTAAAAAACAACTTTTAGAAGTGTAGAAGGAATAGTTTAAAATTAAGTAATTGTAAGTTTTTATAATCTATAAAACTACATTTTTAAATTTGATTAGTTTTTAAAACTAAAATATAGTTCATGTTAAATTAAAATTAGAAAATATTTCTATTTTATAAAAACATTAGTACTTTTGCGGGGTTCGTAAAAATACTGATTGTTATCATGAAAGCTGGAGAGATTAGACTCTGTGAAAGCTTAGCAACCCTATTTCTTAATAGAAGGTGCTACATTCTATTCTGATTTGTCAGAAAAAGATAACTTAAGAAAGTCTACTTTTCTTGATAACAAAATTTTAAAAAATAAATGCTGTAGCGCAAATAGATGCATATGTCAAAAATTTTGGATGAAATTCAAAAAAGAATATTAGTGCTCGATGGAGCCATGGGAACAATGTTGCAACGCAATAATTTTTCAGAAGAAGACTTTAGAGGGGAACGCTTTAAAGATTTCCTGCATCCGTTAAAAGGAAATAACGATTTACTTTCAATTACTCAACCCGAAGCGGTAAAAGAGGTGCATCGTTTGTATTTTCAAGCAGGTGCAGATATTGTAGAAACGAATACGTTCTCTGGTACAACTATTGGCATGGCTGATTATCATTTGGAAGATTTAGTTTATGAATTAAACTATGAATCTGCTAAAATAGCACGTGAAGTAGCGGATGAATTTACAGATAAACCGCGATTTGTAGCCGGTTCTATTGGGCCTACAAACAGAACAGCAAGTATGAGTCCTGATGTGAATGACCCTGGTTTTAGAGCGGTAACTTTCGATGAACTAAAAAAAGCGTATAAGCAACAAGTGGAAGCGTTAATCGACGGTGGTTGTGATGTGCTTTTGGTAGAAACTATTTTTGATACTTTAAATGCAAAAGCAGCTCTTTTTGCTATTGAAGAAGTTAAAGAAGTAAGAAAAATAGATATTCCGATAATGGTTTCAGGAACTATTACTGATGCTTCTGGTCGTACTTTGTCAGGGCAAACGGTGGAAGCTTTTTTAATCTCAATAAGTCATATTCCGTTGTTAAGTATTGGGTTTAATTGTGCTTTAGGAGCAGATCAGCTAAAGCCTTATTTAAAAAGATTGGCAAATAATACACAATTAAATATTTCTGCACATCCAAATGCAGGTTTGCCAAATGCTTTTGGACAATATGATCAATCTCCAGAAGAAATGCAATCTTTAATTCGAGAATATCTTCAAGATAATCTTATAAATATTATTGGTGGATGTTGCGGTACGACTCCAGAACATATCCAATTAATTGCAGAAGTGGCCAAAAAATATAAACCTAGAAAAGTTGAAGTTGAAGCATAATGAAGGAAGGAGCTTGTAAAAAATACTTAAAATTATCGGGGCTTGAACCTTTAATTATTACACCGGAAACTAATTTTGTTAATGTTGGAGAACGCACTAATGTAACTGGTTCGCGTAAATTTCTTCGCCTCATTAAAGAAGGAAATTACGATGAAGCATTAGATATTGCTCGAAACCAAGTAGAAGGTGGAGCACAAATCATTGATGTTAACATGGACGAAGGTATGTTAGATGGTGTAATGGCAATGACTAAATTTTTAAATTTAATTGCTGCTGAACCAGATATTGCTCGAGTTCCTATTATGATTGATAGTTCTAAATGGGAAATTATTGAAGCTGGTTTAAAGGTAATTCAAGGAAAAGGAATTGTGAATTCCATATCTTTAAAGGAAGGAGAAGCAACCTTTGTACATCATGCAAAATTGATAAAAAGATATGGTGCGGCTGTTATTGTGATGGCTTTTGATGAGGTTGGTCAGGCCGATACTTATGAGAGACGTATCGAAATTTGCAAAAGATCGTATGAAATATTGGTAAATCAAGTGGGTTTTGCAGCTGAAGATATCATTTTTGACCCCAATATATTTCCTGTTGCTACTGGAATGGAAGAGCATAAACTAAATGCTTTAGACTTTTTTAGAGCTACGAAATGGATTAGAGAAAACTTGCCTTATGCAGGCGTTTCAGGAGGTGTAAGTAATGTGTCTTTTTCCTTTAGAGGTAACGATAAAGTGAGAGAAGCCATGCATGCAGCTTTTTTATACCATGCGATTCAAAATGGAATGACAATGGGAATTGTAAATCCAGAAATGCTAGAGATTTATGATGAAGTTGATACAAAATTGCTGGAACATGTTGAAGATGTTTTGCTTAACAGAAGGGAAGATGCGACTGAAAGATTATTAGAATTAGCGGAAAGTTATAAAGGAGATGTAGCTAAAACCAACGAAAAGGCTATTCAAGAGTGGCGTAATGGAAGTGTTCAAGACCGATTGACGCATTCTTTAGTAAAAGGAATTGATGAATTTATCGAAATTGATGTAGAAGAAGCAAGATTGCAATCAAATAAAACCATTGAAGTTATTGAAATCAACTTAATGGCAGGAATGAATGTAGTTGGAGATTTGTTTGGAAGCGGTAAAATGTTTTTACCGCAAGTGGTAAAATCTGCTCGAGTGATGAAAAAAGCAGTAGCTTATTTATTGCCTTTCATTGAATCAGAAAAAACTGGAAACTCTTCTAGTGCTGGAAAAGTATTGATGGCAACTGTAAAAGGAGATGTACATGATATAGGCAAAAATATTGTTGCGGTGGTTTTGGGGTGTAATAATTTCGAAATCATAGATTTAGGTGTTATGGTTCCGCCTGAAAGAATTATAGAAACGGCTATTCAAGAGAAAGTTGATATCATCGGTTTGAGTGGTTTAATTACGCCTTCTTTAGATGAAATGGTGTATTTGGCTAAAGAAATGGATAAGTTAAACATCAAAATACCAATAATGATAGGTGGTGCTACTACTTCTAGAGCGCATACCGCAGTGAAAATTGCTCCTGAATATAAAGAAACTGTGGTACATGTCAATGATGCATCAAGAGCGGTAACGGTTGCGAGTAATTTACTTCAAAGAGAAACGAAAGAGAATTATGTTAAAGCAATTAGAGAAGAATATGATATCCTTCGTGAAGGCTATTTAAATAGGAGTAGAGAGAAGAATTTCTTATCTATAGAAGAAGCACGTCAAAATAAATATAAAATAGATTGGACTAATTATCAACCTTACAAGCCTAATTTTATAGGTACCAAGGTTATTCAAGTACAATTATCAGAATTAGTAGATTTTATAGACTGGACACCTTTTTTCCAATCATGGCAATTGTTTGGAAAATATCCTGCGATTTTAAATGATGAAGTGGTAGGAGAGCAAGCAAGTCAGTTATTCCAAGATGCTCAAAAAATGTTGCATCAAATAGTGGATGAAAAATGGTTTGAAGCCAAAGGAATTGTTGGGATTTTTCCAGCTCATCAAATCAATGATGATGATATTGGCGTAATTACTTCTAGCGGAGACGAGAAGTTTCTAACATTAAGACAACAGTCTCAGAAAACAGTTGGTGCACCGAATATCGCTTTGGCTGATTTTGTGGCGCCTAAAGAAACTGGGATACAAGACTATATCGGTTGTTTTTGTGTATCTACAGGTTTTGGTGTAGACGAAAAAGCAATTCTATTTGAACAACAGTTAGATGATTATAATGCTATTATGGTCAAGGCTTTAGGAGATCGATTGGCAGAGGCATTTGCTGAATATTTGCATTTAAAAGTGAGAAAAGAAATTTGGGGTTATGCAACAGATGAAAATCTTAACAATCAAGAATTGATTAAAGAAGTGTATAAAGGTATTCGTCCTGCGCCAGGTTATCCTGCTTGTCCAGATCATTTGGAAAAACCAACCATATGGAAGTTGTTGCAAGTAGAAGAAAATATAGGCGTTACTTTAACGGAGAGCATGGCAATGTGGCCTGCAGCATCGGTTTCTGGTTATTATTTTGCACATCCAGAAAGTAAATATTTTGGATTGGGGAAAATAAAAGAAGATCAAGTAAAAGATTATGCGAATCGTAGAGGTATTTCTGTAGAAATGGCTTCTAAATGGTTGGCGCCAAATATAGTAGATTAAATTTGTCGACTGTCAAATGTTTGAAAATAGTAAATAACTTTCAGCTTTTGACTTTAAGACGTTAAGAAATAAGTATGAAAGTTACACAACATATAGAAAGAGCAAACGGGAAAACTCTTTTTTCTTTTGAAATTTTACCTCCTTTAAAAGGACAAAACATTCAGTCTATCTTTGATAGTATTGATCCGTTAATGGAATTTAATCCGCCATTTATAGATGTAACGTATCACAGAGAGGAATATGAGTTTAAAGAATTGCCAAGTGGTTTACTACAAAAGAAAATTGTTAAAAAAAGACCAGGTACTGTTGGTATTTGTGCAGGTATTCAAAATAAATATGAAGTAGATGCTATTCCTCATGTTCTGTGTGGTGGTTTTACCAAAGAAGATACGGAGAATTTATTAATTGATTTGGATTTTTTAGGAATAGACAATGTGGTAGCTTTAAGAGGAGATGCTTTAAAGAATGAAATCTATTTTAAGCCAGAAAAAGAAGGGAATGCCTATGCTTCTGATTTGGTAAAACAAATTTCAAATCTCAATAAAGGAGTGTATTTAGATGAAGATTTGCAAAATTCTTCATGTACTAATTTTTGTATTGGAGTGGCGGGTTATCCTGAAAAGCATATGGAAGCACCTAGTATGGATAGCGATTTGCATTTTTTAAAGCAAAAGATAAAAAATGGAGCCGATTATATAATTACACAAATGTTTTTTGATAATCAAAAGTTTTTTGATTTTGTCGAGAAATGTAAAAAAGCTGGAATTACGGTTCCTATTATTCCTGGATTGAAACCTATTGCAACGAAAAAACAACTCAATTTAATTCCGCATCGTTTTAAAGTTGATTTGCCTGATGATTTAATTATGGAAGTGGTAAAAGCAAAAGATAATGATGCAGTTAAACAAATAGGTATTGAATGGTGTTTGCAACAAAGTAAAGAATTAATTCAAGCTGGAATTCCTGTATTGCATTATTACTCAATGGGTAAAGCAGAAAATATTAAAGCAATTGCTTCAAAAATTTTTTAGAAAAAGCTAAAAAGTTGTATTTCATCGATTAAAAGTATGTTTTTTTAGACGAAATGCACTTTTTTTTCATTTTTGCGAATTTTTCACTTTTTTGCACCGTCTCTCTTGATGATATTGAAAAATGTTTAAAAAAACACATTAAAATATAAATTATATTTATCAATAATGTTAAAAAGATGCTTCAAAAACCTTGTTTTTTGGTGTTTTTTATGGGATTTTCATAATGTGAATTTGGTAGATACATTCGAATGTTATACTTTCGTAACGTAATAAATCACAAGACATTATGAAAAAAATTGTATTAATCCTGTTGTTTTCTTTAGCATGCCAATTGAATTATGCTAACTCAAATGATCCACTTTTAAATAAAGCTAAAGAATTGAGTTTAAAAGAAAATTATTCTGAAGCTATTTCGGTTTACAACCAATATTTAAGTAAGACAGAAGATAAGAACTTAAAAAATGTTTATGTCGAAATTGCAAATTGCTATTACAAGCTAAATGAGAAGGATGAAGCAGTAAATTTTATCAAAAAAGCAATCACAAATTATGGTTTTTCTGATGAAGATTTTATTTATAATGAAACTTTAGATACTGAATTGTCTAAATATGCTCTAGCCATTGTTTATGACGATTTAGATACCTTACACAATAAGTATATAGCCTCTTTAAACTAAATAAAACAAAACCCAATCAAATGGTTACAACTTTGAATTAGTAGTTGTAACCATTTTTTTATGGATTTAATTCGTTGATAATCAATTTTTTTCCATTTAACGATTATTTGTTTCTATAGAACGAAAAAAAAGAATACTTATAAAATTTTACCACATTTTTGTTTTCAAATTACCAGTTTTATTAACTATTACTATTTTTATGAAAACAAAAGCAATATTCATTCTGTTTCTTTTTTTTGTAACGAATTTAGGTTTTTCAAACACTGTTTTTTCAGTTCAATTAGCTAAAGCTGAGTCTTTTAAAAAAGAAAAAAAATTTACTAAAGCTATCAATTGTTATCTAAAAGCCATTCGTTCTGTACAAAATGACGATGCAATGGTGAAAGAAGTGTATTTTGATATTGCGGATTGTTTTTACAAATCAGGAAAAGAAAATATGGCTGTAAAAGTCTTAAAATTTTCAATTTATCGCTTTGGAGCGGTAAAGCAAGATTTACTAGATACAAATAAATTAGACGACCAATTAGTACATTCTTTATTTGAAGTTATTGGTGATAAATACGATTCGTATAGAAATAAATACGTTTCAAAATTTGATAAAAAAGAAAAATTATTGGCTGAAGTTGCTTCTGAAACAAAAACTTCTTAATCGTTAAACATTTTTAATTATTTGTGGTTTTTTCTCTAAAGATTTGTTCTAAGTTTTTATTTTTTAAACTTAACTGTAGAATTTTTAATCCTTTTTCTTTTGCAAAATCAAACAATAACGGACGCATGTCGGTGTCTGATTCAAAAGTTAATTCAAACGAAGTAGGTGCTACTGTGGTAAGTTTTATCAAATTAGTAAAAATTGTAAAATCTTCTTCTTGCAACATTTGGTCAAACTCAATACTTATTGTTTGACATAGTTGTTCTTTAACCAAATGTTTTAAATTTTTGTCTTCTACTATTTTGCCTTTATTGATAATAATTACGCGTTCGCAAATGGCTTCCACTTCTTGCATAATGTGTGTCGATAAAAAAACCGTTTTATCTTTACCAATGTTTTTAATTAACTCTCTTATTTCCACTAACTGATTTGGATCTAGGCCTGTTGTGGGTTCGTCCAAAATTAAAACTTCAGGATCGTGTAACAAAGCACATGCTAATCCAACTCTTTGTCTGTAACCTTTTGATAGTTGGCTTATTTTTTTATTGCTTTCGGGTGTTAAACCTGTTAGTGCAATTACTTCTTCTATTCTTTTTTTAGAAACATGGTATACGTCTGCATTGAAACTTAAATATTCTCTAACATATAAATCTAAATATAATGGATTGTGTTCGGGAAGATAACCAACAGATTTTTGAACAGATTTAGTTTCGGTTTGAATATCAAATTCATTAACTTTTCCTGATCCTTCTTCAGCAGCAATATACGTAGTTAAGATTTTCATCAATGTCGATTTGCCAGCTCCATTTGGACCTAAGAAACCCACAATTTCTCCTTTTTTTATCGAAAAGGATATTTGATCTAATGCTTTTTGATTTCCATAACTCTTGGAAATATTAACTACTTCAATAGACATACCATATAAGTTTTAGCAAAAATAAAGTTTTTTACTCAAAATATTTTTTTTTGAAAAAGTATTTTGGAAAGTTTTTTTTTATATATTAGCTACTTCAAAATATAGCAACTAATGTTAGTAACAACAACATTTTATTTTAACAATTCTTTTTATTATTTCTGGAGAGAGATAAGGGATTGTTATGCTATACATTAATTTAAAATAAATTATACAATATAAGATACAATCCCGATGAAAATCGGGATTTTTTTGTTTATAACCATTATGGATTTAAAAATTGCAATACAAGGAATAAAGGGTTCTTTTCATCATCAGGTGGCCCAACAATATTTTGGAGAATCAATTCTTTTAGAGGAGTGTGATTCTTTTAATGAAGTGGTACGAGCTCTAAAAACGAACCGTTCGGAGAAAGCGGTTATGGCAATTGAAAATTCTATAGCAGGATCTATTTTACCTAACTATGCTTTAATTGATAAAAATAACTTGCATATTATTGGAGAGTATTATTTAGATATCCACATGAATTTAATGGCTTTGAAAGGCCAAAAAATGGAAGATATTAAAGAAGTACATTCACATCCTATAGCCTTATTGCAGTGCGAAGTTTTTTTTAGTAAACATCCTCATATTAAATTGGTTGAAAGTATCGACACTGCTGAAACAGCACATCGGATTCAAAAACATAACTTAATAGGAATTGCTGCTGTTGCAGCTCCTATTGCTGCTCAAATGTACGATTTGGAAATTTTAGCAGCTGGAATACATACGATAAAAAGTAACAAAACACGATTTGTTGTTGTCAAAACAAAAAATAAAGAATTGCCTAAAGAAGAAATCAATAAAGCATCCTTGAAATTTGAATTAGATGACACTCCAGGAAGTTTAGCTACTGTTTTGAACGTAATGAATAATTGTAAATTGAATTTAACCAAGATTCAATCGCTGCCCATCATAGAAACGCCTTTTCAATATGCATTTTTCGTAGATGTTATTTTCGAAAAATACAAGCACTATGAAAAAGCCAAGAAGTTATTAGAAATTATGACAACTCATTTTAAAGTTTTAGGAGAATACAAACAAGGTAAACCATGATTACAACAGCCAAGAGATTAAACACAGTGGAAGAGTACTACTTTTCTAAAAAACTGAAGGAAGTAAATCAGTTAATTACAGAAGGTAAGCCTGTAATTAATATGGGAATCGGGAGTCCAGATTTAGCTCCGCATCCATCCGTTATAAATGCCATTCAAGCATCGCTTCTTGAACCAACTGCTCATATGTATCAAAGTTATCAAGGACTGCCAGATTTGCGAAAAGGATTTTGTGATTACTATGCCAATAATTTCAAGGTTAGTATTGATTCCGCATCTGAAATTTTACCATTAATGGGATCCAAAGAGGGAATTATGCACATTGCCATGGCTTTTCTAAACGATGGTGATGGTGTTTTAATACCTAATCCAGGATATCCAACGTATCAGTCGGTTTGTAATTTGGTAGGTGCAAAAGCGATATTGTATGATTTGTCTGAAGAAAATCATTGGTATCCTGATTTTGAAGCTTTAGAAAAACAAGATTTGTCTAAAGTGAAATTAATGTGGGTGTGTTATCCTCATATGCCAACGGGTGCTCAAGCGAGTTTGGAATTATTCGAACAATTAATTGCTTTTGGTAAAAAACATCACATTTTAATTGTAAATGATAATCCGTACAGTTCTATTTTAAACGATACTCCTTTGTCAATTCTTCAAGTGAATGGCGCTAAAGATATTGCTATTGAATTGAATTCGTTGAGTAAAACGTATAATATGGCGGGATGGAGAGTGGGTATGGTTATTGGAAATTCCGATAACATTGCTTCTGTATTAAAGGTGAAAAGTAATATGGATAGTGGAATGTTTTTTGGTATTCAAAAAGGAGCTATTGAAGCCTTGAAATTAGGGAATGATTGGTTTGAAAGTTTGAATGAGCAATATAAAAGAAGAAGAGAGCTTGTTTATTTATTGTGTGAAAAATTAGGAGTAGCAGTAAATAAGAAACAAGTAGGAATGTTTGTTTGGGCAAAACTACCGCAATCATCTTCATCCGAATTATTTATAGATAAGTTGTTATACGAAAAAAGTCTTTTTATAACTCCAGGAACTATTTTTGGGTCACAAGGAGAAGGCTATATTCGCTTTTCGTTGTGTGTTAAAGAAGAAAAAATTAAAGAAGCTATAAGCAGGTTGTAATGGAAATAAGCGTTGAAAAAATTGTTGTTATTGGTCTGGGTTTAATTGGAGGTTCCTTTGCTTTGGATATCAAAGATAAAAGACCCAATACAATAGTTGTAGGTATAGATTCTAATTCTGAACATGTTTTAAAAGCGAAAGAATTAGGTGTTATTGACAAAGAGGGAACTCAGGAAGATATACAAGAAGCGGATTGGGTGATAGTTGCTGTTCCAGTAGATAAAAGTATGAATGTTTTGATAGATGTTTTAAACAGAATTAATTCAACTGCAATCGTTTTTGATGTGGGTTCTACAAAAAGTCAAATTTGTGAAGCGGTTAAAAATCATCAAAACAGAAGAAATTTTATTGCAGCTCATCCTATTGCAGGAACTGAATTTTCAGGTCCTCAAGCAGCATTGAAAGGTTTGTTTATGGAGCGTACCAATATTATTTGTGAAGTAGAGAAAACGGCTTTTGTTTTTCAAGAGAAAGCTTTAGAATTATTTAAACAAATTGGCATGAGAATTCGATATATGGATCCTATCTCTCATGACAAACACATTGCTTATATGTCGCACTTATCGCATATTAGTTCTTTTATGTTGGGAAAGACAGTAATAGAAGAAGAAAAAAATGAACGTGATATTTTTGATATGGCAGGTAGTGGCTTTGAAAGTACTGTTCGCTTGGCTAAAAGTTCACCTGCTATGTGGACGCCCATTTTTAAACAAAATAAAGATCATGTTATCAAATCATTGTCAGAATACATTGCAAATCTGAATAGCTTTAAGGAGTTGTTAGAGCAAGAAAAATATGAAGATGTATTTACTACATTAGAAGAAACCAATAGAATAAAACAAATATTAAAATAAATTGAGTTGAGTATTAATAAGCGGATAGTTATCTCAAGAATTAAGTGAAATTATGGAAAATAAAAAAGAATTAAGAACATGGTTAGAGGATTTTAAATTAGACCATCCTTTAGTAATTGCGGGACCATGTAGCGCAGAAACAGAAGATCAAGTTTTAAAGATTGCTCATGAATTAAAAGATTCTGATGTTTCTATTTTTAGAGCAGGAATTTGGAAACCAAGAACACGACCAGGAGGTTTTGAAGGAGTAGGTGCTATTGGTTTAAAATGGTTGCAAAAAGCAAAAGCAGAAACAGGTTTGTTGCTAGCAACCGAAGTAGCAACAGCTGCGCATGTAAAGTTAGCATTGGAACACGATATAGATGTGTTGTGGATTGGTGCTAGAACAACGGTAAACCCTTTTGCGGTTCAAGAAGTAGCCGATGCTTTAGAAGGAACTGATAAGATTGTGTTGTTAAAAAACCCAGTTAACCCTGATTTAGCACTTTGGATTGGAGGACTAGAACGATTGTATAATGCGAATATTAAAAAATTAGGTGTTATTCACAGAGGTTTTTCTACCTACGATAAAACGAAATACAGAAACAATCCAGAATGGCAAATTGCTATCGAATTGCAAAATAGATTTCCAGATTTACCTCTTATCTGCGACCCATCTCATATTACAGGTAAGAGAGATATGATTCAGGAGGTTTCCCAACAAGCATTAGATTTGAATTATGATGGTTTAATTATTGAAACGCATGTTGACCCAGATAATGCTTGGAGCGATGCAGCACAGCAAGTTACTCCAGATACTTTAAAGCAAATTTTCACCGATTTAAGAGTTCGAAAAGTTACCGATGACGAAAGTGAATTCAATCAAAAAATGGCTCAGTTAAGAGCTCAGATTGATGAATTTGATGGAAAGTTACTTGAAATTTTAGGCAATAGAATGAAAGTTGCAGATAAAATTGGCTCACTTAAAAAAGAAAAGAATGTAGCCATTCTTCAAAATAAACGATGGAATGAGATTTTAGGAAAAATGATTTTGGAAGGAGAAGAAAAAGGACTAAGTAACGAATTTGTAATGCAGATGTTTAAAGCGATACATCAGGAAAGTATCCAGCATCAAGAAAAGGTTGTGAATAACTAAAATAAAAATTTTTTTTTGGCATAATAGTTGTATTATTGTGCAAAAAAATATTAACTAAAATTTTTTAAAATGAACAAAATTATTTTATTAGCGGTTTTTCTTGTTGGCTTTATGTCAAATGCACAAACAGACAAAATTTACAAACACAGTGGAGAAGTTGTGGAAGGTAAAGTGAAAAGAGTTGAAGAGTATACAATTGTATTTGTTTATGACGGTGAAGAAGCCGAAAACACAATTGGGAAATATGCAATTGAAAGAATTGTATATGGATCTAGTGGTCGTGAAGAAGAAGTGACAGAGAAAATTGTTATCAACAGTGAGAAAGATTGGGAGAAAGTAGTTATTCTTGAAGATAAAGCCTATATCGCAGGATTAAAAAAAGCTGGTGAAGTAAGAGGAAAAACAGGATTAATTAATTTTCAAACAGGAAATACTGGAGATAAAAAAGCAGAAAAAAAATTAAAAATGGATGCTGCAGCTCAAGGTTGTGCATTTATTTTGTTAACCGCTGATAAAACTACTGTAGGAGCAAGTTCTAATACTTTAGGAGGTTCACAAGCCATTAAAAAAGGAATTGCATATAAATACTAATATGTATACCATTATATAGTATTAAAAAAGCTACTTTTTAAGTGGCTTTTTTTATCTTAAAATGTTTCTAATTAATACTATATTTGTAAAAAGACAATAAAGTAAATAAGTTTAAAGAAATAGAACTTACTACTTTCAATTTCTAATTTTTGCATGACAGGAATCGTTTATAAATCTACAGGTAGTTGGTATACCATAAAAAAAGAAGATGGTAGCTTTTTAGAATGCCGTATCAAGGGTAAATTTCGTATCAAAGGAATTAAAAGTACCAATCCAATTGCAGTTGGTGACGTAGTAGATTACCATATCGAAAACTCTACAGATGAGACTACTGGAGTAATAACAGCTATTCATGAACGTAAAAATTATATTGTTAGGAAGTCCGTAAATCTATCCAAACAAACGCATATTATTGCTGCAAATATTGATGTAGTATTTTTACTTGTTACCATTAACAATCCACCCACGACGACCAGTTTTATTGATCGTTTCTTAGTTACGGCTGAAGCCTATGGAATTGAGGCAGTACTAGTATTTAATAAAATTGATACTTTTGACGATACCGCTTTAGATGAACAATTATTTTTGCAATATACCTATGAAAGTATTGGGTATAAATGCTTGCGAGTTTCAGCTAAAGAAAACAAAGGAATTGAAGCATTAAAACAACTCATGTTACACAAAGTTTCGATGTTTTCAGGTCACTCAGGTGTGGGTAAATCTACTTTGGTGAACGCAATAGAACCTTCTCTTAATCTAAAAACAAAGCAAATATCAGAATCGCATTCTCAAGGTCAGCATACCACTACTTTTGCAGAAATGTTTGATTTATCCTTTGGTGCTCAAATTATTGATACTCCAGGAATAAGAGGTTTTGGAGTTGTGGATATGGAGAAACAAGAAATAGGAGACTATTTTCCTGAATTTTTTGCTTTAAAAGAAAATTGCAAGTTTAACAATTGTTTGCATAAAGAAGAACCGCATTGTGCTGTTAAAGAAGCTCTAGAAAATGATGAAGTTTCTTGGACCCGTTATAAAAGTTATTTGCAAATTTTAGAAGGAGATGATGAAAACTACAGAGCAGACGAATATGCTGAAGACAGAAAAGCAAGTGATGAAACTAGAAAATCATAAGAAGTATGAGAATAGTTATTCAAAGAGTTGCTGAGGCATCTGTCGTAATTGCTCAAAAGGTAGTAGCAAATATAAATAAAGGATTAGTTATTCTTGTAGGTATTGAAGCTGAAGACAATATCGAAGACATAGAATGGCTTACCTCAAAAATTGTGAATCTTAGAATTTTTCCCGATGGAAATGAGGTAATGAATCTATCTGTAAAAGATGTGGATGGAGAAATTATTGTAGTAAGTCAATTTACACTGCATGCTTCAACAAAAAAAGGAAACAGGCCTAGTTATATTAAAGCAGCTAGACCTGATATTGCTGTGCCATTATATACAAGTTTTATTCAAAAGTTAGCTTTGGATTTTGGTAAACCCATTCAAACTGGTCAATTTGGAGCTGATATGAAAATAAGTCTTGTAAATGATGGTCCGGTTACAATAAATATGGATAGTAAAAGTAAAGAATAGACATGAAAGTGAAAGTGTTATTTTTCTTATTGGTAAGTTTACAAGTGTTTTCTCAGGAAAATTGGAATACATTGTTAATCCCAAAAGAATTAAAAGAAAAAGCGAATAGTGTGGTGCAATATCAAAAAAACGAAGTTGAAATTGTATCTCAAAAATTGTATAAAATAACTACTAAAAAAGTAGTTACAGTTTTAAATGAGTATGGTTTAAACAATGTCGATGCACGCGAATATTATAGTAATTCTGAGAAGATAAATATAATTGAAGCCACTATATATGATGCTTTTGGAAAAGAAATAAAAAAGATAAAAAGGAAAGATTTTGTAGACCAAAGTGTAGCAGACGGTTTTTCTATTCTATCCGATAATAGAGTTTTGTATTTAGATTATACACCTACTCAGTATCCGTTTACAATTGTTTACGAAAGTGAAAAACAAAGTATTAATACGGCTTTTCTTCCTTCTTGGTATGTTATAGATGATTATTTTGAAAGTATTCAAAAATCTGAGTTTATAATTAAATTTCCTTCAGACTTAGGTTTTAAATATAAAGAACATAATTTTAGTCAATTTGATATCGTTAAAAAAGAAGAAGCGGGTGTGCTACATTATTCCATTGAAAATTTGCAAGCATTAAAACCAGAGGATTATTCACCAGCTTTTAAAAATATTGTGCCTAATGTTATTTTTGGTTTAGAAAAATTCTCATTAGAAGGAGTGGTTGGCGTTGGTAGTACTTGGGAAGAATTTGGAAAAGTGTACTATGATGAGCTTATTAATTTAAATACAGAAATAAGTCCAGAAACGATTCAAACAATCACCTCTTTAACGCAAGGTGTTAAAGATCCTATTGAAAAAGCAAAAATTATATATAAATATGTGCAGAGTAAAACGAGGTATGTAAGTATACAATTAGGGATAGGAGGATGGAAGCCAATGTTACCCAAAGATGTTGATCGATTAGGATATGGAGACTGTAAGGCTTTATCTAATTACACCCGTGTGTTGCTTAATAATGTTGGGGTAAATTCTTATTATACAGTTATTTATGGAGATTCTAATAAAAAAGATTTAGATAAAGATTTTGTTTCTTACCAAGGGAACCATGTAATCTTAACGATTCCATCGGAACAAAAAAATTATTTCTTAGAATGTACAAGTCAAACCAATCCTTTTGCTTTTGGTGGAGATTTTACCGATAATAGATATGCTTTAATGATAAAACCAGAAGGAGGGTTTATAGTAAAAACTAATGAATTTAAGCCTTTAGATAGTTATCAAAAAACCACTGGAAAATATGCTATAGACAAAGAAGGAAATTTGAAAGCCAGTGCTGAAATGAAATCTGGAGGTATTCAGTATGATAACAGGTCGCCTTTGTCTAGAATAAATGATGAAAAACAGTTGCATAAATCTTACAAAAATAGATGGAGTTGGATTAGTAATTTAAATATTGAAAATATCGCTCTAAAGGATAATAGAGAGGCTATTGAATTCATAGAAAACTTTTCTTTTTCAGCAGAAAATTATTGTAATAAAGCAGGCAACACATTATATTTTACATTAAATGTTTTTAATAAGAATGAAAACATTCCAGATAAATATAGAAATAGAAAAAATGACTTTGAGATCGATAGAGGTTATTACGATTCAGATGAAATAGAAATTACACTACCAAATGATTTTGAGATAGAATTTTTGCCTGAAAAAGTTGACCTTTCTACAGATTTTGGCACCTATTCGATGTCTATAGAGAAAAGAGAAAATAAAACGTTGTTTTATAAAAGAGACTTAACAATTTATAGTGGAGAATTTCCTAAAGAAAACTACGAAGCTTACAGAAAATTTAGAGAGCTAATTGCTAAAAACGATAATTTAAAATTGGTATTAATAAAAAAATAAAAAGATGAATTTAAAAAAAATAAGTAGAATTGTTTTAACAGTTTTTTGCGTTTGTGGAGTGTATGCACAAAAATACCAATTAGGAAAAGTAACAATAGAAGAATTAAAAGAAACAAAGCATCCTATTGATTCATCCGCTTCAGCAGCTGTCATTTTTAAAACAGGAGAAACTGATTTTAATTTAAGTAATGACGGGGAATGGAAAATTATTACAGAAGTAAATTATAAAATTAAAATTTATAAAAAAGAGGGGTTTGAATATGCTACGCATTCCATTCCTTATTTTTCAGGTGGTTCGAGAAATGAAATTGTAAACTTTAAAAATGCTTATACCTATAACCTAGTTGATGGTAAAATTGAAAAGACCAAACTTAAATCAGATGGTGAATTTAAAGAGGAAATAAATGAAAATTTCAAAGTAAGAAAAATTACAATGCCTCAAGTTCGCGAAGGATCAATCATTGAGTTTACTTACACGTTTACTTCACCAAATATAACCACAATTGATGATTTTTATTTCCAAGGAGATATACCAATGAATCACGTAGAGTATCGTGTTTTTATACCTGAATTTTTTCAATATAGAACCGTTTTAACTGGTTATGAACATGTAGTTTCGGCTAATGAGAGAGTATCTGTAAGTGAATTTGTAAAGCAAAAGTACAATTATACAATTGACAATGTGCCTTCCATTAAAGAAGAGAATTATATCAATAATATTTATAATTATACTTCAATTTTAAAGCATGAATTGGCTTCAATTAATTATCCCAATCAACCTATAAAAAATTTAGCGATTACTTGGGATGATGTTGTAAAAAGTATCTATGATCATGAAGGCTTTGGTAATGAATTGGAAAGTAAATCCTATTTTGAAGATGATTTAAAAAGTTTACTCGAAGGACTTACTACAGACGAACAAAAAATAGTAACTATTTTTAATTTCGTAAAAAATAGAATGACTTGGAATGAGTCCAATGGTGTAATTACTGATAAAGGGGTTAGAAGAGCCTATAAAGAAAAAACTGGAAATGTAGCTGATATTAATTTAATGCTGACTGCCATGTTAAGATATGCTAATATTCAAGCCAATCCTATTTTGTTAAGTACTAGAAGAAATGGAATTGCATTATTCCCTAATAGAACAGCATACAATTATGTAATTGCAGGTATAGAAATTAAAAATGATGTACTTCTTTTAGATGCAACAAATAAGAATGCAACAGTAGATCTTATTCCTTTAAGAGCGGTAAACTGGAGTGGAAGAATTATTAGACAGAGAGGAAGTTCAAATGAAATTAATTTATTAAATGTACCTCCTTCAAAAGATAATGTAACAATTTTAGCAGAAATAAAAGAAGACGGAAAAGTAGAAGGTAAATTGAGAAGAATACTAACCGATTACAATTCTTTTATTCATAGAGAAAATTATGCTAATGCCAATGAAGATTCTTATTTGGAAAAATTAGAAAATAGATACAAAGGAATAAGCATAGAAGAGTATAAAGCGGATAATTTGAAAGACTTAAGTAAGCCAGTAGTTGAACAATATGCTTTTTTGCATGAAAATGATGTGGAAATAATAGGTAATAAAATATATATTAAACCATTATTGTTTTTTACTATGGATGAAAATCCATTTAAATTGGATCAGAGAAAATATCCAGTAGATTTTCCATTTCCTTTCAAAGATGCTTATAATATTTCAATTAAAATTCCTGAAGGTTATGAAGTAGAATATTTACCTGAAGGAACAAGTGTAGCTATGGAGAATAATTATGCAACATTTAAATACTTAGTATCTGTTACTAATAATAATATCCAGTTAGTTGCTAATTTAGATGTAAACACCTTTTTCGTTCCAGCAGATGATTATGCTTTATTAAAAGATTTTTTTAGATTAATTATTGAAAAAGAAACGGATCGTATAATTCTTAAAAAGAAAATATAATGAATATCAAAAACGCTCAGCAAGAAGTTGACAATTGGATTAAAGAACATGGAGTACGCTATTTTAATGAGTTAACCAATATGGCACAGCTAACTGAAGAAGTTGGTGAGGTAGCCCGAATTATTGCTCGTAGATATGGTGAACAATCTGAAAAAGAATCCGATAAAAGTAAAGATTTAGGTGAAGAATTAGCTGATGTTGTATTTGTAGTCTTATGCTTAGCCAATCAAACAGGAGTTGATTTACAAGCAGCTTTCGATAAAAAAATGGATTTAAAAACGAAACGAGATCATGACCGTCATCATAATAACGAAAAACTGAAATAGTTTCTTTATGTATGACTAATTTTTTACAATTATTTGAGGTACTCACCTAAATTATGAATGCAACTTTAAAAAAAACAACTGTTCATCGACAGACAACTATAAAAATTACAGGTTCAAAATCAGAAACAAATAGATTATTGCTTTTGAAGGCTTTGTTTCCAAACATACATGTAGAAAACATTTCTAACTCTGATGATTCTGAAGCCATGCAAAAAGCATTACAAGAAAAAGCAGAATCTTCAGATATACCAATTGTCGATATTCATCATGCTGGAACTGCTATGCGTTTTCTAACCGCTTTTTTTGCTACTAAGACTTCAAATGAAGTGATATTAACAGGTTCGCAAAGAATGCAAGAACGCCCTATTCAAATTTTGGTAGAGGCTTTGCAACAACTTGGTGTGGAAATCACCTATGAGAAAAACATTGGATATCCACCCATACGTATTAAAGGAAAAAAAATAACCGCTAACGAAGTTACGCTTAAAGCAGACATTAGTAGTCAATATATCTCAGCTTTATTATTAATTGCTCCTCGATTAGAAAACGGTTTACAATTGAATTTAGAGGGAACAATTACTTCAATGCCTTATTTAAAAATGACATTAGCCTTATTAGAGGAATTAGGTATAACTACACATTTTGAAGGTAATCGAATTACTGTAAAACCAAAAGCTGAAGTGGTCAGTCAAGTTGTAACGGTTGAAAGTGATTGGAGTTCAGCATCTTATTGGTATTCTGTAATTGCTTTGTCGGAAATAGGTACTCAAGTTACTTTATCCAGTTATAAAAAAAATAGTTTGCAAGGTGATGCTGCCTTAGCTGAAATGTATCAAAAATTTGGAGTCGAAACTGTTTTTAATGCAAATCATTCTATTACCCTTTCTAAAATTAAAGCACCATCAGATGAAGTAGTTCGTTTTGAATTAAATAATTCTCCAGATGTTGCTCAAACTATTGCAGTAACCTGTTTTGGTCTAGGAATGGGCTGCGATTTATATGGTTTGCATACATTGAAAATTAAAGAAACAGATCGTTTAGAGGCACTACAAAAGGAATTATCAAAATTAGGAGCTGCTATTTCAGTTACCAATGATTCTTTGCACTTGAAAGTCTCAAAGGAAAGCCCTTTAGAACATGTAAAAATTGCGACTTATCAAGATCATAGGATGGCCATGGCTTTCGCTCCATTAGCATTAAAAGTTCCTATTATTATTGAAGAAGCAGAAGTGGTAAGTAAATCCTATCCTGATTTTTGGAATGATTTAAAAAATGTTGGATTTACAATAGAAGAAAATTAAAATAAAGTCGGGATGACTGGATTCGAACCAGCGACCCCTAGCACCCCATGCTAGTACGCTACCAGGCTGCGCTACATCCCGAACGCTGCAAATGTAAATAAATTTTATCGTTTTACAATTTGAATTTGATTTAAAATGGTTTGTACTTTATCTTAAATAATAATGCATTCAATAGTAATAAGAAAACAAAGGTAAGAGTTAATTTTTGCATTTTTATGCTAAGATTATTAGTATTGAAGATCAAAACAAAGGGGTATTGACAAAAAAATCATTAAAAAGTAAGTTTTTTTTAAATAAATCCTTATGGGTTGTTAGGTAAATAGAGGTTTACTAAAAATAAATCTCATTTTACTTGACAACCCCTATTTCACAATCGTATATTTGCACCCGTTTTGATTTCAGAAAAAATCTGATTTCTAAAATCTTAAATTTAAAATTTAACTATGAAGTTATCACATTTCAATTTTAATTTACCTGAAGAGTTATTAGCAGAATTTCCAGCAGAAAACAGAGATGAATCTCGTTTGATGGTTGTAAATCGTAAGACAGGAACAATTGAGCATAAGATGTTTAAAGATATTATCGATTATTTCGATGATGGTGATGTAATGGTATTAAATAATACGAAAGTTTTTCCTGCTCGATTATATGGTAATAAGGAAAAAACAGGTGCACGTATTGAAGTATTTTTATTAAGAGAGCTTAATGCGGAACAACGTTTATGGGATGTATTGGTTGATCCAGCTCGTAAAATTAGAATTGGTAATAAATTGTATTTTGGTGATGATGATTCTCTAGTTGCTGAAGTAATTGATAACACAACTTCTAGAGGAAGAACCCTACGCTTTTTATATGATGGTTCTTATGAAGAGTTCAGAGAAAAATTAGTAGAACTTGGAGAAACACCAATTCCTAAATATATCAACAGAGAAGTTACTCCTGAAGATGCAGAACGTTACCAAACGATTTATGCAAAAGAGGAAGGTGCTGTAGCTGCTCCAACTGCTGGATTGCACTTTTCTAAGCATTTATTAAAACGTTTAGAAATTAAAGGAATTAATTTTGCAGAAGTTACCTTGCATGTTGGTTTAGGTACTTTTAATCCAGTGGAAGTGGAAGATTTATCGAAACACAAAATGGATTCGGAAGAAATGATTATCAGTCAAGAAGCTTGTGATATAGTAAATAAAGCAAAAACTTCAAAGAAGAAAGTTTGTTGTATTGGAACTACTTCTATGCGTGCCATGGAAAGTTCGGTTTCTTCTCAAAGAACTTTAAATCCATATGTTGGTTGGACGAATAAATTTATCTATCCTCCTTATGATTTTAGTATTGCTGATTGTATGGTAACCAATTTCCATACGCCAAAATCAACTTTATTAATGATGGTTTCTGCATTTTGCGGGCATGATTTAATGAAGAAAGCCTATGCGGAAGCAATCGAACAAAAGTATAAGTTTTACTCTTATGGAGATGCTATGTTAATTTTGTAATTTAGTATTGATTCAAAATAAAAAAATCTCATCATTTCTGATGAGATTTTTTTATTTAGGAGAGGTTTCAAATTGTTTTTTTAAAAGGCAAACTTTTTTAATGTAATAAGTTGTTCTTAACGTAAATTACAATTTTAACTTTTATAAAAACTTTCAAACCTTTAAACTTTTCAATACTTTTACGTGCAAATATAAACACAATGAATTTTCAAAATACGAGAGAATTTGCTCAAGAGTTAGATCGTCAAGACGAATTAGCGAAATATAGAGAAGAATTTATTTTTCCTCAAATAAACGGAAAAGATGTCATTTATTTTACGGGTAATTCCCTGGGTTTGCAATCTAAAGTAGCTAAAAAATATGTAGAAGAGGTTATGCAAGATTGGGGAAGCCTAGCTGTAGAAGGTCATTTTTATGCAGACAAACCTTGGTGGGATTACCAAGAGCGTTTTTGCCAACCGTTAAGCGAAATTGTAGGTGCTAAACCTACAGAAGTGGGTGTAATGAATACCCTAACTGTAAATCTTCATTTGTTGATGGTGTCTTTTTACCAACCTTCATCAAAAAAATTTAAAATTATTTGTGAAGAGAAAGCTTTTCCATCCGATCAATACATGTTTCAATCGCAAGTAGCATTTCATGCGAAAAATATTGGATTTGATCCAAAAGAAGCCATTGTTGAAATCAAACGAAGAGAAGGGGAACATAATATTAGAATTGAAGACGTACTTTCTAAAATTGAAGAAGTTGGTGAGGAATTGGCTTTGGTCTTAATTGGAGGTGTTAATTATTATACGGGTCAAGTTTTTGATATGAAAACGATTACAGAAGCTGGGCATAAAGTGGGCGCTTTTGTAGGTTGGGATTTAGCTCATGCTGCTGGAAATATCGAACTGAAATTACACGACTGGGATGTGGATTTTGCAGCATGGTGTAGTTATAAATACATGAATTCTGGACCTGGAAATGCTTCGGGTTACTTTATTCATGAAAAACATCATAATGACACTACTTTATCTCGTTTTGCAGGTTGGTGGGGTCATAACAAGGAACGTCGATTTTTAATGGAACCTAATTTTGACCCTGCTCGTAGTGCTGACGGTTGGCAAATTAGTAATTTACCAGTATTAACATTGGCTCCATATTTGGCTTCTGTACATATGTTTGCTGAAATTGGTATGCCCAAATTAATTAAAAAAAGAGACCTAATAACGAGTTATTTAGAATTTATTCTTCACGAAATTGATGCTGAGATTGAAGGAACAGAATTTGAAATTATAACTCCTAGTAATCCAAATGAAAGAGCTTGTCAATTATCGGTTTATTTACACGGACAAGGAAGAACTTTGTTTGAGTATTTAATGAAAAATGGAGTGATTACAGATTGGAGAGAACCGAATGTAATTCGATTAGCACCTGTGCCTTTGTATTCTTCTTTCGAAGACATGTATGAATTTGGACAAATATTAAAAGAAGGGATAATTAGATAGTTCGATTAATAGATAATTAGAAGTTTCAAAAACTTACATAATTGAAATATGCGTAGATACAAAGATTTGGAAATTTGGAAATTAAGTAGAAAGTTTTGTCTTTTAATCTATGAACAAACGTCTAATTTTCCAGAATCTGAAAAATTTGGTTTGGTAAGCCAGTTAAGATGTGCTTCAGTTTCTGTACCTTCAAATATTTCTGAGGATTGCTCTAGAAATTCTAATAAAGATTTTTCTAGATTTCTTGAAATTGCCATCGGTTCATGTTATGAAATCGAAACGCAACTTTTAATTGCTACTGATTTAGATTTAATTAATAAAGAAACTTCAATTACGCTATTAAATGAATTGAATAAGATTATACAAATGACTTCAAAATTTAAATCAACATTAAAATAATAACATTCTTTAGAGTTCAAATTGATTTCCAAAAATCAAATAATCTAAAAATCAAATAATCTAAAAATCAAAAATGACAAAACAACAAATTATAGAGAATTTTGATCCGAGCCAACCAGGATTAGCGGATGCAACCATTTTTGGCTTGCCTTTTTCAGCAGATCAAAGTGAAATCATTGTAATTCCTGTGCCTTGGGAAGTTACCGTAAGTTATGGTGCTGGAGCATCTGAAGGCCCAGAAGCAATTTTAGATGCTTCTTTTCAAGTGGACTTATTACATCAAGATTTTCCAGATTTATGGAAATTAGGAATCTATATGGACGAAGTTCCTGAACATTGGGCAAAAAATTCAGAAAAATACAAAGGATTGGCACAACCTATTATTGAAGCTTTAGAAAATGGTGAAGATATAGCTACTTTTCCAGCGTTGCAATCGGATTTAGATAAAATCAATAAAGTATGTAGAGATTTGCATACGGAAGTAAAAGAGCGTGTGCAATATTGGATGGATAAAGGGAAAAAAGTAGTCCTTTTAGGAGGAGATCATTCTACACCTTTAGGGTATTATGAAGCGTTAGCGTCTAAATACGAAAGTTTTGGTATTTTACATTTAGATGCACATATGGATTTGCGAATTGCTTATGAAGGATTTACATATTCTCATGCTTCGATAATGTATAATGCGTTACAATTGCCTCAAATTAGTAAAATCGTACAAGTTGGTATTCGTGATTTCTGTGAACAAGAAGTAGATGTTGTTACGAAAGAAAATGGAAGAGTATTGGTACACACCGATTTAGATTTGAAAAAACAATTGTTTGAAGGCAACACATGGCAACATTTGTGCGACACGATTATTAATTCTTTACCGAGAAAAGTTTGTGTTTCTTTTGATATCGATGCTATGGATGCTTTATATTGTCCTAATACTGGCACACCAGTTCCAGGAGGATTAACGTATGAGCAAGCTGTTTATCTATTAAATCGATTAGTAGAATCTGGTAAAGAAATTATTGGTTTTGATTTAGTTGAAGTGGCACCTGGAGAAAATGATTGGGATGGAAATGTAGGTGCAAGAATGTTGTTTCAAATGTGTGGTGCTTTTGCCAAATCACAAAAAATGGAGGTTGGAGAGAAAATAGTGTTTAAAAAGTAAGATTTTTCTTTAAATATTGTTTAAATATAAACTTTTAAAAAAATAATGTAAAATGAATCATGGCTTTTGAGTGTAATTTTGAATTGTTAATTTAAAGATCAGAATTATGAAAAAGTTAATGATAGTTATAGGATTAATTTCAATGGTTTCATGTAAGCAAACAGATACTGAAATGGAATTAGCAAAACAAGAAGTTTTAGATTCAATACAAGTTGCTCAAGAAAAACAACGTGTTATCGATTCTATGGAACTTGTTGCAGCAAGACAAAAAGAAGTGATATATGTAGATAATACACAAGCAGCACCAGAACGTAAAGGCATGAGTAATGCCGCAAAAGGAGCATTAATTGGAGCGGGTGTGGGTGCAGCAACGGGTGCCATTGTAAGTGATAAAAAAGGTACTGGTGCCATCATTGGTGGTTTAGCTGGAGCAGGAGTTGGTGCGGGTACAGGTGCTATTATTGATGAAAAGAAAAAGAAAGAATAGTTATAGTTTAGGTTAGGTTGGTTAAAAAAGAGTTGGAAGTTTTTTTCAACTCTTTTTTCGATTAATAAGCATCTGGGTTTTCAATAATATTTTGAGCTTTTTCTTTAATTTTTGATAATTCTTCTGGTTTTATTTTTTCAAGAAGTGCTAGCATCATTGCCATTCTTGGATTGTTTTTAAAATGTTCTTTTTTGTCATCTAAAAAATTCCAATACAAACTATTGAACGGACAAGCATTGTTACCTAATTTCTCCTTTACTTCATAAGGACACTCTTTACAATAATTACTCATCTTATGAATATAGCTTCCTGAGGAAACATAAGGTTTAGTTGCTAAAATGCCACCATCTGCATACTGACTCATACCTCTTGTATTTGGCAATTCTACCCATTCAATGGCGTCAATATAGACCCCCAAATACCAAGCGTCTACCGCATCAGGATGTAGCTGTGTGAGCAAAGAAAAATTACCAATTACCATTAACCTTTGAATGTGATGCGCATAAGCTTCGTTTAAACTTTGATGTAAACTATGTTGCATGCATTTCATTTTGGTTTTACCCGTCCAATAAAAATCGGGTAGTTTATTGTAGTTTTCTAATGTATTTAACGTAGCATACTTTGGCATTTCTTTCCAATAAATACCTCTTACATATTCTCTCCAACCTATAATTTGCCTTACAAAACCTTCTATTTGTGCTATATCAATTGTACTTTTATTTTTTTTATAATAAGATACTACGGTGTTAATTACTTCTTTCGGGCTTATCATTTTTGAATTCATCGCAAATGATAATCGTGAATGAAAAAGAAACGAGTCGTTACTATACAAAGCATCTTGAAATGCACCAAAATGTTCCAAAAGATTTTCACAAAAATAGGTCAATAAAGAAAGACTTTCTTTTCTATTGGTAGGCCAAGGAAAATTAGTTGCATCAATGGAGCCAAACGTTTTTACGCCCGCTTTTTCAATTTCTTCAACCAATTTGGTTACCTCTTTAGGATATAATAAGGGTTTTGGAATTGCAATTTCTTCATTGTATTTATTTCTGTTTTTATGATCAAAATTCCATTTTCCACTTAGAGGTTGGTCATTAATCACTAAAATATGATGTTTCTTACGCATCATGCGATAAAAATTTTCCATCAGAAGGTTTTTTTTTCCTTCAAAGAAGGTAGTTAATTCAGTTCTAGTAGTATAAAAATGTTCCGTATCAAAAGCTTCAGAATTAATTTTTAGATTGGTACAAATTGCTTTCAGTTGTTGGTCTAATCGAAATTCATCCGGTAATTGATATTCGAATTTTTCAATTTGTTTTTCTTCAATAACTTGCGCGATTATTTTTTCTAAACTTTGAAGGTTTTTTGGTGCTGAAATAGTAAAATAGACAATTTGATGCCCAGCTTTTTCAATGGCTTCAGCAAAATTACGCATGGATAGAAAAAAAGCGATTACTTTTTGAATATGATGTTTTACATAATCAGTTTCCTGACGCATTTCTGCCATTAGATAAATCGTGTTTGTATCTTTTTCTTTAAACCAAGAATGTTTTGCATTGAGTTGGTCACCAAGTATAAGTCGCAGTTTTTTCATGCTTATTATTTGTCAGTTATTTTTATTTCATTGGTTTAACCAAAGTTTTTGATAGTCACTATTTGCATCGTATAGTCCCGCTTGTCTTTGAATATTGAATTTTCTATCTCTAGGGTCATTACCCACTCCAGCAGTGTACATCCAATTGCCATAATTTGAATGCACATCATAATCTATAAGCATGCTTTCAAAATAAGCAGCACCCATTCTCCAATCTTGTTGCCATTCTTTTGCCCAAAAACTCGCTACGTTTTGTCGGCCTCGATTGCTCATAAAACCCGTTGCAGCTAATTCAATCATATTAGCATTAACAAAAGGTTCGTTGGTTTGCCCTAGAATCCATTGGTTAAAGGCTTTAGAATTAGTGTTCCAATGGTATTCTTTGTCTAAAATGCCTTGTAATTGAAATATTTTGGAGCCTTGTTGCAAGGAAATATATTTAAAATAATCACGCCAAAGAAGCTCAAAGAACAACCAATAGGTGTCTTCATTAGCACCTATGGTATTTTCATATTCTTTTATTTTCCAATAAATAGCTTTAGCTGAAAGGCTGCCATTGGCTAACCAAGGTGAAAACTTCGAACTATAATCTGTTCCAATTAATCCATTTCGGGTTTGTTTGTATTGCGATAGATTTTGGGTTTCCCAAAAATAATTTTCTAAACGTAGTAAGGCTTGATTTTCACCTCCTTTAAATGGAAATGCTGTATTTGGATGTTTTTCAAACGTTTGAAAACCTAAATCTTCTAAAGTAGGTAGGGTAGTGTTATTAAGAATAAGATTTTCATGAGGTTGTTTTTGGATAGATATAGTTGGTGAAATGGTAGCTTCTTTTTCACATTTTTTTCTAAAATCAGTAAAGATTTTTGGAATAGAAGTTATTTCAAACGGAATATTTTTAGGTAAAAATAGAAACTGATCATAACTTTCTACAAATGGAATATTTTTGAATTTTTCCTGAGGTTGAAGTTGACTTTTAATTTTTTGATTCACACAAACTTCTTCACTAGTCCATTCTTTTTGAGTGTAAATACAATCAATTTGATGTTCTTCAACTAATTTTGGAACGATAACTTCTGGTTTTTCTTGGTAAACGAATAAAGTAATGTTTTTAGATTTTAAGCTTTCTTTTAATTCGGAAACCGTTTCAATTAGAAATTGTGTTCGAAACTTTTCTGTTTTTTTAAAACCATAGGTTGTGTTTGCAAATTGTCTGGGATCAAAACAATATACAGCAATGCATTTTTTTGAGTTTTGAGTAGCTTTAAATAAGGAGAGATTATCCGAAAGGCGTAAATCATTTCTAAACCAAACTAAATTATTTTTCATTTCTATATTTTAAGTTAATCTTTACAAATAACTATTTATGTATTCATTTTATTTCTCCTACATTTTTCACTGCAATACACTACTTCCTCCCAATTTTTCTTCCATTTCTTTCTCCATGTAAATAATAACCCACATTTTTTACATTTTTTTTCTGGTAAGTTTACTTTCTTGTGAGTCATTTTGTGAAAAATAAAAGTTTATTTTTTGTTTAACAAAAATACAAAATTATTAAACAAAATATATTTCTAAATAAAAAAAGTAACAGTTCTCTTAGCTAGCTTCTTTTTTATTACTTATTTTTGTGAGAAGAAATAGTTAATAATGCAGAATCCCAAAGAAATTGCTGTAGTAGGTGCTGGTTTAGTCGGTTCACTTTTAGCCATATATTTAAAAAGAGCAGGACACAAGGTAGATGTATATGATAGAAGTCCAGATATCAGAAAAATAAATTTTACAGGTCGTTCCATAAATTTAGTATTGTCCGATAGAGGTTTACGAGCATTAAAAGAAGTAAACTTAGATCAAGAAATCATAAAAATTGGTATTCCAGTTGATAAACGTTGTATTCATACAGGTCAGGATACCTTAACCTATCAATCTTATGGAAAAGATGGAGAAGTGATTTATTCTTTATCTCGTGGCTTGTTGAATAAGAAAATGGTTGATTTAGCAGTCGCAGAAGGAATTGATTTTCACTTTGAAAGTAAGATTTGGGATGTAACTTTGTCCACTGCAACTTTACATACAGGTCAGGAAGAAAGAGGAGAATGGACTGAAATAAAGCATGATTTAGTTTTTGGTGCTGACGGAGCTTTCTCAAGAATAAGACATCGCATGCAACGACAAAGTATGTTTAACTATTCTCAAGAATTCTTACAATTAGGGTATAAAGAATTACACATTCCTGCCAATCCTGATGGAACACATAAATTAGACAAACATTCCTTACATATTTGGCCTAGAGGACAATTTATGTTGATGGCTTTGGCTAATTTAGACGGCACTTTTACTTGTACCTTGTTTATGCCTCATGATGGAGACAATTCTTTTGCTTCCTTGAAAAACGAGCAAGACTTAGTGCGTTTCTTTGCCGAACATTTTCCAGATACCAAAGAGGTAATTCCCAACTTGGTAGAAGATTTCTTTAAAAATCCAACCTCTTATTTGGTAACTATGAAATGTTATCCTTGGACATATGCCGATAAAGTGGCTTTAATAGGTGACGCTTGTCATGCTATTGTGCCTTTTTATGGTCATGGAATGAATGCTGGGTTTGAAGATATTACCGTGTTAACAGAAATGATGTCAAAATATGGTGATGATTGGGCCAACTTATTAAACGATTACGAAAATTCTCGTAAACCAGATACCGATGCTATAGCCGAATTATCCTATCGAAATTTTATTGAGATGAGTACCAAAACAGTTGATCCAAAGTTTATCTTACAAAAAAAAATCGAAAGATGGTTTTCTGAAAAGCATCCCGATAAATGGGTTCCATTGTATAGTATGGTTACCTTTAGCCATAAACCTTATTCTGAAGCTTTGGCGATAGGAGATAAACAAGATGCCATTATGCAGGAAATTCTTGCTATAGAAAACATTGAGCAAATTTGGGAAACAGAACCTATAGAGCAACATATCTTAGCTTTGTTAGAAGAAAATTAATTTTTTTGCATCCAGAAATAAAGATTACATTTGATAGAATATAATCGTTATTTTATGGTAGAGACTTTACTTTTAATTGTTTTAGTGTTGTTGTTAATTATTTTATCGAACTTAAATTCGAAGAATAAAGAAATGCAAAAGTCTATTTCTAGGCTACATGAAAAATTCAATGACCTTAAAATAGAATTAGATGCTAAAACTTTTGAAAAAGAAAAGGTAAATGAAATAGTAGAAGAAGTAATTGTTAAAGAGCAAGTAGTTGAGCCTGTAATAGTTCAAAAACCTATAGCAGTAGTTCCAGAGAAAAAGCAGCCAGAAATTGTAAAACCTGTTATAGAGAAATCTATTGAAATAGTTGCCAAAATTGAAGCAAAACCAGTTTCAGAAAAAGCACTTACTCCTAAAGTGATGCCTGTTTCTAGAAAGTCTTGGTACGAAACCTTTAAAGAAAACAATCCTGATTTAGAAAAGTTTATTGGTGAAAACCTAATTAACAAAATTGGAATCTTAATTCTTGTTTTAGGGATAAGTTTCTTTGTGAAATTTGCCATAGATAAAGATTGGATCAATGAACCTGCTCGTGTTGGAATTGGAATTTTGGCTGGCTCTTTAGTGATGTTTATAGCAAATAAGTTAAGGAAACATTATGCTGCTTTTAGTTCTGTATTAGTTGCTGGAGCAGTAAGTATTTTTTATTTTACAATTTCTATAGCTTTTCATGATTATCATTTATTCAGTCAAACAGTAGCGTTTATCATTATGGTCGTGATAACGGCTTTTAGTAGCTTGGTTTCAGTTTCTTATAATCGTCAGGAATTAGCTATTTTGTCCTTAATTGGGGGTTTTGCGGTTCCATTTATGGTAAGTACTGGGTCGGGTAATTATGTTGTATTGTTTACCTATATCGCCATTTTAAACTGTGGAATTTTAGCTATTGCCTATTTTAAAAAATGGAATATAGTTACAGTTTTATCCTTTGTGTTTACCACTTTATTATTTTTATCTTGGTATATCAGAGAATTATTTGATAACAAATTGCCTCATCAAGGTGCGTTAAGCTTCGCTACTTTATTCTATTTTATTTTTAGTATTACTTTAGTGGTTAATAATATTAGAAAGAAAGGAACCTTCACTCTAATTGAATATTTTATTTTAATTCTAAATACTTTTTTCTTTTTTGGAATAGGTATGGGAATTATACATAATTGGGGTATAAATTTTAAAGGTCTTTTTACCGTATTATTAGCCGTTTATAACTTAGTATATGCTATTATTTTATATAAGAAATTTGGCTTAGATAAGAACGCAGTCTATCTATTAATTGGTTTAGCACTTACTTTTGTTACCTTAACAATACCAATTCAGTTTGAAGGCAATCAAATTACTATATTTTGGGCAGCTGAAGCTGTGTTGTTGTTTTGGTTGTCACAGAAATCGAAAATTGCCTATTTTAAAACAGGAGCTTTTGTAGTTCAAATATTAACTGTAATAAGCTTGTTTTTAGATTGGATTAAATATGATTACTATGACGCAAACTATACCCTTATATTAAATTCGATATTTATTTCAGGTTTCGTGGTGAGTGTTTCATTTTTCTTAGCGTATAAAATAATTCAAAAAGAAGATGAGAAAGTTAAAATTGCTTTATTCTCAATATCTTTTTATAAAAAAATGCTTTTAACAATCGGGATACTAGTTACTTATTTTACGGGTTTGTTAGAAACTACCTATCAAGCGAATCAATTTTATATCAATACGGCTTCCGCTTTGTCTTTGTCTGTTGTTTATCACTTTATTTTTGTAACCCTTTTATTAATTTTAGTGACACAACTCGAACAGATTTTTCTAAGAAAAGTAACTTTAATTGTGGCAATTATTTCAACTTTCTTTTACATTATTCGTTTTTATAGTTTACCCAATGAGGAATTAGTGGAGAATTTTATCCAAAACACCACAACATCTTTAGCGTTTTATCTTCATTATATAATATTAGGATGTTTAATCTATTTTGGATACCAATTAGTACAGCTTACTAAGTCTGAACCTAAAATTCAGTTTTTGCAAATGAAAATAATGCCTTGGTTGTTTGTATTTGCAACAGTTTATGTTTTAAGTAATGAAATATTGGTGCATGGATTACATTTTTCTGCGGCACATCAGGTAAATATAAAAGAGATTAATGCTGATTTAGTTAAAAGAGGAATTTCGGATACATATACGCTACAATATGAAAGAGAAAACGCAACAAAAATGGAACTAGGAAAAATTAAACGACAAATTATAAAAATTGGCTATCCTATTCTGTGGGGCTTGTTTTCTTTTGTATTCTTAATTATTGGGATTAAAAAACAATGGAAAAACCTTCGTATTATTGCGCTTTCCTTATTGGGAATAACTATTTTAAAATTATTTCTATACGATATTAAAAACGTTTCCGAAACGGGTAAAATTATAGCCTTTATTCTATTAGGTGTTTTAATTTTAATCATTTCTTTTGTGTACCAAAAAATTAAAAAGTTAGTAGTAGATGAACAACCAAAATCGAGTGCCAATGAAAAAGTGGATTAGTTCAATAGTTTTAGTAGTTTCATTTTTGGGGTGGTCCCAAAATTATGAAGGAGAAATAAAAAATATACAAACCAATAGTTTATATCAAATTGAACTTACTCCTGAAATTAGAGCTGTGTCTCAAGAAGATTTATGTTATTTTAGAATTTTTGATACCAATAAAAAGGAAGTGCCTTATGTTGTTTCCAATTATAATGGTGAATCAGAAAGATATACTTCATTTAAGATTATTTCTAAAAAAAGTATAAAAGATTCGATTACATCAATTGTAATTCAAAACGAAACTGGCAAGAAAATTAACCAAATCAATTTGAATATTGGCAATGCTGCATTAACAAAACAATATAATGTAAGTGGAAGTTATAATGAAGAAGAGTGGTTTGGATTAGTAGCAAATGCAACTTTGAAAGATTTGGTTGCTACCAAAGGGACGGCTCTAGAAAAGACTATTTATTTTCCTATAAACGATTATCCTTTTCTGCGAATTGAATTTAATGATAAACAGTCGCTACCCATTAATATCCAAGCGATAGGAGTGTATGAAAATCAATTTTTTCCTGAAGAGCCAATTGTAGTCAATGCTTTTACTTATAAAATCTCAGAAGATAAAGAAAGAAAAGTAACTCAAGTTGTTTTTTCTGCGGAAAAGAGTTATCAAATAGACGCAATTTCCTTTGAAATCACAACTGAATTATATGCACGTGAAGCTATTATTACGAGAAAAGAAAAAATAAAAAACAAAAAAACAACTACTATAAGAGATCAACTTTTAAGTTCATTCCTTTTAAACTCAAAGATGAATTCAAAAATTACAGTTAGTAATTTGAACGAAAAAGAATTCACTATTGAAATTGAAAATAAGGACAATCAACCATTGGAAATTACAAATATTCAATTATTTCAAAATCCGATTACTATTATTTCAAGATTAAAACCCAATGAAAGGTATGAAGTAGTTATTGATTCTACCTATTCAAAACCAACCTATGATTTGATTAATTTTATGGAAAGTTTTCCTGTTGGAATACCTAAAGCAACAATAACTAATTTTCATAAAATTGAGAAAGAAAAACACATAAAGGAAAAGTCTTTTTGGCAAACTAATGGATTTATGTGGCTTTCTATTGTTTTAGGAATAGGAATTGTAGTTTATTTTGCTTTAGGTTTATTGAAAGACATGAAAAAGGAGTAGCTTAAATTCAAGTTTTTAACATCAAAAGGAATTTATATTATACTTAATTTTTTTATTAGTTCACTACGCTTCCTCTCGATGTACCTTTTGAAAGT
>PKDY01000046.1 GCA_002862755.1 Flavobacteriaceae bacterium | reverse complement strand
CATTGGTGCCATTCCAGCTCCTCCACCTACATATAACATTTCAGCATCTGATTCGTTAATGAAGAATTCTCCATAAGGACCAGAAACCACAACTGGGTCACCCGCTTTTCTTGAGAAAATGTAAGATGATGCTACACCAGGATTAACTTTTGCCCATCCATTGATGTTTCTATCCCATGGTGGAGTTGCCACACGTACATTCAACATGATTTTTCTTCCTTCAGCTGGGTAAGAAGCCATAGAATAAGCTCTTTCAACCAACTCATCATTTTTCATTACTAATGGCCATAAATTGAATTTATCCCATTCTGCTTTGAATTTTTCTGGTTCACCAGGATGTTCAACAGGGTGTGCCGTAATATCTATATCCGAATATTTAACTTCACATTTAGGAATTTCAATTTGAATATATCCGCCTGGTTCATAGTGCATATCATCTGGTAACTCCACAATGAATTCTTTAATAAAAGAAGCCACGTTGTAATTAGAATATACTTTTGCTTCAAATTTTTTGATACCAAATACTTCTTCTGGTACCTCAATTTTCATATCTCCTTTTACTTTCACCTGACATCCTAAACGCCATCCTTCTGCTAATTCTTTTCTATTGAAATGAGGGGTTTCAGTAGGTAAAGCTTCTCCTCCACCTTCTAGGACTTTACATTTACATTGAATACAAGTTCCTCCACCTCCACAAGCAGATGGTAAAAATATTTTAGAACTTCCTAATGTAGATAATAAAGAACTTCCTGAATTTACTTCAATTTCTTCTTCACCATTGATTTTAATTTTAACAGGTCCTGAAGGAACTAATTTTGCTTTAGCAAACAAAATAACAGCTACTAAAACCAATAATAAAACCAAAAAGGCAACTACTGTTGTTAAAATTAAACCTGTAGTACTTACTTCTAATGCTATCATAATTAATTTTGTGCTATTTCGGTTAATGAATCTTTTACAGTTTCCACAGCAGTTGAATCGCTTTTTACTTCTTCAACTGGAGTCACTTCTTTCATTTCAGTTGGAGGAATTGCTTCCACAACTTCCTTCTTAGGAGCTTCATCACCACCCGTTAACATTCCACCGAAAGACATAAATCCGATAGCCATTAAACCTGTCAAGATAAAAGTAATACCTAGTCCTCTGAAAGCAGGTGGCACATTAGAATATCTGATTTTTTCACGAATAGCTCCAATCGCTAAAATTGCTAAAAACCATCCAATACCAGAACCTACCCCATAAACTGTTGCTTCTGTAATATTATTAAATTCTTTTTGTTGCATGAATAAAGATCCTCCTAAAATGGCACAGTTTACAGCAATTAAGGGTAAGAAAATACCTAATGAATTGTATAAAGCGGGTGCAAATTTCTCCACAATCATTTCTACTAATTGAACCATTGTAGCAATAGTTGCGATAAATAAAATGAACGTTAAAAAGCTTAAATCATAATCTACATACTCTTCCCCTAACCATACTAAAGCTCCTGGTCTAAGTAAGTATTGATCTAATAAGTAGTTTAATGGTACCGTTACTAACATAACGAAGATTACCGCAGCTCCAAGTCCTACAGCAGTAGAAACTTTTTTAGAAACCGCTAAGTAAGAACACATTCCTAAGAACGTGGCAAATACCATATTATCAATAAAAATTGACTTTAAAAATAATTGTAATAAATCCATTTCTTAGTGTGTTTCTTCAATTAAACTTTTATTTCTTGAACGTTGGAAACCAATAATTAGACCTAATGTAATTAAAGCCATTGGTGCTAACAACATGAATCCATTGTTTTCATATCCTAAGGCATACAATCCTGTTTTATCAACTGGATTACCTAGTATTTCAATACCGAATAATTTTCCAGAACCTAATAATTCACGGAAAAAACCAACAATTACCAAGATAACTCCATATCCTAATCCGTTTCCAATACCATCTAAGAATGATTTCCAAGGTGTGTTACCCAAAGCAAATGCTTCAAATCGTCCCATGATAATACAGTTGGTAATAATTAATCCAATGAAAACCGATAATTTTTTTGCTAAATCGGGTACAAAAGCTTTCAAAGTTAAATCTACTAAGATTACTAGTGTTGCTGCTACCACTAATTGGGTAATAATACGAATAGAGTTTGGTATGATATTACGCATTAATGAAATCACTACGTTACCCATAGCCGTAACGAATATTACCGATAAAGCCATAATAACAGAAGCTTTTAATTCTGCTGTAATTGCCAAAGCAGAACAAATACCTAATACTTGAACCGTAATTGGATTATTATCTGCTAAAGGATCTTTTACAAGTCCAAGATTCTTTTTTGAGAACAATGGCTCTTTTTCTTTTGTTTTAGTATCTGCCATAGTTTTATTTTTTAAGGGTTTCAAAGTAAGGTAAATACAAACCTAAACCTTTTTTCAACATTGCTGTTACACCATTTCCAGTAATTGTAGCACCTGAAATTGCATCCACTTCGTTATCGGTTTTGTCTGTATTATTAGGATCTCCATTTGATTTAGAAGTAGCAACCGCTTTGAAATTACCTGCTGTATCATAAATCATTTCTCCTTTAAAATCATCTTTAAAGAAAGGCTCGGTAATATTAGCTCCTAAACCTGGTGTTTCTCCTTTGTGGTCAAAGAAAACACCATAAATAGATTTTAAATCATCATTAAGAGCAACATATCCCCAAATGGCATCCCATAAACCGTTACCTCTTACAGGAACAATGTAGATTGTTTTTCCGTCTTTTTCCGCTTCAAAAATAGGTAAACGTTGTGTTTTACCTTCTTTTGCAGCATTTTGCTCTTTTTTAACATCGATTAAATAAGCTTCTGCATCCTCTGTAGCAGTTGTTCCTTCAACCACAAATTGTTTTTTGATGTATTGATTGAACATCTCTGTTGCATTCGCACGAGTTGCTTCTACTCCTATTGAACTTAAAATATCTAATTGCGTTTTAACTTTATCATTGTTAACACGCATGTCTTTTGTTGCATTAGCAAAGAATGCCAACAAAGAACCCACCACTACTACTAATATTACAGAGAATACAATAGTATATATGTTTGAATCTGTACGTTTTGTTGACATAATTAAGCTGTTTTAAGTTTTAATCGTTTCATTCTTCTCTTCACATTTGCCTGAACCACATAATGATCAATTGTAGGAGCAAATACGTTCATCAATAAGATTGCCATCATAACTCCTTCTGGATAAGCAGGATTAAAAACTCGAATTAATATAGAGAATAAACCAATTAAAAATCCATAAATGATTTTACCTGTATTTGTTTGCGATGCCGATACTGGATCTGTAGCCATAAATACAATACCAAAAGCCAAACCACCTATTAATAAGTGTTGCCAAAATGGCAAATGCATTAGACCATAGAATTTACTTCCTTCTACGATAGCTCCAGAATCAACTAATCCATTAAAGATTAATCCCATTATTGCTGCACCAATAACTGCAGAAATCATGATACGCGCACTTCCAATTCCTGTTAAAATCAAAAACAAACCAGCTAATAAAATTAAAACCGTAGAAGTTTCTCCAACTGAACCAGGAATGAATCCCATAAACATATCATAAGCAGAGTGATGTAATTCTTTATTCTGAGCTAATTGTCCTAAAATAGTTTCTCCAGATATAGCATCTACTCCATTTGCTTGCATTACTTTATCAACAGCTCCATGAACCCAAACTTTATCTCCTGACATCCAAGCTGCCCAGTTAAAGAATAAAAACGCACGAATTGTTAACGCTGGATTTAATACATTCATACCTGTACCTCCAAATAATTCTTTACCTATAACTACTCCAAATGCAACTGCAACAGCTAACATCCATAAAGGTAAATCAATAGGAACAATAAGAGGCACTAACATACCTGTTACTAAATATCCTTCTTCCACTTCGTGTTTTTTAACTGTAGCAAAGATAAATTCGATACCTAAACCAACTCCATAAGAAACTACTAATAATGGAAGTATCTTTTTCAATCCAACTAAAAAGTTGTCTAATGTGAAAAAATCAACAGCTTCAAAACCATTAATTTGTCCATTCATTTGGTAACCTGCATTAAACATACCGAATAATAAAACAGGAACCATTGCCATAATAACCGTGTTCATTACACGTTTTAAATCGGCAGCATCTCTAACATGTGAACCAGAATGTGTTGTTATGTTAGGCATATAAAGAAAAGTGTGCAATGCATTGAACGATTGTTCCATTTTAGTACCGCGATACTTTTCTTTTAAATTATGTAAATTTTGTTTCAAACTCATTTTTTGTGATTTTAAATTTCTTAAAGGGATTAACCTACTTCTTTAATCATTAAGTCTAATCCTTGTCTCACAATTCTCTGATGATCTTGTTTTGAAACATCAACAAATTCTGTCAACGCAAAATCTTCAGGAGCAACTTCATAAATACCTAAAGCTTCCATTTGGTCAATATCTTTAACCAAAATAGCTTTCAATAATTGCATTGGGTAAATATCAAGCGGACAAACTTTTTCATACTCTCCAGTTAACACAAAACCTCTGTGCTCTCCGTTTGTATTTGTATTTAAGTCGTATTTTTTATTTGGTGTTAAAAACGAGAACATCATGGCTCTGTAAACACTAAATTTATTAGGTCTTGGAATATTCCAACCAAAGAAATCGTAATCGTCACCTTCTGGTATAACAGTAATTTGACTATGATAAAATCCTAAAGCATCTTCTTTAGTTTTCTTATCACCTGTTAAAACATTTCCACTAATGATTCTGTAGTTCCCTTCTTTTAAATTTCCAGCAACAACATCACTAATTTGAGCACTCATTAACGCTTTCACATAAGAAGGTCTTTCAAAACCAGTACCTGTTAAAGCAACTATTCTTTCCGCATTAAACTTTCCTGTTAAGAACAATTCACCAATAACGGCTACATCTTCTATTTGAACGGTCCAAACTTTTTCACCTTTATTGATAGGGTCAATTTTAGCAATTTGAGTGGATACTAATCCTACAGGATGTACGCCTTGCCCTTTGTGCACCACAACTCCTTCTACTGAAGGCATAAAATCAGCTTTTGAATCCACTGTTACATGAACTTTCCCTGAAGTTAATTTTGTTAAAGCAGCAAAGCCAGCTTCTAAAGCGTCTTTTTTTCCATTTAAAACAAAATTTAAATCCCCTTCTAAAGGTGCCGAATGTATTCCAGAAACAAAAATAGCTTTTGGTGTATCTGCCGAATTCGCAACAACATCATATGGACGTTGCTTAATGAATGGCCAACAACCAGAAGCTAACAAATGTTCTTTAACTTCAGAACTCGACGAAGATTTTGGATTTATTTTGCTATGCTCTACGTAGACATCTTGAGAATCAGCAAGTATTCTAATTTCTAGAATAACTCTTTTTTCTCCACGAATAATTTCTTGAACGGTTCCACTTACTGGTGACACAAACTTTACAGCTTCATCTTTCTTAGAAAAAAAGATGGCTTCACCAGCTTTTACAGTAGCTCCCTCCTTTAAAATCATCTTAGGAGTGACCCCATGAAAATCAGAAGGTTTAATAGCATAGACTTTCGATCGGGTAGCATTTGAAAGTTGTTTTTCCGCTTCACCCTTCAACTTAAGGTCTAAACCTTTTTTAATTCGAATGTCTTTTGACATGTTTATTGAAGATATGGTTAGTACTATTTTATAAAACGTGCAAATTTAATTAATTAAGAAACACTACTCCAAAAATATAGCAATTGATTTTCATTATTTATACTTATTCTAAATTATTAAAAAACATTCATTACAGCATAAATTTTGCTCTACTATTTAGAGATTTACTATTTTTACAAAAAGTACAAAAAACATGATGATTAAAAAAATTATCTTACTCTTTTATTTTCTTTCATTTACAGCTATTTATGCCCAAATTGAAAGCGAAACCGAACCTCCTTACAACATCAAAACCATTTCTTTTGTTCAAAACAATAAAAACGTTTTGCCTTTTTTTAGATTAGGTGAAACGTTTGAACTGCAATTTGATGATTTATTTGGAAATGAAGCAGATTATTATTACACCATTACTCAATATAATTATGATTGGACTCCCACCACTTTAGCCAAAGTGGAATACCTAACCGGATTGGACAACCAAAGAATAATTACTTATGAAAATTCTTTCAATACTCTCCAATTGTATTCACATTATCGCCAACAATTTCCAAACAAATACAACCGCATAACCAAAAGCGGAAACTATATCATAAAAATTTTTAACGACGAACAAGAGTTGGTTTTTTCAAGAAAATTTATCATTTATGAAGAAGAAGTTCGAGTAGCAACTGAAGTGCGCAGAGCACGTGATTTTGAGAGTTTAAATGAAAAACAAAACATTGAAATTGCCATCAATTATGGTGATTTATTACTTCAAAACCCAATTCAAAATGTAAAAATTACAATTTTTAAAAATGGCAATTGGAAAGAACAAATCTCAAATATAAAACCCCAATACACCATTGGCTCTGAATTAATTTACAAATACAACAAAGAAACTCAATTTTGGGCTGGAAATGAATTTTACACCTTAGATAATTCTCAAATTAGAGTAACCAACAATACGGTTTCTAGAGTAACTGCTGGCGATATTTATAACTCGCATCTCTATGTTAATAAAGCCAGAAAAAATGGCGTATATACTTATTTTCCAGACTTTAACGGCAACTTTATAGTCTTAAACAGTAATTCTGAAAACTCTGAAGTAGGAGCCGATTATTCCTGGGTCTATTTTACCCTTGATGCTCCGAATATGTTTCACAATGAATCTATTTATATAACGGGCATGTTTAATAATTATGCCACTAACGAAGAGAACAAAATGACCTACAATGACGAATCTGGCCTATTTGAAAAGGCTATTTTAATCAAACAAGGTTACACTAATTATCAGTACACTCTTTTAGACAAAAATAAAAAGATTGATTATCAAAATGCTATTGACGGCAACTATTATCAAACTGAAAATAATTACACTATAATAGTATATTACAAAGGAAATAATGATCGTTACCATCGCGTAATAGGCATCTCAAACACTAATAGTGAAGGAATAAGAAACTAATGATTCAGAGAAAATTCAAACAATATCGCGGTTATGAATGTTTAAACTGCGAAACACCACTAGATAGTAGTGAAAAATATTGCCATCATTGTGGGCAATTGAATTCCACTAAAAGACTTACTATCTCCGATTTTATCGAAGAATTTCTATCTAATTTCTATGCTTACGATTCCAGATTAAGAAATTCTATAGTTTCGATGTTTACCAAACCTGGCATTTTAGCCAAAGAATTCAATGAAGGGAAAAGACAAAAATATGCGAATCCATTCCGTTTGTTTTTAAGTGTTTCAATCTTACTTTTTTTAACCATAAGTTTAGCAGAAAAATTTTCAGATTCCCAAACTAAAAACAACAACACAGTCAATATTAATGAACCCAAAGAAATTGCGGCAGTTGTACAAGATAGTTTGGCCTTTTCCAATACATCACAATTAAAAAAAGAACTAAATGAGTATAACAATCTGAACAAAGATTCTATTTATACCAAACAAGAACTAGACAAAAGTTCGGTTGGCTTCTATTATAAATTTAGCTCTTTTCGGAATTTCCACATTAAATATCCTAACAAAACAACCAGTCAAGCCCTAAAAGAATTAGGTTATGAAGATTCACAATTAAATCATTTCTTATACAGTAAATCTATTTTATTCAAGACTAATAACATTAAAAACGAATTAGCAGAATATTTCTATCAAAAACTACCCTTTTTAATCTTTTTATCTTTACCCATAATCACCATTATATTTTGGATGATGTTTTATTCTAAAAAAATAAATTACACGGAGCACTTAATATTTTCATATACATTTTTTACATTCCTTTTTATTTGCCTTATATTATTCAATTTTATTGGATTTTTTAGCGAAACTATTTCCGAATTTTTAATTGCTATAAGCACTTTAATTGTATTTCCGTATTACCTTTATCGATCGCTACGTAATTTTTATCAGCAAAATCGTTGGAAAACCGTTTTAAAATTCATAATTTTGAACCCACTATTTGGTATATTTTTATTAATTTCATCATTGATAATGATATTCTTAGGAATACTTTTATTTTAAAATGGTAACACAAATAACAAAAGGCATTAAAATTTCTGTTCAAACTAGTTTTGAAGGCACTTACTTCAAAAACTACAAGATTCATTTTGCCTTTAGTTATGAAATTAAAATTGAAAACCACAGTAAAGACTCTGTTCAATTAAACACAAGACACTGGGAAATTTATGATGCACTTAACAACAAAGAAATTGTTGATGGTGAAGGAGTTGTTGGAAAAAAACCAGTTTTAAAACCAGGCGAAACACACACATATACTTCTGGGTGTTTGTTATCCTCTCCAATTGGAGCCATGAAAGGATTTTACAACATGATTAACTTTACAACTACAAAAAGTTTTAGAGTAATCATTCCTACTTTTAAGTTTAGTGCTCCTTTTGCCTTAAATTAATTTTAGCGCTCTTTTTTCTGCAACAATTGTTGCCTACTATCCATTATTTTTTTCTTAAATTTGCCCATCAACATATACTAATTCATTAAAATAATATCTTATGTTAAAAGGATTTTTTAACGTTCCAAAAGCAGTAAATGAACCTGTTAAAGCATATGCAGTAGGCTCAAAAGAAAGAGAAGCAGTTGCAAATGCTTACAAAGAAATGTGGAATTCCAAAATTGAAGTTCCGTTATACATTGGTAATCAAGAAATAAAAACAGGCAATACCCGTAACATGTCGGCTCCTCATGACCACCAACATATTGTAGGAACTTACCATTTAGCAGAAAAAACACATATTACACAAGCTATAGACAATGCTCTTGAAACTAGAAAAAAATGGGCAGCCATGTCATGGGAAAATAGAGCAGCCATCTTTTTAAAAGCTGCCGAATTAATTGCTGGACCTTACCGTGCAAAAATTAATGCTGCAACGATGATTGCACAATCAAAAACGATTCATCAAGCAGAAATTGATGCAGCATGTGAATTAATCGATTTCCTACGTTTCAATGTGGAATACATGACACAAATCTACAAGGAACAACCTAATTCTGATTCTTCAACTTGGAATAGACTAGAACACAGACCCTTAGAAGGTTTTATCTATGCCATTACTCCTTTTAACTTTACAGCTATTGCTGCCAACTTACCCGCTAGTGCTGCTATGATGGGGAATGTAGTCGTTTGGAAACCAAGTGATAGCCAAGTATTTTCTGCTAAAGTAATTATAGATGTTTTCAAAGAAGCTGGATTACCAAATGGTGTAATCAATGTTGTCTTTGGTGATGCGATTATGATTACAGATACTATTTTAGCAAGTCCAGATTTTGCAGGTATTCATTTCACGGGTTCTACCCACGTATTTAAAGATATTTGGGCTAAAATTGGGAACAACATTACCACCTACAAAACCTATCCTAGAATCGTAGGTGAAACTGGTGGTAAAGATTTCATCATTGCCCACCCATCTGCGAATGCGAAACAAGTTACTACAGGTATTACAAGAGGCGCTTTTGAGTTTCAAGGTCAAAAATGTAGTGCCGCTTCTAGAGTTTATATTCCACAAAGTTTGTGGCCAGCTGTAAAGAATCAATTGGAAACAGATTTAAAATCAATGAAAATGGGTTCTCCAGAAGATATGTCAAATTTTATAACCGCAGTAATTCACGAAGGTTCTTTCGACAAATTAACCTCTTACATTGATCAAGCTAAAAAAGATACTGATGCAGAAGTAATTTTTGGTGGTAACTATGACAAATCAAAAGGATATTTTATTGAACCAACGGTTATTTTGACTACCAATCCAAAATATACTACTATGGAGACTGAATTATTTGGTCCTGTAGTTACTATTTATGTATACGAAGATGCAAAATGGTCAGAAACTCTAAAATTAGTGGATGAAACTTCTGAATACGCTTTAACTGGAGCCGTGTTTAGTACAGATAGATTTGCTATTGAAGAAGCGACTGTAGCATTACAAAATTGCGCAGGAAACTTCTATATCAACGACAAACCAACTGGTGCTGTTGTAGGTTGTCAACCTTTTGGAGGCGCTAGAGCTTCTGGAACAAATGACAAAGCAGGCTCTGTGTTAAACTTATTACGTTGGGTTTCTCCAAGAACAATTAAAGAAACCTTTGTTACTCCAGAAGATTACAGATATCCTTTCTTAGGAAATTAAAAGAACTATTTATATAAAAAAACGCTATCTTATACGATAGCGTTTTTTGTATTTAAAATATCTTATTTCTTATGTTTTAAAGGCAAATAGACTACTTTTTTAGTTTCAAAAAAATCTTCTTCAAAAAAATCAGATAAATTATATTGTACCGCATTGGGAAAAGCTGCCAATTCTTCTGTTAAATCACCACCTTTTAAATACAATATTCCATTTTTTAATTCGTGTTTTGAATCTTTCACCGTTCTATCGGCAACCCATTTTACAAAATCAGGCATATTGGTAACGGCACGACTTACAATAAAATCAAAATTCCATTTCACCAATTCGGCTCTTTTTTGTTCTGCAATCACATTTTTCAATTCTAAAGCTTTTGCTACTTCTTGAACGACTTTTATTTTCTTTGCAATTACATCAATAAGATAAAATTCAACTTCCGGATACATAATTGCCAAAGGAATTCCAGGGAAACCACCTCCTGTTCCTACATCCATAATTTTGCTTCCTTTTTTAAATTCTAAAATTTTAGTTATCCCTAAAGAATGCAACACATGCCTTACATACAACTCCTCAATATCTTTTCTTGAAATTACATTTATTTTGGCATTCCAATCTTCATACAACTCTTTTAGCATCTCAAATTGCTTCATTTGATGCTCGGTAAGATTAGGGAAATATTTTAAAATTAACTCCATTGCTTTTTTTTGTTGCAAAAATACATTTTTTAACAAACAATTAGGTTAAAATACAAAGTCTAATAGAGATAATTATTATCTTTGGTCACAAACAAAGCTTTAGATTAAAAAAAATGAATACAAAAACCCCTATTTTCTCAAAAACAGATAATGCTAAGTTTTTCAGAACTTTAAATAAAAGAGTTAACGATTATTTTAAAGAAAGGAACTTAAAAAGAACGGGTAACTGGAAGTTGCATTTAAAGACAATTATAATGTTTACTTTATTTTTAGCACCCTATTTCTTTTTAATTTCTTTAGAAATGCCTTTTTGGGTTTATTTACTTTTAAGCATCACTATTGGTGTTGGAATGGCTGGAGTTGGTATGAATGTAATGCACGATGGCAATCATGGATCGTATTCAACCAAATCTTGGGTAAATAAATTTATGGGAGGAAGTATCTATATTTTAGCTGGAAATGTATACAACTGGCAAGTACAACATAATGTTTTACATCATACTTATACCAATATACCCGGTCATGATGAAGATTTAGATGCAGGAAGAATTATTCGTTTTACCAATGAAGCCAAATGGTATAAATTTCATAAGTTCCAACATTACTATTCTGTTTTTTTATATGGTTTACTGACTTTCAATTGGGCATTAACTACCGATTTCAAACAAATGAGTGCCTACTTAAAGAGAAATCTTTCATATGGCACATTAAAAAGTCCAAAAATCTTATGGACAACTCTAGTTATTACTAAAATTATTTATTTTTCTGTTTGGCTCGTAATTCCAATGGTAATGGGAATTGTTTGGTGGAAAGTATTAATTGGTTTTTTCGTGATGCATTATACAGCTGGATTAATCTTAAGTATTATTTTTCAGTTAGCTCATGTTGTAGAGGAAACTACGAATCCAATTCCATCAGCTGAAACCGGAGAAATTGAAAACACTTGGGCCATTCATCAATTGTTTACTACTACTAACTTTGCTCCAAAAAATTGGATTGTAAATTGGTATACTGGTGGATTAAATCATCAAATCGAACATCATATTTTTCCAAATATCAGTCATATTCATTATGGTAAAATTGCAGAAATAGTCAAACAAACAGCTAAAGAATGTAACTTACCTTATTATGAATACAAGACCACGAGAAGTGCGATTATTGCACATTTCAAGCATCTCAAACAACTAGGTCAACAACCACAATTAGCATAAAATTGAGACGCGAGCAATCGCGTCTTTTCTATAAACTATAATAACAAACTACACAATGAACGCATTATCAGATAGAATTAACAATTTATCTACATCGCAAACACTAGCAATGGCCGCTTTAGCTAGAGAATTAAAAGCACAAGGAAAAGATATTATTAGCTTAAGTTTAGGTGAACCTGATTTTAACACACCTGATTTCATTAAAGAGGCAGCCAAAAAAGCAATTGACGAAAATTACAGCACCTACAGTCCTGTTGACGGTTATGTTGAATTAAAAGAAGCGATTTGTAAAAAATTCAAACGTGATAATGATTTAGATTATAAACCTGCAAACATTGTGGTTTCAACAGGAGCAAAACAATCCTTATATAATATTGCTCAGGTAATGTTAAACGAAGGAGACGAAGTTATTTTACCCGCTCCTTATTGGGTATCGTATTTTGAAATTATCAAACTTTCGGGTGGTACACCAGTTGAAGTACCCACTTCAGTCGAAAGCGATTTTAAAATAACTCCAGAACAATTGGAGAAAGCAATTACTCCGAAAACAAAAATGATGTGGTTTAGTTCTCCTTGTAACCCAAGCGGTTCTGTTTATAACAAAGAAGAATTAACAGCCATTTGTAAGGTTTTAGAAAAACATCCTAATATTTATGTCGTTTCTGACGAAATTTACGAACACATTAATTTCTCTGGAACATTTTGTAGTATTGGTTCTATCCCTGGTATGCAAGAAAGAACAATTACCGTTAATGGAGTAGCAAAAGCATTTGCGATGACAGGATGGAGAATTGGCTACATTGGTGCTCCCGAATTTATTGCGAAAGCATGTACTAAAATTCAAGGACAAGTAACCAGCGGTGCTAATAGTATTGCACAAAGAGCAACTATTACAGCTGTGGAAGCAGATCCAAAAGTATTAAACCATATGGTAGATGCCTTCCACAAAAGAAGAGATTTAGTAGTAGGATTAATTCGTGAAATTCCAGGTTTAAAAATTAATGTTCCTGAAGGTGCATTTTACGTATTTCCAGATGTGTCTGAATTCTTTGGTAAAACATTAAAAGGAACTAAAATCGAAAACGCAACCGATTTCTCTATGTATCTTTTAGCAGAAGCCAATGTTGCGACTGTAACTGGTGAAGCATTTGGAAATCCAAATTGTATTCGTTTTTCTTATGCAACTAGCGAAGATTTATTAAAAGAAGCTTTACGTAGAATAAAAGAAGCTTTATCTTAATATTGTAATAGATAATAGATATATAAAAAGGAAACCGATTTAGGTTTCCTTTTTCATTTAAGAAGAATTAATTTCTATATAAAGAAGCAATATCTTTCACAATTGTTGTAGGAGAATGACAATCACAATTACTTAATCCTACTACATACATTTTTTCTTCAGGCAAATACACAGCCATCGACTTAAAACCAAAAATACTACCACCATGTTCAAAGGAAAGTCTTTCCTCTGTTTTGATAATATGCCAACCATATCCATACGCTATTGCTTCTCCGTTATTTAACGTATAATTTTTAAAAATCTTCTCGCTTGTTTCTTGTTTTACCAATGTATGTGCTTCAAGAGCAATTTGCCATTTCAGTAAATCATCTACAGTAGACAATAAAGATCCTGAAGCATATGGCAAACTAAAACTAATGAATCTATTGTTGACGAATTCTTCTTTTAGATGATAACCCGAAGCTCTTTTTTTAATTATTTTTTCATGACTCCCATACGAGGAAGAACTCATATTTAAAGGCTTAAAAATATTTTCTTGAATAAATTCAGCATAGGATTGACCCGAAATAATTTCAATAATAGAACCTAAAATAACATAACCTGAGTTATTGTATTTATACATTTCTCCTGGTTTAAAATCCATTGGTTCTTCTTTAAAAAAGGCAATCAATTCTTGAGGTGCTACTTCTTTTTTAGCAATTTCATGGATGGCTTTTATCTTTGTAAAATCTTTAATTCCTGAAGTATGTGTTAACAAATGATGAATCGTAATTTTATTACCTTGAGTGGGGTAATCTGGAATATATTTTACAATTTCATCTTCAAAATCTAATTTTCCTTGCTCTTCTAGCATGGCAATTGCAACTGCTGTAAACTGTTTTGTCATGGAACCGATTTCAAAAACAAAATCAGGTTGCATCCTAACATCTAATTCTAAATTGGCTTTACCAAAAGCTTTTCTATAGAGAACTTCTTGACCTTTTGCTACCAAAAAAACACCTCCAGGCTCATTTTCATTAAATGTCTGACCAATAATACTATCTATTTTAGATGTAGCAACTTGCGAATAACTATTCCTCTGAATTACCAAAAAAGCAATTAGAAAAAGGCTTGTAACTGTTCTCATATATATTTTTGATTGATGATGATTACTTTTTTAGACTTTAAGAAACGTATTTTGGTTACAAAAAAAGCGAACTAATAGTTCGCTTTCATTTATTATCGATTTGTTTTACTTTATAATTTTGTCTTTCGATTAAAATAAGACGTAATAAAAAACATTTGTAAAAGACTAAATATAAAAAATAGGACTAGAGAAAAAGTAAGGGTTTTTGAAAATCTAATGCTCAAAAATAATTGATCCCAGCTATTTTGAAATATATTTTGAAAAAGGGATGCAGTTGTATTTTTAGTTTCTAGATTTCCTAAAAAATAAAAGGCTATACTTAAGAAAAAGGCAAATAAAACAGTAATTATTAGCCACATTTTTTTAGTTATTAATGGCGTATACAGTTTTTGAACAACTACCTCTTTTTCAATTTGTTGCATTACTTGTAATGTAAATCCCTCAGACGGTGATTCTAAATGGGATTTACGTATCAATTCCTTGATAAAATCTTCATTATTTATTTCTTCTTTCATAATTCTCGATAATTTCTGTTGGTAATTGCATTCTTAAAATTGTCTCCAATTTTTTTCTACTTCTAAATAGTTTCACTTTAGCGTTATTCGAACTAATGTTTAGTACTCTTGCTATTTCTTCTAAAGATTGCTCCTCATAATAATATAAAGTTAACAATATACTTTCTTCATAAGGCAATATCGTAAGACATTTTTGAATTATTTCTTGCTGTTCCTTTTGGACTAATACATGAAACGCACTTTCTAATTCTGACACTTCATTTCCTTTGTAATCTTCCAACGAAACGGCTAATTTTTCTTTTTTATATTTTTTTAAAACATCCAAACAAGTATGGTATGCAATTTTATATACCCAAGTGGAAAATTTTGAATTGCCTTGAAATTTTGGCAACGATTTATACACTTTTATAAAAATATCTTGAGCTGCTTCTTCTGCTTCATCTCTATTTTTAAGCATCCTTATAGCAATAGTAAATACCAAATCTTTATACTTGTCTACTAAAACAGTAAAAGATTGTGTATCTCCTTGTAATACTTTTTGTATATAAATTTGATCTTCCGTATGAATCATATTTAGGTAAGACTGCTATTTGCTTATTTTGGTTACAACATTTTAAAAAAAATCAAAAAAAGTGTAACCTGAATTTAACTCTTGTCGTCATAGACTAAAAACACATTCAATTTAATCAATTAAAAAACGAAAAGTTATGGGATCAGAAATTATTATTGTGCCAGTTATGTTTTTATCCATTTTTGGAATCTTTTATTTGTTCTTAAACACGCGCAACAAAGAACGATTAGCACTTATTGAAAAAGGAGTTGATGCCAACATCTTTTTTTCAAATAGCACTTCAGGTGTCCCTATTTGGAAGATTATTGTTATTAATCTGGCTTGTTTAATGATTGGCATTGGTACGGGAATACTATTAGCTTTAGTAGCTGATAATATGTTTAAAATAGAAAACGGACCTATTTACCCAAGTTTCATTTTTATTTGTGCTGGTTTAGGATTGTTAGCTGGTTTTAAAATTGCTAAAAATCTAGAATAATTTCATTCAATCTTCTAAAAAATTGAACTCTTTAAAAAAAGGAGTTCAATTTTTTTTTACGTTTTAAAAACTTAATTTTGTTTCAACTTAAACTGAAACACACACTACAATGACTAAAAAAATTTTACTTCTTGGTTCTGGAGAACTTGGAAAAGAGTTTGTAATTGCCGCGCAACGCATTGGACAGCATGTAATCGCAGTGGACAACTACGAAAATGCTCCTGCAATGCAAGTGGCACACCAATTTGAAGTAATAAATATGTTGGATGGAGCAGAATTAGATCGAATTGTTGCCAAACACCAACCAGATTTTATTGTTCCAGAAATAGAAGCTATTCGTACCGAACGCTTTTACGATTATGAAAAACAAGGTATAACTGTGGTTCCTTCAGCAAAAGCTGCAAATTTTACGATGAACCGAAAAGCCATTCGTGATTTAGCAGCAAAAGAATTAAGCCTTCGTACTGCCAATTATCGTTATGCTACAACTGCAAAAGAATTAGAAGAAGCCGTAAAAGAAGTTGGTATTCCTTGTGTGATAAAACCTTTGATGAGCTCGTCTGGTAAAGGACAATCTACTGTAAAAACAAAAGAAGATATTGAAAAAGCTTGGAATTATGCGGTTGAAGGTTCTCGTGGAGATGTGGTTGAAGTAATTGTTGAAGCCTTTGTAACCTTTGATTCAGAAATTACACTTTTAACTGTAACTCAAAATCACGGTTTGCCTACTCTATTTTGTGCGCCCATTGGTCACAGACAAGAAAGAGGTGATTATCAAGAAAGTTGGCAACCTGCAAACATTTCTGAAGCGGCACTTGCTGAAGCACAAGACATGGCAAGAAAAGTTACCGAAGCATTGGGTGGTGCGGGTCTTTTTGGAGTAGAATTTTTTCTAACTAAAGAAGGTGTGTATTTCTCTGAATTATCGCCAAGACCCCATGATACAGGTATGGTAACTTTAGCCAACACGCAAAATTTCAACGAATTTGAATTACATCTGCGCGCGATTTTAGGCTTACCAATTGCAGAAATTACATTAGATAGAAAAGGGGCTAGCGCGGTTATTTTAGCTTCAGAAAATTCAAGTCAACCCACCTATAGCGGTATTGAAAAAGTAGCAGCATTATCCAAAACTGATTTTAGAATTTTTGGAAAACCCACCTCTAGACCGTATCGAAGAATGGGTGTCGTTTTAACGCATGACACTTTAGAAATTCCTATTGAAACGATTATAGAAAGAGCCAAAGAAACAGCAAAATTAATCACTGTAAATTCTTAAAAAATGAAAAAAACATATTTAGTATTACTATTTTTTACATGCATTTTCACCTATGCACAAGAGAAAAAAACAACTCCAAAAAAACAAATTGTAGAAGCGTCTTGTGGGCAATGCCAATTTGGAATGAAAGGCAACGGTTGTGATTTAGCTGTTAGAATAGACGGAAAAGCGTATTTTGTAGAAGGCACTGATATCGACAAACATGGAGACGCTCATGCCGAAGATGGTTTTTGTCAAGCAATTCGCAAAGCAGAAGTTGTTGGCACTATAAAAGATACTGTTTTTGTAGTGACTCAATTTAAACTGCTTCCCAAATCAACAAAATAATGGCTTTAATTTTAGACAATATTTCCAAAATAACGCCGCTTACCGATAGTGAAAAAGAGTTCATTCTTTCCAAAACGGAAGTCAAAGAATACAAAGCGAAGACCTTACTGCATAGTGCTGGTGAAATATGCAAACATTCTTATTTTGTCAATTCGGGTATTGTAAGAAGTTTTAATATTAATGATCATATTGTCGAACATGTGTTGCATTTTGCCTGCGAAGGTTGGTGGATTGGAGACATGTACAGTTTACTTTCCCAAAAACCAGGCAATTTATTTATTGAAGTTTTAGAAGATGCGGAAGTGGTTTTGTTATCCAAAGAAAATCAGGAAATTTTATATCATGAAATTCCAAAATTAGAACGTTTTTTTCGCATTTTAATGGAAAAATCATTGGTTGCCCACCAAGAGCGATTAATGGATAATTTGAGTTTGTCAGCCGAAGAACGATTCGAAAAATTTTGCAATCGATATCCGAGTTTAATTCAAAATGTACCGCAAAAACAAATTGCATCTTACATTGGGGTAACCCCAGAATTTTTCAGCAAAATGAAAAGTCGTTTGTTGAGAAAATAAGGTTATACCTTCAATTAATAACCTCAAAGTTGCTATCAAATAGCTAAAAGGTTAAAACAAATAGCTTTTACATTATAATGAATACCTTTTAGCTGCTATTTCAGAGCAAAAAGCTTAAAAGAAATACCTTTTTGCTGATATTTAATACCTTTTTGCTTAAAATAAGTAGCCTAAAGCTAATAATTCAAAGCTTCAAGGTATTTTTTGGAAGCTCAAAAACGAATGACAATAGGTAATCTTTTAAAATGTTACCAATTGGCAAAAGAAATTCCGATACCTAAAGTAGTTTGACGCACATTATAATCGATTAGCGTTTCTCCATAACCATGAAAAACTTGTGCATGTCCTCTTAAATGTCCGCGAATAGGAAAGACATAATTCAATTGAATATTCCCTTTTTTAAGTGTAGAAAAAGAATGCGACATAATCGTATAAAATTCATGTTTGCCAAAATTTGCTCCTATTTCTAGTTCCGCATCTCCAATAAATTTTGTAATTCCTGGATTTTCATCTTCTTTGTCTGGCATGCGATACCAAGGTCTGAAATTAACATTCCAGTTTTTATATTCGTAACCAATATTAAAAATAACACGATTCCAGCTCCTAGAAGTAGGAATATCTTTGCCATTGGATTGATGATTTAAAATAAAACCAAAATTTCTAATTTTTCCGCCACCTAAACTGATGCACATAGGGAAGTTAAAAATAATTTCAGGTTCATAATTCAATTCTCTAAAAGCACGAGATAGTTTTTTATTGTATACTTGCCAATGTGCTTTTTGTGTATAAGCTACCCATAAATCGCCCTTACCAAAGAATAAACCTTCCACTACTTTTGTCTTAAAACTAATTTGAAATTTCGCTTCTATATTATCAAATATATTGGTGTCATCTGTTGCAAATTCACCACTTTCATTAAAAGGTGCTTCATTTTTTTTTGTAGACCATCGGGCAGCTGCAAAATAGATAGGTCTATACGATACCAATCGAAAAGTTCCTTTTCTATCGATACTATCTAATTCCCATTGCTGAGAAATCGTTTTCTTAATAATGGGGTTGTGAAAAGTTTGTTGTGCAAAAGTTTTAGAAACGAACAACATCATTACAATCAATAACTTATTAAAGTGTGGCATTAGAGGTTTATTTAATGTATTAGTCATCCACGAAATTAGCCTTTCGCCAAGCGTTTCGGTTTCAATACTTTCGAAATCTTTTACATAATTACTAGGTCTTCCTCTAACTTAGAAACATTTTATATAAATTTGAATACTAGAGTTGGTTTACATTATAAAAAGTAAATCAATTGTACATTTCTATTCCTTTAATTATTTATTGAAAACAAATGGATATCAAAAAAATTTCTGATTTAATTTCTGAAAAATTAACCTATTGGTTAGAAAGTTTAATTAAATTATTACCCAATATCTTTTTGGCAGTTGTTGTGTTAGTTTTAGGCTTATTTATAGCAAAATTCATTCGCAAAATTGCACACAAACTCTTTGCTAAGGTTTCTAAAAACATTACTTTAAATAACTTGTTCAGTTCTATTGTCTACTTAACGGTAATAGGAATCGTGATTTTTACGGTTTTGAGTATTTTAAAACTCGACAAAGCGGTGACTTCTATTTTAGCGGGTGCTGGTATTTTAGGTTTAGCATTGGCTTTTGCCTTCCAAGATATCGCAGCAAATTTTATGTCGGGTATTTTTATTTCTTTCCGAAAACCTTTACGAGTAGGTGATATTGTTGAAGTGAAAGATTATATGGGAAAAATAACAGAAGTAAACCTTAGGGATACAGTAATGGAAACTTTTAAAGGACAGGTTGTTATTATTCCTAATAAAGAAGTATTTCAAAATCCCATTGAAAATTATTCACACATCCGAAAAAGACGCTTTGATTTAACTGTTGGAGTGTCTTATGGTGAAGACTTAGAAAAGGTTCAAAAAATTACGTATGATGCTGTTAAAGATATACCCGACTTATCGGAAGAAGATGAAGTAAAAGTATTTTTTACCGAATTTGGTGACAGCTCTATCAATTTATCGGTTCGCATGTGGGTAAATACCCCTGAACAATCGGCTTACAATAAAGTAGGTAGCGAGGCAATCATTAGAATTAAGAAAGCATATGATAAAAATGAGATTGTGATTCCGTTCCCTATTCGCACCTTAGATTTTGGAATTAAAGGCGGTTTACCACTCAATGAAGTACCCATTCAAATTAGCAATGGAACTGAAAAAAAACCATAATTCTTTTCTTAATCTAGGTTAAGGGCAAAAGAGGTGTGTTGGTTGTAAATTTGTATAAATAAGTTGAAAATCAACAATGAAGCAGTAAAGAAATCGTTCAGACTGTTTCATTTTATCCTAACAAAAAATCTTACAAATGAAAAATTCAGTAATTCATAGAGCAAACACAAGAGGAAATGCAAATCATGGTTGGTTAAATGCATGGCATAGTTTTAGTTTCGCAAATTGGTACAATCCAGAACGCGTACATTTTGGAGCATTACGCGTATTAAATGATGACACCATAGCTGCTGGAATGGGTTTTGGAACACATCCCCACGATAATATGGAAATTATCACTATTCCTTTAGAAGGCGATTTGGCACATAAAGATAGTATGGGAAATGCCGCTACAATTAAAACAGGTGACGTTCAAGTAATGAGTGCAGGAAGTGGCATCAGACATAGCGAATTTAATCCTAATGCGGACCAACAAACAAAATTATTCCAAATTTGGTTATTTCCTAACAAAGAAAATGTAACACCTCGTTACCAACAAATAACATTAGATCAATCGTTACAAAAAAATAATTTCGCTCAAATATTGTCTCCTAATCCAGAAGATGAAGGCGTTTGGATTCATCAAGACGCGTGGTTTTATTTAAGTGATTTTGAGCAAGATGTTACCAAACAATTGGCTCTAAAAAAAGAAGGTAATGGTTTTTATATCATGACAATTGAAGGAGAGATTGAAGTAAATGGTGAAAAGCTAAATACTAGAGATGCTATCGGAATTTGGAATACCAATACACTCGAAATTAAGGCCGTAACTGCAGCTAAATTTTTAGTAATGGAAATTCCAATGGAACATTAATAATACAAATTATGACACCAACAGTCCAATTAGAAACCAACGACAAAAACGGTTACTTCTACATTGAAGTAGACAGAAAATTAGCCGCAAAAATGACTTTTGTTTATGCCGGTAGTGACAAAATAATCATCGATCACACCGAAGTAAATGAAGCATACAATGGTAAAGGCTTTGGAAAACAAATGGTAGCTCAAGCGGTTGCTTTTGCTCGTGAGAAAAACTTAAAAATTATCCCTTTGTGTCCTTTTGCGAAAAAAGTTTTTGAAAAAACACCAGAATATCAAGACGTATTGTAATTATGGAAAAATTATTAGAAAATGATGTATTAGGACATATTGGTTTACAAAAATACAAATGTACCATTTCATGGCGAAATGGTACATTTATAATGGATGAACCCGAAAGTATTGAAGGTAAAGATCTAGGTCCAGATCCCTACTCCACTCTTTTAGCATCTTTAGCAGGTTGCACTTTGTCTACTTTACGAATGTATATCGATAGAAAAGGCTGGAATATTCCAGAAATAAATATTTCCTTAAATTTATATCAGGAAAACACTCCTGAATTAACAACAACAATATCACGTACCATTACTTTTTCAGAAAATATTGAAAAAGATATTAAAAACCGACTATTACTAATCGCAGAAAAATGTCCCGTATCTAAAATTTTGAAAAACAAAGTTGTTATAGAAACCACAATTTAATTGTATTTTTAACAAACTAAATCACAACATATGAACCCGAAAGACATTACAAAAGAATACACAAATGGTGAAGTAACCATAGTGTGGCAATCTGGAAAGTGCATTCATTCTGGAAATTGCGTACGAAACAATCCCGATGTTTTTAAACCTAAAGAAAAACCTTGGATTACACCCGAAAATTCAACTACTGAAAAAATTATTGCAACTGTTGAGAAATGTCCATCAGGAGCATTAACCTATTATAAAAACAAATAAATAATGGCGAAAAAAATTATTGCTTTTGGTGCATCAAACAGTAAAAAATCAATTAATAAACAATTAGCCACTTATGCTGCGGGTCTTTTTACCAATGCTACAACAGAAGTTTTAGATTTAAATGATTTTCCTGTACCAACATATTCCATAGACATTGAAAAAGAAGAAGGTTTTCCTCAATCGGTTCACGCTTTTTTAAACAAAATTGCAGAAGCCGATTTACTCGTTATTTCTATGGCAGAACATAATGGAAATTATACAGCCGCTTTCAAAAGTCTTTTCGATTGGATGTCTCGCATCAATGTAAAACTATTTCAAGGGAAAAGCATATTCCTTTTAGCAACTTCTCCAGGAGCTCGTGGCGGTAGTTCTGTTTTAGAAATTGCTGAAGGAAGATTTCCAAGACATGATGGCGTTATTGAAGCTACTTTTTCATTGCCTAGTTTTAATGATAATTTCGATACTAAAAAAGGTGTGATTACCAATACCGCTTTGGATAACGAATTAAAAGAAAAAGTAAAAAAAATAAACATTTGAGTTACTTCTTAATCTAGGTTAAGTGACACTCTAACCATCTGATTGTAAATTTGTAGTGTAATTAAAAACATAATTTAAAATAAAAAATATGGCAACTACAAAATGGACAATAGATTCCACACATTCAGAAATAGGTTTTAAAGTAAAACACATGATGTTTACAAATGTTTCAGGGAAATTTGACTCTTATGAAGGCGTAATTGAAACAGAAGAAAATGATTTTTCAACGGCTAAAATTTCTTTCTCAGCAGCAATCAACTCTATTAATACTAGTAATACAGATAGAGATAACCACCTAAAAAGCGGTGATTTTTTTGATGCTGAAAACTTCCCAAATTTAACGTTTACAAGCAACTCTTTTTCTAAAATATCCGATCATAATTATGAATTAACGGGTATTTTAACGATTAAAGGAACATCCAAAGAAGTGAAATTACCAGTTGAATTTAGTGGATTAATGCAAGATCCTTGGGGAAATACAAAAGTAGGTTTAAACATTGAAGGTAAAATCAACCGAAAAGATTGGGGATTAAACTGGAATGCAGCATTAGAAACCGGTGGTGTATTAGTAGGTGAAGAAGTTAAACTAATCATCGAATTACAATTGGTTAAAGCCTAATTTAAACTTTCAAAAAAAATAAGCCTTACAGATTTTAGGATTTGCAAGGCTTTTTATTTTTTTATAATCAACTGAATATCAAATTAATTGACATAAAATTTATTCGTAACTTTATAGCAACTCTTGTATGGGTTTCACATCATTTTTTACGTTTTTTTAATTGAATTCAAATGAAAAAGAAATTAGTCCTTCTTTTTTTATTCCTTTTTTTCCAAGGAATATCACAAAGCATAACAACAGAAAAGAATCCAGAGAAAAGAATTTACTACAAAGATTCCATTGGAAATGTAATCAATCATCAACAATTTTTAGAATTAATGAAAACGGGAGAATATATCTCCATCCCATTACTAGATCCTATTAAAGAAATGGAGTTTTTAGTTCGAAAAAGGAATAGTACTAGCGCTGAAGATGATAAATATCAAGTATATTCTGGGAAAGAGGAACTCATTTCTACTTACGGGCTTTCAAAGTTTTCTCCTGAATATAAATTAGGTGATACGATTGCCTCAATTTGCGCTTATAATATTCATAACCAAAGTATTTGCAAAGGAAAAGAACATCCAAAATCCAATTATAGCATTCTTATTTTTACAAATAAAGAATCATGGACTACAATTAAACGAGAGGTCACAAATCTTATTGTTGCGAATCCAGAGCTAGACTTCATAATCACTCAATCAAAAGACAATGCTACTTTAAGTAATTTTTTCAATAATCAAACTCTTAAAAAAAACACCAATATTTATACAATTGAGAATACAGAAATGCTGGCTACCAATAATACTTTTCCTTATTTTTATGTGATAGATTCTTATGGAAAAATTATCCTATTTGTTCCTAATCTTCCAAAAAGTGATTTAGCAATAGAAATATTGGATAAGTTTATTCAAAAAAAAATAAAGCATTGAATTTACCTCTTTAAAGTATGCTTCCTTATTAAAATTAAAGCTTTCATCCTTCCTATAAATAAAAAATACTAGATAGATTTTAGGTTTCACAAGACCTAATTATGCTTAAAAAAGTCTATTTTTGTTACCGATTATGAATACATAAAAAAACATAACGCATTAAAAATTAAACGAAACAAATGAAAGCATACGTATTTCCAGGTCAAGGAGCCCAATTTACAGGAATGGGAAAAGACTTATATGAAAATTCGGCAATAGCCAAAGAATTATTTGAAAAAGCGAACGAAATTTTAGGCTTTAGAATTACCGATATCATGTTTGAAGGAACAGCAGATCAACTGAAAGAAACCAAAGTAACGCAACCAGCAGTTTTCTTACATTCTGTAATTTTAGCAAAAACTTTAGAAGATTTCAAACCAGAAATGGTTGCTGGACATTCTTTAGGTGAATTTTCAGCATTAGTTGCTAATGGAGCTTTATCTTTTGAAGATGGTTTAAAATTAGTATCTCAAAGAGCACAAGCTATGCAAAAAGCCTGCGAAATAACACCTTCCACTATGGCTGCTGTTTTAAATTTAGAAGATAAAATAGTAGAAGATATTTGCGCTAGCATCGATGGGGTTGTTGTTGCTGCAAATTACAATTGTCCTGGACAGTTAGTCATTTCTGGAGAATACAAAGCTGTTGAAGTGGCCTGTGAAAAAATGAAAGAAGCGGGTGCAAAAAGAGCTTTAATTTTACCTGTTGGAGGTGCTTTCCATTCACCTATGATGGAACCTGCAAGAGAAGAGTTAGCAGCAGCAATTGAAGCAACTACTTTTTCAAAACCTGTTTGTCCAGTATATCAAAATGTAACCGCTAATGCCGTTTCAGATCCAGAAGAAATAAAGAAAAATTTAATCATCCAATTGACTGCTCCAGTAAAATGGACACAATCTGTTAATCAAATGATAGCGGATGGTGCCACTAGTTTTACTGAAGTAGGTCCAGGAAAAGTACTGGTTGGTTTAGTCAATAAAATCAATAAAGAAGTAGCTACTCATTCCGCTTAAAAAAAACAAACCTAAAAAACTCCGATAAAATATCGGAGTTTTTTTTTAGCTACCTTTGTTTAAAAGTTTTTTAGTAATGAATTTAAAGTTACGAACTGTAAATGTTACCCGATATATTACTCCGCTTCGAGAAGGAGGTTCTTTACCTGCTTTAGCTGAAGCTGATGATGATTTTAAATATGTATTAAAATTTAGAGGTGCAGGACATGGAGTGAAAGCATTAATCGCTGAATTTTTGGGTGGCCAAATCGCAAAAGTTATCGGTTTACCCGTTCCTGAATTGGTTTTTGCGAATTTAGATGAAGCTTTTGGAAGAACAGAAGCCGATGAAGAGATTCAAGATTTATTAAAATTTAGTCAAGGCTTAAATTTAGGGTTGCATTTTTTATCAGGTGCTTTAACCTATGATGCAGCAGCAAACGATTGTGAAGCTTTATTGGCATCAAAAATTGTTTGGTTGGATGCTTTTATTACCAATGTAGATCGCACCTTCAAAAACACGAATCTACTCCTTTGGAAAAAAGAACTTTGGCTTATTGATCATGGTGCATCTTTTTATTTTCATCATTCTTGGACCCATTGGGAAACCACTGCTAAAACCCCTTTTGCTCTCATTAAAGATCACGTTTTGTTGCCCAAAGCCTCACAATTAGAGGTTGCTCATGAATTTTGTACTACCACTTTAAATTCCGATATTTTAAAAGAAATTGTAAATCAAATTCCAGAAGATTGGTTACAATGGGAAGACCCATCTATAACACCAGAAGCCATAAAAAACGTTTATTTTCAGTTTTTGACGATTCGTTTACAGCATGCAGAATTATTTTTAAAACAAGCTCAAGATGCACGAAAAACATTTATATGATTATACGATAATTCGTGTAGTACCAAGAGTAGAGCGCGAAGAATTTATCAATGTAGGTTTGATGCTATTTTGTAAACGTCAAAAATACTTGCGCATTCAATATCAAATTCCAAAAGAAAAAATAATTGCTTTTTGTCCCAAATTTGACTTGGAACAATTACACGTAAATTTAGAAGCTTTGGTTACTATTTGTGAAGGCAAAAAAGAAGGTGGTCCTGTAGCTCAATTTGAAAAAGAGGAACGATTCAGATGGATTAGTGCTGTTAAAAGTTCTAGTATACAAACTTCTCGACCACATGCTGGATTTAGCGCTAATTTAGACCTCACATTTGATAAATTGTACAATGAGTTAGTTACCTAACATATGTCTGTTAATAAAAGGTCAAAACAAAACAACTACACTACATTTTACTTTCTGATTATTACTTTTATAAAGTATTAAAAAAAACAATATAAAATGAAAAATAAAATCCTATTTTCTGGCACTATTTTAAGCTTATTCTTCTTTTCTTGTCAGGAAAACACTAAAAAAGAGGAAGTAAAAACAGCAGTATCTGAAGTTTCAGAAGAGGCTATCAAAGAAATTCCTGAATTCACTAAAGGAATCGAAATTACACACAAAAAGACCGCTTTTATGAGTCATGAAGTAGTAGGTTACGATTTAATAGTTAAATTTGGTGGTAAAGATTATTTAGCTGCAAGATTTACGCAAACGGTATCTGGAAGCAAAATAAAGATGGAAAGAACCAATGGAGAAATTGTTATTTATGATGGCAATAATGTGTTTACTAATAAAAAAGATGCTAATCTTCCAAAAGACCGTTTCGACATTTTTACCTGGCCTTATTTTGTAACTATTCCCTATAAGTTAAATGACAACGGCACTATTTGGTCTGATTTCCAAGACAAACCGTTTTATGATACTATTGCACATACAGGAAAATTATCTTTTGAGGCAAATGTAGGTGATGCTCCGGATGATTGGTATATTGTTTATAAAGACAACGCTAATTATTTAGTTGGAGCCGCTTATATTGTAAGTTTTGGCAAAGGAAAAGAAGCCGCTGAAAAAGAACCTCATGCAGTAAAGTATACTAATTTTTCAGAAGTAGACGGAATTCCTTTTGCTAAAGATTGGACGTATCATATGTGGACCAATGAAACGGGATTTGGAGAAAAAATTGGTACGGCTACTTTATCAAATATAACTTTCTCAAAAACAAATGATAGTCTTTTTAGTAAACCAAAAAACACAATTGTAGTACCTTTGAAATAATTAATATGACCCATTTTTTAGAGATTTTAAAAAACGTACAGGATGTCAAAGTAATCGATGCCTCAATTGACTATTCTTTATATACACCTATTCAACTGTCTGCATCTAATAACGATTTGACATCCTCAGTACTAAAAGATGCAGCTGCTTTTGAACAATACATTGAAAATCATTTATCCAAAAATAAAGCAAAAGTCGCTTATGGTGGTTATTTAGAAACACGCAATCTTTATAAAAGAAGCACCGTTTTTAATGATACTGTTACAGAGGAACGGAATATTCATATTGGTTTGGATTTATGGATTAAAGCAGGAACAACTGTTTTAGCTGCTTTAGATGGAACAATACATAGTTTTCAAAACAATACAGCATTAGGAGATTATGGCCCCACTATTATTTTGAAACATCAAATTGAAGGAATAACTTTTTATACCTTATACGGTCATCTTAGCTTAGAAAGTCTCGACGACAAAAGTATTGGTCAAACTGTAAAAAAAGGAACCTGCATTGCTACCCTTGGGTCACCACCAATTAATGGAGATTATGCACCACATTTGCATTTTCAAATCATCCTAGATATGGAAGAAAAAAAAGGAGATTATCCTGGAGTTTGCAGTAGTAAAGACCTCTCTTTTTATATGTCCAATTGCCCTGATCCAAATTTCTTGCTAAAGATTTAAATTTTAGTTACATTTGAAAGGATAATATTTAAAATAAACAATATGAAAAAATTATTTTTAACATTTGCATGCGTAGCAACTTTACTAGTAGTTTCATGTAAAGAGTCTACACAAGACAAAGTAGAAGAAGCAACAGAAGCTGTAGGTGAAGACATTCAAACAGCAACTGAAAACACTATTGACGCTATCGATTCTACAGCTACAGAAGTGGGTAACGATATCGAAAATGGAGTAGATAATGTAAAAGAAGAAATTAACGAACACGTTGAAAAATAATTTTCAGCCTTATAGTAGTAAAAAGCTCCATTTCTGGAGCTTTTTCTTTTTTATTTATCTTGCTAATAAAGCGGTATCCGTAAAATCGGTAAACAAACCATCTAAACCTAAATTATAAAAGGCTTGGTATTCTAAAATAGGATTATTATGATAATTACTTAACAACCTTCTACTTTCGTTTCTAAAAGTATAAGCATGCACTTGTAAACCTTTAGCATGTGCTCTTTCAATTAAATCACTAGGCTCTAAAGCCGATTTATCAGCATCATTTATTTTACCATCTGCATTCATATCATCAGCAAAGGTATCTTGGTTTGCATCTGTACCCTTGTAAGAGATGATAAAAGGTTTCCAAGGTCCAATTCCGTCTGCATAGGTTTTCACAAAATTCAATCCAGCTTCTGTGGTAAAATAACTATAATCTCTTGAATCTCCTTGCAAATGCCAATCATAAGGCTTTCCATAAGAAACGGTTTCTCCATTAGGAACTTCAAAAATTAAATCCCCATTTAAAGCAACATCATAACAACTGAGTAATTGAATAATTTTAACGGTAGATTTAGATCGAATATATTGCAGATTACTTACTTCAAAAGATTGCACAAATACCGGAGCTGATTTATCATTCCAACCCGCAGTTGTTAATGCTTCTAACAATTTATCAGAGATAGGTAAATTATGAGCTTCATGAAAAGCAGGGTGTTTGGTTTCTGGATAAATTCCAATCGTTTTTCCTAACTGTGCAGATTTTTCCTTCACCAAAGCAATCACTTCATTAAATGTAGGAATTTCATAAAGATTATTGTATGCTTGAGAGCGTTCTGAAAAAGCTTGTTTGGCACGCAATTGTTTAATTTCGGCCAAAGTAAAATCCGAAACAAACCAATCTTCAACAAGTACCCCATCAATATCTTTGGTAGCTTTTTTTGAAGCAAATGCTGCAATTTCTGAAACATTGGTAGTTCCAGATAACATAGGTTCATGTCTGACTACTAATACACCATCTTGTGTCATAACTAAATCGGGTTCGATAAAATCGGCACCTAATTCAATAGCTTTGGTGTAAGCAGCTAAAGTGTGCTCTGGCAAATATCCTGAAGCTCCACGATGAGCCACAATTAAAGGATTTTTTCCCGTTAAAGTAGGGTATTTAGAAGTAGGCGTTACTTCTGAAGCGCTGTCATCTTGGTTACATCCCATAACCAATACTGCAGTAATTGCAAAGAATGTGTTTTTAAAAATCATGTCATAATTTGTTTGTTTGAAATGCAAAACAGCATCTTTTTTTCAAATAACAGATTACCCGATTGTTAAAAATAGATTATTAAAATTGTCAAAAAAAAACACCAAACTATACTAATTTGGTGTTTTTTATTTGAATTTCTATGTTTTTACTTCCTAATTTTCTGTTCCCATTTCCAAGCACTTTGTAAAGCATCTTCAAGGGAATGTTTTGCATTCCATCCTAAAACAGAATTCGCTTTATCAGTATTGGCATAAGCAGCTACAACATCGCCATCTCTTCTATCAACTAACTTATAATTTAATTTTTCTCCACTTACCTTTTCAAAGGCAGTAATCACCTCTAAAACCGAACTTCCCGTTCCAGTTCCTAAATTAAACACCTCTACTTTATCTTCATTTTTATGTTGTAATAAACGTTTTAACGCCAGCACATGTGCTTTTGCTAAATCAACCACATGAATATAATCACGAATAGCCGTTCCATCTGGAGTAGGATAATCAGCCCCATATACAGAAAGTTGTTCTCTTAAACCAATAGCTGTTTGAGTTATATAAGGCACTAAATTTTGAGGCACACCTATTGGCAACTCCCCAATAGCAGCACTTGGATGTGCTCCAATAGGATTGAAATAGCGTAAAAGAATTGCATCAATTTCTGAAACTTTGGTAACATCTTCAATTATTTCTTCTCCGATTTGCTTGGTATTTCCATAAGGAGACATAGCTTTTTGGACAGAAGCATTTTCAGTTATTGGCATTTTTTCTGCTTGACCATATACTGTACATGAAGAACTAAAAATAAAGTGCGCTTTAGGTAGCTTTTGTAATTCTTGCAACAAATACACTAAAGTGGTTACATTATTTTCATAATATAATAACGGATTCTCAACACTTTCACCTACAGCTTTTGATGCTGCAAAATGAATGACACCTAAAATATCGTTATATTTTTGAAACAATTCCTGAACCGATTTCTTATCCCGTAAATCTATTTTCTCAAAAAGTGGTTTTTTAGCTGTAATGGAAAAAATACCGTCTACAACTTGTTCTGAAGAATTAGACAAATTATCTACAACAACAACTTCAAATCCTTCATTTTGTAATTCAACAACGGTATGAGAACCTATAAAACCTAAACCTCCTGTAACTAATATCTTCATTTTTGATTATTCGATTATTCGATTGCTGGATTGTTAGATTTTCTTACTAATCTATTAATCCAAAAAACATAATTACACAAATTCTAAAACGGCATCCGTAATAAACTTAATTTGTTCATCATCTAATTCGGTATGCATTGGTAACGCAATCACTTCTTCACATAATTGATTGGTTACTGGAAAATCTTCTTCTTTATAACGGGAGTCAGCATACGCTTTTTGTTTGTGCAAAGGAATTGGATAATAAATAGCACAAGGAATTTGTTTGCTTTGTAAATGAGCCAGCAACCCATCTCGTTTTCCGTTTGTAATACGAATTACATATTGATGAAACACATGGCAATCACAAGTATCGCAAATAACAGGCACTACAATATGTTCATTTACACCTAAAGCAGCAGAATATTTTCTTGCCGCATCCTGACGTGCTTTATTATAGGCATCTAAATGAGGTAGTTTTGCTTTTAAAACTCCTGCCTGAATACTATCTAAACGTGAGTTTACACCGACCACATCATGATGATAACGCTCATACATTCCATGGTTTACAATACCTCTAAGTGTATGTGCTAATGCATCATCATTGGTAAAAATAGCTCCTCCATCTCCATAACAACCTAAGTTTTTTGATGGAAAAAAAGAAGTGGCACCCACATGACCAATCGTTCCTACTTTTATTTTTTCACCTTTTGAATTGGTATAATCCGCTCCAATGGCTTGTGCATTATCTTCAATTACATATAAATCATGCTCGTTTGCAATTTCCATAATAGCATCCATATTGGCTGCACGTCCAAATAAATGAACAGGTACAATAGCTTTAGTTTTAGGAGTAATTGCTTTTTTAATTCCTTCTAATGAGATGTTCATATTCGTCATATCTACATCTACTAAAACAGGTGTTAATTGTAATAAGGCAATTACTTCTACAGTAGCAGCAAAAGTAAAATCGGCAGTAATTACTTCATCACCAGGTTTTAAATCCAATCCCATCATGGCTATTTGTAAAGCATCCGTACCATTTGCACAGGGGATAACATGCTTTACTCCTAAATATTTTTCTAAATCAGCTTGAAATTGGTGAACCAAAGGTCCATTTATATAAGTATTAGTATCTAAAACTTCCTGAATAGAAGCATCAACTTCCATTTTTATTTTTTCGTATTGACTTTTCAAGTCAACCATTTGTAATTTTTTCATTCGCATAAATTTGGTAACACAAAAGTAAGAAATTATACGCTACTTTTTCGGTTAACCAAAAAGAAACGTATTTTAGCCGTAAAATTGATATTCATGTTTTTTTTATATAATCTTCTCGTTATTTTTGCAGGCTTTTTACTAAAAATAATTGCGCTTTTTAGCCCAAAAATAAAATTATTTGTAAACGGTAGAGCAACTGTTTTCGCAACTCTAAAAGAAGGAATTCAGCCTTCCGATAACGTAATTTGGTTTCATGCGGCATCTTTGGGGGAGTATGAACAAGGATTACCAGTAATGGAAGCTGTAAAAGCAAAGTATCCTCATCATAAAATCTTGCTTACTTTTTTCTCCCCATCTGGGTATGAAGTACGAAAAAACAACACCATCGCTGACCTTACGGTGTATTTACCTTTAGATAGCCAAAAAAATGCAGTTGAATTTATCACCTTGGCACATCCAGAAATGGTTTTTTTTATCAAGTATGAATTTTGGCCTAATTATTTAAAACAATTACAGCAAAGACAAATAAAAACCTATTTAATATCTGGTATTTTTAGAGAAAAACAAGCCTTTTTTAAATGGTATGGCGGTTTTTACAGAGCTGCACTACATAGCTTTGAACATTTTTTTGTTCAAAATGAAAAATCAAAACAATTAATACAATCCTTAGGTTTTACTAATGTTACGCTTTCAGGTGATACGCGTTTTGATCGTGTACAATCTATTTTAGAAAGAGATAACACCTTAGACTTCATTGAACAGTTTACACTGAATACTTCTAAAAATGAGAAAGCTACGATTATTGTTATTGGAAGTTCTTGGCCTAAAGACGAACAATTAATTGTGAATTATATCAATCAAGCTCCAGAAAATGTAAAATTTATTATTGCACCTCATAATATTAAATCGGAACAAATTGCGCAATTGAAATCCCAAATACAACAAAAAACAATTTTATTTTCTGAGAAAGAAAATAAAAAATCTCTTTCTGAATATACGGTTTTCATTATAGACACTATTGGAATACTGACAAAGATTTATTCTTATTCCGACATTGCCTATGTAGGTGGTGGTTTTGGAAATCCTGGTGTGCATAATATTTTAGAACCTGCTACTTTTGGAGTACCTATCGTTATTGGTCCTAACTATATTCATTTTGCTGAAGCCTCAGCTTTAGTTAATTTAGAAGGATGTATTTCCATTTCTAATTTTGATACTTTAAAAAATGCTTTCGACTTATTACTTCAAAATGAAGACGAACGCTATGAAAAGGGGCATATTTGCAGCACATTTGTACAAATGAATCAAGGTGCTACGCAAGCCATTCTTCGTTATTTGAAATAGCGCAAATAATACATAATTCCCTATTAATAATATTCTGACCTATTATTCCCTTTTAGTAGTACAAATCTGCGCGTACATTTTTTTTAAAGCGATTAAAAATTCCGTAAATTGCGCGCTATAATAAACCTATCAATTATGAAGTTTTTAAAATTACTGATCTTATTATTCACAATTCCTATTTTTTCACAACAAGGAGGTATGTGGATTCCCTCTTTATTAAAAGGAATGAATGAAACCGAAATGAAGAATCTGGGCATGAAAATGACTGCGGAAGACATTTATGATGTAAACAAATCCAGTTTAAAAGATGCCATTGTACACTTTAACGGTGGCTGTACTTCTGAAATTATTTCAAACCAAGGACTTATCTTAACCAATCACCACTGTGGATATGATGCGATTCAAAGTCATTCCTCTGTAGAACATGATTATTTACAAGATGGTTTTTGGGCCAAAAACAAACAAGCCGAATTACCGAATCCAGGCATGGTAGCTACCTTAATTGTAAGTATTAATGATGTAACTACACAAGTACTAGAAGGTTTAGCTAGCCTTTCTTCAGAAGTAGAAAAACAAAAGAAAATTCAAGAAAACATAACTAAAGTACAAAATACTTTTACTAAAGAGTCTTGGCAAGAAGCTAAAATCAGAACGTTTTATGAAGGCAATCAATATATTCTTTTTGTAACGGAAACTTTTAAAGACATTCGCCTTGTGGGTGCGCCTCCAAGTTCCATTGGTAAATTTGGATCAGATACTGACAACTGGGTATGGCCAAGACACACAGGTGACTTTTCTATTTTTAGAATTTACGCCAATAAAGACAATAAGCCTGCTGAATATGCAACTGATAATATTCCGTATACTCCTAAACACTTCTTACCTATTTCCATTGACGGAATAAGTGAAGACGATTTTACATTAGTATTTGGTTTTCCAGGAAGAACACAAGAATATTTACCTTCTTTTGCTATAGAACAACTTGTAAACACATTAAATCCTGCAAAAATCGAAATTCGTGATGCGGCTTTAAAAGTACAAGATGGTTTTATGAGAAAAGACAAAGCCATTAAGATCCAATATGCTTCTAAATATGCTAGTGTAGCCAATTACTGGAAAAAATGGATTGGTGAAAAACAAGGTTTAGAAAAGTCAAATGCCATTAAAATTAAACAAGATTTTGAAACTGAATTTTCTAAAAGAGTTGATAAAGCAGGAAAAAGTAAAGAATATGGAACTTTATTAAGTGATTTCAAAGAGAGTTATACTAAAATAAATGATTATGCCTTAGCTCGAGATTATTTTAATGAAGTCGTTTTAAGAAATACAGAATTATTAAGTTTTGGTTTCCAATTGTATCAATTGGAACAAATTTTCAACGCTAGAGGTGAACAAGCCTTTACAGATCGCAAACAAAACACTTTACAACGTTTTGAAGATGCTTATAAAGATTTCAATCCTACTGTAGACGAACGTGTTTTTGAACAATTAATGCGTTTATACAGTACGAAATCTCCTTTTATACCTCCAAGTTTAAAATCGGAAGATAGTAGCACTTTAGCTAAAACGATTTACGCGAATTCAAAATTAACTTCTTACAAAGGGATTCAAGAATTATTAGAAGGTGATAGTAACTTAGTAATAGAGCAATTAAATAACGATAAAGGGTATCAATTAGTAAAATTACTAGCCGATTATTATGCTACTAATGTAGCTGGAACTTATAATGAGCTTAATTTAAAAATTAATGCTTTACAAAGAGAATATATGAAAGCACAATTGGAACTCTTTCCAGATGCGCGTTTCTTTCCAGATGCAAACAGTACACTTCGTGTAACGTATGGAAAGGTAAAAGGCTACAGTCCGAGTGATGCTGTTTATTACCAACCTGTAACGCACTTAGAAGGAATTATTGAAAAATACATTCCTGGAGATTATGAATTTGATGTACCTGCAAAATTAATAGAACTATATAATACTAAAGATTATGGCATCTATGGCGAAAACGGGAAAATGCCTGTTTGTTTTATAGGAACCAATCATACAACTGGTGGAAATTCAGGTAGTCCTGCTATTGATGCATCAGGAAATTTGATAGGATTAAATTTTGACCGCGTTTGGGAAGGTACCATGAGTGACATTCATTACGACCCTTCAATTTGTAGAAATATCATGGTAGATATTCGTTATGTTTTATTCATTGTAGACAAGTATGCGAATGCTACAAATTTGATTGAAGAAATGAAATTGGTGCATCCTAAAAATTCAACTAAGAAATCGAAGAAAAAAAGATAAGATTTTTTAATTTTTTTGGCATGTAATTTGCTCATAATGAACAACAGAGTGAAGAATAAAAATTTTTAAAAAAAAATTCAAAAAATATTTTGTCAAGTCAAAAAATTTATATCTTTGCTCCGAATTAATAATTAACCTTTTATAATTTAGTAAGATGAAAAAAGTTGTTTTAAGTTTAGCATTAGTTGCTATGATGTTCGTTTCTTGTAAAGAAAATAACGCTGAAACTACAGAAGAAACTGCTGTTGAAGCTGTTGAAGCTGTTGAGGCTACTGCAGAAGAAGCTGTAGAATCTGTTGAAGTTGCTGCTGACTCAGCTACTGCTGCTGTTGAAGAAGCTACTGAAACTCCAGCTGAAACTCCAGCTAAGTAATTAGTTGCTAACTAGCAAAAAAATCAAGCTCCACACGGTGGAGCTTTTTTTATGCCCTATTTTTTGAAAAAGAGTATTATATTTTTTTACACCCCATAAAAAAACACCCTTATTCCTTCTAAAAATAGTTTTTCTTCCCACAAATTGGTTTTTTTTACCAAAATAAAAAGTAACACTGTGTAAAACAAGTGTGTAAAATTTTTACACTTTAACTTTGTAAAAAAATATTTATTCAAAAGTTGCAAAAATATCTTCATCCGAAGAAAAATCTAAAATTTCCGCTAAAACACCATATTTTACAAATTCGTCTATTCCTTTTTGAAGTAATAATTGTGTGGAATATTTTCTACTTACCGCGATTTGTTTATCATCTAAAATAATCCGAAAGAAGAACTTACCATTTCCTGATCTAAAGCGCATAAAAATCAACTTTTCGATATTCTCTTGCAAATGTAAAATATGCTCTTCACACTCAAAGCGCAATTCAAAACTATTACTCGTAAAAATCGTCTTTCCTTTACGAGAGGTTAATTCGTACTTATACTCCCCATTCAATCGTTTTGTAATTACAAAAGTAGCCATGTTTCTTGTTTGTTAATTGCAGTGTCGCAAAATACTATTTTGAAATTAACTACAAAACAATATTAAAAATAAGTTATCAAGAAAATCATCGCATTCCTATATCCTAAAATCTGTTTTTAGCTAAAAAAAGGGGAAATTTCCTTTGCGATTTCAGGTATAAACCCCTTTCAATCAATATATTATAGAATTAATTTTATGCTTTTATTGACGTAAGCCGAAAAGTCAACAATAGAGTAGGCATTTAAAAAAATAAAACATGAAACTAAAAACAATCAGCTTAATTGCATGTCTTGCTTTGGGTGTATTCATACTCTCACAATGCAAGCCAAGGAAATCATTATTGTATAATGAAGCGGGAAATTATTTGGTTGATGGAAATTTCCTCATCCAAAGTACAAAAGAAATCTCCTCAGGAGATATTGAAAAGCTACTAGCGTTAAACAAAGAGTATGCGGATCAAATTAAAGGGAAGGCTTTTCTTTCGTATTTGGTAAACACGCAGCAAATTCAGTTTATCCAAAGAATTCAAAACTTAGATCGAATATCTAGAATTCAAAGAATCAACTTTATTCACAAAGGATGTTTTGAAACCGCACAAATCGACTGGTCTCAATTTGGTGATTTGAAAAGTCAATTAGACGAAATTTTAAACAAATACAATCCTACTTTAATAAACGGCAATGTAGCAATTAGTAATAATCAGATTGCAACAAAAGCGGTTAGAATGAGCGATAAAGACATTAATACCTTATCAAAATTAAGCGTTTACGGTCTTGATGACGCTAATATTTGTGGCGATTTTATGGGTGTAAATAAATATTCTAGAGTTTTATTCCGAGTAAACAATGTGGCTCCAGATAAAGAATTACAAACGCGTTTAGAAGGAGTTATTCAACAATATCGTTAAACACAAGACAAGACTGGTTTACTATCGGTCTTGTCTTTTTAAAAGTTTAGTACAATGAAAAAGAAACTACAACTGCTTGGTATTTTTACAGTTCTTTTCTTGGTCTTCACCGTAGGCTTAAAAGGAACATTTGATGGGTATTATGGCTTTTATTATGCTGAAAAAGAATACAACAAACCCGTTATATACGCTCTTTCAGAAGAAATCATCAAACTAAAACCGGTCAGTATTTTTTTATCCTATACAGGTTTTGATACAGGATATAGTTTTTTTGCACCCAATGTAGCTAGTGATTTTGTTTTGTTATTCGAATTAAAAGATGACAAAGGCAATGTCATTGAAAATAAAATTATGCCTGCTTTTAAAAACAAAGAAAGCATTACACGCTATACTTCGGTATACAATATGTTTTTAGACAAAATATCCGCTGAAGGAGGAAACCTAAAAGACAATAAATACCAACAATATTTAGACATCATCGTGAAACAAATTGCGGTTTCCGTAAAAAATGAAAGTCCGGACACCGCCTCTATAACAGCTCGATTGTACCTCTACCATTATCCTGATTTAAAAAGCTATCAAAAGGGCGAAAAGTCGGAACAATTAATTCTTATTGGCGAATATAAATAATCATACCAATGAAAAAACTATCCAAAATCTATTCTAAAATCGAACATTTTTTCTTTGCTCCCTCAAACAACCATGAGTTTCTATTGTTTTTCAGAGTGGCAGCTGGAATAATTATAATATTGCACTTCTTATCCATTTTTGGTGATTTCAACCAATTCTTTTCTACTAAAAGTATCATTCCTATGGACATCATGGCTACTTTTAATCAAGATTGGCAACTTACCTTCCCAGTTGTTATACAACAATTGGAAACTATTGGAATTTCCGAAGCCACTACTATTGGGTTAACCAAAATAACTTATATTACCTTAGGAATCACTATTATTCTTGGTTGCTATTCTAGAATGAGTGCCTTCTTACTCCTATTCCTTCAAATACTATTAATGAAAGGCAGTAGCTTTTTTATTTATGGTGCTGATTTTTTCACCAGCATGTCGCTTTTCTATTTGATTTTATTTCCTGCCGATACTGTTTTTTCAATTCGAAATCTATTCCGTTCCAAACAAAAGAAATTCACCAATTATATGCCTGTGAAGCGTCTTTTTCAAATTCACGTTAGCATCGCTTATTTCTTTTCCGGTTTTGATAAATTATTAGGATTTAATTGGTGGGATGGTGAATCGATATGGAAAGCTATAAATCTGCCTTATGCCAACCGAGATTTTAATTTTGATTTTAGCTGGATGGCAGACCATAGTTTTATTCTTGTGCTTATCGGATGGTCTACTATAGTAATAGAAATGTGTTACCCTATATTTGTATGGATTCCAAAAACCCGAAAATTATGGGTTATTTTAACCATTTCCATGCACATAGGAATCGCTTTAGTTTTAAATTTATATTACTTTTCTGCGATTATGATTGTTTGGAATTTAACCAATTTTTATTTTGAAGAAAATACGAGCTTAGTTACTGACAAGAAAATGATTGTACAAGCTTTATTTCCCAATAAAAAGAACGTTTTTAAGCTACGATAATAAACCTATAAGAGAAACTAGTAGAAACAAAAAAAGCTCCTTCCCGAAGAGTCGGGAGATGTTAGAAGCTTTTTGTTCCGAAGAATCGGAATCAAGGCGGCTCCGAAGCTTCGGAGTTGAACCCGCTACCTACAATTTATTTAAACAAATAGCATCTAGTATTTTTTTATCATCAATAATTTTAATAATAAATTTTCTAGATTTCATTTTTTTAATAAACCTTTCTAGTTTATAAGCTTTCTCGCTAGAATCACATAAGTAAGACAATTTTAATACCCATGGTACACCTTTACAAGTAAATGAATTTAAGTATTCTTTAGAATTATGTTCAATCAAACGTCTTTCGACATTATCAGTAGTTCCAACATAAAATTTATCTAAGGATGTCGAATAAATTATATAAACAAAATACATAAAAACTATTTTAAACAAAAAAAGCTCCTAACAAAGTTAGAAGCTTTTTGTACTCAAGGCGGGACTTGAACCCGCACGAACATTACTGTTCACTGGATTTTAAGTCCAGCGTGTCTACCAATTCCACCACTCGAGCAAAAATATTTTTATTTGGTAGTGTTGAGCGAAAAACGGGGTTCGAACCCGCGACCTCAACCTTGGCAAGGTTGCGCTCTACCAACTGAGCTATTTTCGCGTTTGCGTCTTTTTAAGAACTTTAGCAACACTCACTCTTGTTCCGTATTGCGAGTGCAAATATAGTACATATTTTATATTCTGCAAGTACTTTTGGTAAAAAAAATTAAAGTTTTTTATAACCATTTGGTAACGAATACCTTATTTTTTAAATTATTTTTTCGTTAACATTCTTTTTATCTCGTTTAACTTCATTAAAGCTTCAACAGGCGTTAACGTATTGATGTCGATATTTAAAATTTCATCTTTAATTTCTTCTAATAAAGGATCGTCTAAATTAAAAATACTCAATTGCATTTCGGCTTCTTTTTCTAATTTGGTTCCGTTTAAGGCATCACCTGAATGTTCTTTTTCTAATTTCTTTAATAACTTTTGTGCTTTTTGAATCACCACTTGTGGCATTCCCGCCATTTTCGCAACATGAATACCAAAACTATGCGCGCTTCCTCCTTTAACCAATTTACGAATAAATAAAACCGTATCTTTTAATTCTTTAACCGAAACATTAAAATTCTGAATGCGTTCAAAAATCGCTTCCATTTCATTCAATTCGTGGTAATGGGTAGCAAAAAGCGTTTTGGGTTTGTTGGGATGTTCGTGTAAATATTCGGAAATGGCCCATGCAATCGAAATTCCGTCATAAGTTGATGTTCCTCTACCAATTTCGTCTAATAAGACCAGACTTCTATCCGAAATGTTATTCAAGATTGAAGCGGTTTCGTTCATCTCCACCATAAAGGTCGATTCGCCCATAGAAATATTATCGCTAGCTCCTACTCTAGTAAAAATCTTATCTACGATTCCCATACGTACACTTTCTGCAGGCACAAAGCTTCCCATTTGTGCCAATAATACAATTAGAGCGGTTTGCCTTAATATGGCCGATTTACCCGACATATTCGGTCCGGTAATCATAATAATTTGTTGGCTCACATTATCTAAGAAAACATCATTGGAAATATAAGGCACTCCTACGGGCAATTGTTTTTCAATGACAGGGTGTCTTCCTTCTTTGATTTCTAAATCGTAACTATCATCGATTACAGGCTGTACATATTTATGCTCTATGGCCAATTGGGTAAACGAATTCAAACAATCCAACTGTGCAATTAAATTGGCATTGTGTTGCACGGGTTTAATATAGGTTGCCATCCAGTTGACCAATTGTTCAAACAACTGACTTTCCAATTGCTGAATTTTATCTTCTGCACCTAAAATTTTACTTTCGTATTCTTTCAGCTCCTCTGTAATATAGCGCTCTGCATTTACTAGCGTTTGCTTCCTAATCCAATCCGCTGGAACTTTATCTTTATGCGTATTTCGAACTTCTATATAATAACCAAACACATTATTAAACGACACTTTTAAAGAAGAAATTCCTGTTTTCTCACTTTCTCTCACTTCTAAATCTTCTAAATAGCCTTTCCCTTTGGAAGAAATGGCTCTTAATTCGTCTAATTCTGCATGCACTCCTGTTGCAATCGCATTTCCTTTATTGACATGTACAGGTGCCTCTGGATTTAAGGTCGTTTGAATTTTTTCACGCAACAATTCGCAGGCATGCAAACTATCGCCTATCGCTTTTAAAGCTTCATTCTTACTTTGCAAGGCTACTTCCTTAATTGGGATAATCGCATTTAAAGAGTCGTTCAAATACACCACTTCTCTTGGAGAAACTTTCCCTGTTGCCACTTTAGAAATCAAACGCTCTAAATCGGAAATTTGCTTAATTTGGTACTGAATCTTTTGTAAGGTTTCTGTATTCTCTTTTAAATACGCTACCACTTCATGGCGACTTTTAATGCGTGCGGCATCTTTAAGTGGTAAAGCCAACCAACGTTTCAGCAAACGCGACCCCATAGGCGACAAGGTTTTGTCAATCACATCTAAAAGTGTAACCGCATTTACATTGGTTGAATGGTACAATTCGAGATTGCGAATGGTAAAGCGATCCATCCACACGTAGGCATCTTCCGCAATACGCTGAATGTTTGTAATATGTTGGATTTTATTATGTTGGGTTTCCGACAAATAATACAAAATGGCACCCGAGGCTACAATACCTTCTTGCAATTCTTCTATACCATAGCCTTTTAGGGAATTGGTTTGAAAATGCTTGGTTAAGGTTTCCATCGCATAATCTTCCTTATACACCCAATCTTCTAGAAAAAAGGAGTGTAAATCATCACCGAAAACTTCTTTAAATTGATTCTTATGGTGCTTTGGTACTAAAACTTCACTAGGATTAAAGTTTTGCAAGAGTTTGTCGATGTATTCTTCATTTCCTTGTGCGGTTAAAAACTCACCCGTTGAAACATCTAGAAAAGCAATTCCTAGGTTCTTTTTACCAAAGTGTACCGATGCCAAAAAGTTATTGGATTTCGCTTGCAGTACCTCATCATTCATTGCTACTCCAGGTGTTACTAATTCGGTAACGCCTCGCTTCACAATGGTTTTCGTCATTTTTGGATCTTCTAATTGATCGCAAATAGCCACACGAAGTCCTGCCTTAACTAATTTAGGCAAATAGGTATTTAAAGAGTGGTGTGGAAAACCCGCTAAAGCCGTTTCGCTATCAGAACCCGCTCCCCTTTTGGTTAGCGTTATTCCTAAAATTCCAGCCGAACGAATGGCATCTTCTCCAAAGGTTTCGTAAAAATCACCTACACGAAACAACAAACAAGCATCGGGATATTTGCGTTTGATTTCATTGTACTGCTTCATTAAAGGAGTTTCCTTTTTCTCTTTGGTTTTCGTTGCTTCTTTCTTAGCCACAATTCTTAAATTTTAGTATCGTTGCGAAGGTAATAAAATCAAGAATAATTTCAAGTGGAAGAACAAGAACAATTTTAATTTCCCTTACGCGTTCAAATTGACCCATTGACGCATTGTCAAATTGCCGCATTATCTCTATTTTTGCCCTATGAGAAAATTAGCCAACGCAGAACTAGAGCGATTAGACAAAGAAGGCTTTAAAGAAGCAGAGAAAACACCGCTCATTTTAGTATTAGACGACATTAGAAGTTTACATAACATTGGTTCGGTTTTTAGAACAGCCGATGCCTTTTTAGTAGAAAAAATTTATTTGTGTGGTATTACTGCTGTGCCGCCTAATAAAGAAATTCATAAAACCGCTTTGGGTGCAACTGAAACAGTAGCTTGGGAATATGCCAAAGATGTATTAGAAGTGGTAGACCGTTTGCACCAAGAACAAGTTGTGGTGTATTCTATTGAGCAAACCGAAAACTCAATTATGCTAAACGATTTTAAAGTAGATGCTACTAAAAAATATGCCTTAATTTTTGGAAACGAAGTAAAAGGCGTGGCACAAGAAGCGATTAATAAAAGTGATGGGGTTATTGAAATACCTCAACTGGGTACCAAACATTCTTTAAACATTTCGGTAAGTGCTGGAATTGTGGTTTGGGATTTGTTTCAGAAGATGTAGTAGGAAAAGGAAAAGGGAAAAAGAAAGGCTTTCGTTTTACTCCACTATAAAACAATAACAACCCCTATTTTAACGCTCATTTACAATACTTTAAGATAACTTTAAGAGCATTTGAATTTATATTTTTTATATTCTTCCTATAACATTAAAACACACATATTATGGGAATTATTAAAGATTCAAAGAAATTTAAAAGAACTAAAGAACAGACCAATCCAACGAATCCAACGGGAAATGTGGATCAGAAAACCAATCAATTTGATATTGATAAAAAAACCATTAAAAAACAACAGCAAAAACACTAGTCCATAAAAACAAAGACTACGGTTTGTGTATGAAAAAAGCGTTCTCAACAAAGAACGCTTTTTTTGTGGCATACAATCACAACTAACTACATGGCGTATACAATATTAATAAACCTTATTAGGAACAGGCAATAAGAAGTTTATTCAAAAATTGAAATGTTGTTTTTAAAACCTTTTGTAAAGAAATTAATAAGCGCTTCCAATTGATGAGTCAAAACTACTGGGCTTTTTTGACCCAGACAAACGATATTACTCGATATTCGTGAATTTCGACTGGTTTTTCAGGAATTTAGATAAAATACATTATCACTTTAAGAAGCACTAAATGATTATAATTTATAACTTATTGATAATAAGACAATTCTTGGCAAAGTAAAAGTTGTGGAATTGGAAATTAAAAAATCTGAAAAGGAATTATTAATTATTGTTCCATTATTCAAATAGTTGCGTGCTGAAAGTTCGAAGCGCAACGGATGATCTTTCTTTTGATAACTCAAATAGGCATTACCAATGCGATAGGTTGTTTTTTGATTTTGACTATTTTCATTAAACGTCACTTCATAATCGGTTTTAAAAGTAAAGGATTTTAAGAAGTCGATATCCCAACTGAAAGAAAAAACGTCATTTGTAAATTGGGACGAAGTTAAACCGCTAAACTGACTGAAACTTTTGTTATACCCTACACTGGCACTAGGCCATTTTTTAGTAGCTGTACTTATCTTTACACCTACAACCTGATTGTTTCTATTATTAGTAGTCGTTTGATTGTTTAAGGTTTGAATATAACTGAACCTACTTAGGCTGGAATTGAACTGCAATCGAAAACGGTGGATTTTTTTACTAAGCGTTCCGTAGGCTCTCCAATTGGTTTCTGGATTGTCTGTAATAATAGGCGTGTTAAACTGATTGATTCCGTCCAGTTCTACTTTATTTCTAATGGTTCTTATCTTTTTATTGAAATTAATGTTTGCAAAAAGCATTAAACCGCGATACATACTGTTTTTTTTATAACGCAAACTAGCCGTATGAAAACGCTCATTACTCAATAAAGCATTTCCTCTAATAACAGTATTATAGCTTTGCAACGTATAGCGTTCTAATAGTTGGGTTGCATCTGGAAAATCATTTGCCAATTGATACTTAAAAGTCAGTGCTTCCGATTGGTTGAACTCGTACTCACTATCCCATTGCGGTTCCAAATACGTTTTTCTTACAGTATAGGTAGCTGCAATTTGATGGGTTTGTAAATGATACTTATGAGCATAGATTCCCGGTTTATTGATCCATTTTCCTATTTTGAATTTGTATTCCAAGCCTACATAAAAATCATTCAGGACATACTCCAAATCATTTCCAAAACCACCATTGGCAAAATCGTTAACCGTACCGTCTGACACGAACTGCTTTTCTGAAATTTGCAAATGAGTGGTGCCAAAATTATTTCCTACATTGGTATACAAATGATTGTAATTGTTGACAATCCAATAATGCTTGAACAAAGCATCTATAGTGTTATTTTTTACTTTTTTAACTTGCTGAATTTCATAAAAACTATCATTTTCCAAAGGAATCAACCCTGCTAAAAATTCGGTATCGGTTAACCAGGTATTCGTAGGAGTGTTGTTCTCATAACTTTGATTTACTACAAAAGTCGTGGTATGCTTGGTATTTTTATACTGTTTGTGCCATTCTATAAATTGCTTGATTTGATTGTTTTCTGCTTCGTTTAGGGTTTCAAAAACACTTTGTTGTCCATCTCTAATGGAGTTCAACATAGACGCAGCATCGTTGGCACTCGATTGCAATTGCGCATTGTAAAACCATTTAGAATGGTCAGTTGGGCTGTAATCGAGCTTAACATTTGCAATACCTAAAACCGTTTTATTTTCTTTTTGGGTCGTTCTATTTTCAAAAGTAAAAGCGCTATTTTGCAAATATTCGTTATTGCTTTCCGTTAAAGAAGCGCTAAATAGTTTTGAAAAAATGGCAAAACCTTCAACTGCCAGTTTTGAATTAAGATCGTGTTGAAAATTTAAAGCTCCAAATTGCGATTTATTTTCAATAACATCGGTATTATCAGTTGTAAAAGCGTACAAATTAGTCAATTGTTTTCTATCATTTAAAAAACTACTCACACCTCCTTGAAAACGCATCAAGTCCTGAAAAGAAAAGGTTCTTTTTCCTATGTTATTCGCATCTCCAATAAAACTTACATTGGTTTTTGGACTGTAATAAAACAAAGCCGTGTGCAACAAATGAAATCCATTATCGTTTGCCACCTCAGCACCCGCTTCCACATCTCCAAACACAAATTTCTTTTTCTCTTCTTTGAGCTTTACATTCATGGCCAGTTCATCGCTATCTGACACTTCCTTTAGAAAACCCACTTTATTGAAATGGTCAATTACTTCAATTTTGTCTAATGCATCGGCTGGAATATTTTCTACGGCTAATTTAGAACCGCCACCAAAAAAGGATTTGCCTTCCACCATCATTTGAGTCACTTTTTTACCTTGTACCGTAACAGTTCCATCTTTGTCGACTTCTACACCTGGCATCTTTTCTAGCACTTCTTTCATTTTGCGCTCATTGCCATTTGCAAAAGAAGCCACATTATAAATTAAGGTATCTTTTTTTACCACTATAGGTTTATACTCATAGTCGATTACAATTTCCTTTAATTGTTGCCCGCTTTCTTGTAATACAAAATGATGCTCTTTAAGATTGCTATTGGTATCTACTTTTAACAAAGATTCCTTATATCCTAAATAGGAAACTTTAATTTCATAAGGTACTTCTTTTTCCAGTTCCAGTTTATACCTCCCTAAATGATCGGCAATTGCAAATTTAAGTCCTTTGTTTTCTAGTAAAGGTTTGGCTATTACATTGGCATTGGCTAATGGATTTTGTAAACTATCTTTTACCGTTCCTGTAATGGTTTGAGAGAAAGAAAAAGAAACACTTAAAATTAACAACCAAAAAAAATTAATATTCATTTATCTTTCAGGCAAATTAGCTTTAATAGCATCATAATAGGCTTTTTCATCAATTTCTTTCAATTTATTCAATTGAAGAATTTCTGTATTGTCTTTATGAAAAGTAATTGATTTTAACACAAAATGAGTGGCAGGCATTTCAATTAATTCAACTATCAAACCAGGCAAACCATTATACTCGTTAGGCCCATAACTAAAAGGAATTTCAGGGCAAAACCATGCTGTAATTTCATGATTAAAAGTTCCTCTCTGATTGGTCACTTTTTTAATTTTAGTCGCTTTATAACAGGTTAAATTTTGTATTACCTTAGCTTCAGTAGTTATATTCCAATCTGAAGAGTCTTTTTTCTTTTCATAATAAAGATTATCATTTATAACATAAAATGAAGAGTTATCTTTTTTATATAAATAATCTCCTTTACTTATTATTTTAGAAGCAGCTTTTTCAAAACTTCTGTCATCTAAAATCATTTTTTTTGAAATTGAAAAAAACGAAACACTATCATTAAAAACTAATTCAAATTCAAGATTTTTAGAAGCCTCAGTAATTTTATCAAAAAAAGCCGACTCTCTTTTTGGATTTTGAACTTTAAAAAGAACATTATATTTTGCTACATTATTTTGAGAAACAACAGTAGTTATAGCAAATAGTACAAATAGTAGTATAAATTTATTTTTCATCATATTTTATTTAACAGGGGACATTGCCCCCTGTTTTCATTTTAATCAACTCCTTGACCAGAATCTCTTATTAGGTTTCTATTCATTAACCAACATTCTGCATATGCAGCATTTCCAGCATTTGCAATTTGTTGATCATCTAATCCAGCCTCTGCGGCCCAATCCATAGCATCAAACATCCTATCATCACAATAACCTACCGCTACTTGTTGTGATGTTAATCTTGTAGTAAAAGAAGACAACGAAACAAAAATAAGCGTACTTAAAACTATTTTTTTCATAATCATGACCTAATAAATTAAAAAGAAGGGTTTAATTCCGAATTTTGTCTTAACCAACAATTCGCATACGCCCAGTTTCCAATATAACTTACAGTTTGATCATCAAAGTTTTCTTCCAAAGCCCACTCCATAGCATCAAACATAGCTTCTTCACAACTTGGATCCAAAATTTGTCCACTATTTGTATTTGCAAATGACCACAATGAAGTCATCATTAAAAATACTAAACTAAAAATTACTTTTTTCATAAATTTGTTCTTTAATTAAATTAATCACAGTCCTACTAGGTGTTCGTCAAAACATAATTAGGCAGGACTGTTTTTTTTAGTTGGTACTTCGTAAAACAAGAAAAAGCCAACTCTTTCTTTATTCTTGTTTGATAGTTTTGTTTTAGAAAATCTATCCATTCCTATTTTGCTCGTCTTTTTTATGGGTTACTATCAGCTGAATCAATCCCAATATAGTGGCCAACTACCTTTGAAAAAATGAGGTGCTAAAATTTCCTTATTTCTCTGATTCAAATCTAACAGTGTTTTTTAAGGTGTGCAAGCAATGTAACTCGACATTCGTGAATTTCGACTGGTATTTCAGGAATTTATAGAGAATATTATTTTCATATAAAGGAAAAAGTAGATATTTACAACTTCAAAATTCAAACAAATACGCCATCTAATTCCAATGAAAAAAATCATTCTACTTAGTTTATTATTCTTATTTCAATTGTCTTCTGGACAAGTAAGTGAAATGGATTTAAAAAAAATGAGTTATGATGAGTTAAAAAAAGGATTTCTTCAAAATTCTAAAGATTTAAAATCACAAAGAAAATTTTCAGATTTATATTTACTCAAAGCTAAACTTGAAAATAATGATTCATTACGACCTAAAGGTTATTACATGAAATCTTTAATTAGTGATCCTTATGAATCAATAAAATATTTAGATAGTGTCATTTTATATTCAAAGAAAGTCAATAATATAAAAGATTTAAAAATAGCTTATTTCGAAAAAGCTAATAAATTAGATAATACAAGAGATTTTGGAAAAGCAATTGAAACCTATATAAATCTTGAAAATTTGTCAAAAAAAACGAATGATACCAACTATTTTTATGAAGCTAAATTTTCAATTGCTCTAATTAAATCTGAAGATATGGGAGAAATTGCTGAGGCTCTACAATTATATAAACAATGTTACTCCTTTTACAAAAGAAATAAAGAAAAGAAAAAAAAATATTATGCAACATATCTAAACCTCACATTTGCTATTGCAGATGCTCATAGAGCATTAACGCAATTAGATTCTTCTTCATACTATAACAAATTAGGGTATAAAGAGTCTATTAAAAATAATAATGAAAGACTTAAAGGTTGTTTCATTTTAAATGAAGGTGCAACATTATGTTTAAAGAAAGATTATAATGCTGCAATAGACAGTATTAATAAAGCTTTACATATTATGATTAACTTCGATAATAAAATGAACCAAATAGCATCTTATTATTATTATGGAAAATCTTATGAAGGATTAAACAAAAAAGACACTGCTACCATTTATTATGAAAAAATAGATAGCATACATAAACAAATAAAATACATAAATCCAGAATTTGTAGATGGATATCGTTATTTAATAAATTATTATAAAGAAAAAGGAAATACTGAAAAACAGTTAACTTATCTTAATACGCTAATGAGTATAGATAGCATTTTTCAGGTGAATTACAAAGGATTATCAAAAAAACTAAGCAAAGAATATGATATTCCTAACTTAATAAGAGAAAAAGAAACAATCATTAACGAACTTAACAGCATAAATAAAAAAAACAATTGGATCCTAATTATTTTTATAATAATTACAATTCTATGTCTTATATTTATATATAAGCAACAAAAATTAAAAAAGGAATATAAAAACCGATTTAAAAAACTCATGTTAGAAAAATCTGATTTTGAAAAAAATAACAAAATTCCAGATACAAACATAATTAGAGAAAGTAGTAATTCTATAATTTCTGATGAAATACTATCGAATATTTCAAAACAGTTAATTTCTTTTGAAGATGGCAAATATTTTTTAAAAGCAAACATTACTATTCAGAGTTTATCTAAAATTTTTAATACAAATTCAAAATATCTTTCAGTTGTAATAAATTCTGAAAAAGGTAAAAGCTTTTCTAATTATATTAATGACTTGAGAGTTGATTTCATTATTGAAGAATTAAAAAACAATAAAGATTTGAGAAAATTTACCATTGCAGCGATAGCAGAAGAAGCTGGTTTTAATACCTCTGAATCGTTTTCCAAAGCATTTTTTAAAAGAACAGGTATAAAACCTTCCTATTTTATAAAAGAAATAAAAAACATGAAAGAGACTGAAAATCAAATAATTAATTAAAAGAAAAACGCGTAATTCATGAATATCGACAACGTTTTCAAATTGTTTATATTATAGGATTATATTTCTAATTTATATTTGTGAATCAAAAATAAAAATTAAAAAAAATGAAAGAAAAAAAATTAAAAAAATTTGATTTTGAAAAATTTCAATTAGCTAAATTAAATAATGCTAATAAAATCTATGGTGGTTCAAATGGAGCTAACACTAATACAGATACTAAACCTCCTCAAAAACCTATCGACACTAATGATCCCAATATACCAGTTGATCCAGATAGTGATTCAGGTATTTTATGTAATCCAAGATAATAAACTTTAAAATTTAATTTTATGAAAGTATCTGTAATTTTAATTATGCTTCTATTATTTTGTAACTGTAAGCCTTTAAAAATACAACATGAAGTAAAAAAAAATGCAGATACTTTAATCTTATGGCAACATAAAGATTACATCCAAGACTCCGTATACGGTATTTCTTTAAACAAATGGTATCAAGAAGATTTTAAGAATACAAAAAATAAAATTATAGTTGCAACTATCGATTCACAAATTGATATCAATCATGAAGATTTAAAAGGGAAATTTTGGGTCAATCAAAATGAAATTCCCAATAATGGTTTAGACGACGACAAAAATGGTTATATTGATGACACGAATGGATGGAACTTTATCGGAGTTGGTGATAGTAATTTACAAGCCTTTGTAAATTTTGAATTTGTACGGATTCTTAAAAAATATAAATATGATTTTGAAAATAAAGATACAATCCAATTACAAAACAAACCAATCTATAGAGAGTATAAGAGAGCCTTTGAAAAATATTTAGACGATAAAAAATATTACGAAAGATATTTGAAAGAAGAAAATGTACTTATTTCTGCCTATTACCCTGCAAAAGATACTTTACATTACTATTTCCCTAATGATGACTATACTTTTAAACAATTAGACAGTTTATATCAATTACATAAAGGCGTTGAAAAACGCTTTGCAGAAAGAGTAGATTATGATGTACCCTCTGAAAGAACTTTTTCAGATTTAATTTATTATATGAGAATGATAAAAAGGTACAACTTTACCATTGAAGGAATGAAAAGTTCTAGCCAGCATAATGATTCTATTGTACATAAATTATTAAATTTAAATTATGATGACAGGAAAAAAATTAAAAATTATCAATTAGAAAAAGGATATGGTAATAACAATTTAAATTCTGATCAAAGGTTAAACTCTCATAATACAAAAGTTTCTAGTGTGCTTATTGGAAATCGAAATAATTACAAAGGCGTAAAAGGATTTCACAATAACATCTATATCATGCCTTTAATCATTTCTCCATTTGGCGATGAATATGATAAGGATATCGCAAACGCAATTTATTATGCTGTTGATAATGGTGCCAAGGTAATCAACATGTCTTTTTCAAAACAATTTTCCTTAGATCAAGATATTGTAACACAAGCCTTACAATATGCAGAAAAAAGAAATGTTTTAGTAGTACACACTTCTGGCAATGCATCGTCTAATATTGACGTAACCCCATTTTATCCTACCGATTTTAGTTATCTAAATAATACTGAATTAACTCAAAACCTAATCACGGTTGGTTCTACTTCCAAAAGAATAGATAGTACTTTGGTTACTCCTTATTCGAATTATGGAAAAAACAATGTAGATATATTTGCTCCTGGAGAAGACATTTACGTCGCTATTCCGGATAATCAATATACATATGATTCTGGAACATCTTTAGCAGCTCCTATGGTTTCAGGAACGGCTGCTTTAATCTGGTTATACTACCCCAATCTAACAGTACAAGAAGTAAAAAAAATAATAGTAGAATCAGGGATTACTATCGATAAAAAAGTGGTTAAACCTGGAACTAAAAACGAAATGGTGCCTTTTTCTGAATTATGTAAATCGGGTAAAATTTTAAACACCTATAATGCTATGAAAATGGCAGAGGAATTAACAAAAAACAAATAATATAATTTATATGTCAATTAAACATAAGTCTCAAAAAATATTAATTCTAATACTTATTTTTATTAATCACAATAGACTCTATAGTCAAAATCAAATTTCTTATGCTAAATCAATACCTGAAAAAGAAATGTATTATGGTATTGAAATTATTGATGAATATAGAAACATGGAAAATTTAAAAGATTCATCAGTTATAAATTGGATGACACAAAACTCAAACTATACTGAAAATATTTTAAATTCTATATCTAACAGAGATAGTTTATATAAACGTTTCAAAAACATTGATAATGATGGTGATTTTTATTCATCTATTTTGGTACTTAAAAATAATTTACATTTTTATACAAAATTCATCTCTGGATCAAATAAAAACCTTATCTGTCTGAGAAAAGGATTTAATGGAGAAGAAAAAGTTGTTTTTGACATAGATGAATATAACCGAAAAAATAAAACTGAGAAGGTCATCTCAACATATGCACCAAACAACACAGGAACAAAGATTGCTTTAGCCTTAACAGAAGGAGGAAAAGAAATTGCTGAAATAGTTTTTCTAGATATTAAAACTGAAAAGATCTTACCTTATGTAATTACTAATACATGGCCAAGTGATCTAGGGGGCATAAGGTGGCTTGAAGATGATTCTGGTATTATATATACTCATATTCCTAATATTGATAACAAATCAGAAGATTTTATTAAAAACACAAAGTCTGTATTTTATAAAATAGGAGACTCAACTAATAAGCATTTAGATATTTTTTCTAAAGAAAACAACCCTGAACTAAATATTAAAAAAGAAGACTTCCCTTTAATTAATTACTTATCAAAAAAACATAAAATTATAATTGGAAAAGTTAGTGGGGCAACAACATTTGTTGATAATTACTATGCAGAAACTGATAATATATCATCTAAATTAACATGGAAGCCTTTTTATAAAAAAGAAGATAAAATTCAATATTTTGTAATTTTAGAAAATCGAGATATTATATACATCACAGAAAAGTCTAACAAAAGTGTAATATGTAAAACCAATTTAGACAATCCTAATTTCTCAGGTAATAATATTATTATTAATGAAATAGAAAATGAAAACTTTAGATCAATAACTTCTATTAAAAATGGATTTATTTTTACTACAAAAAAGAATGGAGTTATATCAAAAGTATACAAATATATAAATAATCAGTATTCTGAAATTAAACTTCCATCAGTTGCTGGTTCATTAAGTATATCTAAAATATCAGGTAGTGATAAAGATGATATGTGGTTTTATATTTCTGGATGGACAAAATCTAGGGAGAGATACAAATTTGACATTGATAAAAACGAATTCAACTTACAAGACCTCAATACTAATAAATACAATGATTCTTTTAATGATATAGTTGTACAAGAATTAGAAATTAAATCTCACGATAGTATTGATTTACCTGTTACAATTATTCACAACAAAAATATTGTTAAAAACGGTCATAACAGAACTTACATAACTGGTTATGGGGCCTACGGTTCCTCTAATTCCCCATATTTTAATCCATATATGCTACAATGGGTAATAGATGGAGGTATTATTGTTTATACCCATGTAAGAGGTGGAGGAGAAAAAGGTGACAAATGGCATAAAGGAGGTTATAAAGAAACAAAACCAAACTCTTGGAAAGATTTTATTTCATCAACTGAATATTTAATTAATGCTGGTTATACTAATCCAGAAAAAATTGCAATTTATGGTGGAAGTGCAGGAGGAATTTTAATAGGTAGAGCTATTACCGAAAGACCAGATTTATTTAAAGCAGCTTATATTGACGTTGGTGTATTAAACACCCTACGCTTTGAAACCACTCCAAATGGACAAAATAACGTAAAAGAATTTGGTACAGTTACAAATGAAGCTGAGTTCAATTCATTGTTAGAAATGGATCCTTATCACCATATTAAAAAAGGAATTAAATACCCTGTAACTCTTGTGACTGCAGGAATGAATGATTCTAGAGTAATTGCTTGGGTACCTGCAAAATTTGCTGCAAAATTACAAGCAAATAGTTTAGATTTAAATTCAACTTTTTTTTATGCAGATATTAATGGAGGTCACGGTGCATCTCAAAATATTGAAAAATCTTATAAACATTTGACAGATATGTTTGCATTTTTTTATTGGCAGTTAAATCATCCTGATTTTAAATTAAAAAAATAAAATTCTTACAAACTACTTCATAAAAATTTATATTAATATACTCCATGAACCCTTTTTCCGCTTTCTCAACTTTTGTACTAAGAACCCCTTTATTACCGGTTTCTTTTTACACTACATTATTGAAAGAATATAATAGGGAAAAATTATTTGCCACTCTAGAGGAACCCGTTATTAAAAGTGCGCTTGCTTTAGCTTCTCCCGAATTGTTCAAAGAATTAGAAAAGTATAAAGATCAACCCGCTACTTACAACCCAGAAAAGGCCAAGCATTTAGAACAAAGCTTATTCAAATACATCGCCCGAATCAGTTCTAGAGCCACTCCATTCGGACTTTTTGCAGGTTGTACTACTGGCGAATTTTCTTCAGAAACCGCAATACAACTAGCAAACAAAGAAACGTTTACAACGCATACACAATTCGACATGCAGTTTTGGACGCATTGGTTACTCGAATTAGGAAAAACAGCGACTATACGAGAACAATTAGTCTATTACCCTAATTCTTCACTCTACAGTATTGGTGACTTCTACCGCTATGTAGAATACCGTTTTATTAAAAAAAGACGCGAACATACCTTAGCTGCTATTCGTAAAAATCCTTTTATAGATATTATTTATGAACAAGCAACCTTTGGTAAAACCATAACAGAATTGGCAAATGCTATCATTGAAGATAATTCTGAATTGGAAGAAGCCCAAGCATTTGTAAACGAATTGATTGATAACCAGTTTTTAGTGAGCAACCTAGAAGCAACTGTAACGGGAAATTCTGAAATTGAACGAGTATTGGCAATTTTAGAAAAAATGGACACAGTGGATGCTAAAAAGTCGCTTCTAAAAGAAATAACAGCGCATTTAAAAGAAGTTAACCTCAACAACCATTTTACGCTTTCTCAAAAAATCAAAGAAAATGTAAGCCGTTTAGAGGTTGATTTTGAAGAAAAATATCTTTTACAAACCGATTTGTATTTAAAAACCAATACGGCTACACTCCAATACAAAACAAAAAAACAATTACAACAAGCCATTTCTTTTTTGGAACGCATTCAGGAATCTACTCCTAATCGAAACCTAGACGCCTTTAAAAAAGCGTTTTTAAACCGATATGAAACGCAAGAAATGCCTTTAACAGTAGTTTTAGACACTGAAGTTGGGATTGGTTACCTACAAGACGTAAGAATGAATGACTCCCATCCTATTTTGGATCGGTTATCCATTAACAAACACAACAACAGTAATTCAAAAAATGAAAATTGGTCGCGATGGGATTACATTTTAGAGACCAAATTAAAAAATGCCCTGGTGAAAAAAGCTACAATTATAGAATTAAAAGACGAGGATATTGCAACTTTTGAAACTAAAAACAAACTCTTACCTCCTACTTTTTCTGCTATGATTGAAGTGGTCCAAATTGACAATAAAGAAACACTTGTTTTAGAATCTTTAGGAAATTTTAGTGCTGCCAAATTAATCGGGCGTTTTAGTAATGGAGAGGCTAAAATTCAACAACTTGCAAATGAAATAACTACTAAAGAAGCGACACTATCAAAAGATGTTCTTTTTGCTGAAATTGCGCATATTCCAGAATCAAGAACCGGTAATATTTTAAGAAGACCCGTTTTAAGAGACTACGAAATTCCATATTTAGCAAATAGTATTACACCTAAAGAAAAACAAATTGACATTGCAGATTTATGGATTTCGGTAGTAAATAATACCCTTATTTTAAAATCTAAAAAACAGAATCAAATCGTCGTTCCTTGTTTGTCTAACGCGCATAACTACAGCAACAACTCCTTACCCATTTATCAGTTTTTAGCCGATTTGCAGGGTCAAAATCTCAACCCCGTTTATAAAATGGACTGGGGAAATTTACCGCATCATTATACAACTTTTCCCAGAGTGGTTTATAAAGAGGTTATTCTAGCGAAAGCCAAATGGTATTTGTTTGAAAAAGACATCAAAGATTTGCAATTCTCAACCACTTTCCCAAATTGGAAAACCAATAAAAGAATCCCACAATATGTGACTATCGTAAGTGGTGACAATACATTATTACTCGATTTAGAGGTTGAAATTTGTTTTGATATTCTACAAAAAACCATTAAAACAAATGGTAAAGTTATTTTAGAAGAATTTTTGTTTACCAATGAAAGTGTCGTAAAAGATGAAGAAAATAATAATTATGCCAATCAGTTTATTGTTTCTTTCTTCCGAGAATAGTGAAGTTATCTTTAAAATTTATTTATGAAAAGAACATTTAATTTAGGAAGCGAATGGTTATATTTTAAAATTTACTGTGGTGTAAAAACCGCTGATTTCATTTTAGTAGATTATCTTAAAGATACTATCGAACAACTGTTAGCACAACAATACATCTCTAAATGGTTTTTCATTCGTTATAATGATTCAGATGCTCATCTGCGATTGCGTTTCAAAATAGACAATCCTGAAAATTTAGGAAAAGTAATTACAACCTTACATCCTATTTTAGAATCTTTACAAAAACAAAACTTGATTTGGAAAATTCAAACCGATACATACGTTAGAGAATTGGAACGATATGGTTCCAATACGTATGAAATATCGGAAAATATCTTTCAAGCAGACAGTGAATTGATTTTAGAATACATTGCTTTAAAACCCTACTTTGAAAATGATACAACAGCTTTATTATTTAGTTTTTTGGCTGTGGACCAATTTTTATCTCTTTTTTCATTGACTTTAGAAGACAAATACAATCTCTTAGACCGCATGCAACTTTCGTTTAAAAATGAATTTCAAGCGGATAAAATACTGAAAAAAGAATTAGATAAACAGTATCGCGACATGGAAATATCTATTTTTTCTTTTCTACATTGGGAAGAAAAAGAACTTTTCAACCCTTTATATGAAGCCATTCTTTATAAAACTGAAAAAATTAAAGAGGGTACTGTATTTTTAGAAAAAAACTTAGAAATAGATCTCTTTTCTTTCTTAAGCAGTCATATTCACATGCTCCTCAACCGCCAATTCACCTCACGCCAACGCGAATACGAACTAATTATTTACGACCATTTGTATCGCTATTATAAAGCCAACTATTTTAAGGAAGCACAAGTTAGAAGCTAAAAATCCACTAAATGATAAATGGAAACTGAAAACTGAGACTGAAAACTGAAAACTACCCCAACTTCTCTTTAATACGCGCCAATAAAAAAACATAATCCTCTTGGCGTTTTACAAAATCTAGATCGGAAACATCAATTACTAGTACGTTTAAGTCGGTTTGCGTTTTAATATAATCCAAATACCCACGGTTGATTTTCTCTAAATACTCTGCCGGAATTTCTTGTTCGTAACTTCTGCCGCGCTTTTTAATATTGGCTAACAAGCGTTCGGTATTTTGGTACAAGTAAATATACAAATCAGGTTTAGCCGTTTCGCGATGGATAATGTCAAACATGGTTTTATACAAGCGAAACTCATCTTCTTGCAAGGTAACCTTAGCAAAAATCAATGATTTAAAAATATGATAATCGGCTACGATAAAGTCTTTAAACAAATCAAATTGCGCCAAATCATCAGTGAGTTGTTGGTACCTATCGGCTAAAAAAGACATTTCCAAAGGAAACGCATAGCGGTTTTGATCTTTGTAAAATTTAGGCAAAAACGGATTGTCGGCAAAACGTTCCAATACCAATTTCGCATTGCAATCTTCCGCAATTTTAGTCGCCAAAGTGGTTTTCCCTGCCCCAATGTTGCCTTCAATTGCAATATAATTGTATTGTTGCAAGCCTAAGCTTTTTACTGGTGAAGTCATATTATGTACTTTGGTACACACACTCGCATCGCTAGTGGTAGCTAGCAATTCAGTAACCGATTTTTTAAGAACAGGATGCACCCAATTAGGCACTACGTCTTTTAAAGGCAACAGTACAAAATTGCGATGTTGCAGTTGTGGATGCGGAATTTGTAAAGTGTCGGTAGCAATTTGTTCTTCGTCGTAACCAATGATATCCAGGTCAATTATTCGCGCTTGATAGCCTTTATCTTGGGTACGCACCCGACCCATTTGCTTTTCAATTTTTAGCAATTGTGCTAAAATCTTTTGTGCACTTTTATAGGAATGCAAGACTACCACTCCGTTATAAAAAGCAGCGCTCTCAAAGCCCCAAGCAGGAGTTTCATATAGCGGAGACACTTTAACCACACTCGCTACTTGTTCATGAATGGCATGAATGGCCTGTGTAAGGTGCTCTAACCGATTGCCTACATTACTCCCTATGGAAACTACTATTTGATGTTGCTTTTTCATCGGGGACAAAATAACAAACAATTTTAGACTTATAATTTCTATTTTCTATTTTTTTATGAACATGTAACATTTTAACATTTTAGCAGACCTATAGGGCAGATAAAATTAAATGAATAGAAAATGAAATTTTTAGGAAATGTATTCGCCACCGTAATTGGAATTTTTGTATTCTGTATGGTGTTCTTTTTTGGACTTCTATTTTTAGGAGCTATCATGGGTGGAGACAAAGACACCGTTAGGGTAAAAGATAATTCGGTTATTGAATTGGACTTGTCTAAAGTAACACTCGACTATGGTGGAAAAGTAAACTTTAAAGAATTTAATTATTTTGAAACCAAACACGATGGTTTAATCGATGTGATTAATGCCATAGACGCAGCCAAAGCCGACGACCAAATTAAAGGGATTTCTATTTTAAATAACGAATCACAATTAGGGATGGCGCAAAGTAAAGCGTTGCGCGATAAATTAGAAGATTTTAAAAAATCGGGGAAATTTGTTGTTGCGTATTCCAATTATATTTCACAACGTGATTATTATTTGAATTCGGTTGCCGATTCATTGTATTTGAATCCTATTGGAGAGTTAGAATTTAAAGGGTTGTCTTCTGAAATCTTATACTTAAAAGAATTACAGGAGAAAACGGGTATTAAAATGGAAGTTATTCGTCATGGAAAATACAAAAGTGCTGTTGAGCCTTTCTTAGCACAAGAAATGAGTCCAGAAAACAGAGAGCAAATTTCGGTGTTATTGAATGGGGTTTGGAACACGGTAGTGACTGATATTTCAAAAAGTAGAAACATCTCAGTAGACAGTTTGAACAGTATAGCCAATTCTTTAGGAGCGCGTACTCCAGAATTAGCTTTATCGAAACACATGATTGATAAAATTGCGTATGAGGATGAGTACCACAATGCGATTAAAAAACAGTTAAAAGTAAAAGATGACGAAGATTACAAAACGGTTGACATCTTAGATTATGCTAAAAAAGTAGCAACTTCTGCTGTAGATTATTCGGTGAAAGATGTGATTGCGGTTGTGTATGCACAAGGTGAAATTCAAGGGGGTGAAGGTGATGTAAACATTATAGGTGAAGGTGCGGTAAAAAGAGCTTTAAAAGCGGCTAGAGAAGATGAAGATGTAAAAGCCATTGTATTGCGTGTGGATAGCCCTGGTGGAAGTGCTTTAACTTCAGAACTGATTTGGAGAGAAATTGAAATTACAAAGAAAGATAAACCTGTTATCGTTTCTATGGGGAATGTAGCCGCTTCGGGTGGGTATTATATTTCTTGTAACGCAGACCGCATTTTTGCAGAGCCTAGTACGATTACCGGTTCGATTGGTGTTTTTGGAATGTTGCCTAACATGAACGAATTAGGGAAAAACATTGGTATTAATGCCGAACAAGTAGCAACACATGACAATGCAGCGGGTTATAGTTTATTTGAACCAGTTAGCGAAGACTTTAAAGCGTTTACACTAGAAAGTATTGAAAATATTTATACGACTTTCTTAACCAGAGTAGCTACAGGTAGAAAAATGACTACCGAACAAGTGGATGCTATTGCACAAGGACGCGTTTGGACAGGTACAGATGCTTTAAAAAATGGTTTAGTGGATGAATTAGGTGGATTAGATGATGCTTTAAAATATGCTGCTAAAGTGGCTAAAGTAGAGGATTACCGCGTTGAAAATTATCCAGAATATGATAAAAAACTGGAAGATTTGATTGCTAATTTTACAGGTATTTCTATGTTCCAATCGAGAGAGGCTTTATTAAAAGAGCAAATTGGAGAAGAGAATTTCCAGTTATTAGAGCAAATTAAAAGAGCCAACCAATTGAAAGGGGTTCAAGCCATGATGCCTTTTGAATTGAAGATCAAATAAGTTTTTCTTATTAAGCTAGTTTAAAAAGCTATTTCTTTCTAAAGAGAGAAATAGCTTTTTTTTGTAAACTTGTATTCTTAATTTTACTCCATGAGCATACAAGACAAACTTTTGGCACAACGCATTTATTTAATTCTTGCGAGTTTATTTATTTGTTCTTTAGTGGTTTCCAATTTAATTTTTCAAAAGTTTTTTTACTGGTATCCTTTTGGGGATGTGGAAATTTTTGGAGCCAAATTATTCCAGATTTCAGTAGGTATTATTCCTTATCCTATTACGTTTTTAATTACCGATATTATTTCGGAAATCTATGGCAAAAAGAAAGCGAACCAAGTAGTTACCACAGGAATTTTTGCTTCCGTTTTTTCGTTAGGGATAATTTATATTTCAAATGCAGTTCCTGCGATTGATAATTCTCCGGTTACGGATGCTTTGTTTACCAAAGTATTTGGACAAACAGCTTTAGCAGTTATCGCTTCAATGCTCGCTTATTTATTTGCTCAATATATCGACATTCAGGTGTATCACTTTTGGAAAAGACTTACAAAAGGTAAAAAATTGTGGGTGCGTAATAATTTTTCAACCATTACCTCACAAGCAGTCGATACGTTTTCAGTTTTGTTATTATTGTGTAGCTTTAAAATTCTAACTTGGGATTTATTTTTACCACTGTTTGTAAGTGGATTCCTTTTTAAAGTGGGTGTTGCTTTGTTAGACACTCCCTTTATGTATCTTGCCGTGTACTTTTTTAGAAAAAGATTTCAGTTGAAAATGAATGAAGAATTAAGTATCGATTAATCAAAATTATATAAAAAATTATCAGAATCTTAATACATTATTTTTTAATTTGGTAGTACATTTGTATATCTAACCTATAAATCTTCAAAAACAATTACTATGGCTAAAAAGTTCACATTCAAGAAAGTACTTAAAATTGTAGGTATATTTCTTCTCGTAGTTATTATTGCTTTAGCAGCTGCTCCTTTTCTTTTTAAAGATAAAATTAAAGCTTTGGTCTTAAAATCAATTAATGAAAGTGTAGATGCTACCGTAGCATTTGAAGATGTAGATTTGAGTTTGTTCCGAAATTTTCCAAATGCCACGGTTAACATTGATAAATTAAGCATTATCAACAAAGTGCCTTTTGAAGGAGATACGCTTTTTTATGCAGGTGATGTTAATTTAAGAATGAGCATTAAAGAATTATTCAAAGGTGATGATGAACCGATGAACTTACAAGGTTTTAGTAGTTCTAATGCCGTTGTAAATGTAATTTTCAATAAAGACGGTTTAGGCAACTTTGATATTGCCTTAAAAGACCAGGAAGAAGATACTAGTACCAGTGAAAGCAAACCTTTTGCTTTAAATATTCAAGAATATGCCATTAACAATTTACGATTTACATTCTTAGATGAAGGTGCGAATATGAAAATGGTATTGGATAGTTTGAACCATACCGGTAAAGGAAACTTTGCCCAACAAAAATTAGATTTGGAAACCAAAACGACTACCAAAGTATCCTTTGAAATGGATAGTACGAACTTCATGAAGAATGTTACGCTATCTTTAGATGCGGTATTAGGGATCGACTTAGACAATAGTAAATATGAATTTAAAGACAATAAGGCTCTAATCAACCAATTGCCTTTAGAATTCAATGGGTTTATTCAAATGTTAGAAGACGGACAATTGTATAACCTAACGTTTAAAACACCTACTTCCGATTTTAAAAATTTCTTAGGACTTGTTCCAGAAGCCTATGCAGGAAATATCAACCAAGTAAAAACAACAGGAGAATTTAAAGTAAGTGGTAAAGTAGACGGTAAATTAACAGAAACTACGATTCCGAAATTCAATATAGAATTAGCTTCTAACAATGCTTCTTTCCAATATCCTGATTTACCAAAAGCGGTTCGTAATATTATTATCGATACGCACATTGTAAACGAAACGGGTTTAATGAATGATACTTATGTTAATTTAGACCAACTTTCTTTCTCGATTGACCAAGATGTATTCAATGCAAAAGCAACAATTAAAAATGTAGCGGAAAACCCTCTGGTAGATGCTGCTTTAAAAGGTACTATTAATCTTGCGAATGTTACCAAAGCCTATCCAGTGCAGTTAGACAAACCGCTAACAGGGATTTTAAAAGCAGATGTAACGACTAAATTTGATATGAAATCGGTAGAAACAAGTCAGTACCAAAACATTCAAAATGCGGGAACGCTTTCTTTAACCGGATTCAAATACGAAGGTCCAGAAATGGCAAAACCTTTTGAAATTAAAAGTACGTCTTTAGCTTTCAATCCTAATCAAATTCGTTTGAATGAGTTTGACGCTAAAACAGGTTCGTCTGACCTTCAAATTACAGGTGGTTTAGACAATTTATACGGTTTCTTATTTAAAAAACAAGTTTTAAAAGGAAGCTTTGATATGAATTCTTCTCGTTTAGTAGTCTCCGATTTTATGGCTCCTACAACATCCACTTCTGATGATGGTAAAAAAACAACCACAGAAGCAGTAAAAATACCAGATTTCTTAGATTGTAGTATTTCTGCTAAAGCAACAAATGTGGTATACGATAATTTAGATTTGAAAAATGTGAGTGGTAACTTAGCCATTAAAGATGAAGCCATTTCATTAAGTAATCTAAAAATGGATGTATTTGGCGGAAGTATTGGGTTAAACGGAATGGTTTCAACCAAAGGTGCTAAACCCATTTTCAACATGGATTTAGGTTTAAATGCAGTTAATATTGCCGAATCATTTACTCAAGTGGAAATGCTGAAAAGTATTGCTCCTATTGCGAATGTAATTAACGGAAAGTTAAATTCGACCATTAAATTATCTGGAGATTTAACAGATGATATGACTCCCAATTTAAAAACACTTACCGGTGATTTAGTAGGGCAATTGTTATCGACTACTGTGAATGAGAAAAATTCGACTTTATTAACGGCTTTAAGTTCGAATGTAAAATTTTTAGATGTAAGCAAGTTGAATTTAAATGACATTAAAGCTGCTTTATCTTTTAAAGATGGAAAAGTGGCTGTAAAACCTATTGATTTAACCTATCAAGATATCAACATAACGGTGGGCGGAACGCATGGTTTTGATCAATCGATGAATTATGATGTTCAATTTGATGTACCTGCTAAATATTTAGGTACTGAAGTAACGAGCTTATTGAATAAATTAACGCCTGCAGACCAACAAAAACTGGAAAGGGTTCCGATAACTGCTAATTTAACAGGTAATTTTACGAATCCAAATATTAAAACCGATTTAAAACAAGCGACTACTAATTTGGCTACTCAAATTGTAAAACTGCAAAAAGAAAAATTGGTTAATGAAGGAACGAGTGCTTTAAGCAATTTATTCAATGGTACTAAAGACAATGCTACTACTACCGATACAACGAAAACAACCACACAAACACCAAAAGAAGATATCAAAGAAGGTGTGAAAAATGTATTAGGTGGTTTATTAGGTGGTAAGAAAAAGAAAGAATAAATAATTTATCTAACATATTGAAATCCCTATTTCAAAAAAATAGGGATTTATTTTTTTAACAAATAAACAACACACTATGAAAAGAGTATCGTATTTATTTTTAGCCCTAACGCTATGTATTAGCTGTAAAGAAAAAACAGAAGAAGACGCTACAACTGTGGCTCAACCTAGTGATGAACAAATTATAGAAGATGACATCGCTTCTGAAGCAAATCCTGTTGCATTGTTAGAAAAAGGGTGTTATACCTATAATCAAAATGGGAATGCTATTGAAATGAAGATTACTACCGTTGGCGACAGCGTTAAAGGAAATTTAAAAATAGCACTTGCAGAAAAAGACGGAAATGAAGGTACATTTGCAGGAACATTACAAGAAGACAAACTTATTGGAAGTTACACTTTTTCATCTGAAGGTGCGGTAAGCAAAAGAGATATGGCGTTTTTAGTAAAAGACAACCAACTCATTGAAGGATATGGTGACATGATTGAAGGTATTAAGTTTAAAAACGTAGACCAACTTTCCTACTCTTCGACCATGCCTTTAACCAAAGGTGATTGTTTAGAATAATATAGTAACCAATTAAAAATCCCTAATAGCAATTAACTATTAGGGATTTTTTTTATACACTCATTTTTACCACATATCCTTCATAGGTTCGTATGTTAAAAACGGTTCCATCTTCAAATAAAAGATACTGTCCTTTAATTCCTATTATCTTTCCTGTATAATTAGGTGTCTTATCTAAGTTAAGACTACTCACTTTTTTAGGGTAGTGCAACACCGGAAATTCTAAATCATAAATTCTTTCTTGCGTAGCAAAATACGGTTTTACTTCATCTGGAATCCAATCAATAGTTTTTTGTCTTTCCGCTTGTAAATCTACAGGTAATACTTCATTTTTCAGCATTTTTTGCCAGCTGGTTTTATCGGCAAAATGATTTTTCAAAGCTACTTCCGTAATTCCTGCTAAATAACGATTCGGGACTTCAACTATTGGAACTGCTTGCACAGCACCTTGATCAATCCATCGTGTGGGAACTTGCGTTTTTCGGGTGACCCCAACTTTTACTTCACTAGACAGTGCTAAATAAACAATATGAGGTTGCAATTGTACTTTCTTTTCATATTCTAAATCACGATCTTCAATATCTAAATGTGCCGTACTTAACTCCGGTTTCATAATCCAATCCCCCACAGCAGGACTACTCATAAAACAATCATAACAAAAACCTTGTCTAAAAATCTTCTTCGGTTGTCCACAATTTAAACATTGGTAACCTTGAAATTGCAATTCTATTTCTTTGTTTAATAACTGATTAACATTTAAAAAACTATCGTCAAAAACTAAATAATATTGAATAGGTTGCGCAAATTCGGTTTGCATTTTTTGAAGTACACCTTGGTATGTCATGTGCTTTTTACTTTTTAATGAGTTTAGATTTAAAAAAAATGTTATTTTTGGTAAAGTTATCATTCGTATTTTATAATTCATAATTTGTAATTCTAAAAATGGCATTTCCTATTATCAATTCAATTGCTTCGTGGATTTTAAAAAAGCGAATTCATCAAATGGAGTTGTTTTTAAAATACCCGCATGAGGTTCAGGAAGAGTTGCTTTTAAATTTGATAAAGTCAGCTGAGAATACGCATTTGGGTAAAAAATATGATTTTGCCTCTATCAAAAATTATCGTGCTTTTTCAGAACGAATTCCTATTTCAACTTATGAAGAATTAGAACCTCTTATAGAACAAACACGCAAAGGAGAACAAAATGTTTTTTGGAATACCCCTATAAAATGGTTTGCAAAATCGAGCGGAACTACTAACGCAAAAAGTAAATTTATACCTGTAAGTAATGAAACTTTAGACCTTTGCCATTATAAAGCCAGCAAAGATTTATTGTGTTTGTATTTAAATAATAATGAAGATTCCCAATTATTTACCGGGAAAAGCTTACGTTTAGGAGGTAGCAAACAATTGTATGAAGATAACAATACTTTTTTTGGTGATTTATCTGCTATCTTAATTGACAATATGCCTATTTGGGCTGAGTTTAGTTCTACTCCAAGCAATAAAGTTTCTCTTATGGGAGATTGGGAAACCAAATTACCTGCGATTATTAACGAAACCATTCAGGAAAATGTAACGAGTTTAGCTGGAGTGCCTAGCTGGATGATGGTTCTCTTAAACAAAACCCTTGAAACCACAGGTAAAAATAACTTATTAGACATTTGGCCTAATGCTGAAGTTTATTTTCATGGCGGTGTTAATTTTGAACCGTATCGCGAACCCTATAAAAAATTATTTCCAAAAGATAATTTTAGGTATTATGAAATTTATAATGCTTCTGAAGGTTTTTTTGCGATTCAGGATCAGAACGATTCCAATGAATTATTATTAATGCTAGATTATGGTATTTTTTATGAATTTATTCCAATGGATACTTTTGGCACGAGCAAACAAAAGGCCATTCCTTTGAACGAAGTGGAACTTCATAAAAATTACGCCATTGTTATTTCTACTAATTCAGGCCTTTGGAGGTATTTAATTGGCGATACGATTCGTTTTACATCAATCAACCCTTATCGTATTATGGTTACTGGAAGAACCAAGCATCACATAAATGTTTTTGGGGAAGAATTAATGGTTGAAAACACAGATAAAGCAATTGCTAAAACATGTCAGGAATTAAATTGTGAAGTAGTCGATTATACCGTTGCCCCTATTTTTATGCAAGAACGAACAAAAGGCGCACATGAATGGATTATTGAATTTAAAGTAAACCCAGAAGATTTACAAACTTTTTCTACGGTTTTAGACAAGAACCTACAACTCTTAAACTCTGATTATGAAGCCAAAAGACATAATAATATGACTTTAAACCCGTTAAAAGTAAATGTAGCAAGACCTAATTTATTTTATGACTGGTTGAAAGAAAAAGACAAATTAGGAGGACAACATAAAATTCCTAGATTATCGAATGAAAGGAAATATTTAGAAGAGTTATTACAACATCAAATTTATCAAGTATAAAAACGAACCCCAAATGAAAAAAATACTAATCCTACTTCTTTTTGCAAGTATCTTTTTAGCATCTTGTGGACCGAAAAGATACAAATGTGGTCCCTATAGAAAATGTCAAATAGAGCAATTCAACGCGCAAAATTCTCCAAGTAACGTTATTCTTTGTTAAAACATTTTTTACCACTTAAGAAATTGATTTTTAATTTATTAACCATTTTCTTAGTAAGTTAAATTTATAATCTAAGTTCATATGGCTATATAACGAGTTTTTTTAACAATTAACCGATTATTCTTTTTTTATGCGGTATTTAGACTTAATATTTGCACCTGCGAAGTCTAAATTAACCTATGATTATGAGAAAATTATTTTTTTGTGTTTTTTGCATTCCTTTTTTAGGCATGAGTCAAGATTCATTTATGGATGACTCGATTGCTAAAAACAACACTACATTAAATAATGATTCCTTATTAAAATACATCCTAACAGATACTGGTATTAACACCGAATTATCAGAAATTGGCGCAAGCTTTTTTAAAGATAAATTTCTTATTGTTTCAAACAAAAAAAGAAGACATACTAAAACTACTTTTAACGAAAAATTAAATCAATTCAACAACAATATCTATTGTACAAATGTAGATAAAAACGGAAATTTATCTTTTCCTTTACAGTTTTCAACTGTATTAGATTCTGACTTTAATGAAGGTTCGATGACTTTTTCTAACGAAGATAAAACCATTTATTTTACGCATACAACTGAAAACTCAGATAATTTTAAATTGTATAAAGCCGATTTAGATGTTGAAATACAAGGGTATTGGAAAGATGTAGTAGAAATTGAAATTACAACTCCAGAATATTCTGTAGAAACTCCTTATTACACAGCCGGAACGAATAAAATCTATTTTTCTTCTAATATGCCTGGTGGTTTTGGTGGTTATGATTTATATGTAGCAGACATAAACACTAATGGAACTTTAGAAAATATTCAAAATTTAGGCAAAGAGGTAAATTCATCTAAAGATGAAAAATATCCATTTGTTACACCCGATTCAAAATATCTTTATTTTTCATCAACAGGTCATGATACTTATGGTGGGTACGATGTATTCAGAAGTTCAATTGTTAACAATGCTTACATCAACAGAAGAAATATTGGTTCGGGATTGAATTCAAATAAAGATGAAGTGGGCTATATTTTAGTAAATAAAGACCAAGGCTATATTTCCATCAATAAAGAAGATGACAAAGAAAATTTCGACGTATATCGTTTCGACGTTCAACAATTGGAACAACAATTAAATATTTTGGTTGTTGAAAGTGATTCAAAAATTAAATTACCTAATGCAAATGTTGTTATCACAGATGAATTTGGTAAAACAATCAAAGAAACAAAAACAAACGACAAAGGTGAAATTAAATTAATCATTGAACCTTTAACCTCTTATACAATCTCAACTTCAAAAGACGGGTATGAACCCAATTTAGACGCAGTAACAGCATCAACTGAAAACAATTTTGTTTCTGAAACCATTAAGATGACTCAAAAGAAACCTGAAATTACTAATGATGCGATTGTTATGGAAAACATTTTCTTTGATTTCAATAAAGCAACTTTAAAAGAAGAGTCACAATTATCATTAAACAAAGTAGTCAATGTAATGAATGAAATGCCAGACATGACTTTAACGATTAATGCACATACTGACAACAAAGGATCTGATAAGTATAATTTAGCCTTGTCTCAAAAAAGAGCAAAATCAACCTACGACTATTTAGTTGCTAAAGGAATTGATAAATCTCGTTTAGCACACAAAGGTTATGGAGAGTCTAAACCTTTACATGATTGCAAGCAAAATTGTACCGAAATCCAAGATTCTGAAAACAGACGTGTAGAATTCTTAATCAACAAAGCAATTGAATTTACAAACGCTACCACTAACAATTAAAATAAACAGGTAAACAACAGATAAAAAAATCCCGAGAGTCATTCTCGGGATTTTTTGTTTATCTAAATTTTAGGATGCCGTTTTTAAACGCTGTAACAGGTTTTTGTTCAAACTATGTTCTGCAAACTCTTTGGTTACACGTAATTCTTTTTCAGATGAACCTGGTAAGTCAAACATCGCATCAGTTAGTATGGCTTCGCATAAAGAACGAAGTCCTCTTGCTCCTAACTTATATTCTAAAGCTTTTTCTACAATAAATTGTAAAGCTTCTTCATCCATTTCAAAATGCACATCATCCATTTCAAACAATTTTTTATATTGTTTCACCAAAGCATTTTTAGGCTCTGTAAGAATGGCTCTTAACGTTTCTGCATCCAAAGGATTCATATAAGACAATACTGGCAAACGACCAATAATTTCTGGAATTAATCCAAAATCTTTTAAATCTTTTGGAATAACATATTGCAACAAATTATCTTTATCAATTTCGTTATTGTCCTTAGAAGTACTATAACCTACCGCTTGGCGGTTTAATCTTTTAGATATAATTTTTTCAATCCCATCAAAAGCACCACCTGCAATAAACAAGATGTTTTGTGTATTGACTTCTACAAATTTTTGATCAGGATGCTTTCTTCCTCCTTTAGGCGGTACATTTACAACTGTCCCTTCTAAAAGTTTTAACAAAGCTTGTTGTACTCCTTCACCCGATACATCGCGTGTGATAGAAGGATTATCGCTTTTACGAGCAATTTTATCAATTTCATCGATAAAAACGATACCTCTTTGCGCGCGATCTACATCATAATCTGCAGCTTGTAACAAACGCGTTAAAATACTTTCTACATCTTCACCCACATAACCCGCTTCAGTTAATACAGTAGCATCTACAATAGCTAAAGGAACATTTAACATTTTTGCAATGGTTTTTGCCACTAAAGTTTTTCCTGTTCCTGTTTGTCCTACCATAATGATGTTGCTTTTTTCAATTTCAACCTCATCATCTGTTTGAGCTTGCATTAATCGTTTATAGTGATTATAAACTGCAACACTCATTACTTTTTTGGTTTGATCTTGACCAATAATATACTGATCTAGAAACGTTTTAATTTCTTTAGGTTTTAACAGAATTAAATCTGACAATAATTCTGTTTTACCACTTTGTTTTAGTTCTTCTAAAACTATTCCATGCGCTTGCTCAATACAACGATCACAAATGTGCGAATCGATACCTGCAATTAACAAATTAGTTTCTGGCTTTTTTCTTCCACAAAAAGAACACTCTAATACTTCTTTTGCCATTTTTACTCTTTTAGATACAACACATTAAGAAAAGACTTAATCTGATGCATCTTGTTTTTTTATTTTCTTTCTAAAACTTCATCAATCATTCCATACTCTTTTGCCTCAGAAGCAATCATCCAGTAATCTCTTTCACTGTCTTTATATACTTTATCGTAAGGTTGTTTGGAATGCTGAGAAATAATACGATACAACTCTTCTTTTAATTTTAACATTTCTCTCAAGTTGATTTCCATATCCGTAGCAACACCTTGTGCTCCTCCTGATGGCTGGTGAATCATTACTCTAGAGTGTGGTAAAGCTGATCTTTTACCATCTGCTCCAGCACATAATAAAACCGCTCCCATGGAAGCAGCCATTCCTGTACAAATGGTAGCCACATCTGGTTTTACCAATTGCATGGTATCATATATTCCTAAACCAGCATATACACTTCCTCCTGGTGAGTTGATATAAATACTAATATCTTTAGAAGCATCTGTACTTTCTAGAAACAACAATTGCGCTTGAATAATATTGGCTACATAATCATCAACACCTGTACCTAAAAAGATGATACGATCCATCATTAAACGTGAGAAAACATCCATAGATGCGACGTTCATTTGACGTTCCTCGATAATATAAGGAGTCATGCTGCTTACAATTTTATCATAATATAAACTGTTTACTCCATGATGCTTAGTAGCGTATTTTTTAAATTCTTTCCCGTAATTCATAGTAACTTTATTAATGGTTTATAAACTAAGAACGTCAAACCATAGTTTGACGTTCAAAGATAATTATTTTTTACGAGAAATTTATTCTCCGTACATCTCTTTAATAAACTCTTGGTAGTTTACTTTTTTAGATTTTGCTTTAATTTTTTCTTTGAATAAGCTCAACATCTTTTCGCTCATTACTTGTTCAGACAAACGTTTTACTTCTTCTTGATTGGAAAGCACTCTAGCCACAATTCCATCCACCTCTTCATCTGTTGGATTCAATTGACCAAACTGAGCCATTTGTTTCTTGATTAATTCCGCAGTGTGTGCTTTTAAATCTTCAAACTGAATTTGTAAATTATTTGAAGCAATAATTTTGTTCTCAATTAATTGGTAACGCAATCCTTTTTCCGATTTAGCATATTCCTCTTCTGCTTGTTCTGTAGACAATGGATTTTCGCCTACAGTTTGAATCCATTTTTTTAAGAAAACAGCTGGCAAATCAAATTTTGTGTTATCAATTAACGACTCAATAACATCATTTAAGAATTTTTGATCGGCTTGTTGAGCAAACTGTGCTTCAGCATCTTCCTTAATTTTAGCTTTTAATTCCTCAACAGAAGTTACATTTCCTTCTCCAAATAACTTATCAAATAATTCTTGATTTAATTCCGCTTTTTCAACTGCATTAATCTCTTCAATAGTAAAATCAACTGTAATATCTAAACCATGGACATCATCATGAGAAACTTTTAAGTAGTCCATTAATTTATGGTCGTCATCGAAAAGTCCTTTTGTCTCTAAAGAAACAACATCACCTACTTTTTTACCTACAAATTTCTTTGCTGTTTTTTTATCATTAAAAATATCTAAAGTAATAGTAGTGCTATTGTGAATTCCTTTCTCTTCATTTGAAAAAGTTCCTCTTAAAGTATAATCTTCTTCCACTTTATCTTGAGAAATCATTTTACCATATTGTTTTTGAATACGCGCTACTTGTTCGTCAAGCATTTTGTCATCAGCAACAATATCAAATTTAGTTACATTTGACTTTGCATCTAAATCAACCGCAAATTCTGGAGCTAAACCTAATTCAAATTCAAAAGTGAAATCGTCTTTATTCCAATCGAAGTCTTCCGTTACTTTTGGAAGTGGATTTCCTAAAATATCTAATTTTTCTTCTACTAAATAATCATTTAAAGAAGCTTGTAGTATTTTATTTACTTCATCTAAAAGTACTGCTTTACCATATTGTTTTTGAATCAAACTCATTGGCACAGCTCCTTTTCTAAAACCTGGTATGTTAGCATTTTTTCTGTAGTCTGCTAATACTTTTTGCACTTTATCTGCATAATCCTCTTTAGTAACTGCAACCGTAACAATTGCGTTTAAAGCATCAACTTGCTCTCTTGTAATATTCATTATATTATTTTTTATTGACATGAAAATTGGGTTGCAAAATTAAATATTTTTTACAACTCAAGCAACTTTTTAATTGATTGAATTTCAATTCTGTAAAATTTATTCCCTAGAATTCTATTCTATCAATTTCTTTATAGGCAAAAATTAGTCTTTTTCAATAAAAATTCCATTTAATATCGATTGACAAACAGAAAGAATGATACTAAATAATAAGGCTGCCCAAAATCCTGAAACTGAGAATCCATCTACAAAATAATCACCAATCAAGATAATTACTGCATTAATAATCAACAAAAACAATCCTAATGTAAGAATGGTTGCTGGTATGGTTAAAAACACTAATATGGGTTTTAAAAAAGCATTTAATAATGCCAAAACAATAGCCACAATAAAAGCACTTTGATAACTAGCTATACTTATACCTGGCAAAAATTTAGAAATCACAACTACTAAAACAGTCGTAATTAAAAGTTTAATAAGTAAATTCATTTTTTATTTTAAAGATAAAAAAAAGACACCTAAAAAGGTGTCTTTTACTATAAGATTTTAGTCCAATATCTTAATTCATTGGAACAATATGAATTCCAGGATAATCATTTGGATTCAATAATGGCAATTTTGCTTTATAATGTGAATTAATCACTTTAATAATTTCATTTGATATTACAGAATAACCTCTTGCATTTGGATGCACACCATCTAAAGAGAATAATACTTTAAATTCTGTAGTTGCACTATTAAAATAATTTGCAGTATACCATGTTCCATTATCAGCTTTTAAACCACTTACTAACTGATTTAAAATAGCATTCATATCAGCCACAGCTAAACCTTTATCTTGAGCAATTGCTTTTATACTTGCATTATAAGCATCTGTAGCTGCTTTTACTTTAGCTTGTTCTTGAGGCGTTAAAACCCATTTATTACCTAATGGATAAGAAATACCATTTGCGTTAATATTTGCTGGTGCATTAACATTGGTTGACCCAATAAAAGAAGAAGCAGGAAGTACAACTAAATCGGTAGCAGTAGTTTGTCTTGCTTTACCAAAAATAGCTCCAAAAGCATTTGCTGTTCCTGCATCATAGTTTAATACTGCTTGTAAATAACCTGAAATTTGAGCTGATCTATCTGCAGCATCAACATCATAGATTAAAACTGGGTTTGCAGTATTAGGATCTAAAACATTTACCCTATCAGGCTCGTTACCAGCAGTAAATATACCATCTAATAAAGCATATAATTGTGCATTTAATTGCCCCATTGCTGCAGTACCAGCTGCAATTTGTGTAGCAGCGTCTGATCCAGGTGGTGTTAAAGCCTTACCTAATCCTTGCGCAGTTAAAGGAGCATAAGGAACTGTAGTAAAATAAGGAATTGATGTTACATTAGGAACCGTAGCAACTACACCTTTTGCACCACCAGAAGTAAGTGTGTTAATTAAAGTGTTGTAAACGTTTGCAAAAACATTTTTGTTTGTTATATCATTGCTACCATACGTACTTGGATCTAAATTACCAGTAGCATTATGATCCGCTGCAGCCGTATTGTCATAAACATTTGTTGAAGAAGCAGCTCCTCCATTAGTTGAATAAGACAGTACATCATTATTACCAATCCAATTGGTAAAGAATGTTGGGTTTTTCATCATTGCATCTCCTAAAACTGTTGCTGAAGCCGAAGTGGCATGTCTTGCAAAATATGGATTTGCTTGACCTGTTGCTACACCTGCAACATTACCATAACCTGGCGCTACTAAATGGAAAGATTTTGCTCCTGGCACTCCCATATTATTATATGCTGTAGCTTGTAAATTTGTAACTTCAATTGTTGAAGAACCTGAAATGTTCTCTGGTCTTCCTTCAGCAGCATCAATAACTAATCTTGTAGAAGCAATTGGAATTCCTCCTAGCGTTAATCCTCCATAATTATTTACATCATCTTCATAAGAAGGTTGTGTAAAAGCACCACCACCTACTAAAGCGAATTGCTTCGCTAACAAACTTGGAAATGAATTTGCTTGGCCCGATTTATAAACCGTACCATCCATATAACCTGCAGTTAAAGAGTTCCCTACTGCAACATAAGAAGAAAAATCAGCTTCTCCAGCAGAATAGTCATCAGTTGATACTGGATTATCAAATTCTGGCTCACATGAAGCAAAACCAGCAGCTAAAATAGCTAAGTATATAAATTTATTTTTCATTTTCTATATTTTTTTATTAAAAACCGTAAGTTATACCAACACCTGGAGAAAATACTACTGATTTGTAAGTTCCAGCAAATTCACCATTAGGATTGTAATCGTAAGAATTGTCAATTTCGTCAAAATGAATGTATAAGAATGACACATCAATTCCAAATTTTTCATTTAATTGATATGTTAAACCACCAGTGAATGCATTAGAATCATTACGTGGTGTTTCTGGTGCAAAATAGCCATCTTGAACTGGACTTTCGTCAAAATAATAACCTGCTCTAAAAGTAAATTTATCGTTAGCTTTATATTGTGTTCCAAATCTATATGTAGACGCATCTTTATAGTTTCTTGGATTTACAGAAGTTGGCAATCCATTATTAAAACTTACATTTAAACTTTTGTAAGCACTCCACATTGTATGATTAAAATCAAATGCAAATAACCATTTATCTGTTACTTGAACCGAAAAACCTGCAGTTACTTCAGCAGGTAATGGTAGGTCTGCATTAAAAGTTGTGTTTGTTAAAGTCGTTTGAGCAAAATCAGGAACATCATTAAATGTAGCATCTCCATCTCTAGCTTCCATCATTATTTCTGAACGATAATTTAAACCTAATCTAATTTTATCTGTTGGGTTAAACATCATACCAATATTATATCCCCAAGCAGAAATTCCTTTACCTTCAATTGTTAAATCCGTTGGATCACCATCTACTTGAAAAGTAGTGTTTGAAGCATATAGATTTCTATTGAAAGTAACAGCACCAGTAGCATATATAGGTCCTCCACCAATACTAAAATGTTCACCTACTCTAACTGAAACTGTTGGCTGGATGAAAATTGCTTTTAAATCAATATTATTTACCAAGTAAGCTCCTTGCCAATTTTGATCCCAATCTACAGCACTTCCATATGGGGTATAAACCGCCAAACCAGCTGTTAACCAATCATTCAACTTATAAGTAGCATAAGCATTAAATGGGGTACCAAAATTATCCGAAGAAGCAGTCGTATTATACGTGTTTTCTTGAAATCTTACTTTTGCAAACAACCCACTAGCTCCAACAGATAAATTGAATTTTTTATCCAAATAAGCCATCCCTGCAGGATTAAAAAAAGCAGTCTCCGCACTATTTACTACAGCAACACCCGTATGCCCCATAGCCAATTGTTTCTGACCTTGAATACTCACCCTATAACCACCCGCAAAAGCAGTAGAGCTCGCTAAAGCCATTAATGTTAAAGAAAGTAATTTTCTCATAATGTTAAAATGTGTTAGTTTTTCTTGAATTTATTAATATCTATATACCAAAATTATAATAAAATATGGAATTTACAATTTTTTACCTTAAAATATTATGCATTCATAATAAATTTATTTTTTATTTCAAAAAATTCATTACTTCTATAAAAAAATCTTTAGGATTTTCAGCATGCAACCAATGTCCTGCATTTGAAACAGTAACTATCTCACTCATAGGAAATAGTACTTTTATTGTTTCAAAATCACTATCTTCAATATAATTTGATTGCGCTCCTCTTAAAAAAAGAGTTTCTTTTGAAAAAGTCAAACCTGCTGGCAATTCTTTTCCAATGGCATCACTATTTTTTATCAAACTTTTTAAATTAAATCGGAAAGCTAATTGACCTGATTCTATCCAATACAAATTTTTCAAAAGAAATTGGCGAGTACCGAAATCGGTAATATATTTTGACACTATTGCATCAACCTCGTTTCGACTGGGTTTTACATCAAAATTAACCGCATGCAGACCTTCTAAAATAGTTTGATGATGGGGCGCATAAAATTTAGGCCCTATATCTGCAATTATCAACTTTGACACCAAATTTGGGTATTGACATGCAAACTGCATCGCTACCTTGCCTCCCATAGAATGACCTAACAAAACAACATCATTCAGTTTATTTTCATTACAGTACTCTAATACATCTTCAACCATTACATTATAATTAAAGATATCCGAATGAAAACTTCTTCCATGATTTCTCATATCAAGCAAATGCACTTCAAATCCTTCATCAACAAATTGCCCTCCTAATGTTTTCCAGTTATCCGACATTCCTAAAAAACCATGTATAATTAAAAAAGGAGTTCCTTTACCTTCTACTTTTGAAAAAATCATTATTTTAATTTTTGAAGATACATATTTACTACATTTTCTATTCCAAGATAAATGGACTCCGAAATTAAAGCATGACCAATTGAAACCTCTAACAAGTTAGGAATATTTTCTTTAAAAAATTGTATGTTCTCCAAACTTAAATCATGTCCAGCATTTATCCCTAATCCCAATTCATTTGCTCTTACTGCTGCAATCGCATAAGAATCTATCCCATTTCTATTCCCCAACTCATATTGTTTTGCAAATTCTTCAGTATATAATTCAATTCTATCCGTTCCCGTTTCTTTGGCTCCTTCAATCATTTCAAGTAACGGATCTACAAAAATAGAAGTTCGAATTCCGTTTCTTTTACACTCTTGTATTACATCTATTAAAAAATCTTTATGTTTTACTGTATTCCAGCCTGCATTTGAAGTTATGGCATCATCTGCATCGGGTACTAAGGTAACTTGGGTTGGTTTAATTTGTAAAATCAAATCCATAAATTTTGGAATTGGATTCCCTTCTATATTATATTCGGTATGCACAATAGATTTTAAATCGAATGCATCTTGATATTTAATATGTCGTTCATCGGGTCTAGGGTGAATTGTAATACCTTGCGCACCGAAATTTTCTAAATCTTGTGCCACTTTTAATAAATTAGGAACATTTCCGCCTCTAGAATTTCTTAAAGTTGCTATTTTATTAATATTTACTGATAACTTTGTCATATTCTTTTTTATTAACTTTACAAAAATACAAAGTATTAATAGCTTTGATAAGCAATTTTTGATTAATTTGCAGTAAAATAATTATGAAATCTACAATGAACACATTAATTGATTTTTTAAATATAGATATTAAACCCCTTAAAAGCAAAGAAACCTTAGCTGAAGCTCAAGATTTATTTGCTGATTATAATTATTCTCACTTTCCGGTTACTGAAGAAAATGTATTTATTGGATGTATTTCTAAAGAAGAAGCCGAAATCCATCCTAGCCATAAGACAATTGGAGAATGTCGTTATGAATTTGACCGTTTTTATGTTCGTTCAGAAATGATTTGGTTAGATGTTCTGGAAGAATTTGCAAAAAACGAAGCGAATATCGTTCCTGTATTAAACGAACAAAATAAATATATCGGTTATTATGAACTTGATGATGTTATCAAATTTTTCCATGAAACCCCTTTTCTAAGAGAAGAAGGAGGTATTCTTGTCATTAAAAAAGAAATTTCTGGATTCGCCATGAGCCAAGTTACCCAAATAGTAGAAAGCAACAATGCGAAACTATTAGGGCTTTTTATTTCAAAAACAGAAGCTAATTTTATTGAAGTTACTTTAAAAGTGAGTGATAGTTCTTTAAATGAAATTATTCAAACCTTCCGAAGATATGAGTATGAAATTATTTCAGAACACCAAGAAGACTCTTATCTTAAAAATCTAAAAGAGCGTTCGGATTATTTAGACAAATATTTAAACATCTAATTGGCTTATCCAATTAAACAAACATCATCTTGACATGAAAATTGCAATTTTTGGCCAATATTATCAATCCGACACAGAAGAAATTGTAGAAAAGGTACTTCAAATACTCCTCGAAAATAAAGTAGAAGTCATTATTGAAAAAAAATTCAAAGAAAATATTAAGACTGAATTAAAAGAAAAATGCAACTCATACTCCTCACATGAAGAATTGGAACACGATATAGATGTTTTAATTAGTATTGGTGGAGATGGAACAATTTTAAGAGCAGTTACCTATGTTCGTGACAAAAACATACCTATAGTGGGTATAAACGCAGGAAGATTAGGTTTTTTAGCAACGGTACAAATTAAAAACATTGAACCATTTTTATATCGAATTTTAGCCAGAGACTACTCTATTTCTAAAAGAAGTTTGCTAAGCTTATCCTGCACTCCTAAAAATCCAGATTTAGTAGATTTAAATTTTGCCTTGAATGAAATAACCGTTTCAAGAAAAGACACTACATCTATGATAACTATTGAGACGTATTTAAATGGTGAATATTTAACATCGTATTGGGCAGATGGATTGATTATATCTACGCCAACAGGCTCAACAGGTTACTCATTAAGTTGCGGAGGTCCTGTTCTAACACCAAATGTAAATAGTTTAGTAATTACACCTATTGCTCCACACAACTTAAACGCGAGACCTTTAGTTATCCCAGATGATACCGAAATAACATTAAAGGTTTCGGGTAGAGAAGAACAATACTTGGTTTCTCTAGACTCCAGAATTACTTCTGTAACTAACGAAACTTTATTAAAAATAGAAAAGACCTCATTTGAAATAAATATGGTAGCCTTTAATGAAGAAGGATTTTTAAAAACTATTCGAAAAAAACTCCTCTGGGGTGAAGATCGAAGAAATTAATGCTCCCTATATAACTTTTACTTTTTTTTTGCGTTTATACTTAACCGTTTAAATAGGAATAAAATTTTCATTTAAGTGCGGTAAAGAAATCTATATTATTATATTTGCAAACTATTTTTAAAAATGAGAAAGTTTTTTATTTACATATTCTTATTATTGAGTACAACTGCTATAACAGCTCAAATTAACGAATTAGGTGTTTTTTTAGGAGGTTCTAACTATATTGGAGACATAGGACCAACTAATTATATCTCCCCTAATAAAGTTGCTTTTGGGTTTTTATATAAATGGAACAAAAGTACAAGACACTCTTACCGTTTATCTTATACCTACTCTAAAATTGAATCAGCTGATAGCGATAGTGATGTCCCAAGCAGATATTTAAGAAACAAAAGTTTTCAAAATAGCATTCATGATTTTACTTTAGGGTTAGAGTTTAACTTTTTTGAATTCAATTTGCACGATTCTGAAAAAGCATTCACCCCCTATGTTTCAACTGGAGTAAGTTATTTTGTATACAATGAAATTTTTTATCTTACTAATACAGAAGAGTTGGACTATAGATCTAGTCAAATTGCAATCCCAATGATTGTAGGTTTAAAAACCAGACTTTACAGAAATTTTGTTTTGGGAGCAGAAGTAGGAATACGATATACATTTACAGATAATCTAGATGGAAGTAATCCCAAAAACAATAATTTGGCACCGCTTCGATTTGGAAATTTGAATAGTAAAGATTGGTATGTCTTTTCAGGAATTACGTTAACCTACACTTTTGGTCAAAACCCATGTTTTTGCGCTAATTAATTATGAGTATAAAAGAACAAATAGACATTACAAGATTACCCAGTCATTTAGCCATTATTATGGACGGAAATGGCCGTTGGGCAAAACAAAAAGGTCTATTAAGAACTCTTGGCCACGAAAGTGGTACAAAATCAGTAAAAACAACTGTAGAAATTTGTGCCAAACTTGGAATAAAGAATCTAACGCTTTATGCGTTTTCAACAGAAAATTGGAATCGCCCAAAATTAGAAGTGGACACTTTAATGAAACTCTTAATTTCTTCATTAAAAAAAGAATTAAAGACATTATCGCAAAACAATATCCGTTTGAATGCAATTGGAAATTTAACAAATCTACCTCTTAAAGTTCAAAAAGAATTAAATGAAGTAATTCAAAAAACTTCTGAAAACACTAGAATGACATTAACTTTAGCTCTAAGTTATGGTGCTAGAGAAGAACTTATTCAAGCTGTTAAAAAAATTTCAGATAAAGTTAAAAATAATATAATTTCTACTAACACTATTGACGAATCAATTATTAATGAGCATCTTTACACGCACAATTTGCCAGATGTTGATTTAGTGATTCGTACCAGTGGTGAACACCGAATAAGTAATTTCTTACTTTGGCAAATTGCATATGCTGAATTTTATTTTATAGATGTCTTATGGCCTGATTTTAGCGAAGAAGACTTATATAAAGCAATAATAAGTTATCAAAGTAGAGAAAGAAGATTTGGAAAAACAAGTGAACAAATTTCATAAGAAAAAAATGTTAAAAAAAGGTTTACAATTACTTTTTACCATTGTGATTATCGGTAATAGTACTAAATTAGTTGCACAAGAAACAAAACTAGAAAATGGGAAAGAATACATATTAGGAGGTGTAGAAGTAACAGGCAAAATTAAATACAGCGAACAAACTGTTGTTACTTTCTCTGGACTTGAAAAAGGTCAAAGAATAGTAGTTCCTGGTGAAGACATCAGTACAGCTATTAAAAAATTATGGAAACTTGGTCTTTTTAGCGATGTTAATTTCTATGTAAACACTATTAAAGGCGACAGTATTTTCTTAGAATTAAATCTAATCGAATCTCCAAAATTATCGGATGTTAAAATTCAGGGCATCAAAAAAGGTAAAGCCGAAGACTTAATCAAAGAAGTTGATTTAAAAAAAGGTAAAGTAGTTAACGAAAATTTAGTGACTACAACTAAAAATTACATCGAAAACAAATACAAAAAAGATGGTTTTTACAATACCAAAGTATTTATTAGCACCACTCCTGATTCTACTGAAACAGAAGTAAAAATGCTTGTTAATATTGACAAAGGTGATAAAGTAAAAGTTAGAAGTATTGCATTTGAAGGTAATTCTGAAATTTCAGATTCAAAACTTAGAAAAGCTTTCAAAAATACGAAACAAAGGAATCCAATTCGAATCTTTAAAGCTTCAAAATACATCAAAGAAAAATACAAAGAAGACTTAGTTAATGTTATTGATAAATACAAAGAAAAAGGATATAGAGACGCTCGAATTATTTCTGATTCAGTTACTTATGACAAAGAAAAAAACCTTATCGATATAAAAGTCAATCTTGAAGAAGGTCGCAAATATTATTTTGGAAACATTAGATATTTAGGTAATACGGTTTATACAGACCAACAATTAGCCAGGTTACTGGGTATTAAGAAAGGTGATGTATACAATGGTGTACTTTTACAAAAAAGAATTGCCGACAACACAAAACCTGACGCAGAAGATTTAACCAACTTATATCAAAACAGTGGTTATTTATTTTCAAGTATCAACCCGGTTGAAGTAAAAACTGTTAATGATACTATTGATTTCGAAATTAGAATTACCGAAGGCCCTATAGCTTACTTTAATAAAATTACAGTAGTAGGGAACGACAAAACAAATGACAAAGTTATTTACCGTGAATTACGCACAAAACCTGGAAACAAATACAGTAAAGACGACTTAGTACGTTCCATTAGAGAAATCGGTCAATTAGGATTTTTCGACCCAGAATCTATTAAACCCGATTTTAAAAATGTAGATGCTCAAGCAGGAACTGTTGATATTGAATATAATGTCGTAGAAAAAGGAGCCAGCCAAATTGAACTTCAAGGAGGTTATGGTGGTGGTGGCTTCATAGGTACTTTAGGACTTTCTTTTAGCAATTTCTCAGCTAGAAACATTTTCAACAAAGATGCTTACAAACCGTTACCTATGGGAGACGGACAAAAAATGTCTTTGCGTTTACAAGGTAGTTCTTATTTCCAAACGTATAGCTTATCTTTTTCTGAACCTTGGTTTGGTGGAAGAAAACCAGTAAGTTTCTCAACTTCTATTTCACACAGTAAACAATTTTTATACAACTATAGTACAAGAGATGTAACAAGAAATCAAAGTTTCAACATTACTTCTTTAAGTGTCGGAATTGCGAAACAATTAAATGTACCTGATGATTTCTTTGTATTGTCTCAAAGTGTATCATTCCAATATTACGATTTAAACAATTATAATACAGGCTTATTTACTTTTGGTAATGGAGCCTCTAGAAACATTGCTTATACAATTGGCTTAAGTAGAAATAGTAAAGGGGTAAACCCAATTTACCCAACGTATGGTTCTGAATTTAGTGTAACCGGTAGATTTACACCACCCTATTCATTATTCAATGGAATAGATTATGCTGACTTAAAAAATAAAGAGGAATACAAATTAAAATATACAGAATCTAGCGGTATAGTACCCGTTACAAACCTTAGCACTGGAGATATAGTATATGAAGGGGATTATATTCGTTATTCTACTATTTATGGTGGATATATTAAAGCAACTGCAGAAAATGCAGATTTAGACCAAGGAAAATATGACCAAAAAAGATTCAATTGGTTAGAATATTACAAAATAAAATTCAAAGCTGATTGGTATACAAGAATTTATGACAAATTAGTATTGCGTTCTTTAGGTGAGTTTGGATTTATGGGAGCATACAATCAAGACAGAGGTCTAGTTCCATTTGAACGTTTCTATTTAGGTGGAGATGGGTTAGCCAATTTCTCGCTAGACGGTAGAGAAGTAATTCAATTAAGAGGTTATCCTAACAATTCCCTTTCTTCAACAGATGGAGGTACTATTTATAATAAATTCTCTTTAGAATTAAGGTATCCAATAACACTAAAACAAGCTGCATCCATTTATGGATTAACCTTCTTAGAAGCAGGTGCAGCTTACAATGAATTTAAAGACTACAACCCATTTAAAATGCAACGCTCTGCAGGTTTCGGTTTACGCGTTTTCATGCCTGCATTTGGATTATTAGGAATTGATTTTGCACATGGATTTGACCCTATTCCAGGACAAGGAGTTAAAAGTGGTTGGCAAACCCATTTTATTATTGGACAACAATTTTAGTATTTTTTACGTTTAGTTTAAAATCAAAAGATGAAAACAAAACTTATAAAAACATTTCTTATCTTTCGGACGGTTTTTTGAGTTACATCTGAAAATTAAAAACTAAAAATAAACAACAGATGAAAAAAATATTTTTTATAACGTCATTGGTAATTTCTCTTACGAGCTTTTCGCAATCTGCTAGTGTTCGCATTGGATATATCGACATGGAATATATCTTAGAAAAAGCTCCTGATTATGCAGAAGCAAAAATGCAATTAGAACAAAAAGCTTCAAAATGGAAAGAAGATATTGAAATTAAAAAAAACGAAATAAAAAAATTAAAAGAAAGTCTAGATACCGAACGCGTATTACTTACTAAAGAACTTATTGAAGAAAGAGAAGAAGAAATTGCTTTTCAAGAGAAAGAGCTATTTGACTATCAAGAAAAAAGATTTGGTGCTCGTGGTGATTTAATTATACAAAAATCCATTCTAGTAAAACCAATTCAAGACCAGGTCTTTACTGCGATTCAAGATATTGCAGAACAAAAAAGATACGATTTTATTCTAGATAAATCTTCCGATTTAACTATTTTATTTGCTGATAAAAGGCATGATATTAGCGACTTAGTTGTAAGAGCTATTATGCGATCCGAAAGAAGAGAGCAATTGTCTAAAAAAGAATTAAAAGCACAAGAAGCAAAAGAAGCAAAAGAAGACATTCAAGATGAAAATCCAGCTTTAGCAGAAAGACAAAAAGCTTTAGATGAAAAGAAGGCTGCTAGAGAAAAACTAATGGAAGAACGAAAAGCTGCTAGAGAAAAAATTATTGAAGAAAGAAAAAAAGCAGCCCTAGAAAAAAGAAAACAACTCGAAGCTGAAAAAAATGGCACAGTAATTGAAAAAGATAAAACAGACGAAAAAGAAGATAAATAATAACCTAAATAAATTTAAAATAGAAAAATGAAACAATTAAAAACTTTAGCTATTGCATTCGTACTTTTTATTACAGCTCAAGTATCAGCGCAATCAAAAATGGCTCATATTGATGTTAAGGAATTGATGACGAATATGCCAGAAATGAAAGCGGCTCAATCGCAATTAAAAACTATCCAAGATACTTATGATAAAGAATACAAAGGTATGGTTCAAGAGTATCAAACAAAATTACAAAAGTATGAGCAAGAAGCTCCTACTGCTGGAGAAGCTTTAAACGAAACACGTTCTAAAGAAATGCAAGGAATGGGACAACGTATCCAAGAATTCCAACAAAGTGCTAGCAAACAATTACAACAAAAAGAATTAGATTTATTAAAACCTATTATGGAAAAAGCACAAGCTGCAATTAAAAAAGTAGCTACTGCTAAAGGTTATGATTATGTAATTGATGCTACGGAAGGAAGTGGTTTATTAGTAGCTAATGGACCAAACATTCTTGCTGATGTGAAAAAAGAATTAGGTTTCTAATAAAAAACAAAATAAAAGCATATTTAACTGTTCAAATTATAATTAATTTGAACAGTTTTTTTTTACATTTGTTTTATGAGTAAGGATTACCCTATAGGCCTTTTTGATTCTGGTATTGGAGGCACTTCAATCTGGAAAGAAATTCACGCGTTATTACCTAATGAAAACACCATCTATCTTGCCGATAGTAAAAATGCCCCATACGGTTTAAAAACCAAAGATGAAATTATAGCACTATCCATGAAAAACACAGAATTCTTATTGAATAAGAATGCTAAAATCATAGTGGTAGCCTGCAACACCGCAACTACAAATGCCATAAATGAATTACGTGCAAAATACGATGTTCCATTTATAGGGATTGAACCAGCAATCAAACCGGCTGCGAATCAATCTAAGACGCAAACTATTGGCATTCTAGCCACGAAAGGGACATTAAACAGTGATTTATTTCACGAAACACTTTCTCACTTTACAAACGTTAAAGTAATAGAACAAATTGGACATGGTTTAGTACAATTAATTGAGAATGGCGACATCAATTCTCCAGAAATGAATGAACTGTTGGAAAGCTATTTAAAACCAATGATTGATCAGAATATCGATTATTTAGTATTAGGCTGCAGTCATTATCCCTATCTTATTCCTCAAATTAAAAAAATAATACCCGAACATATCCAAATAATTGATTCTGGTGAAGCGGTAGCACGACAAACCAAAAAAGTCTTAGAGGAACATGATTTACTTTCTACAATGACAGAAGCTAGTTGGCAAAAATTTTATACCAATGCTAATCCTCGCGTTTTAGAAAGCATTTTAAATCACGAATATACTGTATTTGAAAAGGATTTTTAATTCCAAAAAAACACGAAACTACCCCTTCTAACCCTGATGGAAGTGATAGCTTTCTAAAATTCATTTTAGAAACTAAAACGTACAGCAGGTAAAAGGTCTAAAAGTAGTCCCTATGACTCGTTTCTATTCTTCTTCTTTAAACCACCCAGAATACATTACATAATTATTAGAAATGCGCTCAATTTCACCTGCAAAATCGCTTTCATCGATTGCTTTTACTTTCTTAGCAGGTACACCCGCATAAATGGTTCCCGATTCGACAATTGTATTTTGAGTAACCACAGAACCCGCTGCAATAATTGAATTACTATTTACAACACAATTATCCATCACAATTGCTCCCATTCCAATTAAAACATTATCTTTAATTTCACAGCCGTGAACGATTGCATTATGACCAATAGAAACATTGTTTCCAATTTTAGTAGGATGCTTTAAATAGGTACAATGAATTACAGCACCATCTTGAATGTTCACCTTATTCCCTATTTCAATTCGGTTAACGTCGCCTCTAATTACAGCATTAAACCATACACTGCATTTTTCACCTAATTCCACATCTCCAACTATAGTTGCATTTTCTGCTACATAACAATCTTCGGGTATCTGAGGAAACTTACCTCTTACTTCTTTAATAATCATAATTAATTATATAAAAATGTCCCGAAAAATCGGGACATCAGTTATTTTATATTTTTAAGGAACTAATTAACCGCAGGACAGTTACAACTCCATTCTTTCGCTTTACAGAACACATCAATACCTAAAGTAATTTGATGGAAACCGCCATTATCGAATTTAATATCTCCTATAATGTGAGAATACGTATAAGCAAACATAAACTGTTTATAATTCACTCCTAAAATCGGAGTAATATATTGTAATTTTTGCTCTCCAATTGCATTTCCATCTAAATATTCCGCTCCATCAAAACTTCTTCTGTATGAAAGACCTCCCCATACTCTACCGAATTCTACACCTTTATAAACTTTTAAGTTTAAATCAATTGCTTTTTCAGTAGTTTCTTGTGTATATTGAAACATAAAAGAAGGTTCCCATAATAGTCTGTCTTCATCTCCAAATACAGCACCAGCACTCCATAAAAATTTTCTTAAATTATCAGATTCAATTCCTTCTGTGTAAATTTCTCTTCTGTTGGCTAAAAAGTTTTTAACTGTAACGTGAGTAAAGAAATCCAGAAAATGATATGACATTCCTAAATCAACATTAAAGTAGGCATCTTTTTGATATATACCACCATACACTAAGGGATCAAAAGTTGTGAAACTAGTTTCATCTAATTGACTTTGAATAAATGCAGCACTTAATCCAAAAGACAATTGATTCAAATCGGTAGTTCCTCTTGAAAAACGCAAATGGTGCGCATAGGTTAGTTTAGCACCTTTTTGAGAGTGATAACCATTTTTATCATTAAATACTATAGCTCCTATACCTGATTTACCATCTTGATCAATAGATGTATTAAAACTCAAGGTTTGCAATGAGGGTGCGTCTTCTTGACCAAACCATTGTTGACGACCTGTTAAACGTATTTTCCCGCAATTTGCAGCACCGGCCATTGAAGGGTGAATTAAATAATAATTATCGGATAGATAATCGGAGTAAACAGCAATTCCTTCTTGGGAAAACGAGAGTTGTGTTAAAAACAACACAATAATTAAGTAACTTTTTTTAAAATCCATTTCTTTTATCAAGATTTTATTTGATTAAATGCCTTTTGTCTAATTTTTCAAAGATATAAATTTTATGTTATTATCAATGGTTTTTACTTACAGATTTAAAAGTTAAATTCTTTTTTACGTTATAAGTTCGTTATCTTTGCAAAAAGATTACTAAATAATGTCAAAAATAACCATAAAAAGTACCACAAATCCTTCCATTGTAAAATTTGAATTGGAAGAGACCATCATTAAAGGGCAAAATTTTGAATTTAAAAATATAGACGAGACTAAAAATTCACCATTAGCCATGCAACTGTTTTATTTACCTTTTGTTAAAACGGTTTATATTTCAGGTAATTTTATTGCCATAGAAAAATTTTCAATAGTTGAATGGGAAGATGTTCAAGATGCTGTTGCCAATCAAATTGAAGAATTCATCAAAAATGGAGGAGAAATTTTGAAACAAGAAGTTACTTCGGTAAAAAAACAGCCGATTACTATTTATGCGGAAACTACTCCTAATCCAGCAGTTCAAAAGTTTGTAAGCAATAAATTATTGACTAAAACCTTAATTGAATGTAAAAATATTGATCAAACTAAGGCATCCCCTTTAGCGAAGGAATTGTTCCAATTTCCCTTTGTAAAAGAAGTCTTTATTGATGAAAATTACATTTCAATTACTAAATATGAAATTGCAGATTGGAGCGAAATTACAATGGAATTACGCTCTTTTATAAAAGAATATATTGAAAACGGAAATCAGGTAGTTGATGAATCTCAAATTGTAACTACTGAAACGCATCAAAAACAACAGGAAACGTATTTTGAAAATTTAGATGTAACCTCTCAACAAATTGTAAATATTCTAGAAGAGTATGTAAAACCAGCTGTACAAAGTGACGGAGGAAATATTATGTTTGAATCCTTTGATGCAGATTCCAAAAAAGTGAAAGTAATTTTACAAGGAGCTTGCAGCGGATGCCCTTCTTCTACTTTTACTTTAAAAAATGGAATAGAAAATATGTTAAAACAAATGCTCAACGACAGCGGAATTGTGGTTGAAGCTACAAATGCATAATACAACAAAAAAGAGCCTTTAAGGCTCTTTTTTTATTACTTTTTATTTTCGACTTGCTTATTGAATTCCTTAAACAACTCAAGTAAATTCATAGTCGCTTTTACTAAGTCATTGGTTTCTAAAAGCAATCCAAAATATAATTTACTGTTTTTCGGACTATTTTCAGTCGTTCTAATTCTTATGATTTGCTTCTGAATTAAATCGGAAATAGATTCCAAAAGATTAGCTTTCTCTTTTAATATTTCATCAATTTGAGAAAAATCTTCTTTTTGGAAGGTTACAGTAAGTCTATCAAACAGATGTTTCAATTTATTATCAACTGATTTTAAATCTCTAATTTGATTGAACTTTAATTGTTTGTGATTGTTATTAATATGAGAATGACTATTAACCGTAATATACCCAATAGACTGAACCATATCTTGCAAGTAACCTAAAATAAGTACATAAAACTTACTTGCTTCTAATGACGTTTCATCTAAGTTTTTAATCACATAATATACATTACTTTTTAAGTCATCAATATCTTTTTCTAATTTCTTAAGTTTCTTTTTGTTTTCTTTTAGTTTCGCTAAGTCTTGCAATCCTAAGTTATTGATAACATCAGTATAAAGTGCATTCGTTTTACGAATAACTTTACCTACTTGAGAAGAACTTTCAGAAATAACTTCTTTAATGGAAAAAATATCTTCTTTCTTTAATTTAGTCTCTTCTTCTTTTTCTTTTGTTTTCTTCATGTGTTGTCTAGCACTTCTATACAAAAGAATTCCTACAGTTACCATTAAAGCAAAGAAGGCAAACACTTTCCCAAAGGTTAATAGTACAGCTATGGTTCCTGCCATTAAGAAAGCTACAAATGCCGTTACAAACCAACCTCCAATAACATTGATAACTCCTGCAACTCGATAAACAGCACTTTCTCTGTCCCAAGCTCTATCTGCAAAAGAAGTACCCATAGCCACCATAAAAGTTACATAGGTTGTAGATAATGGTAATTTTAAAGAAGTTCCAATAGCAATTAAGATACTTGCTACCATTAAATTTACAGAAGCCCTCACCATATCAAAAGCAGGTTGTTCGCTCTTTTTAGAAGTAGGCACAACTTTGGCAAACTGCTTGTCTATTTTAACCTCTAATGATTTTGGTAAAAAATAATTTAATACTTGACCAATATACATAACACCTCTTACAATAACTCTTGATAAATTATTCGCATCGAAACGCTCTGTTCCTTCACTCTGTCTTGACAAATCTACACCAGTAGCAATTACTTCTTTTGCTTTTTTGGAAGTCCAAAGCGTATATACCATAATTCCACCACCTATCAATAACAGCCAAAAATTAGCTTTTAATTCTGATGATGCTAAAGCTCCCATCAACATAGTCGAATCGCTACCGCTTGCAATATAAATATCATAGGATTGTAAAGCAGCAATTGGCACCCCAATAAAGTTTACTAAATCATTTCCTGCAAAAGCAAGTGCTAAAGCAAAAGTTCCTATAATAATAATAATTCTAAAGATGTTTACTTTTAAACTGATTAAAACTTGAGATAATAGCGTCCAAAACACAAAACAAACTGCGATAATTAGCATTTGATTTGATTTCATTAACTCTTTCAAATCCGCAGTCATGAAAGAAGAACTTTTTAGACCTTTGAATAAAATAAAGTAAGTTATGGCTGTAATACCAATACCTCCGAAAATAGCACCAAAATATTTTATTCTTCTTTCATAGTGAAAAGAGAATATAATTCTAGATACATATTGAATTAAAGCTCCAATGGTAAATGAAAGCGCTACAGAAATTAAAATACTCGACACAATTTCTGTTGCTTTCTCTTGATTGATAAAGTCTAAAATTGTGTTGGTATTATTAGCATTAGAAATCATTTTATAAACTCCTAAACAAACAGCTCCTCCTAATAGCGAAAAAACAACAGAAACTGTAGTAGAAGTTGGCAATCCTAATGAATTAAAGATATCTAATAACAAGACATCTGTAATCATTACAGCCAAGAAAATAATCATCACATCATTGAAGGTAAACATGGCGGGGACAAAAATACCACTACGGGCAATTTCCATCATACCGCTTGAAAACAAGGCTCCTAGTGCAATTCCAACACTCGCAACTATCATTAAAGTTTTAAAAGATACTGCTTTAGACCCTATTCCAGAATTCAAAAAGTTAACAGCATCATTAGCTACTCCAACCATTAAATCTATCGAAGCCAACAATGCTAATGCCACAAGCATTACAAGATATATTTGTTCCATCTACTCTTAAAGTTTTTTCTTTTGCAAAAGTCCTGCAACTATTTCTTTTCAATGTTAAGTTAATGTTATTAATTTCAATTTATAAAAATATATAATTTGCATTTTTTCTAATATTTAAGTACCTTTAAATGAATTATTAACAACAAAAACAAACTATATTATGGCAGTATTAAAAGTTATAGAAGTATTATCAAGCTCAGAAAAAAGCTGGGAAGATGCTACTAAACAAGCAGTTGAGAAAGCATCAAAAACATTGAACAACATTAGATCTGTATATGTTAAAGAACAAAGTGCAGCAGTAAAAAACAATCAGGTAACTGAATTTCGTGTGAATTTAAAAGTCACTTTTGAATTAGATTAGTTTTAATTCTTTACTTACCTTTAAGCGTTCTTTACGAACGCTTTTTTTATCCCTATGAACGAACTCCATTTAGAAACAAGCCCCTATCTCCTCCAACATGCCACAAACCCTATTCATTGGAAAGCCTGGCATACTGAAACCTTACATTATGCTCAAAAAACCAATCAATTAATCATCGTTAGTATTGGTTATGCTGCTTGCCATTGGTGTCATGTTATGGAACATGAATCTTTTGAAGACAATCATGTAGCAGAAGTAATGAATCGTTTTTATGTATCTATAAAAGTAGATCGCGAAGAAAGACCAGATGTGGATGCTATTTACATGAAAGCAATTCAAATTATGAGTGGACAAGGTGGATGGCCTTTAAACGTAGTATGTTTGCCCGATGGAAGACCTGTTTGGGGTGGCACCTATTTTCGTAAAGAAGAATGGACGAATGCATTGGAACAACTCCAAGAACTTTTTGTAAATAATCCGCAAAAAATGGAGGAATATGCTACAAAATTACATCAAGGCATTCAATTGCTAGGTTTAGTTCAAAAACCTAAAGAAAATATTCTTTTCTCCAAAGAAAACATGAGCCTATTAATCGAAAAATGGCAAAGAAGTTTTGACTTAGAATATGGAGGTTATTCTCGAGCACCAAAGTTTATGATGCCTACAAATTTAGAGTTCTTACAACGTTATGGTTTTCAAAATAAAAACCAACAATTGTTAGACTATGTCGACCTTACACTTACAAAAATGGCTTGGGGCGGTTTATTTGATACCGTTGAAGGCGGTTTTTCAAGATATTCCGTAGATAGTAAGTGGCACATTCCTCATTTTGAAAAAATGCTTTATGATAATGCGCAATTGCTTTCTGTATATGCAGATGCATACAAAAGCACAAAAAACGAGTTGTATAAAGAAGTTATTGAAAAAACCATTCGCTTTTGTGATAATGAACTTCTAAATATGAAAAAAGGCTATTTTGCTTCACTTGATGCAGATAGCTTAAATGCAAGCCAACATTTAGAAGAAGGAGCCTATTATAGTTGGACTAAAGAAGAATTACAGTCAATTATAACCGATGATTTTGAACTATTTTCAATAGTATTTAATATTAATCCTTTTGGATATTGGGAAGAAGAAAAAAAATACGTCTTGATTCAAAATGAAAGCCTAGAAATTATTGCAAAAAAAGCTTCTGTTTCTGTTGCTTTCGTAAAAGAAAAAAAGAAAATTTGGGAAGAAAAATTGTTTCACATTCGTAAAGAAAGAAACAAACCTCGTTTAGATGATAAAAGTATCACTTCTTGGAATGCTTTGCTCATTAAGGGACTTGTAGATAGTTATACAGCTTTAGAAAACGTTGATTATTTAGTCAAAGCGGAAGGAATAGCTGCTTTTATACACAACCAACTTACAACTGTAAACGGAAGTCTTTGGCATACCTATAAAAATGAAGAAAGCAAAATCGATGGCTTTTTAGACGATTATGCTTTTACCATTCAGGCATTTATTCGTTTGTATCAAGTAAATTTTAATTTCCATTATTTATCTCAAGCCAAGCAATTGATGGATTATTGCTTCGAGAACTTTTATAACGAAAACGAACTGTTTTTCACATTTACTTCCAGAAACTCTCCTGCCTTAATTGCTACTCATTACGAAATAGAAGACAATGTTATTCCAGCATCCAATTCGGTTATGGGTCATAATCTTTATGCATTGAGTATTTACTATGACAATAGTTATTATGAAAAAGTATACCAAAATATGTTGGCTCAAATTTTACCAACCATTGATTATGCATCCGCATTTTCCAATTGGCTCTCCTTATGGATGAACACTTTAGAAGAACAAAAAGAACTTGCTATTTGCGGAAATAATGCTGTTGCAAACACTATTGAAGTTCAAAAAAACTATGTACCCCAACTTTTAATTGCTGGAACAACCGGTGTAGTAGATCTGCCCTTTTTACAGGATAGATTTGACAAAGAACAAGACTTACTGTATCTTTGTAGTAATAAGACGTGTCAAATTCCCGAGACCGAAGTAGAAAACATTATAAACCAAATAAAAAATGAGTAGCGAACAAATCGAAAAGTACACTGAAATTATTATTAAAACCATTGTTGAATATTCCCCAAAAGTCGTAACAGCAATTATCATCTTATTTTTAGGATTGTGGTTAACGAGTATTATTACAAAAACTATAAAAAAAATACTTCTAAGAAGAGAAGTCGATATTACCCTTTCTAATTTTATTGGCAATTTTATCTTTTGGACGTTACGTGTTCTTGTATTTATAACCGTTGTTTCAAATTTAGGTGTACCTACTTCCTCATTTGTTGCCATTTTAGGAGCTGCTGGTTTAGCCGTAGGCTTAGCCTTACAAGGTTCTTTATCTAATTTTGCAGGTGGTATTTTAATTATATTATTTAAGCCATTTAAACTAGATGATGTTATTGAAGCGCAAGGTGAAATTGGTACTGTAAAAGAAATCCAAATTTTTAATACCCGACTTTTAACCGCCAATAACCAAACCGTTTATATTCCAAATGGTGCTTTATCAAATGGTGTTATTAAAAATTATACACAAGAAGGTATTCGTAGAATTGATTTAACCATTGGAGTAGATTACAATTCCGATTTAAAACAAGTTAAAGAAGTCATTTTAGACGTCTTAAGTAAAAACGAATTGGTTTTAAAAGAACCTGCACCAGCAGTAGTCGTAATGGCTTTAGCAGACAGTTCTATTAATTTAGCGGTGCGACCATGGGCAAAAGCAGAAAACTTTTTAACCGTTCATAGTCAAACTTTAGAACAATGCAAAGTAGCATTTGACAAAGCAGGAATTGAAATTCCTTATCCACATCAAGTAGAAATTCAAAAGAAATAATACTTCCTATTTATTTAAAACAAAGTCTTTCAAATAAAAAGGTTCAAAATAAGCGACATCAACAAAGTCGCTTTTTTTGTACTTTTCATAGGACAAACTACTCATTTCATTTGCTGAAGGATAGACAATATCGTCATGAAAAACAAAATTACTTTTGGTTAAAATGGCTTTAAATTTAAGCGCACCATCACCTACTAAGTGTAGGGTTTCCGTTAGAGCATCATAGGAATTTGCATCGATAATTTCAGCATCAGTAGCTCTAATTCTACTGTAATTTTTATCATAAAAAGCCGTATACACTTCCATTCTTCTCGCATCAATCATTGGAATTATTATACCTTCTTCAATGGTAATTTGTTGGGCTAACAAAGCTAACGTATCGATAGCAATTAAAGGAATACCCAAAGCATAACACAAGCCTTTCGCAGACGAAACTCCAATTCGCAAACCCGTGTAAGAACCAGGCCCTTGACTTACCGCTATGGCTTGAATGTCTTTAAAATTATATTGTGTTTCCTCTAAAATTGTTCCTATAAAAACATGTAATTTTTCGGCATGCGAAAAATTTTCAGTTGCAATTTCTTTACAAAGTAATGTTTTGCCTTCTTTGGCTATTGAAACCGAACAATTTTTAGTTGCTGTTTCTATGTTTAAAATGATGGCCATTTTGATAAAATCTTTTTCTCTTTTAATTTCTAAAAGTTATTCCAAACAATTCTCTAAACTTTATTTCATATTAAAAAATTGCACGTACAAATATAATTTTTATTTTAGCTTTATATTCTATTTATTTCGAGATTTAAATAATTAATCCTTTTATGAAAAAATTAAAACTGTTATTATTTGCCATTTTTATCTTATTACTAACCAATTGTGAAAAAGACACATATGAAAACTCTAATGCATTAGAAAACAACAAACAGTTGGAAATTAAAGGTATTTCTTTAGAAAATTTTAAAGAAAAGTTTCAAAATTTAAAAAAACAGACCTCTTATAGATGAATTATTTATTTCATCTAAGAACACGATTACTAGTGCAAGAGGTGAAGAATCAAATATAATTATTTATACTGATGAAATTAAACAAATCACTAAAGGAGATTACACTTCTTACACTTTATATGTTGAAACCAAAGACACTACGAGCAATTTTTACAACTTAACTATTGAAGATCGAATTGATTTTACTACTGTTTTCATAACAAAATATCATCCTACCGAACAATGGCTTCAAGATCAGAATAAAGCATTTGAAGGAGAAATTTCGACTTATAGAATAGCTTCTTTAGGTTCATTTACAACAAACCAATTACAACAATATGTTGAAGAAATTATCATAGATCTTGATTTATTATCAAATAATAATTCCAATAGCTTTAGTGGTGGTGGTTCTAGTACCTCCTATCCTACTAATTGCGATGGATATGTTATTACAACTGAAGTTATTGATGAAATTAAATGTGCTTGTGGACACTCGTGGCAACAATTACTTTCTGGAGAATGTACTGGATGCCTCAGAGGTTCACCTCGTTACCCAAGCTTAAGCACTACTTATTTATATGAATGTGTTTCTTTTAACAATGATCCTGTTAACACTGGAAATACAGGAAATACAGGAGGAACATCTAGCACAGGAACTTCAGGTTCTTCAAATGATGTAGTTAACACTTCTATTACAACAATCATAACAAATTCAGATAGTCCAGGTAGAACCCTAAACCAAATTTTTAATGATCAATTAGAAGAGGAACAAACAGAATGTTTCGCCGCATTAAGTATGACACAACAGCAAGACATTAGAAACTACATTTATTATTTAGCAGAAAACACAGCTAACACAAGTATTAGTGCCAGTTTCCAAGAAATTGAAGATTTTATGGCTGCAGCCTGTGGTAATACCGATTTGGATTTAGATTTTGAATTATCCTTAAAATCTCCAGCTTATATTGATTTTTCAGAAATTGACCCTTTGAATACACCGGAAGCCTTAAAACTAAAATGTATTTATAATAAACTGACTAATTCTCCAGAGTTTAAACGTTTATTTGAAGGTACGTTTGGGGGCGACCAACAAAAGTTAAATATCAAGTTTAAAATGCAAGCTAATTTAGTTGATGGAGATGGTGATATTGTTAGAGGAAGATGCAACCCTAATCCTTTAGACGGTTCAAATTATCAAGAAATCATACTCAACAGTGATCAATTAGCTGGTCCAGAGGCTGCTTCAAATATTTATATTGCTAAAACCATTATTCACGAATTAATACATGCTTATCTAAATGTTAAATATGTAAACATAAATAATGGTCCTACTTTAACTTTCCTTTCTGATTTAGAATTAGAAGAATTATTAGAACAAGTTTTTAATACTAACGATCCTTTGCAACTTGGAATTAACCAGCATAATTTTATGTCTCAACATATGATTCCTCAATTTCAAACTATTTTATCTGAAATTGTAAACGTTTTATTATCGTCTCAAAATATTGCATATTTGAACAATCAACAGATTACAGATTTAAATGGAGTATTTATAGAAAACTTTAATTTTATGAATTTTTATAAGTACCTTGCATATGAAGGCTTACATAATACGCAAAGTTATATGAATAACATAAATAATAATCTTTTAGAACTTAGTAAACATGAAAAATATAACCAGTTTGGAAGAGATACATCAACTGATTGTCAATAATAAAAAAACATTTTTATCAATATTATTTATATTTTATAAATGTATTTTATTTTCTCAATCATTAGAAATAATAAATGAATCAGATACTATATATATATATATTGACAAATCAAAAAAACACACTACAGTTTACAAACCATTTAATGATAATCATCCTTATAACACAAATTATTTGAATTATAAATTTAGTACTAACTCATTTAATACAATTATTTTTGCAAGTAATACATATAAAAACTTAGACAATTATGAGAAAGGAATAAAAAATGATGAGCGAATTGAAAAAAAATCATTTTTAAAGAGAAACAAGGATATTATTTTAGGTATTGATTTTTTCGAAAGAAATGGTTTTAAAAACACTTTTAATTTACTATACAAAAAAACCATTTATCTCATTGATAAAGATGAAATAAAAGGTAGAAAGATAAAAGTCAAGCAAGTAAGAATGAGTTGTTTAACTTGTTTTGAAGAATAATTTTAAAAGACTAGTTTTTAATACTAGTCTTTTTTTATTTTTATGTCTCAACATATGATTCCTGAATTTCAAACTATTTTATCTGAAATTATTACTGATTTAATAACTCAAAGTGATATTTTAGTTTTAAACAATACAGTAATAAACGATTTAAATGGCATGTTTATTGAAAGCTTTAATTTTCAAAACTTATATACCTATCTCGCTTATGAAGGCTTACATAATACACAGAGTTATATGAATGATATAGAAAACAATCCAATTGAAAAATCTAAATATTTAAAATATACTGATTATGCGAAAAATACATCTAAAAACTGTGAATAAACATAAAGTAGTTTTTATTATTATAATGGCTATTATTTTTAAAAGTAATTTATACTGTCAAAAACTAGATTCTCTAAAAAAAACAGATACAATATATATATATTTTGATATAAATAAAAAAAAATCAATTAAAGACAAAAGTTTTATAAATGAACAATCTGAATTCTATAAAAATTATATAATGTATAGATTTAATCCAAGTCATTTAAACACAATAAGTTTTGCAAGTAACACTTACAAGGATACCGATAATATGATAAATAATATTAAGAATGATGAATTTATAACTAAAAAATCGTTTTTAAAAAAGAATAAAGGGGTTATTCTTGATATAGATTTTTTTGAAGAAAACGGTTTTATAAAAACTTTTGATGTTTTATACACTAAAGTAATCTACTTAATTGATAAAGACGAAATAGATGGTAAAAAAATAAAGGTGAAACAAGTAGATATGGCATGTTTTACTTGTCATGGGGAATAGTTTTAAAAGACTAGTTTTAGTAAAACTAGTCTTTTTTTTTTTTTAAAAAGATTAATATAGCCAAAAGTGGCTAATAAAGAAGAGTTTACAAGAACCGGAAGTGCTATCGGTAACGATTTAGTAATGGTGCTTACTGCACTCGCTTTCATCTGATTACCTTGTAAATCATTACTGCAAATATAAAAAAAATAATGGGTAAAGTCAGTGTGTACTTTGCCCATTTTTCGTTTTTTCCTCCACCCTTAAAAAACGCTATTAAAAATAAATCTTTCCCAATATGGGGACACAGTGTGACAATGAGTTCAGTATTATTTCCAAGTTTTGGCAAATTAACTAAGATGTAATTCCGAAACAAGTAGTGATAACTTCTAACAGACTAAGCTATGGAAATCGTGTTGAACAAAATTTTATCGGAAATTCAGCGTCAGGAAGATAAGCTATCTTCTCAAATGTTGCACACTGCGGATGAGGCTTACCAAATGACCTTATTCCTGAAGGAAATGCTGTTTACCATAAAGATGAAAGTCTTACAAACCGGATTTAAAAACGAACAGCAGGAAGTCCATTTTTTCAAGGACATTAAACCGCAGATTTTAGGAAAACTTATTTATTACAATAAAGTATTCCGTATTGAAACTACCTGCCCTGTAAGTACGGGGAAGATACACCAAAGTTATTTTGAAAACCAACTAAAAATCCTAAAATCCGAATATAAGGAAAGCATATCCAATGAGGATTTTTACAGGTACTACCGTGCAGGAAGAACAGACCGTGACCACAGTTATTTCAGGCTCGGCAAAATCAATTACCACGATGGTTTAAAGAGTGCCGTATTTGAAATTGACCTTAGCTTTTCTACTTATTTCGATAACAAAGTTGCCCATATTATAGCCAATGAATTACTTTATACTTTTTTGCTTACCAAAATAAACCCCGAAAAAAATCCCGATACCATTTTAATAAACGGGGATGCAAACAAAGACATTTCGTGGACTAATTCACAAAATGCACTTATCGAATTGATTTACGCCCTGTATGCTTCCAACTCTATTGCATACGGTAAAATAGGCATCAGAAAATTAGCATTGATTTTTCAAATTCTATTCCGAACGCCCTTAAACGATATACACCATTCTTTCCACCGAATGAAAACCAGGGCAGGCTCCCGAACGGCGTTTTTAGACCAACTCAAAATTTCACTCGAAGAGTATATGGATAAAGACCTTTAGCAATATCAGCAAAGATGATTAAAAGCAGTACCCAAAATGTACTGCTTTTTTCTTTGCCTATATTTGCCAATTGGCAAATGTTGGCAAAAGGCTACTACAAAATAACCGAAACCTGCTAAAACCCTTATTAGACAAGGGTTTTTCTCCTTGCAAAAATTTTCAAAAAAGTGCCAAACCAATGGGTAAGCATTGGCAGACAAACACTGCCACACTTCTGAATTTTGTCCTGTGAACATTAAACAATAGTGCTATGAACATTATAACAGTTGACGAAGAAGTGTGGAAGCACCTTAACGAACGGTTGAAAGCCATTAGCGAATATATCCTCAAACTGGAAGACACAAGCTACGATAGTTTGTGGCTCAACAATCACGAAGTCTGCCAGTACCTCCACATCAGCGAAAAAACATTATGGCGTATGCGTACCAATAGGCAGATAGCCTTTGCAAAAATGTACGGTCAGTATTACTATACGATTGGTGCTATTAAGGATGTGCTCAATGCCAACGCAGTGCAAACGACCGATGAATTTGTAGAGCAGCTTATGGCGAAAGGCAAAAGCTATATCGAGAAAGGCAGAAAACTGAAATCAGGTAATCATTAAAAGCGTACACGTATGAATATCGACAAAATGGAATTTGTGGCGTGGATGGAACGCATAATGGACAGGCTTGACATTCTCGGCAACCACATAGACGATTTACAAAAGAAGCGCAACAGCATAGATGGCGAAGAACTATTAGACAATCAGGACTTATTGCAAATGCTGAAAATCAGCAACCGCTCCCTGCAACGGTATCGCTCCATAGGCAAACTCCCTTATTATACCATTAGCGGGAAACTGTATTACAAACTATCTGATGTGCATCAGTTCATCAGGGAAAGTTTTAATCCACCGTTACCTAAACTGGATGCCAATAAGTGACAAACACTGCCTTTGAGTGCCACATAACGCAAATAAGTGAAGGCTTCCTTTACATTCGACCGTGAATTTTTAAAATTTCAAATTATGAGTGAAGAAACAACCAATAAACAAGAAATGCCCGAACAGCTTTCGGACATACTACTTGTACTGGATAAGGAGAAAATGAAAATCCAGGCAGTAAAGAGCATCGACGAAAACGGGAAAATGGAAACCGTGGAACCCACCAAGAAAAACCAAAACCAGTTTATGCGTGTGGACAAAGGCGGCGATTTCTTTTCCAACTTCTTTTCCAATTTTTTCAGCCAGTTAAAGAACCCTACAAACTTTACTTTCTTCAAAGTGCCTACCCCGGCTGCTGCCGATAAAGCGCAGGAACTTCAAAAGCACATAGATACGCCCACTACCGAGGGCGAAAAAGTGCTAAAAGAACACGAAGTAAAAACAAAACCCCAACAGGAAAAAAAACAAGAAAATCAAAATAATATGGCAACAGCACAAAAAACAACGGAAGCAAGCGAATACCGCTACAAGCCGGAGCAGATTGATTGGGACACAATGAAAAACCTCGGATTAAGCAAAGAATATCTTGAAAAAAGAAACCTGCTTGACCCTTTGCTACGAGGTTACAAAACCAATGAACTTTTACCAATAGGTATTAACCTCGGTGGTTCTATCCTCCGCACAGATGCCCGCTTGTCTTTACAGCAAGCGGAAGACGGCAATGTTATCGTGGCAATACACGGTATCAAAAGAGAGCCTAACCTGCACTTTGAGTTTTTTGGTCACAAGTTTACGGACGAAGACAAAAAGAACCTGCTCGAAACGGGCAATATGGGGCGTGTCGTCAATTTGGTAAATTCCAAAAATGGCGAACTGATGCCTTCCATTATCAGCATTGATAGGTTGACCAATGATGTCATCGCACTACGCACAGAGTTTATCAAAATTTCCGATGAAATTAAGGGCGTAAAGCTGAACGAGGAACAGAAGCAAACACTACTGGAGGGCAAGCCACTCTATTTAGAGGGTATGATTTCCTCTAAAGGAACAGAGTTCTCGGCAACGGTACAATTCAATGCGGACAAACGATACGTTGAGTTCCTGTTTGACAGAAGCAACAACAATCAGCAGGCGCAAACGAACCAACAGAACACTGGGCAAAGCCAACCGCAGGAAGCTCCAAGAACTTTCAGGGGCAAAGAACTGGATGATGAGCAGTACAACAAGTTCAAAGCCGGACAAACTATATACGTTGAACTGAAAGATAAAAAAGACCAACCTTATAAGGGTTACATCACTTTCGACAAAGATACCGGAAAGACCAATTTTGAGTTTCCTGGTCAGTATAAAGCACGGGTAGAACCTGCCGAAAGCCATAAAACGCAAACTGCCGTCAATTCGGAGGGTAAAACCAACGAAGCAACGAAAAATGTCAAAGAGCCTTTGAAGTCCGGGCAGCAAAGACCCAAAAACGAAAAGCAGCAGGAACAACAGGACGACAAGCCTGCAAAATCCAAAGGCAGAAAAATGTAATACGCTATGAAAACAATTATTGCAGAAAAACCAAGCGTAGCAAGAGAGATAGCCGGCTTGTTGGGAGCATCCGATAAAAAGGATGGCTACCTGACAGGTAACGGCTATTTTGTTACGTGGGCATTCGGTCATTTAATAGGACTGGGAATGCCCGAAGATTACGGTATATCGGGATTTGACAAAGCATCATTACCGATATTGCCCAACCCGTTTTTATTGACCGTTCGTAAGGTCAAAAAAGATAAAGGCTATACTGCCGATACTGGCGCACTAAAGCAGCTTAAAGTTATTGAGCAGCTTTTTAAGCAAAGCAACAGCATCATCGTTGCTACCGATGCAGGTCGTGAGGGCGAACTCATTTTCAGGTACATTTATGAATACCTGAAATGCAACAAGCCTTTTGAACGCCTTTGGATAAGCTCGCTTACCGAAAAGGCAATAAAGCAGGGCTTTGACAATCTGAAAGACGGAAAGGAATTTGACGGATTGTATCAGGCTGCGCAAGGCAGAAGCCGTGCCGACTGGCTTGTAGGCATCAATGCTACACAGGCATTGAGCATTGCCGCAGGCAACGGTGTTTATTCGCTCGGAAGAGTGCAAACGCCTACATTGGCTTTGATATGCAAACGCTACCTTGATAATAAGAACTTCACAGTAAAGAAATACTGGCAGATACAATTAACCCACAACAAAGCGCAGGTTGATTTCAAAAGTATTTCCGCTACCAAATGGGAAGAAAAGCAGCTTGCCGATGATACGCTTAAAACCATTCAGCGTGGCGCAAAAGCAACCGTTACATCAGTAGAAACCAAAAGCATTACCGAACAACCGCCTTTGCTTTTTGACCTGACAGGCTTACAAAAGGAAGCCAACAAAAGGCTGAAATTATCTGCTGAAGCTACACTCAATATTGCCCAAAGCCTGTACGAAAAAAAGTTTATCACGTACCCACGTACCGGAAGCAAATACATACCTGAAGATATGTGGGCGGAAATTCCAAACGTTGTGCGGGCTTTGCAAAATCGTGAGGATTGCAAACAAGCCCTTACCAAAATTAAATGGGGACGGTTCAACAAACGTATCGTGAATGACCTCCGTGTAACAGACCATCACGGTTTGTTGATTACCGATAAAGTGCCGTCTGTACTCAATGCAGACGAAAACAAGATTTACAAAATGATTGCGCTTCGGTTGCTCGAAGCCATATCACAAGCCTGTGTAAAGGAAATAACCGATGTATCGTTACAAGTATTGCATTACGACTTCACGACAAAAGGCTGTAAAATTCTGGAACCAGGTTGGCGTTCCATAAAAGGAAGTTTTACTGACGATGGAGAGGAACCTGTCCAGGAACTACCGGAACTGCGCAAAGGCGACGAACTTGCCATAAAGGAAGCCGTCGTTTTGGAAAAGCAGACAAAACCACCAGTGCTTTATACCGAAGCCGGGCTTTTATCTGCTATGGAAACCGCAGGTAAGGAAATCGAGAACGAGGAAGAGCGCAAAGCACTTAAAAATATCGGTATCGGTACGCCTGCAACAAGAGCCGCCATTATCGAAACCCTGTTTACCCGTAATTATATCCAACGGGATAAACGTTCTTTAATCCCAACCGAAAAAGGTTTGCAGGTGTACGGGCTTGTGAAAGACCGGAAAATTGCGGATGTGGCAATGACCGCCGAATGGGAACTGGCATTGCAGAAAATCGAAAACAACGAAGCGAATACCGAAACGTTCCAAAAGGAAATGGAAGCCTATTCCAAATCTATTACCGATGAACTGTTGCAAACCTCTATTTCAAGCAGCAATCAGCCAAAACTGACCTGTCCGAAATGCAAAAGTAAGCAGCTCATTATCCGTGACAAGATTGTAAAATGCCCTGATGAGGCGTGTAACTGGGTGCAGTTCCGCACTGTCTGCGGCATACAAATCAGTATTGAAAATGTAACAAATCTTGTCAATAAAGGAAAAACTTCTCTTATCAAAGGAATGGAAAGCAAAGCCGGAAAGAAATTCGATGCTTATATCGTGCTGAACGATAAAGCCGAAAGTTCCTTTGAGTTTGAGAAAAACAAAAGCAATAAGCGCAATGGAAAATAAACCATCTATCGTACCCAAAGAAATCAGAAACCTGATTTACACTATCCGGGGCAAACAGGTAATGTTGGATAGCGACCTCGCTGCCATATATCAGGTAGAAACAAAGAACCTGAACAAAGCCGTTAAAAGAAATATTGACCGATTTCCTGCTTCATTCTGCTTTCAACTGACCGAAGAGGAAGTTGAAAACTTGAGGTTCCAATTTGGAACCTCAAGTTTAAACTACGGCGGCAGACGGTATTTGCCCTATGTTTTTACCGAACAAGGTGTTGCGATGGCTTCTGCCATACTCCGTTCGGATATAGCCGTTAAAATGAGTGTTGAAATAATGGAAGCCTTTGTAGAAATGCGGCGTATGCTTATCAGCAATGCTTCTTTGTTTCATCGTTTAGATAACATCGAATTAAGGCAACTGGAAGTCGACCAAAAATTTGAAGAGATTTTTAAGGCTTTGGAGAGCGACAAGCTGCACAGCGAAAAAGGTATTTTCTACAATGGGCAGGTATTTGATGCCTATGCCTTTGTTTCAGACCTAATCCGAAGTGCCAAAACTTCCATTATCCTACTTGATAATTATGTGGATGATACAGTGCTTACCTTGTTGGGTAAGCGTAATAATAGTGTATCTGCTACAGTCCTTACCAAAAGCATCAGCCATCAGCTACGGTTAGATTTACAACGCTACAATAGCCAATATCCTCCGGTAGATGTTGAGCTATTTTCCAATGCCCACGACCGATTTTTGATTTTAGATAATGCTGAACTCTACCACATTGGTGCATCACTCAAAGACCTGGGCAAAAAATGGTTTGCCTTTTCGAGAATGGATATTGAAGTCGGCAGGATGCTTCAAATCCTGAACAGACCATAAAAAATGAACCTCTGAACTATCGGAGGTTTTTTTGTTGCCCATTACGCCAAATCCTGCCACTCAACGCCAAACCCTACAACATTCTCCAAGGCATTTGCTCCTGCTTCTAATTTTAGGATTTAAGTAAAATTCTAAACAAAATAAGTATGCATGTACAGCAAAAAGACCTATCGTATTTCAGATTAAGGCTGCAAGAATTATTAAACAGCAGCTTCCCCGAAAAAGCACACGACCAAAAATTTATAGACCAGCGTTCTTCGTGGGCTGCCAACGCTTACGAGGGTGCATTTAGTTCGGGGAATGATATTGAAAAGTGTAACGAAATAGCCAGCTACATTCTGTTTGAGGGCTTGCACTTCTCCAAGTTTGATACCATTTTCCAAGTAGTTTGTAATGAGTTCGACACCCTAATGGCAAACGAGGAACTGCGACCATTTGCCCTTAAAATGTTCCGTGTTTGCGAGCCTGTTTTTGCTAAATATGAACTAACCGATGATTTAGCATACGGTTATGAGTTTGACCTGCTCTATACCGAAGTAACGGGAACCATCGCAATATGGATAACCGAAAATGGGCTTCAGTAAACGCCAGCATCTCCAACTGAATATTGATGCCCTGCGGATTGCTTTTAAACTGGAAAAGGAGAACCGACAAGCTACAACAGGCGAAAGACTGCTAATGATGCAATACAGCGGATTTGGCGGTCTTAAATTCGTTCTGAACCCCATAGGAAATGAAATAGACATCAATAATTGGAGAAAAACGGAACACGACCTTTTTCCACTCACACAGGAACTCCACCAACTACTCAAACAAAATTCCGAAGACGATAAGCAATACCGTAGGTATGTGGATAGTATGAAAAGTTCCGTACTGACGGCTTTTTATACACCGCCAAAGGTTATAGATGCCATTTCATCCGTTTTGCGTGATAATAGTCTGCATATTGATAAATTCCTCGAACCCTCCGCAGGTATAGGATCATTTATACAATCCTTTTCAGAAAATCAGAAAGCAAGTGTTATCGCTTATGAAAAGGACTTGCTCACAGGCAAGATTTTAAAGCAGCTTTACCCCGAAAGCAATATCCGAATAAACGGTTTTGAGGAAATCCCGGAAAGGGAACAAAACAGCTATGATGTAATCGCCAGTAACATCCCGTTCGGCGATACATCCGTGTTTGACCTTTCCTACTCCCGTAGCGGGGACAATGCTAAAATACAGGCAGCCAGAAGCATACAGAATTACTTTTTTCTGAAAGGTACTGATATGCTCCGTGAGGGCGGTTTGTTAGCTTATATTACTTCGCAGGGTATTCTAAACAGCCCTAAGAATGAACCCATACGCAGGGCGTTAATGCAGGGTAATAATTTGGTATCGGTTGTAAGGCTTCCCAACAACCTGTTTACCGAATGCGCAGGTACAGAAGTGGGCAGTGATTTGGTTATCCTGCAAAAGAATACGGCAAAGCAAAATCTGACCGACAGGGAAGATCTGTTTTGTCAAAGCAAGCCATCCGAATATAATACGCCTGGCAATGCACTCTTTCAAGACGGTACACGAATTATCCATACCGACCAAAAATTAGATACCGACCCATACGGGCAACCCGCCCTAATCTATACGCATAAAGGCGGCGTTGAGGACATTGCCAAAGATTTAAAGCAAGTGCTATCCGAAGATTTTGGAAAGTACCTGAATATGAATTTATACAGGGGCAAACGAAATGATGAACCTGTTATACAAATTCCCATTGAGCCAAAGGTTACACCTCCGGTTATTGAGCCTATAATCATTCAGCAAAAACAGCAACCTGTAACCGCTTCGATAACCTATCAGGAAAGCCCGCAGGAATTAAAGCAACTAAGCATTTTTGACCTGTTTGAAAGTGCGGGCAAACCTGTAATGATGCTTGCTCCACCTAAACGAGCCACCCAATCCCAAAGACAAAACACTAACAAAAGTAGAGGTACAATAAGTCGTCAGCCCGACCTGTTCAGTAGTGCGAAGCAACCTTATACACCACTAAAATCTAATGGTACTGCTAATGAAACCCACCCAATAAACGGCAAAAAACAGGAAGCTATCGGCGACCTGTTTTCACAAATAAGTGGTAATGGCCAGTCTGATAAGAGAGCCGTTACTACTATCAATATTAATGCTGTTCCTGAACCTGCCCCGTACAGTGGCGAACTGCAATCGTTCCATCGTAACGATTGCCTTGTAATGGATAACGGTTGGGTGGGTTATCTGCAAGATGTGCAAAGAAATGACGAAAAGGCAACAGCAACTTTTCATGCGTTGCAGTTGCCGACCTTACAGAAAGTAAGAGCTGAAGCGTACATAGCCGTAAGGGATAGCTATATCAACCTGTACCAAAAAGAAGCTGAAAAGCAGACCGAGCATAAAACTGAACGGGAAAGCCTGAACCTCCTGTACGATGCCTTTGTCAAAAAATACGGCAATCTGAATGCTGCCGTTAATGCCAAGCTGATAAAGACGGACAGCGCAGGCAAAGAAATTCCTTATCTGGAGCGTGTCATCGGCGGTATTACACACAAAGCGGATATATTCAGCCGTCCGGTTAGTTTTTCTACCACCACGTTAGCAACTGACAATCCCGAAGAGGCGTTAGCCGCATCGCTGAACAAATATGGGAGTGTTGATTTGGACTTTATGTCCGAAATCAGCAGCCTGTCTGCCGATACCCTGAAAGAAGCCCTACACGGGCGGTTGTACTACAATCCGCTACAACAGGAATACGAAATAGCTGAACGTTGGATTGCAGGCAATGTGGTGGAGAAAGCCAATGAAGTAAGAGCCTACCTCGAAAACAATCCCGATGATACCGAAGCCAAAGCAAGCCTTACGGCATTGGAAGATGCCCGACCAAGACGTATCGAATTTGAGGAACTGGATTTTAACCTCGGCGAACGGTGGATACCTACCGGAATTTATGCCCGTTTCGCCTCTCACTTATTCGATGCAGATGTAGTGGTTCATTATTCCGAAAGCTCCGACGACTTTTCCGTGAAATGTCATCAGGGCAATATGAACATTTGGGAAAAATATGCCGTCAAAGCGGAAAGCCGCACGTTTGACGGTGTTGCCCTGCTCAAACACGCCCTTGTTAATACCACGCCTTATATCACCAAAAAAGTGATGGTTGGCGACCAAGAGGTTAAAGTACGGGATATGGAAGCCATACAAATGGCGAATACCAAGATTGACGAAATCCGTACTGCCTTTACTGATTGGCTACACGCACAAAACGATGAGTTTAAAAACAGGCTGACCGACCAGTACAACGATACTTTTAACTGTTTCGTTCGCCCGAACTATGACGGCAGCCATCAGGACTTTCCGGGATTAGACCGCAAGGCAGCAGGTATTGAAGACCTGTATTCAAGCCAAAAGGACACCGTTTGGATGATAAAGCTGAACAACGGGGCTATCTGCGACCACGAAGTAGGCGCAGGGAAAACGCTTATAATGTGTACGGCAGCGCAGGAAATGAAGCGTTTGGGTTTAGCCCATAAGCCGATGATTATCGGGCTTAAAGCAAATATACCTGCCATTGCTGAAGACTACCGCAAAGCCTATCCACACGCCAAAATCCTTTATCCAGGTATTGATGATTTTACCCCGCAAAAACGCCTGCGGATTTTCGGGTATATAAAAAATAACGATTGGGATTGTGTGATACTCACGCACGACCAGTTCGGAATGATACCGCAATCGCCCGAAATACAAAAGGAAATCCTCGAAATAGAATTAGACAGTGTAGAGCGTAACCTCGATGCACTGAAATCGCAAGGCAAAGAAGTGACAAGGGGAATGCTTGCCGGGGTAATCAAACGGAAAGAAAATCTTGAAGTAAAGCTGAAAACGCTGCAACACGATATTGAAAACCGCAAGGACGATATTGTGGACTTTAAGATGATGGGCATCGACCATTTATTTGTTGACGAAAGCCACCAATTCAAAAACCTGATGTTCAATACCCGTCATACACGGGTTGCCGGATTGGGCAACGTGGACGGCAGCCAAAAGGCACTGAACCTGTTGTTTGCTATCCGCACCATTCAGGAGCGTACCGATGCGGATATGGGTGCAACCTTTCTTTCGGGTACAACCATCAGCAATTCATTGACGGAGCTGTACCTGCTGTTCAAATACCTGCGTCCACGGGCATTGGAAAAACAGGGTGTCCATTCTTTTGATGCGTGGGCAGCTATCTATGCAAGGAAAACGACCGATTATGAATTTTCGGTAGCCAACAATATTGTGGCAAAAGAGCGTTTCCGCTACTTTATCAAAGTGCCGGAACTGGCACAGTTCTATTCTGAAATAACGGATTATAGAACGGCAAAGGATATAGGTATTGACCGCCCCAACAAGAACGAGGTATTGTACAATATACCGCCAACGCCCGACCAAGAAGAATTTATTAAAAAGCTAATGGAGTTTGCCAAAACAGGAAATGCAGAACTGTTGGGCAGACCAAAGCTAAGTGCAAGCGAAGAGAAAGCAAAGATGCTCATCGCTACGGATTACGCCCGTAAGATGTCGCTTGATATGCGTATGGTAAGCGGTATCTACGAAGACCATCCCGATAACAAGGCTTCACATTGTGCGGCAAACATAGCTAAGTATTACAACCAGTTCAATGCACAGAAAGGAACGCAGTTCGTTTTCTCGGATTTGGGAACCTACAAGCCGGGCGAATGGAATGTGTACTCCGAAATTAAACGCAAGCTCGTGGAAGACCACGCCATACCTGCGCACGAAGTCAGGTTTATTCAGGAAGCGAAAAATGATAAGCAACGCAGGGAGCTTATCAATGGGATGAATGAGGGCAAAATCCGTGTGCTGTTTGGTTCTACGAGTATGCTCGGAACTGGTGTAAACGCACAGAAAAGAGCCGTTGCCGTTCATCATTTAGATACACCGTGGCGACCGTCAGACCTTGCTCAAAGGGATGGGCGGGCAATCCGTAAAGGCAACGAGATTGCCAAATTCTTTGCCGATAATAAAGTAGCTGTTATCATCTATGCCGTTGAAAAATCTTTGGATAGTTACAAGTTCAACCTGTTGTATAATAAGCAGCTTTTCATCGACCAGTTAAAGACCAATAACCTGACCAAAAGAACGATTGACGAGGGAAGTATGGACGAAAAATCGGGAATGAACTTTTCGGAGTATGTGGCAATCCTGTCAGGGAATACAGACCTGTTGGATAAAGCCAAACTGGAAAAACAGATTGCCGGACTGGAAAGTGAAAAGCAGGCGTTCAACCGTTCTAAATCCAGTGCCAAATTTAAGTTGCAAGACTATTCGGAATTATTGGAAAGCACCCAATCCCGTTTAAACAGGATGAGCCTTGACTGGGAAAACTTACAGCAACGCATACAAAAACGTGCGGACGGTGCTATCGCAAATCCTGTGCTGTTGGACGGCTTGTCGCCTAATGCGGATGTAAAACAGATTGGAGCGAAGCTCAACCAAATTGCGGACAAAGCCCGCACCGGAGGTCAGTATGAAGAAATAGGCAGCTTATACGGTTTTACGCTGTTGGTCAAAACCGAAATGTCGGAAAAAGAGGGTGTGGATATTCGGGTAAACCGCTTTTTGGTACAGGGCGAAGGCAATATCAAATACACCTACAACAATGGCTTAATGGCAAAAGACCCCGAAACTGCCGCAATGAATTTTTTAAGGGCTTTGGAAAAGCTGCCCGGCTTTGTAAAGCAGGAACAGGAGAAAATTGCCGAGATACAAAAAGACCTGCCTATACTTCAGGAAGTGGTTAACGGCACTTGGTCAAAGGAAAACCGATTGAGTGAGCTTAAAACGGAACTGGCAGCCGTAGAAAGAAAGATACAGCTATCAATAGAACCCGTAACACAAAGCGAAGAAACTGCGGCGCAGGTAGAAAAAAAGAAAGAAGCCCCAACGGTTTCGGATAGCATTGTACGGACTAAAGGTACCCATTTGCCTCGTGGCGTATTGTAATTGTGTTGTTTATTTTTCGTCCTGCTCGTCCATTTTCTTTATCAGTGCTTCACACAGGTTGTCAAGGAATTTCGTTCGGTTTATCTTACGGGCTTTCAATTCCATAAACGTGTGGTAAAAATCGCCTAACTCAATATTAAAGGCATCTTCAAAAGTTTTGGCAATCAATTTTATGTCTGTATTCCCATTGTTAAATGCACCGTGTGAGTACAGTGCATATATGAGTTCCGTTAATGCAGTTTTGCTTGCTGTCCATTTCAACGAATTGTCTGAAACCTTTTTCAGATTGACGTTATTCAGCCTGTTCTCCAAATAAACTTGTATCAGGTCATTGGCAATTATTTTGGCAACCTTATAATCGTGCGAAGTAGAAAAGCGATGGTCTGCCTCAAAATAAAAGGTATCTAACCATAGTCTTATATCGTGCTTCCCACGTACAAAAAATTGCTCATCAACAAACGAATTATTACTGCGGTAATATTTGTAAAAATCAAGATTGTTCTCGAAGAACCTTTTTAGCTTTTTCAGTTCTTTGGTAAAATATTTCTTGGTACGCTTGGTTCCATAGGGTCTTCTTGTTTCGATTTTATAGATGGCATTGTAGTAGATGAGCTTTGAAACGATAACTGGTTTCTGATACTTGAAAAAACGGATTTCGTCGTTAATATTCTTAAATCCATTTTTTAATACGAACCCTTTAATTTCAGATAGTGTATTTACAATAAGTTTTATTACGGCTTCGACACGTTGGATAGGACAATCGGCTTCAATTTCAAGATCCCTAATTTCGTCTTCTAACTTGTTTAGTGTTTCTTTGTAAAATTTATGCATTAAACTGATATTGAGATATTAATATTAGGTCTATATATTTTATAAATGGCTCGCTTTTTCAACCGTGTGCTTCATACATCAGTTTATATAATTTTTGGACAATCAAATAACTGAATTTCAAATAAAATACAACTGTGTTATCATTTTATTCATTTTTATAAAATTGGATATACGAAGCTTGAATAAGATAAAGCCTTGCGAAACACCACTTTCGCAAGGCTTTATTATTTGTAATGGTTGTTGCGGATATATAGGCTATTTATGTTCTTTTAATGTTTCATTTCCATACCACCTTTACCTGTTTTGCCCAGAGCAATCTTTAACGATTTTACAAGCTGCTCCGCATTTCCTATTGCCCAATAGTGCAAGAAAAATACATGTGGCTTTTCTTGTACCATGTGATTGTGAACAGCGACCACTTCAATTCCATTTTCAATAAGCGCCTTAATAACCGGAGCAACTTCATCCTCCAGCATAGCAAAATCTCCTGCAATTGCAGCTTTCTCCTCAGTTCCTTGAATTGCAATCCAAGTATTATACCCAAAAAAAGTTGAAATAGGTATTCCATGTTCTGTAATAGGAGCATCCGGGCGACCTATAGTATATTTGTAAACGCCATTGTTCATTTCTCCTGTAATGCCCAAAATTGCATCCAATTTTTTGGTGTCAATGGTGTTTTCAACCTTTCTTCCTGCGAATGAACCTTTTGATGGGTCGCCGCCACGCATTTCTTTTACTTTATTCAATACTGCTTTTGCCTTCATTGCCATTTGTTCAGCAGGACCACTTCCTCCAATATGCATATACATTACGTTGGGATGATTTCTAACGAAATGATTATGTATCGCAGTAATGGTAAGCCCCTGCTTTATTACTTCAAACTGGACAGACTTCAAATCAGTTTCTGTAATAACTATATCACCCATAATCATTGCACCATCGCTAGTTGGCGTAAATGCTATCCAAGTACCTAAACCCATTGGTGGTATAATTTTAAATCCATCCACCTCTATATTTAAGTCATTTTGTGGTACTGTTATTTTAAATTCTCCATTTTTTTCGACGCCTTTCATTTCCAAAATAGCCTCTATTTTAGCTATATCCAATTTTTTGTCTGCAACGTTATGCATCATTTTAACTTGCCCCTTTGTCTGTGCATTAATATTGTTGCTGCAAGCAAGTGTAATAATTGTTGAAAATGCGACCAACTTTAAAATACTGATTGTCTTTTTCATGATTTATAATTTACTTAAGATTTATACTATTTCTATTTTGTGATTAACGGAATTACCTTAATATCTGTTTTCAGTTCCTCCGTTCCTTTCGTTACCAATGTATCTCCTTTTTTTACATCGCCAAAAATTTCTGTTTTTTCTCCCATATTAAATCCAGGTCGAACATCTATCCATTGCGTTGTTCCATTTGATACCTTAATTACGAACTTTCTTTCCAGTGTAGTAACCACAGCTGATGACGGTATCACCATCCCTTCCTGTTGTCTTAAGAAAAATAATTTTGCATCTGCATAACTACCTGGTTTTAAATCGTTGTCCGTATTGGTAATTTCAAATTCCCAAATTTCGCTCCGACTTTCATGATCTATTCTTCCAGCTTTCCGTACCAGTTTTGCCTCAAATTTCTTATCAGGTAATGATCTTGTAGATACTTCGGCGACACCATTCGATAAAACAGCATCCGTGTATATTTCAGGAACAGATACTTGCAATCTCAAAACACTATTATCTGATATTTCAAATAATGGTTTGTCATTTGGAGAACCAACAAAAGAACCTGTTACAATATTTCTTTTTGTAATGATACCACTATACGGAGCGACTATAGCCAGATAATTACCAATTTGCTTCGCCGATGCAACGGATGACTGATTGGCTTTATATTCAAGGCTGTCTGCCATCATTTGATTTTTGACACGCTGCAACTCTCCGGTAGCAATAACGCCCTCAGTTCTGGAAGCCGTGTTGATACGTTCAAAGTAATCTTTACTGGATAAATAACGAGCGTGTGATGCATTTGCTTTATCCTTCAACTCTTGGATACGGGTATTTAATTCCGGTGCTTCAATCAACGCCAAAACCTGGCCTTTGGTAACCTTAGTGCCAATATCCACCAACATTTTACGTACATATCCCGGCACCTTTGCCCTTATTTGGGCATCTTCTAGTGGAAGCAGCTCCGCAGGAAGAACAAGTATTTTTTTAACCGTATCGGTTTCTATTGTAAATACTTTGACCGAGTCAATTTTATTTTCAACATTATCGCTGGTTTTTTCCTGTTTATTTTGAGTACAGGCAACAATGAATAGCAGAAGTGAAAAACTCGCGACTGCGTTAGCTATCGGTAATTTATGTTTAAATATTGTTGTCATAATATATCGAGTTTGTATCGTTTGGATCAAGTGATACTGATGTTTGTTTTTTCTTATTTCTTAATATTTCATATACTAATGGAACCAGCCACAGACTAATTACTGTACTGAACAATAGTCCTCCTATCACGGCAATCCCCAGTGGAGCTGTTTGTTGTCCACTTTCGCCCAGACCAAGGGACATCGGTATCATTCCGGCAATCATTGCGGTACTTGTCATGATAATGGGACGGAAACGGCTAAGTGCTGCCTGCACACCAATGGAGTTATTATCTTCCTGATTTTTACGGATAGTTTCGGCACTTGCCACAATCAAGATGGAGTTGGATACGGCAACTCCAACCGCCATTATACAGCCCATAAATGACTGAATATTTATAGTGTTTCCGGTAAGCCACAACAGGAGCATAGAACCTGCCAACACTCCTGGAAGCACAGATAATACCGAAAGACTTAACCGTAAGGATTGAAAATACGCGGTCAACATCAGGCCTATTACAATAATAGCCAGTAAAAGCCCGTTAGACAGTTCATTGGTTGTTTGATTGAACATTTCGGACTGTCCCCGTAAATACACCTTAACTCCGTGGGGCTGTTCTCCTAATTTCTCTATTGTCACATTAATATCCTTTACTGCACTGCCAAGATCTTTTTTATGGATATTTGCCGTAAGCGTGATAAACCGCTGTTGATTGATCCGATCATATTCACCTATTGTATTACCGGTTTTCCAGTCAGCTACATCACGCAGGTAAATGGTATTGTCACCAGATTTTCCGACTGGTATCTGATTTACCTGCTCTGGGTTATTCATTATAAATTGTGGATATTCTACCTGTACCTGATAGGCATTTCCGGAATTTTTATCCAACCAATAGACGGGTTGCGTATAACGGCTAGAAGAAGTCCCTTCAGCAACAGATCTTCCGGCCTGATCAACTGTCAGTCCCATTTGGCCTAATCGAATACGGTCATAATTAATCTGCATGGTCGGGTAGTCCAGTGGCTGAGCCAATTGCAAATCACGCAGATAGGAAATAGAACCAAGGGATTTTTTTAATCTATCGGCTAGTTCTCTGCTCTGTGCTAGATTTTTTCCTTGAACTACAATCTCGACAGGGTTATTGGCCCCCATACTCATTACCTGATCCACCAAGTCCGCAGGTTCAAACGACAATTGGGCGGCAGGTATGTTCTTTGTAACGGAAGCACGTAGCCTTTCTTTGAGTTCTTCGACCGGCACGCCCGAACCTTTTTTCAAGTTCACTTTTATAACAGCTTCATGAGGACCGCTGGTGTACAAAAAGATAGGGTTAATCGCAAATGTAGGTGGTTGTAAACCCACAAATGACGAAGTAATAGCTACATTACCTTTTCCTGCTTCATCGGCTAATAATTGCAAAGTTTTTTTAGTCGCTTCCTCTGTACGTTCTATTCGTGTACCGGTAGGCATTCGCAACCTCAATTGAAGCTGTCCGGCATCTACTTTGGGGAAAATTTCCGATCCAGCCTGCCTATAACCAAGGAATGCTGCAAACAAAAGTACAATAAGCACAATTGGCACAGCCAATTTACTGACTGGAAATGTTTTTTGAATCGTCCTTGATAAACTTTGTTTCAGTTTCTCCAGTCTCGGTTCACTATGATTTTTGTATGTTGCTTTCAACATCCAGTTCGATAGAACGGGAACCAAAGTTTGCGACAACAGGAAAGATGCGATCATTGCAAACCCCACAGCTAATGAAAGTGGAAGAAACATCGAACGCGGTACGCCGGTCATCAGCACTGATGGTACGAATACTGCTAAAATGCTCAATAAAATCAATATTTTTGGGGTAGCTATTTCTTTACAGGCATCCCATATTGCCCTCGATTTTGATTTACCTAATTCTAAATGATGATGTATATTTTCGATGGTCACTGTTGATTCATCTACCAATATCCCAACAGCCAGTGCAAGCCCACCTAAAGTCATAATATTAATAGTCTGTCCGGTAAGATAAAGACACATCACCGATGTTAGCAACGCGAGCGGAATAGTAATAATAACAATGATGGCACTACGTAAATCACGTAAAAAAAGTAATACCATTAGTCCGGTTAACAAAGCTCCAAGAGCACCTTCAACAAGCAAGCTCTTTAAGGAGTTTACTACATATCCCGACTGATCAAATTCATAAGAAACTTTTATATCATCAGGGATGGCGGACTGCATATCGGGTAGGGCTTTTTTAATGGACTGTACTACATCCCAGGTAGAGGCATCTGCTCTTTTAGTTACCGGAATATACACCGATCGTTTGCCATTTATCAAAGCATAACCGGTTGTTACGTCAGCTCCATTATCAACAGAAGCGACATCTCTTACTAGTATTGAGGTACCATCTACGGTTTTGACCGTAACATTTTCAAGCTCTTTAAAATTATCCACTACACTATTTGTTGCGGTAATTACAGCCTTATCCGCTGTTCGCATTGTTCCCGCTGGTAGTATGGAATTATTTTTCGCAATAGCAACAGCTATTTCATCTGGGGTTAGATTATAACTTCTTACCCTTTCTGGGTCAGCTTTGATAACTATTGTTCGTTGATTTCCCCCGAACGGTGGTGGAGCCGATACCCCTTGCAATGCTGCAAACATGGGACGCACCTTGAATAATGCCAGATCCTGGATTTCATTTAGCGATTTGGTTTCACTCCTGAATACCAGCTGGCCTACGGGAACAGACCCTGCATCATATCGCATAACGAATGGAGGCAATGTACCAGGAGGCATAAATGACCGAGATCTATTCACATAAGAAATAACTTCAGCCATCGCATTTGCCATATTCGTTCCTTCGTAGAATTGCAGCTTAATTAAGCTCAATCCTTGAATAGACTTACTCTCTACGGCCTTAATCCCGGTGATGTACAGAAAGTGATATTCATAGTAGGATGTAACATATCCTTCCATTTGCTGAGGAGATAATCCGCCATACGTCTGCGCTACATAAATAGTAGGTGCATTTACCGCCGGAAAGATGTCAACCGGTGTCTTCTTGATTGAAAGTATAGAAAAAATCACGATACCGACTACCAACACCATAATCGCAATAGGCTTGCGAAGTGCCAGTTGAATTAATTTTAGCATATTCCTTATTTCATTTCATTTAAAAAAATATTCAGATTTCCTTTTACAGCAGCTTCCAGCAACTGAGCTTTCCATGTGTCCCAATACGCCTGTTTTACATCAAGTTCAGATTTAAGTAAGGTATACTGTGCCTGAATCAGATCCGAAAAATTGACCAAACCTGTATTATACCTTATCTGCATAGCATTGAAAGCCGTCTGAGCAGATTTTAATTGTTCTTTGGTTTCGGACACCACTTGAAGGCTATGATTAAGCGTAGTGTTCGCAATCTGTTGTTGCGAGGAAAGTCGGGAGCGTTCATCCTGCAAATGCTCTTCAGCTGCTTTTGATAATGAGGACTGTTGTTCGAGTTGCCGTCTGGCTTCACCATATTTCATTATGGGAAAGATGAGTTGCAATCCTACGCTGTAATTATATCTGTTAAGGTTCAATCCGTCCCAGGTATTTAAACTGCCATCAGCCTGAAACCCGGAGCCTCTGGCAAAACCCGCTCCCCAGACATTTATTTTAGGTAGGTATGATTTTTTTATCTGCTGTTCTTTTGACTGACTTAATTCAAACTGGCTTTGTGAGTACTTGACAAAGGGATGCAAGTTGAAATCATTGTCTGTCAACATCCCACTTGCAGGCAATGTGGATAAAAAAGTAGAATCCTGAGGAACAGGCACGTTCTCTATCACAATTAAACGAGCCAGGTTCCATTGTAAAATCTCCAGTTGTTTGTGCGAATTGATGTATTCTACTTTCGCTTTTGACAATTCAGACCTAAATAAATCAGTATCTACACCAGCCTTTATACCACTATTGGTCAACACTTGGCTTTGCTTTAGATTAGCTTCTACGCGTTTAATATTTTGTTGATGAATATTGAGATTAGCATAGGCCAATAGAATATCCAGGTAGTTGCTGATGATATTAATGGAATGCTGAAAACGTTCTTTTTGTAGTAAAGATTTCTGAACAGCTGCCTCTGAGACAGCGGTATTTATACGGGCATTTCTTTCACCAAAAGTAACCGCTTGCCAGTTCAACAATATTCCTGCGGCACTTCCTGTACCCGGTTCAAATTTATTTTCAGTTGAAGGAGGACCTGAGATGGGCAATATCCCGTTTGGATTAAAAACACCTATCAGGTTATTGGCGGTAGAAATACCTGCCTGATAGCTGGCATCAATGGTCGGCAGTTTGCTATACTTTACTACATCTACATTTTTTTCTGCCGCTATTGCGTCAAATGCCCTGGCTCGGAGAAGATGATAATTCTGATTGCCCAAAGCGATAACATCTCTCAGGCTTAACAATGTATCTTGCCGCTGCGCCGAAGCTTGGGTTACAGAAATGACCATTATAAAAATTGGCAGGCATTTCTTTTTTAAAATAGTATACAACATAATATTTATCAGCTATTGATAATTTTGATTATGTGGCAAAGCTATAATGTGATTTTGGAGATATTTTGGAAAAACGGTTAGCTAAAGCAAATTTCTACGCTATGCCAGTCATTTTTATAATTGTATTCTATATTATATCCATAAAGTTGACAGATTTGTTTTACCAGTGCCAGCCCTAAGCCAGTCGTATTTTTCTGATAGGTATTTTTTCGGAACCGCTCGAAAAGTACTTCTGTATCTACAAGCAAAGGATTTCCTGTATTTTCTATTTTTAGTTTACTGTCTTTGATGGTAATTTTTATTTCTTTCTTTTCATTATTATGTACGATAGCATTATTGATGATATTTGAAATGAGAATTTCGATCAATGTTCGATTAGCAGTTACCATAATATTGTCTATTATGCTACTTGTCATACGAGGACAGTCGTCTACGTATGCTACAAAGTCTTCTGATATTTCCTGAACAATGTTGTTTACATTTATACTTTCAGTTTCGGGAAATTGATTATTCTCAATCTTGGCAAGTAATAACAATGTTTTGTTCATTTCACTCAAGCGATTTGTGGCATTTGTTATGTCACCCAGCAGTAGAGCTTCCTTCTCCTCAATATTTGGCTGGTTAATAAGTAATTCAAGCTTAGCCCGGATAATTGCAAGCGGAGTCTGGCTTTCGTGTGAAGCATTTTCTACAAATTGCTTTTGATTACGATAGGCTTTATTTACATTTTCCACCAATTTATTGAGTGCTTCATTAAGCCTATCAAATTCAGTAGTTCCAGTTAGCGAAGGAAGTTGCAACTCATTGTTGCTGTTAAGATCAAACTTTTCAGCTGCATTTATACTTAAAAAAAAAGGCTGCCAAAGCCTAACCGAGCTTTTCCGACTTATAATAACAATTGTAATCAATAATACCAAGAGAATTATTGCTTCGGAAACAAATACCTTGGCAATAAGATGAGCTGTCTCAGTAGATGAAATATAGGTGGAGACATGATACGAACCATTGTTCCATTGATATTCTTTTGTCAACACCTTAAAAGGAAGTTTTTTGTCTTCCATTGCATAGAATAGAACGGTATCTTGCGGGATGTTTAATACGATCTCAGTTGCTATATTCTTTTCTTCAATGCTGTATTCACCAGTTATCCGTTTTTCTAAAGTTCCTGATGTAGCCATGAAACTATTCCAGACATTTTGCTGTTTTAACAAAAGGTATTTTTCCTCAGCATGGTGAGCATGTCTTTTTAATACAAAATAGAATACTACCGAACTGATAATGAGGATAAAAGGAAGCCAAATCAACAGTAATTTGGTATGGCGTTGTAAAAGTGGGCTACTCATAACGAAATCTTATATCCTAATCCGTAAACTGTCTGTATCAACTCATCACAACCACTTTCTTTCAGTTTGCGTTTTAGATTTTTTATTTGAGAGTAAACAAAATCAAACGACGGCATATTATCTGTTCGGTCTCCATATAAATGTTCGGCTAAAGCCTGTCTGCTAACCACCCGGTTAGAATTATTGAGCAGATAAGCCAGCAAATCAAATTCGCTCTTGGTAAATTGAAGTTCTTCTCCATGACAGATAATTTGTCTGTTTAAAAGATTAAGCTGCAAATTACCAACTTCAAGTACCGAAGCTCCTTGATTATACTTTCTTCGGATCAAGGCTTTTACCCTTGCATTTAGTTCCGACAAATGAAAGGGTTTGGTAACATAATCATCAGCACCTAGTAATAGTCCTTCAACTTTATCGTCCAAGGAATTACGAGCAGAGATTATTATGACACCATCTTGCTTTTTATCATCTCTAAGATGTCTTAAAAGTTTTAATCCGTTGCCATCCGGTAGGTTAATGTCAAGAATAATACAGTCGTAATCGAAAGATTCCACTCTTTCGATCCCTTCATAAAATGTAGTAACTCCCTCACAACGGAAATCTTCCTGTTTGAAATATTCCAAAATGCTTTGCAACAAATCGGATTCGTCTTCGATTACCAATAGCCTCATTTGATTCGATTTGTACAAATTTAAACATTAATTTTGGAGAGAATTTGGATGCAAGGATTAAACGCACTTAGAACCAGCTTTTAAAAAACAATCCCAATAGTGCTGCTCCTATAATTATTACAGGTTCAGGTAGCTTTTTAAATCGTATCAATATAAAAACGGTTAACAATGCGAGGACTATTGAAAATAGGTCTTTAAGTTGCCTTTCACCTAACACTATCACAGCCCCAGCTATAGCTCCAATAGCGGCTACTGTTACCCCATCGATAAAAGCTTTTATTCCCTGGTTCCTACCATATTTTTTAAAATATGGAGCTGGTAATATTGTAAACAGATAACATGGTAAAAAAGTAGCCATTGCTGCTATGCAGGCCCCTTTAAAACCAGCAGTAAGATAGCCGATAAAGCCGACTGTAATAACTACAGGACCCGGGCTTATCATTGCTACAGCTACAGCATCCATAAATTGGCTATCGTTGAGCCATTGATGCTCTTTTACAACACCTCCGTATAAAAAAGGAACAATTGCTAAGCCACTCCCAAAAACAAAAGCACCGGCTTTCAGAAAAAACAATCCCATGGTAGTTAGCTGACCATTGACTGCGAATGTACTACCGGCAGCCTGTAAGAATACCGGCATAAAGAAAGCTTTTGTTGTTGAACTGAAAGATTTAGGTGGAGCTTTTACTAACCAAACAATAATTCCTGAAGCTAGCATCAACCAAATATTTTCTTCCTCGCGTATAAAAGTAACTATCCCTGATATTGTAAAAATCCCCCACATCAGCCAATCTTTTTTTACGGTTTTAGTAACCAACTTATAGCTACTCATTGCAATGATGCCAATTACGGATGAGCCAACCCCAAAAAAAACCGCCTGCATCCAGGGTAAGCCACCCGATTGCACATAAAAATACCCCAATAAACTAACCATTAGAAAAGAAGGCAATACAAAAGCCAGCCCAGCAAGTGTCGCTCCTAACAACCTATAATGAACATATCCCATATAAATACCAAGTTGCGCAGCTAACGGTCCAGGAGCTAATTGTGCCAGAGCCATTCCTTCTTTATAATCGTCTTCTGAAATCCATCCTCGTTTTTCCACTAGATCTCGATGCATATATTCAACCAAAGCAGCAGGCCCGCCAAAACCGATTGTTCCCAATTTTATGAAATAGGCGACTATTTGATACAGTGAATAAACAGGTTTTGTGTCTGTTTCACTTTTTTCGATTACTATATTATCCTCTAGCATTCCAATTATGTTTTTCTTTTTGTACATATTTTGCCCAACTATAAAGAGCATCATAAATTTTCATCCCTATTTTCAGCATCTCATAATCATCTAAATAGTTATAGGACAATCCGGCCGATATAGCCCATAAGCCTGCTGCCTGTGGTGCCAAGCCAAAACTATCTGTATCAGCAGCCCTAACAATTAGTGCTATTTGAAGTATAAAAGGATCTGTAAGCTTGTGTTTTTTAATAATGTAATCGAATGTACAATAAGCCCCTTCATGGGAATATTCAGCCCCTAGGATATCGTAGGGAATTGCGTCTAATTCATGCGCTTTAATAAACACCTGTTCTTTAGGAACGTATAGAAATTCCGCTTCGTTATCGACAAACCGGTTGATCAGCCAAGGACAGGCTATTCGGTCTATTTTTGGGCGTTCGCGAGTGATCCATTTCATGACACGTAATATTTTTATGCAATATTACAGTGCCTGAATAGGACAAAATAGAATGAAAATGTACTGTTTGTATAGAATTTACCTTTTCGAGTTTTTTTTTCTGTATTCCGATGGGTTAAACCCAGTTTCTTTTTTAAAGATACGGGCAAAATGACTTTGATCGGAAAAACCACTTAGAAATGCTATCTCCGTAAGAGAATAAGATGTGGAACACATAAGCTTCTTGGCATTTTCAATACGTTGCTTACGAACATACTCGCCAAAAGACATATTTTCAAAATATTTACTAAAAATACGAGATAGATAAGAAGGGCTAATGTCAAGTTCTTTAGATAATTCCCTTTGGCTCAAATTAGTATCAATCTGATCTTGAATGATTTCCTTCAATTCTTTCACCCATTCAGGAGTTTTTTGGCTGTTTTTCTGATATTCCTTGAACTTCTTTAAAATTTCAATAAACTGGCTTTCAAAAGGCTGTTGTCCATGCTTTACATCTTGTAGATTTTTTGCCCAGCTATGTAACGCATCATACAGTACCATTGCTTTCTCAAGGAGCAATTGATCATTGGGCTCGTTGTATGCCATGCCTGCTGAAATAGCCCATAATCCAGAAGCTTGAGGAGCCAGGTCATGTCGATCAGTGTCTGCTCCTCTAACGATCGATGACATCGCTATGACCCCCGGATCTTCTATTTTATGTTTTTTAATAATATAATCAAAAGTGCAGAGATCATCATAATGTGTGTATTCTGCCCCGGTTATATCAAAGGGAATTGCACCTAAATCCTCGGCTAAAGAAAGAACTTGGTTATAAGGAACATAAATAAACTCAGCTTCTTTATCAATAAAACGCTTAATTAGCCAAGGGCAGGCTAATCGATCAATTTTTGGACGCTCTCGGGTTATCCATTTCATATATCTGACATAAAAAATATTTATCAAAAATAATTATTCTACACATTCGATAATAATTCTGAAAGATCAATCTTAATTGTTGATATGACAATAAAACTAATTGGTTCTAAAACAATGTATAGCTATTTTAATTGTTGTAATTCCATTTTGTCACCTCCTAAAAAAAATTAAAAGAAAAATAATTGCGGTCAAAACCAGCGTAAGAAGTCCTCCGTACAAAAAATCTTGTTCGGGAAACTGTGTACCTAAGAATCCAGCTGTGGGGTAGGCAATCGCCCACCATAAATGAGAAAAAGCAAAATGAGAGCCATACACTTTACCTTGGTCTTTCGGCTCAATGTTTTCGCCAATCAATGTTTCGGAAGGCATATCGGCAAGAGTTTGGCCTATACCAGCCAAAATCCATAAAAACAATAAGCTATTGTACGCAACATAGTTGGCAAAAATGATAGCTACGCCTATCAAGATAGCACCGCTTATCAGTGATATGCTCCGTGTTTTAGTTTTATCCAGGCTGCCCAACAGGAAAGCTGTAATGGCTGCTCCTACACCAAATGCTGACATTATCCATCCGTAGTGCTTATCATCTAATTGCAAAGATGATTTTACCAATCCAACGGTGTTGACCAATACCATAGCTCCGGCAATTGCAGATATAAATTCAATACTTAAAGAGAAACGCAAAATCTTATTTCCAAATAGCAAACGTATACCTTTTAGCACTTCGTGCCAGGTATTTCCAGAAGGGGTATTATCGGTATCTACTCCTTTTTGCAGCGCTTTCATCGGGATGCTCAAAAGCAATAGTATAGCAACGAATAGCATTACACCATTAAAAAAGAATATCTGTTTAGCTCCAAACGACATTGCAAAAATTCCTGCCAATGCAGGACCAAATACACTTAATAACTGAAAGGTTGACGTTGATAAGCCGTTGGCTTCTCTATATATATCATTCTCCACTATCTGTGGAATGATAGCCCTATATGTTGGTGTAAAGAATGCAGCAAATACATTCAATGCAAATATCAATCCGAACACCTGCCACTCTTTAGTAACAAAAGGCAACATACACACGATAATCATTCTTGCTAACTGTGTTATCAGCAATATGTTCTTTCGCTTCAATTTTTCAGATAGAACTCCTGCAAAAGGCGAGAAAATAATGTAAGCCGTAACCCTCAATGTAAGAGCTGATGCTAATATCGCTGCTACATTATTGAGGTTGATTTGGTAAGTGAGCAATGCCAATCCCAACCACGTAAATGCATCGCCAAACAGACTTGCGATTTCGGCAAAATAAAGCTTTGCGAAAATAATATTCCGCAAAGCTTTAAATGGTTCTGTAATAGCTTTCTTTAGTGGCTTGTTTATCATCTTACAATTACTTCATTACAATTGATACCTGTACAATTCAGCTATTACTTCGTTATATTCCTTTTCTGCCTGTAAGTAATTATTGGTAGCCGTATAGAAATAGCTTGCTTCCAAAAAATATTGAATAGTTGTTATTTCTCCAAATTTCAATGCTTTGTCCAATAACTGAATACTATTGATAGTGCTTAATACAGTTTGGTATTCGGCCAATATTTTTTGCAGATTGGTGTACTTTTCATACAATTGTTTGATGTTATAAAAATGTTCCGTTTTATGTTCGTTCAACTGTACTTCTGTTACCGATAATTCTGCCTGACTTTGCTTTACACGGTTTTTGTTTTCCCAAAGCGGAATGCTTACGCCTATTCTTGCCCCGTGAAAATTTTGTCCCAAAATACCCTGATAGTGATAACCTGCCTCAAACTTTGGTAAGGTAAGTGCTTTTGAAACTTCAATTTGTTTTTGTGCTATTACGGTATGTTGTTCCAAATATTTCTTTATAGGATCGTTGTTTTCTATGGTTGCTTCTAATTCTTCAAATGATAGAACAGGCAGGTATTCAGGATAAGCGTTTTCGTTAAAAACAAGCTCAATACCTCCGTTCAATTCTGGTAAACGTTGGTTGAGCTGATTGATTGTTGAAATATTCAACTGATAATCTTTGTTAATTTCTATCAATTGAAGTTTTGCTTTGTTTACATCCAAAATATTGCCCTCGCCTTTGTTGAGCTTGGTCTGAAAATCGGTCAGAAATTTTTCGGTTTTCGCTTTCCGTTCTATAATCCTCTCCTGAAGTTTGTTGCGATAGACCAATTCAATACAAATCTTTTTCGCTTCCAATAGTATTTCCTGTCTATTGGCTGTTATATAAAAATCTGCTTGTTTGCTTTTTTCATTGGCTAAATTTTTCTTTTTACCGTAAACCGTTGGAAAATCGAAACGCTGTGTAACAGTTATATCTGTTTGATTGCCCGCAATAGCATTGGGTGTGCCACGCATAAAATCATAACTAACCGTAGGGTCGTATAATGTATTCCCTGTATTGTACTGCAGCTTTTGTGCTTCCCAATACTTGGATTGCGTTTGCAAAGTCTTATTGTTCTTACTAATGTCAGTCAGGACCGTTTCCAATCCTGATTGAGCCTGTAGCTGTATGGTAAAAACGCACATACAGATTGCCGTTATAATTCTTATTTTCATTCTTTAGCTGCTTTTTTGTTAGATAAATAATACACTGCAGGCACAACGAAAATGTTGAGTAATGTTGATGTAAGCAAGCCTCCCAATATTACTTTTGCCATAGGGCTTTGGATTTCGTTTCCGGGCAAATCGCCTGCAATGGCAAGCGGTATCAACGCCAATCCTGCGGTAAGTGCCGTCATCAATATTGGGCTTAACCTGTCTTTAGAACCTTGAATGACCGTATCAAAAAGATTTAATCCTTCTTCACGCAATGTGTTGTAATGCGACACCAACAAAATGCCATTACGTGTAGCCACACCAAACAAAGTGATAAACCCAATAATGGCAGGAATACTCAAAATACCGCTTGTAAACCAGATACTAAACACACCTCCAATCAACGCTAAAGGCAAGTTGATTAAAATAATGGCTGCTAATTTCACCGTTTTAAACTCCCTGAAAAGTATCAGGAAAATAATCAAGATTGATAGCAAAGAAGTTGCAATTAATGTTTTAGATGCTTCCGCTTCTGCTTCAAATTGCCCTCCGTATTCAATATGGTAATCTTCGGGCAGCTTTATTTTTTCGTTGACTATCTTTTGGATTTCTTCTACTGCGCTTTTTTGGTCACGACTCGTAACGTTGGCAGATACTACCGTTTTGCGTTGTACGTTTTCTCTGTTGATGGTATTCGGCCCCGTTGTGCTTACTACATCGGCTACATAATACAATGGTATTTTTTGACCGTTTCCAGTATCAATCATCGCATTGCGAATTTTGTCGATATTGCCCCTGTTGGCATCGTCAAAGCGAAGCATCAAATCAAAGGTTTTGTTGCCCTCGTATATCTCTGAAACTTTTTCACCTGCAAAGGACACATCTACAAACTCATTAAACTGTCCAATGGTAATTCCGTACTGATTGAGCATTTCTCTTTTTGCCTTTATTTGTATCTGCGGAATTTCTATTTGCTGCTCTACACTTAAATCTACCAATCCGGGAACGTTTTGTATTTCGTTTTTAACTTGGTTGGAAATGGTAAATAATTGGTTCAAATCTGTACCAAATATTTTGATAGCGATGTTTGCCCTTGTACCAGAAAGCATGTGGTCTATACGGTGTCCGATAGGTTGCCCGATAGTTATGTTTACACCTGAAACACCTGCCAATTTTTCCCGCACTTCGCTCATAAAGTCATCACGGTTACGGTCTTTCAGTACAAAAGGAGCATCTATTTCTGAAGCGTTTACACCCTGTGCATGTTCGTCCAATTCGGCTCGACCTGTTCTTCGGGTTGTTACACTTATTTCAGGGACAGTAAGCAATGCCTGTTCTACACGAGTGCCTATCTTATTGCTCTCTTCTAGTGATATTCCGGGCAACGAAACTGCACTTACTACTAATGAGCCTTCGTTGAACTCTGGTAAGAAGCTGCGCCCCAATTGGGTAAATGAGATAACCGATAAGACAAATAACACGACTACCGAACTAATCGCAACTTTTTTCCATTTCATTATAAAGTGTAATGCTTTGGAATATATTTTTTGCAATCGTTCTACCAACCAACTTTCTTTGCTCTCTTTTTCTAGGCGTTTGTCATTGGTCAATAAATAACTACATAATACCGGAGTAAGGGTAATTGATACGATTAGTGAAGCGAACAAGGCTACAATAAACGCAATACCAAGCGGAGCTAATAATTTCCCTTCCATTCCCGAAAGGAAAAACAAAGGTATAAAGGCAATAATGATGATGAATGTCGCATTGATAATGGAATGACGTATCTCGAAAGAAGCATCGAAAATTACGGTCATTTTATTTCGTTGCTGCTCTTGTGGAAGTTTGGCATTTTCCTTTAGCCGCTTCAATACATTTTCTACGTCAATAATGGCATCGTCCACCAAATCGCCTACGGCTATCGCCATACCGCCCAAGCTCATGGTATTGATGGTAAAACCTAACCATTTCAACGTAAGTATGGCTACGATAATAGAAATAGGAATGGCTATCAATGAAATTAATGTTGCCCTCCAATTCATCAGGAACAGGAGTAGAATAACCACTACAAATATTGCCCCCTCAATTAGTACCTTTTGAATATTACTGATAGAAGCGTCAATAAAATCCTGCTGTCTGAAAATTTTTGTATTTATTTCAACATCTGCTGGAATGGTCTTTTTGATGTCTGCGATAGCTAAATCAATACTCTTGGTCAATTCCAATGTATTAGTGGCAGGTTGCTTTGCTACGGTCATAATCACAGCAGGGTTTCCCTTGAATGAGCCGTCTCCGATTTTTGGAGCTGCACCGATTTTTACTTCGGCTACATCTTCAATTTTTATGGGATTGCCCTTTACATTTTTGATAACCGATTTACCCAATTCGTTTACGTCATTGGTGCGTCCGATACCTTTTACAATGTATTCATTTCCGTATTCGTACATAAATCCACCAGACGAATTGCCGTTGGCTTCTTTCGATGCTTTCAACAAGTCGTTTAATGAAACACCTGCGTTGTTCATCTTTTCAGGCGATGCCAATATCTGATACTGCTTGTATTCGCCACCTGTAACTACAACCTGTGCCACGCCTCCGGTAGCCAATAATCTTGGTCGGATATTCCAATCGGCAATGGTTCTTAAATCAATCTGTGATGTTTTTTCTGATGTAACGGCTATCAGCATAATTTCTCCCATTATGGAAGATTGCGGAGCCATAACGGGATTTGCCACACCTTCGGGCAACTGTTCACTTATAACACTTATTTTTTCATTCACAATCTGTCTTGCTTTGAAAATATCTGTGTTCCAATCAAACTCTACCCAAACAATAGAAATACCTCCTGACGAGGAGCTGCGAACCCTGCGTACATTGGTTGCACCGTTCACGGCTGTTTCGATAGGAAATGTTACCAGTTTCTCCACTTCTTCGGGAGCCATACCATGAGCTTCGGTAAGCACTACAACTGTAGGTGCAGTAAGGTCGGGAAATACATCTACCTCCATCTTGCTGCTTACATAAGTTCCGAATACGAGCAACAATACCGATAGTACAATGACTAACAGGCGGTTCTTTAGCGAAAAATTTATTAATCTGTTTAGCATATCTCCTCCTTTTTAATGTTCGTGTCCGTGTGCAGGCATTGTACCTGATGCGGTAGACAATTTGATTTGATATGCTCCTTTCGTTACTACTCTTTCGCCAACAGTAAGACCATTTAGTACCTGTACATTTGTTCCGTCACTCTCGCCAACTTTCACTTCTCTTTTCTCGAAAGTTTCTCCACCTGTCTGCACATATACAAAGAAACTGCCTTGCTCGTCTATCAGTGCGACAACCGGAACTACAATAGCATTTGGAATAGCCGAAGTCTTTAAGAAAAACTCTACTGCCGAACCCGGAACGATATTTACGCTGTTATCTATTTCAAACAATATCGGAACGAAAGCTCCAACTATACCAGCGTTTCTGCCATAAGAAACCACCCGACCATTTAAAGCCTGCGTGTTTAGTACGGTTTCATTGCCTGCTATTTTGAAATTAGCCGAAGTAATAGATGGCAACAAACTGAAATATTTTTGTGAAACATTTGCCTGTAAAAGCAATTTTTTGTTTTTTGAGATGAGTGCCAATGGTGTGCCTGCGGTTACATACTGACCGTCCGTAACAAGGATATTGGTGATATAGCCGCTAATGGTTGCTGCATTGGCTTGCCCCGAACCTGAACTGTAGTTTTTACCTACCATATTAAATGCAGTCTGGGCATTTTCATAAGCTACCTTGGCATCTAAATACTCACGTTGTGAAACAATCTGGTCTTTGACCAATTCTGTAGCTCGTTCGTAATTTGCCTTTGCCTGATTGTATGTAGCCAATACCTGTTGGTAGCTTGCATCAATATTTCCCTGTGCAACACCACCACCAGTAATGGCAAACATTGATGTACCTGCACTTACAGGAAAGCCTACCGTTAAATTTCGGTTAGTGAATTTTACAATACCATCCGATTTGGCAGATACTACCGCTTCATCGCCCGGTGCAGCTATAACGATACCGCTTGTTTTGATAATACTGTTGTATTCGGTAGCTATTATGGGAGCATTGGCAAACGGTACTTTCCAAGCCTGTTCTTTTAGATAGGAAATTTCGCTGCTGTTGCTTTCTGTTTTTTGATTTTTTAATGCGGTCTGTTCATCAGGATAAACAGTTACATCATCAATAACAATTTGGTCTGTATAGTTTTTAGTAACTATATCAAATACCAATTTCCCTTTTCCTGCTGTTTCAGGTTTCAGGGCAAGCCTGAATATTCCGGGTGAACTTGCACTGTCCACGCTTGAACGTAAACCATTATCGCCTACAATAAGGCTTACTGTTACTTTAGCTTCTGTGAGTGCTTTAAATTCTTCGCCTAATACCGTCAGGTGTGTGGCAAATTTTGACGTACTACCAACGGTAAGTGGCTTGAACTCAACAAAAAGTTCTGATTTATCTGAATACAGGGTATAAGCAAGCGGTTCTAAACCGCCTGCATCGTGTTCATGACCGTGTTCATTGGTTGTATTCTGTTTACAACCTAATACCACAAACAGAAACACGAACACCCAAGAGGATGCTCTGCTCATTTCTTGCAAATTTTATTGTTAGAAATTAATGTTTGTGATTGGGGTCAGAATGGTCGTGTCCGTGTTCTGTCTCGTTTTTATGCTCAACTTTGGTACTGTCTTGTCCTGCTTTAAAAGTTTCCTGTTTTACTTCTTCAGCGTGGTCATTATGTACCGAACCGTCGTCGTGGGTATGCGTTCCCTCTGTAGGGTGGCTACCGTCAGCGTTATGTTCGTGATTTTCTGTTGATTTATTGTTGTTGCAAGCTACAAACGTCAGTAAAGCAAATGCTGCTATCATTAATGATTGTCTCATCGTTTTTTAAAAATTTGAATATTAAAAAAGAAATAATTTGCCCGATAGAAGGAAGGGGCATAAGTCAAATCTAACTTTCGGAAAGAAAGTTAAGCAACGATGAGAGAAGGAGGTCCCCGAAGGGTGTATGCTCCGAGGAGCGGTGGTAAATAAATAAAGTGTCCATCAGGTGGAAACGTGTGTTTCTGATAAACAACTATATATTCAACAGGCGGAATGAAATCAATCGGCAAAGCCTTGATTGATTTTACATCATCCTTTGAAATAACAATTCTGGTTTCGCTTGAATTAGTAAAAGATACGTGTTCGCCAGCGTGTATAAAACCTGAAAAAGCAAGTTCTAATGGTGTTTCTTTACTATTGTTATGATGATTGTTGCCATTCTGATGCCCGTCATTGGCAATATCTGCGTGATGATGGTGCGATACAATGCCGTGCCCCAAAATAACTAATTGGGCAGCAATTAAAAACAATATGGCAATATATTTACGCAACATTATGGCAAAGATATACAAATAAGTTCATTTGGTAATAATTCGGTGCAAAAAAGTGAATTTTACCGCCATATTTTTAAATTTATTCAATCATCACACAGTTTATTTGAACAAATGTGATTACTGAATTGCGTAGTGTGCATATTATTTTTACAAGTTATTCCTGTTGCACCAAATGCTGTAAGTTCGGGTCGTTCTTAATCCGTTCCATTTCGCTTTCTACAATATGAACAATGTCTAATTTTATTAGACGGTAATTCTCCTCAATACTTTGCTTCATCTTATCCTCGCCCTGCTCATTTACAAAAGATAAGATTTGCGGTATTTGCTGATAGGCTTTGGTTTCGGCAGCAACTTTATCATTATCCACTACGATTTCAGCGTGAAAGATCTTTTGCTCGATACGCTCATCAAAGTTATCTGATACAGAACCGATAAACATACCCTGTGTTAGTGTTGAAATTTTGGAAGCTGGTATTAAGCTGTCTAACTGTGTGGAGATAGACGTAGATTTATCATTGCGGTTAATAGTCATACTTTGGCGTTTCTGCAACACTTTACCAAAGCGTTCTGATAGGCTCTTTGCCGTTTCTCCAACTACCTGACCACTAAAAATATTGCCGACTGTATTTTGTATTACCTTGCTTTCTTTATCGCCGTAATCCCTCGTCAATTGCGAAAAGTCCTGAAAGCCCAAGCAAACCGCTACCTTATTACTTCTCGCCGTTGCGATAAGATTGTCCAGTCCCCTGAAATAAATGGTGGGAAGCTCATCTATGATAACCGAACTTTTTAATTGCCCTTTTTTATTGATGAGTTTTACAATCCTTGAATTGTATAAACCCAAAGCAGCCGAATAAATATTTTGACGGTCAGGGTTATTGCCTACACATAAAATTTTCGGCTCTTTCGGGTTATTGATGTCGAGCGTGAAATCATCGCCTGTCATTACCCAATAAAGGCTCGGCGAAATCATTCTTGATAAAGGAATTTTTGCCGATGCAATCTGTCCCTGTAACTGGTCTTGTGCGCCGCCTTGCCACGCATCCATAAAGGGCGACAAATAATTTTCCAAATTGGGGTAAGAGGTTAAAATCGTGAACACGTCCGAATACTTTTTATTCAGCAATTCAATGGCGTGTGGGAACGTACAATACTTGCCATTCTCGTAGATTTTCAGATACCAAATGATAGCAGCCAATAAGATAATTGGACTTTCCACGAAGAAATCGCCCTGCTTCTGTATCCACGACCTGTTGAGGTTCAGCATTATGGTATATGCTGCTTCGTAAGCATCCGAAATGTCCGTCATAAAATCGGGATTGAGCGGATTGCAACGGTGGCTTTTTCTTGGGTCGTCAAAGTTTATCACGTAAAATTTAGGCTGTACTTTGTATTTATCCCTGTGCTTCAGCAAGTGGTTATAGGCTATCGTAGAAAGGTCATCGAATTTGAAATCGTATATGTACATACTGAAACCTTTCTCAATCTGCTGTTTGATGTAGTTGTTTACAATCGCATACGATTTTCCCGAACCCGGAGTACCCAACACAATTGATGCCCTGAATGGATTGACAATGTTTATCCAGCCGTTGTTCCATTTTCCTTTGTAATAAAACTTCGTGGGAAGATTGACAGAGTATTCGTTTTCCATCAGCTTGGTTTCCTGCTGAAAACTCTCATTCTCGTTATTGAAAACATCGTCCATTAAATTATTGCGGAGCAATCGGCTCATCCATACGCCAGCAACCATTAAAGCAATGTAGCCTAAGCCTGTGGTCAGGATATACAGAAATGTAGCCGTATTTAAGGGCAGCTTTAATAATGGAAAGTTGAAAAAGAACAGGACAAAGCCAATCCCCAATGCCACATAAATTTTAGACCAGGTTATCTTCTCATCTTTAACTCCCTTAGTACCCAAACAGCTCAACGCCAGCAACACCAAAGCGAACAGCTTCGTATAGATAGTATGCGAAAACAGCCCTGCCGTTCGCTGAAAGTTGCCTAATATTTTATTGATAATTTCTAACGTCCAGCCACGCTCTATAAAAAAACCGTAGCAAAACCAGTAAAGGTGCATCAGCACTATGATGATGCTTACTGCCCGCATAAAAGCCATTATCTTGGCAAGCCCTCTTAAATCGTCTTCTCCCTGCATTTTTGTAAAATTTTAAATGTTCGGGCGTGAATTTAGAAGCTGTGCTGTATGGCTATAAGAATGTGGCAGTGAATGGCAGCGTTTGGCACTAAGAGGCTATAAAGTCCTCAATACCGTTCAGGTAATCCAATGATTTTTTTTAAATTTATACTCGTGAAAACCATTTTGCTTTCCTTGTCTGTTGGAACAAGCAAGATTTAAAAGAGGAATGCTGTGAATTGGAACAATCCTGATGCTTATCCCGGAGAAACTGAACAGGAATATGAAATTCGGAAAAGAGGTGAAAGCCAAGCTGCCACCGGATTAATGTCTGGCATAATAAAGTTTTTTCTTTTCGGCTTACAAATAGCCGCTATTTTCGGCGTGTTCTTTTACGCCGGGTTTTTACTGTCGCAAAAGTTGTGGGGCGAGGAAACTGATAATATTAAGATTTGGGGCTTCTCCCTATTATTTACCTACCTCATCTTCTGCATCGTTTATTTTTTGAAAGGAACTATTATAGGGTTACGCAGAAAGAGCTGGAAGCTATGGGTATTACCGTGGGCTATCTGTGTTTTATTATGCTGTATTGTTCCTGCATTCATTATAAAATCAATAGTTTCGGGTATGTTCAGCATTGCTGAACGGGAAAGTATATGGTGTATCGGTCTTAGCTGGGGAGCGTTCGTACTTTCTGCATTATACATCTACGGTATTTATCAATTCAATACACCGACTGCTCCTAAGATTTTGCACTGGAGCTATGCTTTGGGGCTGAAAGTTACTATATAATAGGCAAAGAAAAACCTGTTACTGATTTCGTTTGCGCTTCCTTTTCTTTTTCATCCTGTTGGCAAAATCCTGTTCCTCGTAATCCTCGCCCTGTGCTTCGGGAATGAGTAAACCGCCCAATGCTTCAACCAACCCGTCATTATTTTTATCGGTATTTATAAAATCAAACAAATGGTGCGGTTCTTCCGGAGGAAGATCTGCATCATTTGTTCTAGTTGCTTTTGGTTTTAACGCATTAGGATCTTTGATGTCGGGCTTTATGTTGTTGTTCCAATAATCATTAAATACGTTGGCAGAAAGTTCTTTTGCCAGCCGTGAACCATTCCAGACCGTTTTAGAATTATGGTCAATGAATGTCATACCATAAATACGACCAGTATCATTTCTTCGTACCACTACGTTAATGCCCTGTTCTCCTAATTGCTTTTTAAAGCTTAATTCACCGCTTGTTGTTTGCAGGGCAATAGTAACGGCTGATTTTAAAGACTGTTTGGTCGGATGATTTTTTAAAGCAATTTTACTATTCTCAAAATGTAATTCCAATGATGTAAGCCCTGCATCTTTACCAAACAATGAAGCCTTAAACGGATGCCCAGCT
>PKDY01000010.1 GCA_002862755.1 Flavobacteriaceae bacterium | reverse complement strand
CTTTTAAACCATTAATTAACTTCATGATTTCTTCATATTCCGCTCTTAATTTATCTTGTTCCAGACCTGTTAACTGACGCAAACGCATTTCAACAATAGCACGTGCTTGTATTTCAGTTAATTTAAAGCGATCAATTAATTTAGCTCTTGCTTCTTCACCATCTTTAGAAGCACGAATTAAAGCAATTACTTCATCAATATTATCTGATGCAATAATTAATCCTTCTAAAATATGTGCTCTTTCTTCTGCTTTTCTTAATTCATATTGCGCTCTTCTAATTACAACTTCATGTCTATGTTCTACGAAATAATGAATTAAATCTTTTAAATTTAATAATTCAGGTCTTCCATTTACTAAAGCAATATTGTTTACACTGAATGAAGATTGAAGTTGCGTGTATTTAAACAACATGTTCAATACCACATTTGGAACCGCATCTCTTTTTAACTCATAAACAATACGCATTCCATTTCTATCCGACTCATCACGAATAGCTGAAATTCCTTCAATTTTCTTTTCATTTACCAAATCAGCAGTCTTTTTAATCATATCTGCCTTATTCACTTGGTAAGGAATTTCACTAACAACTATTGCTTCTCTATTATTGGATTCTTCAAAATTAGCTTTAGCACGCATAACAATACGACCTCTACCTGTTTTAAAAGCTTCTCTAACACCTTCATATCCATAGATAATACCTCCCGTTGGAAAATCTGGTGCTTTAACATATTGCATTAATTCATCAATTTCAATATCGTTATTGTCGATATACGCTAAAGCACCATCAATAACTTCTGTAATATTGTGAGGAGGCATATTTGTTGCCATACCTACGGCAATACCAGATGCACCGTTTATTAATAAGGTAGGAACTTTAGTTGGTAATACTTTTGGCTCTTCTAATGAGTCATCAAAATTCAATTGAAAGTCAACAGTTTCTTTTTCGATATCTGCCAACATGTCTTCTGAAATTTTACGCATTCTAGCTTCAGTATAACGCATTGCTGCTGGGCTATCACCATCAACAGAACCAAAGTTACCTTGCCCATCAACCATTAAATAACGTAAACTCCATTCTTGAGCCATACGCACCATAGCGTCATATACAGATGTATCTCCATGAGGGTGGTACTTACCTAATACTTCTCCAACAATTCTTGCAGATTTTTTATAAGCACTATTTGATCTAATTCCTAATTCATGCATACCAAATAAAACTCTTCGATGTACCGGTTTTAAACCGTCTCTAACATCAGGAAGTGCCCTTGATACGATAACCGACATTGAATAATCAATGTAGGCTGATTTCATTTCATCTTCAATGTTAATAGGAATTAATTTTTCTCCTTCAGACATAAACATTTATATTAAAATTATATTTTTTCTTTAACGTGCCAATATACAGCTTTTTCTCATCTTTAACCTGGATTTAAAATATAAATTTAAATGATTTATTAACAATGAATTCTTAAAAAAACATGTCAAAAGAACTGACAAGAATTTTTTTTTGTCATTTTTTTTTTGTCAATTAGCTATTGATTCTATAAAAGGCATATTTTTTGCTTATTACCTGATATCTTAGTATATTTACATTACAATTTCTAACATATGGACGATAATTTTTCACCAAGAGTTAAAGATGTTATTTCTTTCAGTAAAGAAGAAGCCTTACGATTAGGGCACGACTTTATTGGAACGGAACACCTTATTCTTGGTCTACTTAGAGAAGGACAAGGAAAAGCAATGGCTATCTTAAATAATCTTGCCGTAGATTTTGATTATCTAAGAAAAAAAGTTGAAGTATTAAGTCCAGCTAGTTCTGTATCGAATCAAAATAATGATAAAAAAAATCTTCATTTAACCCGACAAGCAGAAAGAGCCTTAAAAACTACTTTTTTGGAAGCCAAGCTTTACAATAGTGCAACTATAAGTACAGCACATTTGCTGTTGTGCATTTTACGCAATGAAAATGACCCAACAACGAAGTTATTAAACAAATTAAAATTAGATTACGAATTGATTAAAGATCAATATACAGCTATGATAACAAACGAAAACGAATATTCAGAAGACCTTCCGAAAGCCGAATTCAATGATGAATCAGGACAAGAGGATAGTGCTAGAGATAGTGGTTTTAATAACCCTACTTCTGGAAACAAAACAAACAAAAAATCAAAAACCCCTGTTTTAGATAATTTTGGTCGCGACCTTACAGAAATGGCAGAAGAAGGAAAATTAGACCCTGTTGTAGGCCGTGAGAAAGAAATTGAAAGAGTTTCGCAAATTTTAAGCCGAAGAAAGAAAAACAATCCACTTTTAATTGGTGAACCTGGAGTGGGTAAATCAGCAATTGCAGAAGGATTAGCTTTACGAATTGTAAAGAAAAAAGTGTCTCGCATTCTCTTCAATAAAAGAGTGGTAACTCTTGATTTAGCTAGTCTTGTTGCTGGTACTAAATACAGAGGTCAATTTGAAGAGCGTATGAAAGCGGTGATGAATGAATTAGAAAAGAATGATGATATTATTCTTTTCATTGATGAAATTCATACCATTGTAGGTGCAGGTGGCGCTACAGGCTCTTTAGATGCATCTAACATGTTTAAACCTGCTTTAGCGAGAGGTGAAATCCAATGTGTAGGTGCTACAACTTTGGATGAATACCGTCAGTATATTGAAAAAGATGGTGCATTGGAAAGACGTTTTCAAAAAGTAATTGTGGAACCAACATCTGTGGAAGAAACCATCACTATTTTGAATAACATTAAAGGCAAATACGAAGACCATCATAATGTAACTTATACAAATGAAGCTGTTGAAGCTTGTGTTAAGTTAACGAATCGCTACATGACGGATCGTTTTTTACCAGACAAAGCTATTGATGCTTTGGACGAAGCTGGTTCAAGAGTTCATATTGTAAACATAGATGTTCCTAAACAAATTCTTGAGTTAGAAAAACAATTGGAAGATGTAAGGGAATTAAAAAATACGGTTGTTAAAAAACAAAAATACGAGGAAGCAGCTAAGTTAAGAGATGACGAAAAACGAATTGAAAAAGAATTAGCCATTGCTCAAGAACAATGGGAAGAAGATGCTAAAAATAATCGTGTTACCGTAACCGAAGACAATGTGGCTGATGTAGTTTCTATGATGACTGGAATTCCTGTAAATAGAATTGCACAAACGGAAAGTAACAAATTAGCTAAACTTCCTGAATTGATAAAAGGTAAAGTAATTGGCCAAAATGATGCAGTTGAAAAAATAGCAAAAGCCATTCAAAGAAATAGAGCGGGATTAAAAGATCCAAATAAACCAATTGGTTCTTTTATTTTCTTAGGGCAAACAGGTGTGGGTAAAACCCAATTAGCCAAAGTACTAGCTAAAGAACTTTTTGACTCTGAAGATGCTTTAATTCGTATTGACATGAGTGAATATATGGAGAAATTTGCTATTTCAAGATTAGTTGGTGCTCCTCCAGGATATGTAGGTTATGAAGAAGGAGGTCAATTGACTGAAAAAGTGAGAAGAAAACCGTATTGTGTTGTTCTTTTAGATGAAATTGAAAAAGCACATCCAGATGTATTTAACATGATGCTTCAAGTTTTAGATGATGGTCATTTAACCGATAGTTTAGGACGAAAAATCGACTTTAGAAACACTATCATCATTATGACTTCAAATGTGGGTGCACGTCAATTAAAAGACTTTGGACAAGGTGTAGGTTTTGGAACCTCTGCAAAAACACTTCAAGCTGACGAACATTCGAAAGGAATTATTGAAAATGCTTTAAAGAAAGCTTTTGCACCAGAATTCTTAAACCGTATTGATGATGTAATCGTATTCAATGCATTAGAGAAAGCAGATATTGATTTAATTATTGATATTGAAATGGACAAATTATACCTAAGAATTAAAGATTTAGGATATGATTTAAAATTATCTGAAAAGGCGAAAGATTACATTGCTGAAAAAGGTTTTGATAAACAATTTGGAGCTCGACCTTTAAAAAGAGCGATTCAAAAATATGTTGAAGATGCATTAGCAGAAGAAATTATTACTTCCAAGATACATGAAGGAGATCAAATTTTTATGGATTTAGACGAGTCGAGTAACGAGTTAACCATTAAAATTAAGAAATCTGAAAAACCTACTAAATAGTAGGTTTTTTTTCGCTTCAAAAAATTGTATATCAAAAAAAAATACTACTTTAGAAATAAATTAAAAATAGAATGCAAGACAAAGTAATTGTTGGTAGTGAAGAATGGTGCTCCTTCCCTACTTTAGGAATTCCTACGATTAAAGCAAGAGTCGATTCAGGAGCTAAAACTTCTGCTCTACATGCTACCAACTTAAAAACCTTTCAAAAAGATGGTGTTGATTGGGTAAAATTTGACATTAATCCTATCCAAAATAATGCAAAAACAATCATTCATTGTGAAGCGGAATTAGTCGATCAAAGAATCGTAAAAAGCTCCAGCGGTTACCGTGAAAGACGTTTTGTAATTAAGACTAATTTAGAAATTGGGGGCAAAAAATGGGAAGTAGAGCTTACCTTGACGAATAGAGATTCTATGGGTTTTAGAATGCTATTGGGAAGAGAAGCCATGTCAGGAAGAATATTAGTTGATCCTGAAAAGAAATATGTTTTGGGGCAACCTTCTAATGAAAAATTAAAAGAATTCTATTTTGATAATTCGAAAGAAAAGAAAGGTTTGCGCATTGGTGTTTTAGCTAGTAATCCGGAACTCTACAGCAATAGAAGAATTATGGAAGCAGGTGAATTAAGAGGTCATGAAATGCACTTCTTGAACCTGAAATATTGCTATATGAAATTGGATGCCGACAATCCTGAAATTCATTATAGAGGTGGAAAAATTTTAAATGATTTTGATGCAGTTATTCCTAGAATTAGACCCAGTATGACCTATTATGGCTGTGCTTTAACACGTCAATTTGAAGCCTTAAAAGTATTTGCTTTAAACAATGCCGCTGCAATAACACAATCTAGAGATAAATTATTTTCGTTACAATTACTCCTTAATAATGGTGTAGATATCCCTACAACTGGTTTTGCAAATTCACCTTTAGACACAGACGATTTAATTAAAATGGTAGGCGGTTCTCCATTGATTGTTAAGTTATTAGAAGGTACACAAGGTAAAGGAGTGGTTTTAGCAGAAACTAAAAAAGCTGCAGAATCGGTAATTAATGCCTTTAAAAGTTTAAATGCAAACATCTTAGTACAAGAGTTTATTAAAGAAGCTAATGGGAAGGATTTACGTTTGTTTGTTGTAGATGGTAAAGTCGTTGCTGCGATGCAAAGAGAAGCTGCACCAGGCGAATTTAGAGCTAATATTCATATGGGTGGTTCTGCTTCTGTTGTAAAAGTAACTCCTGAAGAAAAGAAAATTGCTATAAAAGCTGCTAAAGCAATGGATTTAAAAGTAGCAGGTGTAGACATCATTCGTTCTAGCAAAGGACCTTTATTACTCGAAGTAAATTCATCTCCTGGTTTAGAAGGGATTGAAGGTGCAACAAATAAAGATATCGCTGGAGAAATGATTAAAGCTATAGAAAAAAACTTTAAATGGAAATAATCATTTAAATTTATAAAACATGAAAAAAAACAGACTTGAAGCCTTTAGTGATGGTGTTTTAGCCATTATCATTACCATAATGGTCTTAGAATTAAAAGCGCCAGAAGGTTTTGAAATTGAAGATTTAAAATCTTTAGCACCAAAGTTTTTAAGTTATGTTTTAAGTTTTATCTATTTAGCCATTTACTGGAACAATCACCATCATTTAATGCATACTGTTACTAAAATTACTTCTGGTATTTTATGGGCCAATATGAATTTATTATTTTGGTTGTCACTTATCCCATTTACCACTTCATGGTTAGGAGAGCACATTACTAAATGTGACCCTATGTCTTTATATGGTTTTAATCTTTTGATGGCAGGTATATCATATTGGATATTAACCAATAGAATTATTGCAGCAGATGGAAATGATTCCCTTTTATTAAGGGCTATTGGTAAAGATTTCAAAGGCAAAATTTCAGTAGTACTTTATCTAATCGCTTTACTATCCTTACAATTTATATATGGGCTTGCACCTCTTATCTTTGTAATTGTAGCCATCCTATGGATTATTCCAGATACAAGAATCGAAAAATCAATAGAACACTAAAAACATAAAAAAATGAATATCTTTTCACAAATAATTATTGGGATTGTAGCCTTATTACACACTTATTTCTTATGGTTAGAAATGTTTGCGTGGACAACCAAAGCTCCAAAAGTTTTTAGAAACTTTCCGAAAGATTTATTTCCTAAAACTAAAACACTCGCAGCGAACCAAGGGCTTTATAATGGCTTTTTAGTAGCTGGATTGGTTTGGTCATTATTAGTTTCTGATGTTACTTGGAGTAAAAATATTGCCATTTTCTTCTTAAGTTGTGTTTTAATTGCTGGTTTATATGGTGCGTATTCGGTAAGTAAAAGAATATTTTATGTACAAGGAATTCCTGCTCTTCTAGGATTAGTCACTATCCTGTTCCTTTAATTAATAAAATAAAAAAAGCGTAATTAAAAAATTACGCTTTTTTTATAGGATATTTATGCTTACAAAACTTCATGCTCTACTTGAAAGCTTTGTAAAAAAGCTATGGTTTTTTCAATATCGTAATGCAAAATTCTGTCTTCTTCAACCAAAGGCACTTCTTCTCGATACGATTTTAAAAACATTTCGATAAAATCACTTGATTTTAAAGGTCTTCTAAAGGAAATGGCTTGTGAAGCATTTAACAATTCAATTGCTAAAATTCGCTCTAAATTATCTACAATTCGCAAAGTTTTAGTAGCTGCATTTGCTCCCATACTTACATGATCTTCTTGTCCGTTACTAGACACAATACTATCTACACTTGCCGGAGTTGCTAATTGTTTATTCTGACTTACAATACTTGCTGCCGTATATTGAGGAATCATAAAACCAGAATTCAATCCCGGATCACTTACTAAAAACGCAGGTAATTCTCTTAACCCTGAAATCAATTGATACGTTCTTCTTTCTGAAATACTACCAAATTCAGCTAACGCAATTCCTAAAAAGTCCAGTGCCAATGCTAAAGGCTGTCCATGAAAATTTCCACCAGAAACAATCATATCTTCAGAAGCAAAAATATTAGGATTATCCGTTACCGAATTAATTTCAGTACGAAATACTCTTTTAACATAATCAATAGTATCTTTACTGGCTCCATGAACTTGTGGTATACATCTAAAAGAATAAGGATCTTGCACATGTTTTTTCTCTTGTGCTATTATTTCACTTCCTTCCAATAGATCTCTCATTCGCTCAGCAGTTTGAACCTGACCTTTATGAGGTCGCACCAAATGTATTAAATCGGTAAAGGGTTCTATTCTACCATCAAAACCTTCCAATGATATAGCCCCTATTACATCCGCTAAATAAGAAAGCTTACAGGACTTAATTAGTATATAGACACCATATGCACTCATAAACTGAGTTCCATTTAATAATGCCAAACCTTCTTTAGATTGCAATGTAATAGGTTCCCAACCCATCTTCTCTAAAACTTTATTCGCAGGTTGTCTAAAACCATCCAAATAAACTTCTCCTTCTCCTAAAAGTGGTAGTGATAAATGGGCTAATGGTGCTAAATCTCCACTTGCACCTAAAGAACCTTGATTATAAATTACAGGTAAAACACCATTATTGTAAAAATCAATTAAACGTTCAACTGTTTCTAGTTGTACACCAGAATGACCATAACTTAAAGATTGAATCTTTAATAATAACATAATTTTCACAATCTCTTGCGGTACTTCTTCTCCAGTTCCACAAGCATGTGATTTTACCAAGTTTTCTTGTAACTTTGATAAATTTTCATTTGAAATTTTTACATTACATAAAGAACCGAAACCTGTATTAATTCCATAAATTGGTTTTTCATTAGACTTTAATTTGTCGTCCAAATACATTCTACATTTTACAATATTGGCTCTTGCTTCTTCAGATAATTCTAATTTTAAGTCTTGTATAACAATGCTTTCTATTTGGTCAATCGAAAGTAAATCAGAACTTATATAATGTATTGTCTCCATTTTTTGCATTTAAAAGTCCAAAATTCTGCAAACAATTGTTAAAAAACAACATTTTTAACTACTATTTTATTATCATATTGATAATCATTATATACCAAATTTATCAATATTGTTTTTTAGTGATTTTTAAGAAGCCTAAAATAAAGTATTCGTAAAAATGGTTTTTTAATTTTTTTAGCAAAAAAATAGTATTTATATTTGAAACTATGTTACATAGCGAAAAAACATATAGTACTTCTATCACAACCGGCACTACGGTTGGCACTATTGCTATGACAACTATTACCCCTTAGGGGTATAATCAATTACATATAATCCCATATTATATATTTTTCGTTCGAAAGATAAAACTCTAAGTATACATATTTAAGCAAACAATCATGAATGTATTAAAATTTGGTGGTACATCTGTTGCCAATGACCAAAACATTAAAAAAGTAATTGAAATTATTTCAAGTAAAGCCAAAGAAAGTAACAATAAATTAGCAATAGTAGTTTCGGCGTTTAGTGGCGTAACCGACTTATTACTTCTAGCCTCTAACACCGCAGCCGCAAAAGAAGAGCATTATAAAAGTCTATTGCACCAAATTCAAAACAAACATTACGAAGTAGTTGAAAACCTCATTGAAAAAGATAAAAAAGAGCAGGTAAATAACTTATTAAAAACAGAGTTCAATCAATTGCAAACCTTATTAGATGGTTGTTTTTTATTAGGCGAATTAACTCCCAAAACGGCAGACCGTATTTTAAGTTTTGGAGAATTATTATCTTCACAAATTATTGCAGTTGCCCTCCAAAAAGTAATTCCCGAAACTGAATTTAAAGATAGCAGAGAAGTGCTAAAAACCAATGCTGCTTTTGGTAAAGCTACAGTAGATTTTAAAACTACCAATGCATTGATAAATGCTTTTTTTAAAACAAAAAAAGCTACAGTTCTCGTTTTCCCAGGATTTATTGCTTCTTCTGCAAATGGAAACACTACCACTTTAGGTCGCGGTGGCTCAGATTATACAGCAGCAATCCTAGCAGCCGCTTTACAAGCTTCTACTTTAGAAATATGGACTGATGTGAATGGTATGTATACGGCAAATCCAAAAATTGTAAAACAAGCGCAACCAATTCCGTCAATTACGTATCAAGAAGCGATGGAATTATCTCATTTTGGAGCTAAAGTATTATATCCTCCAACTATCCAACCTGTTTTGGATTTAAATATTCCTATCTGGATTAAAAATACTTTTGAGCCGGATGCATTTGGCACCTTAATTTCAAATCAATCCAAGTCGAATGGAAATCCTATTAAAGGAATTTCTCATATTGAATCTATTGCATTGATAACTCTAGAAGGTTCTGGCATGATTGGCGTTTCAGGATCTTCCAAACGCTTGTTTGAAACACTCTCAAATCACAATATTAATGTTATTTTCATTACGCAGGCCTCCTCAGAACACTCGATTTGTATTGGTATTCAAAATCAGGATGCTGAACTTGCAAAACAAGCGATTGATGCAACTTTTGAAATTGAAATTGCACAACATAAAATTGAGGCTTGTATCGTTGAAGAAGATTTATGCATCGTGGCTTTAGTTGGTGAAAACATGAAAAACCATCAAGGCTTAAGTGGTAAAATGTTTAGTACTTTAGGCAAAAACAATGTAAATATTCGCGCTATTGCACAAGGAGCTTCTGAAAGAAATATATCGGTAGTTATTGCTAAAAAAGACGTACGAAAAGCTTTAAACACTTTACACGAACGCTTCTTTGAAGACAATACGAAACAGTTGAACCTCTTCGTAATGGGTGTAGGTAATGTGGGTGAAAAATTTATTGATCAAATATACCAACAAAAGAAATTTTTAAAAGAGCATTTAAAACTAAACGTTCGTGTTATCGCTTTGTCAAATTCTAGAAAGATGTATTTTGATTCAGAAGGAATTGCATTAAAAGAGTGGAAAACGTGTTTAAATGAAGGTGAAAATGCAAATATGAAATCCTTTATTGATAAGGTGAAAGCATTAAATTACAGAAATACTATTTTTGTTGATATTACGGCTAACAGTGACGTAGCAACAATTTATGACCAATTTTTGAAAGAAAATATAGCGGTAGTAACTTGTAACAAAATTGCTGCTGCTTCTGAATATGACAATTACAAAAATTTAAAAAAATTATCGCGTAAATACAATGCTCCATTTCTTTTTGAAACCAATGTTGGTGCAGGTTTACCAATTATTGATACTTTAAAACATCTTATTGTTTCAGGCGATAAAGTTCATAAAATCCAAGCTGTTCTATCAGGAAGTTTAAACTTTATTTTTAATAATTTTAGTGAGACCTATTCCTTCCATGATGTGGTTAAAGAAGCTGGAGTACAAGGTTTTACAGAACCTGACCCAAAGATTGATTTAAGCGGAATTGATGTGGCTCGAAAAATACTTATTCTAATCAGAGAAAGTGGTTACGAAATGGAAATTGAAGATATTCAAAACAAATCCTTTCTTCCAGAAGAATGTATGAATACCACAACTAATGAAGCTTTCTTTGCCTCTTTAGTGAAGCATAATGCTCATTTTGAAAATTTATTGGCTCAAGCCAAAGAAAAAAACAGCAGACTCAAATTCGTGGCTTCCTTTGAAAATGGAAAGGCAAGTGTAGGATTAGAATTTATTCCGTCAGATAGTCCGTTTTATAATTTAGAAGGTAAAGATAATATTGTTCAGTTTTATACCGATCGTTATGTAGACCAACCTCTTTTAATTAAGGGTGCTGGTGCTGGTGCAGCAGTAACTGCTTCTGGAATATTTGCTGATGTGATTCGAATAGGTAACTTTTAAAAATGAACTTATGGAAGTACGCGCATTTTGTCCAGCAACTATAGCCAATTTAAATTGTGGGTTTGATGTAATGGGTTTGTGTTTGGAAAACATTGGTGATGAAATGATATTTAGAAAAACCACTACAAAAGGCATACAAATTACGAAAATAACGGGAGCGGATTTACCTTATGAAGTATCAAAAAATGTAGCCGGTGTTGCAGCTTTAGCTGTAATAGAAAACAGAGATATTGATTTTGGTATAGCCATAGAAATTCACAAAAAAATAAAAGCAGGAAGCGGCATTGGTAGCTCCTCAGCTAGTGCTGCTGGTGCTGTTTTTGGTGTAAATGAATTACTAGGAAAACCTTTTACTAAACCTGAATTAATAGAATTTGCTATGAAAGGAGAAGCTTTAGCTAGTGGTAGCGAACATGCCGATAATGTAGCACCCTGTTTATTAGGTGGTTTTACCTTAGTGAGAGGTTATCATCCTTTAGATGTGATTAAAATAACCAGTCCTGAAAAAATCTATGCTGTTGTTTTACATCCTCATATAGAAGTTAAAACGGTGGATGCCAGAGCGGTTTTAGAGCCTTCTATACCTTTTCATAAAGCCATTACGCAATGGGGGAATTTAGGCGGGTTAATAGCGGGTTTATACACTCAGGATTATGCCTTAATGAGTCGTTCATTACAAGATGTTGTTGTAGAACCCTTTAGAAAACATTTAATTCCATATTTTGAAAAAGTAAAAGAAATAGCACTCCAAAACGGTGCTTTAGGATCAGGTATTTCGGGTGCTGGACCTTCCATTTTTGCCTTATGTGAAGGCAAACAAATAGCAGAAACTGTTGCAGAAGCGATGCATGCACAATATTCTAAAACACAAATTCCTTTTGATATTTACCTTTCCAAAATAAATGATAAAGGAGTTACACTATTATAAATCTAACAAGCAATATCCATTTACCATGCAATACTATAGTTTAAATAATAAAGAACATTTAGTTTCATTTCAAGAAGCCGTAACCAATGGTTTAGCTCCCGATAAAGGGCTCTATTTTCCAAAAGAAATCCCAAAATTAGAAGCTTCTTTTTTTGATTCTATCGAAAGTCTATCACATGAAGAAATTGCTTTTGAAATAATACAACCCTATATTGGAAATGAAATTCCTGAAAAAGAATTACAAAAAATTATATCGGAAACTTTATCTTTTGAATTTCCTTTAGTACAAATTGAAAACAATGTCTTTTCATTAGAATTATTTCACGGACCAACTATGGCATTTAAAGACGTTGGTGCCCGATTTATGTCACGTTGTTTAGGCTATTTCAATAAAGACAAGAATACTAAGAATACAGTTCTAGTAGCCACTTCTGGAGATACAGGAGGAGCCGTAGCGAGTGGATTCTTAGGAGTTAAAGGTGTGGATGTAGTTATCCTCTACCCTTCCAAAAAAGTAAGCGATATCCAAGAAAGACAGCTTACTACATTAGGTCAGAATATAACAGCTTTAGAAGTTGATGGCGTTTTCGATGATTGCCAGGATATGGTTAAAAAGGCCTTTTTAGATAAAGATTTAAAACATAAAAACCTTACTTCAGCCAATTCAATTAATATTGCTCGTTGGTTACCACAAATGTTTTATTTCTTTTTTGCCTACAAAGAATTAAAAAAATACAACAAACCTATTATTACATCTTGTCCGAGTGGCAATTTTGGAAATATCTGCGCAGGTATTTTAGCCAAAAAAATGGGGTTACCTATACATCATTTTGTAGCTACTACGAATGCAAATGATACGGTTCCAAGGTTTTTAAGAAATGGTGTTTACCAACCTAAACCATCTGTAGCGACTATTTCGAATGCAATGGATGTGGGAAATCCAAGTAATTTTGTTAGAATTCAAGAAATGTATGCCCATGATTTAAATGCGTTTGAAAAAGATTTCTCCTCTTATTCATATTCCGATGAAGAAACCAAAAATACCATGCAATCAATTTATTCGAATTCCAAATATATTGCAGAACCACATGGTGCTGTTGGCTATTTGGGCTTACAAAGAGCATTAGCATCACAACCTGAAAGTATCGGTTTCTTTTTAGAAACGGCTCATCCAATAAAATTTTTAGACATCGTAGAACCTACTTTATCGGTCACATTAGAAATACCCAAACAGATACAAAGCGTTTTAAATAAAGATAAAAAAAGTATTTCAATAAAGAAATATGAAGCTTTAAAAGAGTACCTTTTGAAGTAAGTTTACAAGCAATTCTGATAATTCTATAAATTTTATTCAAAATGATATAAAGCAATAGGCCAGTATTTTTTTCAATTTTACCAAATGTTAAAAACAATACTTTTTGTCTTTAAAGAAGTATTGAAAAAATGAATTACTATGAAACGAATTACTGGCTTATTATTTTTATTCTTTATTGCATTTACATCATGCAACAAAGAAAATGCAACAGAACAACCTACATTAAAAAGAGCGTTACCGGAAAGATCCAAACCCAAAAATTATACCTATTCCTATTTGAATACAAAAGAAATGAATTTAGATTCTTTAGGAACTAAAGAAATGGATATTCTTTTAGCAGTGAATAGAATGGATGAAACGCATCTTAAAAAAACTGATTCTATTTTAGTTCCAACTGATTTAACAGGCGATTTAGAATTCTATTTACCGTTCCCTTTTGAAGTAAAAGCATTGGATTCAATTAAAAAAATAATCTTTTTTTCGTATCCAAGTGAAAGTTTTGCCACGTATGAATACGGTATCTTGACACATGTAGGCCCAACAAACATGGGTAAAGAAACAGCAATAACACCTACAGGTTTATTCTATACAAATTGGAAAGCAGAAGAAACAACTAGTACAGTAAATGATGAATGGTTATTAAAATGGAACTTCAATGTGGCTAATAATTTAGGAGTTGGTTTTCACCAATATGAATTACCAGGATTTCCCGCTTCACATTCTTGTATGCGTTTAAGAGAAAAAGATGCTAAAATGCTTTTTGATTTTGCAGAACAATGGGTATTAGAGAATGATGATAAAGTAAAAATTAAAGGTACACCTGTTATTATATTTGGAAAATATGACTTTAACGCCCCAAAACCTTGGTTTGCATTAATGAATGATCCTGAAGCACTAAAAATAACAGAAGAAGAATTAGAAACTGTTCTTACACCTCATTTAGAAGATATTAAAAAAGAAGAAAAAATACGAGATGAGTACCAAGCCCAACAAGGCTAAAATTGCAAAAGAAAAAGAAAAATTAAACAACTGATCTCTACAATGTCTGGCAAATAATATGTTTGCCAGACATTTTTATATCACGTAAATTTAATTAATTTAGCACCACAAAATTTAAACGATGAAAAACACAGCTTTATCTCACATTCACGAAAGTTTAGGAGCAAAAATGGTACCTTTTGCAGGATTCAATATGCCTGTTCAATATGAAGGTGTAAATATAGAACACGAAACCGTTAGAAATGCAGTAGGCATTTTTGATGTTTCACACATGGGAGAATTTTTATTAACAGGTAAAAATGCTTTGGCCTTAATCCAAAAAGTAACCTCTAATGACGCTTCAGTTTTAGAAATTGGAAGAGCTCAATATTCTTGTTTACCTAACAATGAAGGAGGAATTGTAGATGATTTAATTGTATACCGAATTAAAGAAGAACAATATTTGCTAGTGGTGAATGCTTCTAACATTGAAAAAGATTGGGAATGGATTTCCGTTCATAATGATTTAGATGTTGAGATGAAAAATCTTTCAGATGATTATTCTTTACTTGCTATTCAAGGACCGAAAGCTGTAGAAGCTATGCAGTCCTTAAGTTCAATGGATTTGGCTGCCATTAAATACTATCATTTTGAAGTAGCTGATTTTGCCGGTTTTGAACATGTAATTATTTCGGCAACTGGATATACTGGTTCTGGTGGTTTTGAAATTTATTGTAAAAATGACCAAGTAGAACAAATTTGGAACAAAGTATTTGAAGCAGGTGCTGCTTTTGGAATTAAACCTATTGGTTTAGCTGCAAGAGATACTTTACGTTTAGAAATGGGGTTCTGCCTCTATGGAAATGATATTAATGATACTACTTCTCCTTTAGAAGCTGGTTTAGGATGGATTACTAAATTCACAAAAGATTTTACCAATTCAGAAAATCTAAAAAAACAAAAAGAAGAAGGCGTTACTCGTAAATTAGTCGCTTTTGAAATGATTGAAAGAGGTATTCCAAGACATGATTATGAAATTGCAGATGCAAATGGAAATATTGTTGGAATCGTAACTTCTGGAACACAATCCCCTTCTTTAGGAATTGCTATTGGATTAGGTTATGTACCTACTGCTTTATCAAGTACAGACTCGGAGATTTTCATTCGTATTCGCAATAAAGATGTTAAAGCAAAAGTGGTAAAATTGCCATTTTATAAAAAATAACATGAAAATAAAGGTCTCTTTTTTTTTACTTACACTAAATTTTATTTTTTCACAAAGTAAACAAGAAAATTGCGCCACTATTTCAAAAATAAATACATTAATACAAGTCTATCATTGCCAACCCAAATTGGTTGATGATAGTCTTTCTTCTTATGTTTTTAAAACTATTATCGAAAAACTAGATCGAGAAAAAAATGTTTTTTTACAATCGGAATATGATATACTAGCAAAACATCAATATAAAATTGATAATTATATCGTAAATCAGGATTGTTCTTTTTTAGATGAAATTGCTTTATATTACAAGAAAGGATTAATACGAAAATTAAAAAACATTGAAATTTTAGAAACTGAAAATATAGGATTAAACACAAATGACACCTTATTTTTTACTAAAAACGAAAACAGTTTTTACCATGATGAAAAAGGAATTAAAAAAATCCTAAAAAAATTAATTACTTATGAAGCTTTGCGAAATATAGCTTTTATGAGTAAAAATAAGGATTCTTTACAACAACATTTTGTAGCATTATCCAATAAAGAAAAACTAAAAACATTTGATACTTTTAAATGCAGGATTAAGAATCAATTGCAAGATGAAAAATCTTTTAAAGAAGAAATCAAAACTATTTTTTTTAAGTCATTTTGCAATTACTTTGATCCACATACTGATTACTTTTCGTATGACGAAAAATCAAACTTTTTATCGAGTGTAAATGCGGTAAACAGTTCGTTTGGAATTCTTTTTGATGCAAATGAAAACGATGAAATTTTTGTAAGCGATATTATTCCAGGTAGTTCTGCATTTGAAAATGAAACCATTGAAGCAGGAGATCGAGTATTAAAAATTAAATACAAAGAGGAAGAACATCCTGTGAGTTGCAGCTCAATAGAGCTTATTTCAAACCTCATTTACTCTGATAATTATAAAGAATTAGAATTTACGTTTAGAAAGAAAGATGGGGAAATTTTTAATGTACTTCTAGAAAAGAAAGTAATGAAAGCATTTGAAAATTCTGCTTACAGTTATGTTTTACATTTAAAAAACAATTTTGGTTATATTAAAATTCCTAGTTTTTATTCTTCAGACTATGGTTTAAACACCTTATCTAATGACGTTGCTAAAGAAATTATCAAACTCAAAATTGATAATGTAAAAGGGCTAATCATCGACTTACAATATAATGGTGGCGGAAATGTTGATGAAGCAATTAAACTCGCTGGATTATTTATCGATTCCGGACCAGTTACTATTGCAGTTGATAATGAAAAAAATCAAACAGTTTTAAATGATTACAATAAAGGCGTACTCTTTGAAGAACCTATCATATTATTAGTAAATGGGTTTTCTGCTTCAGCAAGTGAACTTTTTGCCAATGCCTTACAAGATTATAAAAGAGCTCTAATTTTAGGCAATCCATCCTATGGAAAAGCAACTATGCAAAGCATTGTTCCTGTTGAAGATACAGAATGGAATAAAGACTTTGTTAATTTAACTGTGCAAAAATTTTATAGAATTACAGGCAAAAGTCACCAAGCTACTGGAATTATTCCAGACATAGAAGTACCTAACTTATTCGAGCAAATTGTTTCTCGTGAAAAAGAATTTAAAACAGTACTTCTCAATGACGAAATTAAACCTCAAACTAGATATAAAATATACAATAATGATTTTTCCTATATTGTAAATGAAAGTAAAAAAAGAATTTTAAAAAGCACTTATTTTAATACAGTAAACAGCATTAATAAAGATATTGATTTTTATCTCATTAATAAAAAAGAAAAAATGATTCCCCTCACTTTTGATGGGGTTTTTGATGATATTAATGAGTCTTCTTTTATATTTGAAAAAGTGACCACTTTATATAAAGAAAAATTTCCTTTTACAATTGCAAAAAACTCTTATGATTTAAAAAAATCATCTTTAGAAAGCAGTTTCTTGGAAAAATTTTCAGAAAAACAAAAAGAAGAAATTCTATCTAGTGCGCTTATCTCGGAAGCTTTAACAATCTTAGATGGCCTTATTAAAAAATAAGATTTTTTGTCTTACATCGCTATTTGCAACAAATCATTGTAGGAAATAGGTTTTGTTAAATAGCCATTAATATTGGGATTATTATCTACTTTTACTTTGTCTTCAAAAGCTATAGATGAACTAGACATAAAAATTTTAATATTTTTTTGATCCTCCATTTTTAGAAAAGCTTCAATTTCCGACATAAATTCCCATCCATCCATTCGCGGCATTTCAATATCGAGAAGAATAATATCTGGTAACAACGCATTTTTGTCTCCTTCATTTTTAAGAGCATTTGAGGCCTCTTCTCCATTTGAAAATGTTTTTACATCATCAAATAAGTCCGATTTTGCAATTAGCTTTTGAATGACAAACTTATAGATGGCATCATCATCAATTATCCATATTGATTTTTTTTTCATAGAATATAGATTTTAAAGGTCGTTCCTTTGTCAAGCTTACTATCAACTGTTATAGTTCCTCCCATTGCTTCAACTTGATTCTTTGTAATAAACAAACCTATCCCTTTTGAATCTGTATATTTACTAAATGTTTTATACATCCCAAAGATTTTGTCTTTATTTTTCACTAAATCTATTCCAATTCCATTATCTGAAATCTCAATTATTTTAAAGTCATTCTCTAGATAATATCGTATTGTAATAGTTCGTTTACGGTCTGGATGGCTGTAACGAATCGCATTGGAAAGAATATTATAAAGAATACTTTCCATGTAAGCCGAATTATAATTTACTTCAATATGCGGACTAATATCATGTATTACACTTACTTTTTTCTCTTTAATTAATGGAGCCAACAATTGCAAAGCTGCATCTATATAATCTAAAAGATTAATCTTTTCAACGGTTAAACTAATATTTGTCTGAATATTAACCACTTCATTTAAATTAACCATCGTCTCATTTAAGGAATCCGAAACTGTTTTTAGCATTCCTAACATTTCTTCTTTTTCCTTTTCATCTTCTGTAACTGCAATTAATCCAATCAAAGATGTTATATTACTCGTGTGAGATCTTAAATTATGAGAAACAATATACGAAAAATTTAAAAGTCTTTTATTTTGTTCCGAAACCAAATTAAAGGAATTATGCAAATCTTTCTCTATTTCTTTGTTTTTGGTAATATTAATCATAATCCCTCTTAAACTCACTACGTTATTATTTTCAGAAACTACATTAATAATGTCTCTCAACCAAACAATCGAACCGTCTTTGGCTATCATTCGGTATTCAAAATCATGATCTAAATTATTTTTAGTTTGCTCCGCACAAAAGTTAATGACAGTTGCTCTATCCTCTTCATAAATATGATTTTTCCAAAAATCTTTATCAGACAACCATTCTTCTGCTGTATAGCCTAAAATATGCTCTACTTTTTTGCTGATAAAGGTAAATTCAAAAGTTGTTGCATCACATTCCCAAACAATACCATCAATTGTATTAATTAAAGATGCAATACGTTGTTGAGAATTTAAAATAATTTGTTCATTAGACTTTCTATCTGTAATATCTTCAGTAGATACAATAATTCTATTGAGAGAGTCTTCATAACCCCGAATTACATTCCATCTTAAATCGATATATCTTAATTCCCCTTTAGCATTTTTAATTATTGTGTCTAGTACAAATTGTTTTTTATTTTGAGTAATAGCTATTAATTGATTTTTAAAATCGGCAAAAGCTCTTTTATTAAACAAAGCAGGTTTATAGGAAATAAGTTCTTGAATCGTCTTTACTTGATATAAGTTTAAACATGCCTGATTTACATTATTCAATCGAATTAAAGAATAAGCCTCTTCCACCACTTTTTTGTTATTTTCTAAATAGCTATTCACAAAATCTACATCTTTATCTAGTAATTCTAAGTTTTGCAAATATTTTTTTACTTGAGAAAAATTTTCTTCTCTTAAGGGTAAAGGAGAATCTTCGAAAAGACTTTTAAAGTGGTTTTCACTCTTTTTTATTAATTCTTCCGTTTCTTTTTTAAGAGTTATGTCTTCAACTATCGAAATTAAAGTAAAAGTATTTGAATCGTTATCAATTAATAAAGGGGTTACGGTTAGATTCACCCAAACAATATTTCCTTCATTATCAAAATATCTTTTTTCAAGAGAATATTGTTTGATTATTCTTTTATTTACTTTCTCAAGTAATTCTAAATCTTTAGGTAAGTCATCTGGATGCGTTATTTCTTGAAAGCTCTTTTCTTTCATTTCACTTTCAGTATAACCTACTATTTTGCAAAATTTATCATTAATTTCAATAAACTTACCGGTTGCTCCATCAACATTTGCAATTCCTAATGCAGCTTGTTCAAAAATAGTCTTAAAGCGCAGTTCACTACTTACTAATTTATTGGCCTGTTCTTTCACCAATTGTTCTAATTGTTCCGGTTTTTTCAACAATAAAATGATAAAAAAAGTAAACGTTAATGCCAGTAAAACACCCAAAGCAATTTTTAACAAAAATCGGTAAAACAACATGTTAGCTTTCTTATCTAGAATGTATAAATTCCAATCGCCATCTGGAACAAAACTACTCACATAATTGTCTTTTTTGAAAGGAACGCTTTGAGGTAAAAAATAGACTTCTTCTTCGGTTTTAGGATTAATTTTAGACAATTGAAAACTAAAATTCTGACTATTGATTGCATTAATCCCTGAAGTTTCAAGTAGCCTATCCATTTTAATAATTACAGCAGAAAAACCCCAAAATTTATCTTTTATATAAACCGGAAGCCTTCCTACAATACCTTGACCACCTTGTTTGAGTTCAAAAGGTCCAGCAAAATACATTTTTTGAGTTTCAATAGATTTTAAGGCCTCCTCTTGTAAGTAATCTGATTTTAAGATATCCAGTCCTATAGCTTTTTCATTACCTGCTAAAGGATAAGTGTATCTAATGATGCCATTAGGAACCATTTGTACCGCATTAATACTACTATTTGATGCTAAAAGCTTTCTTCCAATTACATCAAAATCTTTAGGAATTCCATTACTATCAATAGTTAAAGCTAATGTTAATGTGGTTGTGTAACAATTTTTGAGGGTTTGATCAATATTTTGAGTAATCGCATGCAACGTATTTGTCATTTCTACTCTTCTATTCTCTTTATCGATTTTATATTGTTGAAAAGCGATATAGCTAAAAATAAGAGATAAACTAATAAAAACGATTAAACCGGAAGCTCTTGGTTTTCTAAAAAACCAATTGATTAAATTGTAAATATTTTTACCCATTCATTTTTTATTTATAGAAATTATTTGCCAATAGTATAAAATTATTTAAAAAAAATGGATTATTTGCATTTAATCTATTATTGAATTAGAATAACTTTCTTTCAAATTATCTTAAAAGTACCTAAACTCGCTTTATTTTTTAACTTATTTTGATATTGACCGTAAAAAAATTATTTTTGCTGCGATTAAAACAATTTAGAAATGGGAAGAGCATTTGAATTTAGAAAAGCACGTAAAATGAAACGTTGGTCTGCAATGGCTAAAACGTTTACTCGAATCGGAAAAGATATAGTTATTGCTGTAAAAGAAGGTGGTCCAAATCCAGAAACGAATGCTAGACTAAGAGCCGTTATACAAAATGCTAAGGCTGCAAATATGCCAAAAGATAATGTTGAACGTGCTATCAAAAAAGCATCTGATAAAGATACTGCTAACTATAAAGAAGTATTGTTTGAAGGCTATGCACCTCATGGAATTGCCATTTTAATTGAAACAGCAACCGATAATAACAATAGAACTGTAGCAAATATTAGAAGTTACTTCAATAAATGCAATGGAACTATGGGAACTCAAGGTTCCGTTGAATTTATGTTTGATCATACTTGTAATTTCAGAATACCTGCTGAAGGTCAAGATGTAGAGGAACTAGAATTAGAAATGATTGACTTCGGGGTAGAAGAAATTTTTGCTGATGAAGATGGCATTGTTATGTATGCTCCTTTTGAAAGTTTTGGAGCAATCCAAAAAGAATTAGAAAATAGAGGTTTAGAAATTTTATCTTCTGGTTTTGAACGTATTCCTCAAGTTACCAAAGAACTTACAGCTGAACAAGTTGCCGATGTGGAAAAATTATTAGAAAAGATTGAAGAAGATGATGATGTGATGAATGTATATCATACGATGCAAGAAACTATGGAATAAAATTCTTATTATTCATAAATTAAAAGCTCAGATTGTATTCTGGGCTTTTTTTATTTCTAAAAATTATATTTTGTTTAACTATTTTTAAATTATGCTTAAACAATTATTTCGTATCTTTGAGATAAAATAATCGGTTATGGCAAAGAAATTAAATCTCACAAAAGAACGCATTCTTTCGGAATATTCAAAGTTCGTATTAACTGAAGGAAAAAAACCAAATTCAATTTATCAGTTCTGTGAATATCTTAAAGTTGAAGAAAGTAAATTTTATAGCTTTTTTACCAATTTTGACCAATTAGAAGCAGCTGTTTTTACCACTTTTTTTGATTCCACTTTATCTCTTTTGGAAGCCAGTGAAGAATATGCAACTTATGATGCAAAAACTAAATTATTAAGTTTCTATTATACTTATTTTGAACAAATGACTGTTAATAGAAGTTTTGTAATGCAGTTACTTCATGAGGATAAAAATCATTTAAAAAACCTTAAGAAATTAAGTCATCTTAGAATTCAGTTTAAAGATTTTGTGGATACATTAGGTATAGAAATTTTAAAAATACCACAAGAAACTCTTGAAAAATTCCAACAGAAAAGCATTTCGGAATTGAGTTGGATTCAATTTTTAATGACCTTAAAATTTTGGATAGACGACACCTCACCTTCTTTTGAAAAAACGGATGTGTTTATTGAAAAATCAATTCATGCCAGTTTTGACCTTATAGATATGACTCCATTGAAAAATATTATCGATTTCGGAAAATTTCTTTGGAAAGAAAAAGTTTCGATATAATAACATTTTTTATTTCACTGTTTAATTTTTTAAAACGTAATTTCAAAAATAGCCTTTATGAAATCTATCGATAGTATTCCAACTTCCAAAATACAACGTGCTTCAAAATTAATTCAGACCGGAGCAAAAGTAGGTGTGAATTATTTAAAATATTATGGTGACAAACTAACAAAAACAGAAGAAGAAGCTAAAGAGAATTTAAACCTTTCTAATGCTGAAGATATATATGACAGTTTGAAACAAATGAAAGGAAGTGCTTTAAAAGTGGCTCAAATGCTCAGTATGGAAAAAAGTATCTTACCAAGAGCTTATGTAGAGAAGTTTTCATTATCTCAATTTTCTGTACCTCCTCTTTCCGCTCCACTCGTTTTAAAGACTTTCAAAAAATATTTTGGCAAAAATCCGAACGAAATTTTTGATGCATTTAATTTTGAAGCAATTAATGCTGCTAGCATTGGTCAAGTACATCAAGCAACATTAAATGGAAAAAAATTAGCTGTAAAAATTCAATATCCTGGTGTTGCAGAAAGCATCTCTTCCGATTTAGCTTTGGTTAAACCGATTGCAATTAAAATGTTCAATATTAAGGGAAAAGATTCTGATAAGTATTTCAAAGAAGTGGAAGAAAAACTTATTGAAGAAACGGATTATATCAATGAAGTAACTCAAAGTAAAGAAATAGTAGCAGCATGCCAACATTTACCCAATCTTCAATTTCCAAATTATTATGAAAAATGGTCTTCGGAACGAATCATAACTATGGATTGGATGAGTGGGAAACACCTTTCAGAGTTTAGCATTTCAAATACCAACACAGTATTAGCAAATACCATCGGACAGTCTTTATGGGATTTTTATATGTACCAAATACACATACTTAGAAAAGTACATGCTGATCCTCATCCTGGAAACTTTTTGGTATCTGAAGAAGGAAAATTAATTGTTCTCGATTTTGGATGTATGAAAGCGGTACCTAATAATTTTTACATCCCTTATTTTGAATTGGCCAAAAAAGAAAATATAGATAATCCCATTGTTTTTGAAGAAAAATTATACCAACTTGAAATTTTAAAACTAGAAGATTCTGAAAAAGAAAAAAAATTCTTTTCTGAACTTTTTCACGAAATGTTGAGTCTCTTTACACAACCTTTTCATCAAGAAACATTTGATTTTGCTGACGAAACTTTTTTTGGTCAAATTGCCGAATTAGGAGAACGCTATTCTAAAAGTACTGAAATAAGAAACATGAATGGAAATCGAGGTTCTAAACACTTTATTTATATCAATAGAACTTTTTTTGGCTTATATAATTTAATGCATGACATAAAAGCGAAAGCAATTCAAATTAATAACTTTAAGAATTATGTTGTTTAATACCACTTATGTAGATAATGCTATCACAAGAGAAATCAATACCTTATTAGGTAAACCTTACTCCTTTTTAAAAGCAATACAATTAAAAGGAACAGGTTCGCATCGAATGATGATTGAGGAAGTCAGTCCTCATTTCAGGAATGTTTTAAATGCTAATTCGGATATTAATTATGCAAATATTGAATTAAGACCCAAAGGCATCATTTTACATATTAATAAAGGCTTACAAAATTACTCATGGCTTATTCCTTATTTCAAACTTGCGCTTTTTCAATCCGAAACACTAAGCATTCACTCAGATGGTATGTTTATAAAATTCAGAAACAATCAATATGTAAGAAAAAACTATAATTTTTTAGCAAAAATTTTACGTTTAAAAGAACAATTTATTCAATCAGACTATGTCAATATTTCTAACTCCTGAACAAATTGATCGAATTATAGAAATGGCTTGGGAAGACCGAACTCCTTTTGAAGCCATTACATTTCAATTTGGTATAAACGAAATGGAAACCAAAGCATTAATGCGCAAAGAATTAAAGCGTTCCAGCTATGAATTGTGGAGAAAAAGAGTCACCAATCGTAAAACCAAACATCAAAAATTAAGAAATTTCGAAGAAGGCAGGTTTAAATGTACTCGACAAAGACAAATCTCTAATAACAAAATCGCAAAAAGATAATTTACTTTACGCTATCTTTTCTTTTGGTATAATTAAATAAATAATCGCCTTTAGGTTTTCCTAAATCAAACGAACTCCATTTGGTTAAAAAACGTGTACTTTTTCTTGCTTCATTTGGGTCCATTCCTTCATATTCAATTCGATAAATAGCAGAATACATTTCTGCTCTACCTACTCCATGGTAACAATGTATTAAAACAGGATAGTTATCTGGGTTATCCATAATTTCAAAAAACATTTTTAAATTATGTTCCTGTGGGACTTGGTCTGAACCATTATTAAAATACTGAACACCATCTAATTTTGCAATAGCTTCTTTCTCAGCAGTTAATTCTTCTGGAATTTCAGGATTATTTACATCATCTCCTGTACCAGGAAAACGTAAATCTACCACGCTTTTAATATGATGCTCTTTAATATATTCTGGTAATTCATCTGGTGGAATAACGCCACTTTTATATACTTTACCTTCAGTAATTGTCTCAAAATTATGATTAATATGCATATCATAATAGTATTTTCCACCAAAAATGGCAGCTATTACAATTACTAAAATTATTATTTTCTTTTTCATTTTTATTTTTGAGTTGTTAAGTTTTTATCTAAAATTCGATCAAAATAATCTTGAATAAATGCTTTACATTGTTGCTCTAAACGATTCATTTTTTCATTTCTTTGATTAATGAGATTATGAGATAAAGTAACATCTTGTACCTCATAAAAACCAATAGCATTAGTTCCATCAAACAAACAAATATATCCATCTTTCATAAAATAATAAATGTTTGAATTGAAATTAATTAAATAAGGTTCAATATCGTCCTCAGCAGTTAACAAACTTCTGCCCCAACTTCTAAAAGGTTTATCGTAACCAATCATATCCATCACTGTTGGATAAATATCGATATGTTGTGCAATTTCATTACTTTCTCCTACCAAATTACTATTCGGTTTATAAATTAAAATCGGAATCGCGTTTCGATTCATAATATTATCGTAAAAATGCTCTTTATAACTTACTTGATTACAGTGGTCTGCAGTAATAATAAAAATAGTGTTAGAAAACCATGGCTCCTTCTTAGCAGCTTCAAAGAATTTCTTAAAAGCATAATCGGTATATCCAACACACTGATGCATTTGTACATTCCCTTTTGGAAACTTACCTTCAAATTCTTTAGGAATAACATAGGGTTCATGAGAAGTAACTGTAAAAACGGTACCAAAAAATGGTTGTTGTTTTTTACTTAATGTGGTATTCATGAACTGTAAAAAAGGTTCGTCCCAAATTCCCCAAGAACCATCAAAATCGGCATCATTTCCATATTCGGTCTTACCATAATAATGATCAAAACCCAGAATATTACTGTATCCTAAAAAACCCATAGAACCATTTGGTGCACCGTGAAAAAAAGAAGTATCATAGCCTTTACTATTCAAACAAGAAACCATCGATTCAATTTTTTGCTGTGCAAAAGGCGAAGAAGTAAAAGCATCTTTAAATGAAGGTATTCCAGAAATAATAGAAGACATGCCATGAATGGATTTATACCCATTAGAATAAGCATTAGTAAAAATCATACTATGCTGTGCTAAAGAATCTAAAAAAGGTGTATAACTCACATAATCCTTAATCCCTGCATTTTTATTAAAAGCACCAATATATTCTCTCCCCATACTTTCAGTAATAATCAGAACAATATTAGGTTTTGAAGGCGAATTAGAATGATAGAATTTAATAGGTTTAAAATTTTCTTCAATCACATTTTTAGCAATATTAAAATCTTGCTTTTTGAATGATTTTACTCTAATGGTTCGCAAAAAAGTAAAAGGAGAATTTAATACTAAATCCGCTTGCTTTATTTTCTTAACATGTCGGTTGGCATCCACTAAATTAATAGGACGTGTACTCTTCTTAAAATCTCCACGAATACCTCCTACACATAAAGTCGTAATAATTAAAACACCAATTACTGATTTTACAATGTATTTTACTTTGGAATCTTCTCTCAAATTATGTTTTACCTTAACTTTTTTGTAAAGGAAAATCCATAATACTGCCATTACAACATACAATAAAAAAACATGCCAATACGTAACTAAAAATCTAAAAAGCATACTTCCTTTTCCTTCTTCATGTTTAATAATGTCCCATGCAGCTAATGTTAATCTTGCAAAATTGTACTTGTAATAAATAAAGTCAATAAAATTTAAAGCATAAAAAACAAGATTTGTGATGAAGTAAAACCAAAATAAAAAGTTTTGGTAACCCGCTTTGGTATTTACAAAAAATGGAAAGATAGAAAGTAAAATAAAAAGTCCGTTTATATATAAAATTGCAGTAGTATCAAATGCTAAACCATGATAAGCAATTTTTAAAAACTCCCCTATTGAATCTACTTCAACAATGTTTGCATTATAAATATAAAATAAAATTCGGGCAAAAAAATAAAATAAATATACTAATCCTACTCGATATAATACAACTTTGTATTCCTCTAATCTAAAAAATGACTTCATTAATAATTTAATCTTAATTTAATGCAAAAATAATAATATATAATGAAGTTACTGACACATTTAACGTAGTATTTAAAATTTTAGAGCGCATGAAGGAAAGGAAAAATAAAATAATCTGTATTGTTACAATTATATAAAATGACCCTAATTTTTTCATTAAAAAGATTTTTTTATAGTTTTTTATTTTAAAAATAGGATACAAAATAAATTTATAAAAAATACTATGCACGCATAATATATTAACTATCAAATAATTAATTAAAATATTTAACATATTCATAAATAATTGGTTAATTAATAATAATTTTATAATTTGCATACTATTAAAAATGTAAATTTATGTCTACCATTACCCGCTTGTTTGATTTCCCATATCATCAACTTGAAAAATATAATTTATCGGATGCATTAGTAACAAAATATGGTGAAGAATGGATCAAAACTTCTACAAAAGAATATTTAGATAAAGCCAATACCATTTCTAGGGCTTTCCTGCGTTTAGGAGTTCAAAAAAATGATAAAATTGCTGTTATCTCTTCAAATAATAGAACCGAATGGCATATTTGCGACATTGGTATTTTACAAACTGGTGCTCAAAATGTTCCTATTTACCCTACTATTACTTCAGAAGATTACGAATATATTTTAAACCATTCCGGTTCATCTTACTGTTTGGTTTCTGATGAAGAAGTTTTTGAAAAAGTAAAGTCAATTAAGAACAATGTTCCTACTTTGAAAGAAATTTATTCTTTTAATACTATTTCTGGGTGTAAAAACTGGAATGAATTATTAGAGTTAGGTAAAGATGAATCGAATCAAGATGTTGTTGAAGACAGAAAAAACAATGTGGTAACAACTGATTTAGCCACTATTATTTATACCTCTGGAACTACAGGTAGACCAAAGGGAGTAATGTTATCTCATCAAAATATTGTTTCAGATGTATTACTAAGCTCTTCTAGAGTACCCTTACATTCTGGAAATTCAGTAGCATTAAGCTTCTTACCTATTTGTCATATTTTTGAAAGAATGCTAACTTATTTATACCAACACCATGGTATTTCTATCTATTTTGCGGAAAGCATTGAAAAAATAAGTGATAATTTAAAAGAGGTGAAACCCCATGTAATGTCGGTTGTTCCTAGACTTTTAGAGAAAGTATATGATAAAATTTATGCCAAAGGAGCTGATTTAACGGGAATTAAGAAAAAACTTTTCTTCTGGGCTTTAGATTTAGGCATGGATTACAAACCTTATGGCGAGAATGGATTTGTATATGAACTAAAATTAAAAGTTGCTCGAAAACTTATTTTTTCTAAATGGCAAGAAGGATTAGGAGGTCGATTAGAATTATTAGTGTGCGGAAGTGCTGCTTTACAAACACGATTATCCAAAGTTTTTTGCGCTGCCAACATTCCTGTAATGGAAGGATATGGTTTAACAGAAACCTCTCCTGTAATATCGGTTAATGATATGAGAAACAATGGTTTTAGAGTAGGAACTGTTGGAAAAGTATTAGATGGTGTAGAAGTGAAAATTGCAGAAGACGGTGAAATTTTGTGTAAAGGTCCTAATGTAATGATGGGATATTATAAAGATGAGGAGAAAACCAATGAAGTACTAGAAAACGGGTACTTCCATACTGGAGATATTGGAGAAATAGACCAAGATGGCTTTTTAAAAATTACAGATCGTAAGAAAGAAATGTTCAAAACATCTGGGGGAAAATATGTAGCGCCTCAAATTTTAGAAAATGCTTTTAAACAATCTCGTTTTATTGAACAAATAATGGTTATTGGCGAAGGTGAAAAAATGCCAGCTGCTTTTATTCAACCAAATTTTGAATTTATTAAAGATTGGGCGAATAGAAAAAATATTTCCATAGGAGCTACAGATGCAGAAATTGCTTCCAACGAAAATGTAATTCAAAGAATACAAGAAGAAATCGATCATGCGAATGAAAAATTTGGAAATTGGGAAAAAGTAAAACGTTTCGAATTAACTCCAGATGTATGGTCTATTGAAGGAGGTCATTTAACACCAACTATGAAATTAAAGAGAAAAATAATTATTGAGAAATATAAAGATTTATATACTAAGATATACGGAAATTAATTTTTTTGTTATTAGAATTATATAAACATTGATAAAAATACTGTAAGGCAATTTGTTGCAAATTAAATGACCTTTGTATCATTAACATTTAAAAACAAATTGCAATGAAAAAGATTTTTTTATTATTTACAGCAGCAGTATCCTTATTTTTAGTATCTTGTAACGACGATGATTCGAGTGCAAACGCGCAATACAGTTACAAAGTAAGAATGACAGATGCTCCTGGCCCTTATGACGCAGTATATATTGATGTAAGAGGAGTTGAAGTTATTGGTTCAAATGGTGCAACCATGACATTAGATACGGAAGCACAAGTTTACAACTTATTAGATTTATCGAATGGTGTAAGTATAGAAATTGCTTCTGATATGGTGGAAACTCCAAATGTAAATCAAGTACGATTAATATTAGGTACAAATAACTCAGTAGTTGTTGATGGTCAAACCTATCCTTTAAGCACTCCTAGTGCGCAACAATCAGGTTTAAAAATCAATGTAAATCAACAATTAGAAGCCAATGTAGCTAATACATTATTAATTGATTTTGATGCAAATCAATCAGTGGTTGAAGAAGGAAATGGAACCTATTCATTAAAACCAGTTTTAAGAATGGTTGAGTCTGACATTCAAGGTTCTATAAGTGGTTCATTATCTGTTACTGCTGTTAATGCAACCATTACAGCTGAATCAACTACAGGTGCAACATATACAACAGTAGTAAATGAAAATGGAGCTTTTCAATTGGTAGGATTAAATGCTGGTACATACACCGTTACAATAACACCAGAATCACCTCTATTGCCTGAAATTATTACAAATGTTCAAGTTACTGCTGGCTCAGAAACTGCATTAGGAATAGTTAGTTTAGACTAATCAAAAAAATATTTAAAATAAATTAAAAAATACTATGCATGCATAGTATTTTTTTTTATATTTGCTAAAACGTTTTCGAAATGCAAGATAAAACAATCGATTATATTTTAAGATATACATGGCAGGCAGTAGCAAGAATGTATAACGAAGAAGCTTCTAAATATGGAGCAACAATGGCTACTGGTTTTGCCTTACTAAGTATTGACAAAGAAAAAGGAACTCCTTCTACCATGCTAGGTCCAAAAATGGGAATGGAAGCTACAAGCTTAACTAGAACCTTAAAATCAATGGAAGAAAAAGGATTAATTACTCGTAAAAAAAATCCTTCAGATGGTAGAGGTGTAATCATAGAACTCACAAAAGAAGGTCAAGAAAAAAGAGAACTTTCTAAAAATACCGTATTAAAATTCAATGAAACCATTAAAGAACATGTTTCAGAAGAAAAACTGATTCATTTTATGCAAGTGGCTGAAGTGATTAATGAATTAATTGCGGATAAAAAAATTTATTCAGAAAAGGAATTTGAAAACAAATTATAACCAAGTATATGAAACGTAATATTAAAAAAGTTGCTGTTATTGGTTCTGGAATTATGGGAAGTGGAATTGCTTGCCATTTTGCAAACATCGGTGTAGAAGTATTATTATTAGACATCGTTCCAAGAGAATTAACAGAAGCTGAACAGAAAAAAGGATTAACCTTAGAAAGTAAAGTGGTTAGAAATCGTTTAGTAAATGAACATCTAGCAAACGCTTTGAAATCGAAACCCTCTCCTATTTACCATCCAAGCTTTGCCAACAGAATTACTACGGGTAATACAACTGATGACATGCCAAAAATAGCAGATGCTGACTGGGTAATTGAAGTAGTTGTTGAAAGATTAGACATTAAAAAAATAGTCTTTGAACAAGTAGAAAAATACAGAAAACCAGGTACCTTAATTACGTCAAACACTTCTGGTATTCCTATTCATTTTATGAGCGAAGGAAGAAGCGAAGATTTCCAAAAACACTTCTGTGGAACACACTTCTTTAATCCTGCGCGTTACTTAAAATTATTCGAAATTATTCCTGGACCAAAAACGTCACAAGAAGTATTAGATTTCTTAAACGGTTATGGTGAAAAATTCTTAGGAAAAACTTCAGTTGTTGCAAAGGACACTCCTGCTTTTATTGGTAACAGAATTGGAATTTTCGGAATCCAAAGTTTATTCCACCAAGTAAAAGAAATGGGATTAACTGTTGAAGAAGTAGATAAATTAACGGGGCCAGTGATTGGTAGACCAAAATCTGCTACTTTCAGAACAGTAGATGTGGTTGGTTTAGATACTTTAGTACATGTGGCTAACGGTATTTATGAAAATTGTCCGAATGATGAATCTCATGAATTATTCAAATTACCTGCTTTCGTACAAACCATGATGAACAACAATTGGTTAGGAAGTAAAACAGGACAAGGTTTCTACAAAAAAGAAGGAAAAGATATCCTTACTTTAGATTTAGACACTTTAGAATATAGATCGAATAAAAAAGCTTCTTTTGCTACTTTAGAATTAACAAAAACTATCGATAAACCTATTGATCGCTTTAAAGTATTAGTAAAAGGTAAAGATAAAGCGGGAGAATTTTACAGAAAGAATTTTTCAGCAATGTTCCAATATTGTTCCAACCGTGTTCCTGAAATAACAGAAGATTTCTACAAAATAGACGATGCAATGAAAGCTGGTTTCGGTTGGGAAAATGGTCCTTTTGAAATTTGGGATGCTATCGGTGCTGAAAAAGGAATCGAATTGATGAAAGCGGAAGGATACCAACCAGCTGCTTGGGTTACTGAAATGATTGCTTCAGGAAACACTTCTTTTTATTCTGTTAAAGATGGAGCAACTTATTACTACAATATTCAGTCTAAAAAAGCAGAAAAAATTCCAGGACAAGATGCTTTTATTATCTTAAATAACATTCGCGAGAGCAAAAAAATATGGAATAATAGCGACTCTATTATTACGGATTTAGGAGATGGAATCATCAACTTAGAATTTACTTCAAAAATGAATTCTATTGGTGCTGGTGTACTTCAAGGTATTAATAAAGCAATTGATATAGCTGAAAAAGAATATAACGGTTTAGTTATTGGTAACCAAGGAGCTAATTTCTCTGTTGGTGCCAATTTAGGAATGATTTTTATGATGGCTGTAGAACAAGAGTATGACGAATTGAACATGGCGATTAAAATGTTCCAAGACACCATGATGCGTTGTCGTTATTCTGCAATTCCAGTTATTGCTGCTCCTCATGGTATGACATTAGGTGGTGGTTGTGAATTAACAATGCATGCTGACCGCGCTGTTGCAGCTGCAGAAACGTATATTGGTTTAGTAGAATTTGGTGTAGGTGTCATCCCTGGTGGTGGTGGCTCTAAAGAAATGGCTTTAAGAGCTTCTGACTTGTTCCGTAAAAATGATGTGGAATTAAACGTTTTACAAGAATACTTCTTAACTGTAGGTATGGCTAAAGTGGCTACTTCTGCTTATGAAGGATTTGATACAGGAGTTCTTCTAAAAGGAAGAGATATGGTTGTTGTAAACAAAGATCGTCAAATTGCTACAGCGAAACAAGTGGCTTTACAAATGGCAGAACAAGGCTATACGCAAGCTCCAAGAAGAAAAGATATTAAAGTATTAGGGAAACAAGCTTTAGGTATGTTTTTAGTTGGTACAGACAGTATGGAAGCTGGAAAATACATCTCAGAACATGATAAAAAGATTGCCAATAAATTAGCTTACGTAATGGCTGGTGGTGATTTATCTGAACCAACTCTAGTTACGGAACAATATTTATTAGACCTTGAAAGAGAAGCTTTCCTATCCTTAACTGGTGAAAGAAAATCTTTAGAGAGAATTCAATACATGTTAACGAAAGGGAAACCATTAAGAAATTAGATTATTTGATAATTAGATTTCTAGATTGTTAGAAATCCAAAAATCAAAGAATCGAAAAATCAAAAAAATCGAAAATATGAAAACAGCATATATAGTAAAAGCGTATAGAACTGCAGTAGGTAAAGCACCTAAAGGTGTTTTTCGTTTCAAAAGACCAGATGAATTGGCTGCAGAAACTATCGAACACATGATGAAAGAATTACCTAATTTCGATAAAACACGTATCGATGATGTCATGGTAGGTAATGCAATGCCAGAAGCAGAACAAGGATTAAATGTAGGTCGTTTAATTTCATTAATGGGATTAAAAGTAGAAGATGTTCCTGGTGTAACTGTAAACAGATATTGTGCTTCCGGAATTGAAACTATTGGTATGGCTACTGCCAAAATTCAAGCTGGAATGGCCGACTGTATTATCGCAGGTGGTGCAGAAAGTATGAGTTATATTCCAATGGGTGGTTATAAACCCACTCCAGATTATAAATTGTCTAAAGAAGGGCATGAAGATTACTACTGGGGAATGGGATTAACGGCAGAAGCAGTTGCAAAACAATTTAATGTTTCTCGTGAAGATCAAGATGAGTTTGCTTATCATTCTCACATGAAAGCTTTAAAAGCACAAGCTGAAGGACGATTTGATGACCAAATTGTACCGATTACAGTAGAAGAGACTTTTGTAAACGAAAATGGTAAAAAAGAAACTCGTTCTTACGTAGTAACAAAAGACGAAGGTCCTAGAGCAGGAACTTCAGTTGAAGCTTTATCAAAATTAAGACCTGTATTTGCTGCAGATGGTACTGTTACAGCGGGTAACTCATCTCAAATGAGTGATGGAGCAGCTTTTGTTTTAGTCATGAGTGAAGAAATGGTAAAAGAATTAAACTTAGAACCTATTGCTCGTTTGGTAAATTTTGCTTCAGCAGGTGTTGAACCTAGAATTATGGGTATCGGACCTGTAAAGGCAATTCCAAAAGCTTTGAAACAAGCAGGTTTAAAACAATCAGATATCGATTTAATTGAATTAAATGAAGCTTTCGCTTCACAATCATTAGCTGTAATTCGTGAGTTAAATCTTAACCCTGAGATTATCAATGTTAATGGTGGTGCCATTTCCTTAGGACATCCTCTGGGTTGTACAGGTGCGAAATTATCGGTTCAATTGTTTGACGAAATGCGTAAACGTGGTAATGCAAAATACGGAATGGTAACTATGTGTGTAGGAACTGGACAAGGTACTGCAGGAATTTATGAGTTTTTAAAATAAAAAAGGGAACACAGATTTAAGAAATCAGAGAAATTTTTAAAATTTTATTAATTTCATAAATCTGTGTTCCATAATAATAATATAACAAATTATAAGTCATGTCAAATATTATCAGAGGAGGTCAATTCCTAGTTAAAGAAACAAAATGTGAGGACATCTTCACACCTGAAGATTTCTCAGAAGAGCAAGTTATGATGCGTGATTCTGTTATCGAGTTTGTGGATAAAGAATTGTGGCCAAATAAAGAGCGTTTTGAGAAAAAAGATTATGCACTTACTGAAGAAGTAATGCGTAAAGCAGGAGAATTAGGTTATTTAAGCGTTGCAGTTCCTGAAGCATATGGAGGAATGGAAATGGGTTTTACCAATACCGTTTTAGTTTGTGACTACATTTCTGGAGCAACTGGATCTTTTTCAACAGCTTTTGGAGCACATACAGGAATTGGAACGATGCCAATTACCTTATATGGAACGGAAGAGCAAAAACAAAAATATGTTCCTAAATTAGCATCTGGTGAGTGGTTTGGTGCATACTGTTTAACAGAACCAGGAGCTGGTTCTGATGCTAATTCTGGTAAAACAAAAGCGGTTTTATCTGAAGACGGTACTCATTATAAAATTACTGGTGGAAAAATGTGGATTTCGAATGCAGGTTTCTGTTCGGTTTTCATCGTTTTTGCACGTATTGAAGATGATAAAAACATTACTGGTTTTATCGTTGAAAATGATCCATCAAATGGAATCTCTTTAGGAGACGAAGAACACAAATTAGGAATTCGCTCTTCTTCTACACGTCAGGTTTTCTTTAATGAAACGAAAGTTCCTGTAGAAAATATGTTAGCAGGTCGTGGTGAAGGATTTAAAATCGCTATGAATGCTTTAAACGTAGGACGTATTAAATTAGCTGCTGCTTGTTTAGAAGCGCAAAGAAGAACAATTTCTGGTGCCGTTAACTATGCAAATGAAAGAATTCAGTTTAAAACGCCTATTGCTAATTTTGGTGCTATCCAATCTAAATTGGCTGAAATGGCAACCAATGCTTATGCTGGAGAAAGTGCTACTTATAGAGCGGCAAATGATATTGAAAAAAGAATAGATATTAGAGTAAATGAAGGAAATTCACACCAAGAAGCAGAATTAAAAGGTGTAGAAGAATTTGCTATTGAGTGTTCTATCTTAAAAGTAGCAGTTTCAGAAGATGTACAAAGCTGTACAGATGAAGGAATCCAAATTTTTGGAGGTATGGGATTCTCTGAGGATGCTCCAATGGAAAGTGCATGGAGAGATGCTCGTATAGCTCGTATCTATGAAGGTACTAATGAAATTAACAGAATGCTTTCTGTAGGTATGTTAGTGAAAAAAGCAATGAAAGGTCATGTGGATTTATTAGGTCCAGCAATGGCTGTAGCTGAAGAATTAATGGGTATTCCATCTTTTGATGTACCTGATTATTCCGAATTATTTGCTGAAGAAAAAGAAATGATAGCTAAATTGAAAAAAGTATTCTTAATGGTTGCTGGTGCTGCAGTTCAAAAATTCGGACCAGAATTAGAGTCACACCAACAATTATTAATGGCTGCTTCTGATATTTTAATCGAAATTTATATGGCAGAAAGCACGATTCTTAGAACTGAAAAATTAGCTAAGAAAGAAGGTGCTGCTAAAGTTCAAGAACAAATTGCTATGGCTCAATTATACTTATACCATGCCGTTGATACCGTGAACCAAAAAGGTAAAGAAGGAATTGTTTCTTTTGCTGAAGGTGACGAACAACGTATGATGTTAATGGGTCTGAAGCGTTTTACAAAATATACCAATATGCCTAACGTAATTGGTTTAAGAGAAAAAATTGCAGCAAAATTAATTAGCGAAAATAAATATTGCTACTAAAAAATAACTGTAATTTTTTGGTTTAGTTTGTTTAAAAATCCACTTTTATAAAGTGGATTTTTTTTATTCTTTATGTTTAGTTACCTATATTGGAACATCTATGTCAATGGTTAGGTTCTCTCCTTTTCCATCATCTTTTGGTTCTTCTTTCTTATTAAAGATTAAACCAAACATCATAATTAAAGCTGTTAAAACAATAACTTGAATAATTAAGGCTTTATTAACCAAAGGAATTTTACTATCATCTGGAATGCTTAAAAACAACAAAATGGTAATTAATCCTCTTGGAGCAATGTACAATAAAGGCATTAACTTTACTTTAAATATTTTTAACTGAATAGCTCTTACTAAATATATTAAAATCACAATTCCTATCGCTAACTCCAAAGTATGTGGATTTAAAATATCTTCTGTTTTCATTAGAAAACCAAACAATAAAAAGAAAAGTGAACGTACTAAAAAGGCTGCTTCAATAATCAATTCTTTAAATTTTTTCACCTCTTTATCTAACGAACGTGGTTTTAAATATTGAATGGCTTTAAAGCGCTCTAACTCATCAAAATTTCCAATAAACAGACCAAATAGCATAATAAAGATTAAGGCTGGCAAATGGTAAATTTCAGAAATAGCAAAGATTAAAATTATTAAAAGTACAATAGGTGCAAACTTAATATGATGGTCTATTCGACTCAATAAAAAAGCTAAGAATGCGGATGCAATAAACGAAATCAATAACATCAATAAGATTTGTAAACCAAAGTGACCTAAAGTATCTAAATTAATTACCGAGTTTAAAGCAATAAAATTAAAAAACAAAACTCCAATAATATCGGAAAGACTACTTTCATAAATAGCAAATTCTTTATTGAATGCATTTAAATGTCCTACACTTGAAATCGCAATAGCACTACTTATAATACATAACGGTACCGCATTAATTAAACCGTCTTTATAACTGGAATCTAAAAAATAATAAAAAAAATGGCCAATTACAAAAGCTGTTACAAATAAAGGAATTATAGCCGTAACCAAGGTTTTCCCCACAAAAGGAAGCTTCTTTTTATTTAATTCTAATTCTAAGGAACCTTCTAATACAATCAATACTAATCCTAGTGTTCCAAAAAAGGGTAACAAAGAATTCAAATCGGGAATTATAATATGAAAAACATCTGTAATTCGTTTGACTAACCAACCTAACAATAACAACAAAATTACCGAAGGAATTTTGGTTTTAGAGGAACTTATCGTAAACGCATAAGCCAATAACAGTAAGACACAGATAGTTATAATTATGGCAAAATTCATACAAGAATATTTTTTAGCAAGATATAAATACTTTATAAATTTAACAGTATAGAAACAAGAAATTTTTAAATTTGTTCCAACTTTTTTAAAATGATAAACCCTTCAATTAACGGCTGGATTGACAAATTTTTTTCAGAAAATCAAAGTAATTTTAAAGCTTATTTTGATTACGAATCTTTTTATCAAGATTTAAGAAATTCTGGCTTCATTTATGGGCATCCAGTAACCCTCATTTTAAAAAAACCGATTGATCTTTCGGGACTTTCATTAGATGAAATTACGAAAATTGCTTTTTTAAATACGTTGTATGCTACTTTTTGTATCAAAACGAATGAAACCGATACTTCTGTCTTTCTAAAAAGCATTAATTCTTTCTATAAATCGGTACAAAAGGAAAATTATACATTTTTAACTAAGCTACTTCCTACTGCTTCCAAAAGTTCGCAATTAGAAAGTATCATTAACGATCGTATTCAAACCAATCAAAATATCATTACGAAAAGTTTTTCGCATATTGTTATCAATGCCATGCTTTTCGTAGATGTTTTAGGCTATGCCAATTTTATAAATAATTCTGATTTTTCAGATAAATATTTAAAAGATTTTGAATCGAGTTGCATGAAAGTGGTTTCAATCGCTTTTAAAACCAAAGTGAACAAATCAAAATACGATGAACTATTAGTAAAGTTATTTGAAAATTCATTACGCTATACTAAATTTCAAAATATTGAAGACTTAACACTAGAGGAAATTAATTTCAAACGATTCGAGTCTATAATTGAGAAACTATATCTTTTGGATGTAGTTGAAATGGCGATGTGGAGCGATCAAAAATTAGAATCTAAGGAACTGGATTTATTAGAAGTATTAGTTGACAAATTAAACCTAAAAAAAGTGTATTTAGAAACTAGTTTACTTGCTATTGAAGATTTCATTACTACTTATAAAGATGAAATATCCTATTTCAATTTTTCAAATCCAGTAAAGCATTTCTACGATCAAACAAACAAAACGGTTACCAAATTAATTACACGCAATAAAAAAAGACTGATTAAGGAAATTTCGGAAAGCAAAGAATTAATGGTGCTTTTAGCAAAATCGACTACGAAAGAATTGGATAAAGATGAAAAAAAGAAAGTAAAAAAACAGTTACTCGATATTTGTAAAACCATACCTTCGTTAACTATCTTTTTACTTCCTGGTGGCGGTATCTTATTACCTATTTTAGTAAAATATATTCCGCAACTCTTACCTTCTGCTTTTAATGAAAACTTAGAAGAAGATTAAGCTATTTAAAATTTTAATTGGTATACTTCATCCAAATCTTCGTTTGAAGTAATATTTACTCCTAAATCGGTTACATAACCTGAATTTAAACCGTAAACCCAACCGTGTAAAAATAATTTCTGCCCATTTCTCCAAGCGCCTTGAACAATTGAGGTTTTGGCTAAATCATATACTTGTTCTTTAACATTCAACTCTACAAAACGATTGAATCGGTCTTTTTCATCTGTAATAGCATCTAATTCTTGTTGGTGAAAACGATACACATCTTTAATATGACGAATCCAATTGTCAATTACTCCAATGGAACTATTTCCCATCGCCGCTTTTACGCCACCACAACCATAATGGCCACAAACAATAACATGTGTTACTTTTAAGGCATTTACAGCGTAATCCAAAACACTCAACATATTCATATCGCTATGTACAACCATGTTTGCAATGTTTCTATGCACAAAAACTTCTCCTGGCTCAGCACCAATAATTTCATTTGCAGGAACGCGACTATCGGAACATCCAATCCAAAGAAGTGGTGGTTGCTGACCTTCCGCTAGATGATTAAAATAATCTGGGCTTATTTTTAGTTTATCTTCTACCCATTTCTTATTGTTCTCTAATATTTTTTTATAAAATTCTGCCATACTATTGTTTCTAAATATTTATGTTGATTGTTTTTTTAATTTAAAAAATTCGATAAAACTTGCAGGATTATCTACTATACCTCGCTCTGATTTTAAATGTACAAAAATGTTTTTATTCTTAGCTTGTACCACAAAATCTTCCAAAATTTCTACAATATCATAATCTAAAAAAGTAGTCTTCCTGATGTCTAATTCCAAACGTGAATTCTCAGGCAAATTAAACAATTCTTTTTGAATGGAAGCCTTATTTAGAAAAGTTATTTCCTCTGCAAAAGTCATTTCGATGATATTATCGGTTTCCGATTCTTTCTTGTTTAAAAACATCGAATTTTGATAGCTTTTTACCAAAATTACAATTACCCCAATAGCTAAACCAGTAAAAATTCCAATCAATAAATTCGTAAAAATAATTACGATTACGGTTACTATAAAAGGAACAAATTGGGTCCAACCCAAAGCGAACATCTTTTTGAACAAAGAAGGTTTGGCCAACTTAAATCCTACTAAGATTAAAACGGCTGCTAAAACCGATTTTGGAATATGATTCAATAAATTAGGAATAGCTATCACCGCCACTAACAAAAGAATCCCATGAAGAATAGCTGACATTTTACTTTTAGCATTGGATTGCACATTGGCAGAACTACGCACAATTACTTGGGTTACAGGTAAACCTCCAATCAAACCTGAAACCATATTTCCAACACCTTGTGCAAATAACTCACGATTGGGTGGGGTTATATTTTTATCGGGATCTAATTTATCTGTAGCTTCTACGCTTAATAAGGTTTCTAAACTGGCAACCAAAGCCAAGGTAAACGCAACCACAAATACATCCATAGTGAATATCTGATCAAAATTTGGAAAACGCAATAAGCTCCCAAATTCTGAAAGGTTTTCTGGAACGGGTATTTGAACCAAATGCTTACCTTCAATGGCAAGACCTTGAGTTTTACTAAATAGTATTTGCAAAATGGTTCCAATTAAAACGGCTACTAAAGATCCTTGTATGATTTTAAAAATAGCATGTTTTTTTGACAAAATAGTATCCCAAAATAAAATCAATACTAAACCTAAAACACCAATAATTAAAGACCCTAAGGTAATGTTATCAATAACATGCGCAATGGCTGAAAAAGTATTCTCTCCCGATTGTTCTAAAAAACTATCCGCACCTTCTGCTTCTAAATCGTAACCAAAAAAGTGAGGTATTTGTTTCAAAATAATAATGATACCAATTCCTGTCAACATGCCTTTGATGACACTATTTGGAAAATAATATCCAATAACTCCCATTTTTAGAACCCCGAATAGAAGTTGGATCACACCTGCTAAAACAACAGCTGATAAAAATATTTCAAAGCTTCCTAAAGAAGCAATAGCTCCAGCCACAATTGCCGCTAAACCAGCTGCAGGACCACTTACACCAATTTTAGATCCACTTAAAGAACCTACAACAATTCCTCCAATAATACCCGCAATTAAGCCAGATAAAGGAGGTGCATCACTTGCTAACGCAATTCCTAAACATAAGGGTAATGCTACAAAAAAGACAACGATACTCGCAGGAATATCATTTTTTAAATATTTAAACATAAAATTCGTTTTAAAAAAATAGTACTAATTCAACATATTTTTTTAAACAAAATCGGGCGGTGGAATAAATATAGATGCCTTGTAACGACAAAGCAATGCATCATCTATAAGGGCAAAACGGGGTAATTTGAATTCAAGAGAAGGAAGAGAAAACTGGTAGGCTTCCAATTGTGTAATAAGTTGTATTTCATCAAAAGAAATATCGGTGCCACTTTCCTCTTCTTCATTTAATTCGTAAAAAGATGTCAAAGAAGATTTTTCCTCAACTAAACTAATAATTGTGGGTGTCGCTAAAAACGCCAAAAAAAAGACGAGACTTAACTGACATAAAAACTTCATATCACAAATATAAAGTGATTTTATGGAGTTCGTACTCTTTTACTCTATTTTTTTATCATTCTAGTTTTATTCTTCCATCCAAGCTTGCATCATCCAAATGGTCTTTTCCTGCTCTTTAATGAAGTCGCTCATCATGGCATTGGTTCCTTCATCATTATGAGAACCTGCTTCCTCTAAAATCACTCTTTCAATTTTTAATAATTCGGTTAACGAATGGATAACCAATTGTACGGCTTCTGTATCCTTTGAAATATCTTTCCCTATTTTTAAACTATTATTCGCTAAATATTCAGCAAAGGTATGCATGGGTTTTCCGCCTAAAGTAAGCACGCGTTCTGCTATTAAATCGATTTTTAACTGACTGTCATTATATAGTTCTTCAAACTTAACATGTAAATCGAAAAAACGTTTGCCTCTAATGTTCCAATGCAAACCTCTCAAATTTTGGTAATACACTTGAAAATTAGAAAGCAATACATTTAATTTTTCTATGATAACTTCTGATTCTTTAACAGATAAACCTAAGGCATTGATTTTCATAACACTTTGTTTTTAGTAATTCTTACACAAAATTATTTCAAAAAAATGTGGTTTATATTATAAATCAAATTGATAGTTTTTATATTTTTATCAAAAATATTTATACAATGACAATTACGCAATTATATTATGTTTTAGCGGTTGCGGAACACAAAAATTTCACCCTTGCAGCGGAAAAATGCTTTGTAACCCAACCGACCTTGAGCATGCAAATTCAAAAATTAGAAGACGAATTAGACGTTTTGATTTTCGATCGAAGTAAAAAACCAATTCTTTTAACGGAAGTGGGACAAAAAATTGTAAATCAAGCTAAAAATATTGTGAATGAAGCGGGTCGAATTAAAGATATTGTTGACCAGCAAAAAGGATACATTGGTGGGGAATTTAAAGTGGGTATCATCCCAACGATTATGCCTACCTTATTACCTATGTTTTTAACCAATTTCATCACTAAATACCCAAAGGTAAATTTGGTTATTGAAGAAAATACAACGGAAGAGATTATCCAAAAACTGAAAAACGGTCATTTGGATTGTGCTATTGCAGCTACTCCATTGGAAGAGGAAAACATTAAAGAAATTGTGTTGTATTACGAACCTTTTGTAGCGTATATTCCGGATACGCATAAAAGCTTTGATAAAAAGGAAATTGAAGTAAGTGATTTAGATTTAGATCGCATTCTTTTATTACAAGACGGACACTGTTTCAAGAATGGAATTCTCAATCTTTGTAAAAACAATGCCTATATTAATGAGAATCATTTTCAAATTGAGAGTGGTAGCTTTGAAACCTTGATTAAATTAGCAGATGAAGGTTTAGGCACTACCCTTTTACCCTATTTGCACAGCTTGGATTTGAACGAAAAAAATAAAGTCAAGTTGCGACAATTTAAAAATCCGAAACCTTCTCGAGAAGTGAGTTTGATTTATCCTAAAAACGAATTAAAAATTCATATTATCAATGCACTACGCGATACTATTTCAGGTGTCGTACGAGGTGCGATTGCATTTCATGATGTAGAAATTATCAGTCCAAAGGCTGCAAAATAAAAAAGGAGCAAATTGCTCCTTTTTTTAGTTTATATAAATTAAACATTGCCTTAATTCAGGTTTTTCTTTGGTAAATTGTAATAACCAATCTCGTAATTGGTCAATTTCATAAGGCAATAATACTTTTATTGCTTTTTCTAACTCTTTACAAAACAGTTTTGGGTCAAAACTAACTCTTTCAAGTATAGATTTTGAATAAGAAAACATTGATCTTGCCATTGTAATTCAATTAATGTTTGTTAGACTTTGGGATAAGAACGTATGTAAATATACCCTTTTTTTTGAAAGCTATAACGTTGTAAGGCATAAAATTAATGCTAATATTATGCTAAAATTTCAAATTACTTTGTAAACAACTATGAATCAGTTTGTTATCTTTTAATTGCACGAAGCATTTCCCGTTTGCCTGGTGCTCCTGGAAGCTTTTCAACCGTAAAACCACTCGCTATCATGGCATTTTTAATACTGGTTCTGCAGGCATAGGTTACCAAAACGCCTTCTGCTTTTAACGCTTGGAACATCTTAGTAAAAATACTTTCCGACCATAATTCGGGTTGGACACGAAAACCAAAGGCATCAAAATAAATTAAATCAAATTTGTTTTCATCAGTAATAGTATCAAAAAACTGATTTCTTTTGGTTAACCCAAAATACTCCGACAAGAGCTGCTTTTGTTCCCAATCCGATTGATGCATGTCATGAAACTGTTTCGTTTGCTCCGTTGCCTGTAATTGGTCTGCATAATTCAATTGTTGGATTTCCGAAAACGCAACCGGATAGGCTTCAATACCCGTGTAGTCTATGTGTTGCTTTCTTTTTTTGGCTTCCAATAAAGTAATTAAAGCATTTAAACCGGTACCAAAGCCAATTTCCAATATTGCAACAGTGGATTGTTCTTTAAAAAGATCCAAACCATTTTTGATAAAAACGTGCTTGGCTTCTTGAATGGCACCGTGTTTTGAGTGATAGCTTTCATTCCATTCGGGTAAATGAATGCTGGTGGAGCCATCCTCTGTCATAATAATTTCTCTTTTCATAGCTACCCTTTTAAAAGAAAAGAGCTTAAGATAACCTTAAACTCTTACTCTTTATTGAATATATAGTTTCTTAATTCTAGGAATAGGTCCCAAACACTTTTGCTGATGACAAGCAATACAGGCATCAATAGCCGCATTGAAATGTTCTTTTCGGTTCAAAGAATCGGTAAAGATTAGTTGTTCCGCTTCAATAAATTTTTGCGCTTGTTCGGTAAAGAAGGCATCTCTATCGGAAGCCGTTGTTAAGTCAGCTGTGTGAATGCTTGCAAAATAAGAAGGAAAAGAACCCAAAGTGTCACCGTTAGTAATTTGTTGTTTCAGTTTGTTGTTTTCTGCATAAAACTGTTCCATCAAACCGGCCATTTCGGAAAACTCATACATTTTGAATGCTTCCTCTTCTTGCTTTTCAGTAGCCGCTTCCTTTTGGTTACAACTACTTAAAAAAAGAACCAGTATTCCTAAGTACAACTGTTTCATTATTTTGCAATTAAAACCCCATCAGCCATAAAAGAATACGTCACTTTTGGCTCGGTGATACTATCAATTGTTTCTTGCGATTTCCCAGCGTCTTTTGCATAATGCTGTAAATCTTCCACACTTTCTACACTTACAAAGGCTTTACCATTAACGATAACTTCTTTATCGGTAGCGTTCATGGGTACAAAGAAACCGTAATCTTTAAATTTCACAAAGGTTTCTTTATCGTCTGCCAAGTCTAAGGTCATCCAACATCCTTTTTTCTGACATACATTATGAATGGTTGATTTGAATTTTACATCGATCGTATCCCCTTCTTTTAGACCGTTGAATTTTTGCATCATCTCTTCAGAAGACAAAGCCCCTTCCTCATTGATGGTTTCACCAAAAGAAGCATAGTTACTTTCATTCGTAGTTTCGGCAACCGTTGTTTCTTCTTGTTTTTTCTCTTGGCAACTGAAGTAAAAAGCGGCACATGCAGCCACTAGCATTATTTTTTTCATGGAATTCGTTGTTTTATTTACTACAAAAATAAATTAATTGTTTAAAAATAAGTATTTTTTGTTGATAATACCATTATTTATTTTCTTTGCCAAGTTAAAAGAACAAATCTTTTTTTGCTAAATTTGCAATGAAAATCGGTGAGAGAGAAATTCCGTTGATTTTTTTTTAATAAAACTAAATAAACAACTAAAAAATGGAAATTAAAACTATAGCAGATATCGATATCAAATTGGCTTCTGTATCAAAGATTAAGGATGTTGATTTTGAAACCCTAAGTTTTGGAAATGTTTTTACCGATCATATGTTGGTTTGCGATTATGAAAATGGCGTATGGAAAAAACCTTCGATAGAGCCGTATGCTCCTTTTATGATTGATCCTTCTGCTAAAGTGTTTCATTACGGTCAGGCAATCTTTGAAGGGATGAAAGCCTACAAAGACGAGCAAGATGATGTGTGGCTTTTTAGACCCGACCAAAATTACGAGCGTTTTAACAAAAGTGCCGTAAGAATGGCGATGCCAGAAGTTCCTGAGGACGTTTTTATGGGTGGTTTGAAGCAATTATTGGAAATTGAAAAAGACTGGGTAAAAAAAGGAAAAGGAAGTTCGTTATACATACGCCCTTTTATGATTGCAACGGGTAAAGGTGTGGTTGCTGCACCAGCCGTTTTCTATCGTTTTATGATTATTTTATCTCCTGCTAAATCCTATTATTCAGGAGAAGTAAAAGTATTGATTGCCGAGCATTTTAGTCGTGCCGCAAACGGAGGAATTGGAGCAGCTAAGGCAGCAGGTAACTATTCTGCGCAGTTTTACCCAACCAAATTAGCCAATGAAAAAGGCTATCAACAAATCATTTGGACCGATGATGCGACGCATACCAAATTAGAAGAAGCTGGTACGATGAACGTATTCTTTAGAATTAACGATACTTTATATACAGCACCTACGAGCGAGCGTATTTTAGATGGTGTGACCCGTAAGAGTTTGATTGACCTTGCGAAAAGAGAAAACATCAACGTAGAAGTGCGTCCAGTATTAGTAACTGAATTGGTAGAAGCGGCTCAAAACGGCACCTTACAAGAGATTTTTGGAGCGGGAACGGCAGCTGTGGTTAACCCAATTGTAGGATTTGAATACCAAGGTACGTATTATGAATTACCGAAGTTAGACAAACCAGTTGCTTTAGCATTAAAAGAAAAATTGAATAACATTCAATACAAATTAGAAGAAGATACTTTTGGATGGACGGTAAAAATCTAATACTAGGTTTTTAGTCCCTCATTTCCAATACCTTATAGCCACCCTGCGCTTACTGTACCCACAGTAAAGGCAGGGTTTCTTTTTGGTAAACCGCACAATTTTCATAAAAATTATCAGAAAATGAGTTTGTACATAAAAAAATAGGGTGCTCTGCTTTAAAAATTACTTTTTCAACAACTATACCTCTATTTTTAGGAGGTTAAAACCTCATTAGAGTTCGAGCAACGCCATCTGAGTAAGTGGAAACACAATCTGAGTACGAGCAACGCCGTCTGAGTAAGGGGAAACACAATCTGAGTACGGGCAACTCCATCTGAGTACGGGGAACGCCATCTGAGTAGGTGAAAACGCCATCTGAGTACGGGAGTAGACCGTCTGAGTACGAGTTAGACCCTCTGAGTAGGTGGAAAAGCGTTTGCAAGGGTTTGTTTTCTTATCTTAGGATTGTGATTGTTATTTATAAGATAAAAAAATAGGTATTTTTACCTGCTTTTATGTAAATAGAATAGGTTAGATTTGGAAAAATGATGAATGTGAGAGAAACATTTATATATACATTCAAAAATGAGTAGATTGGTGGTATAAAGTACTGTATATATACTAGTTATGTTTCATTTTGAGAAAAATATGAGTAATAAAGAAAAAATCGAGATTAAAAATTGGGATGGAGTTACTAAATGGATTTTAGGTATCTCAATATTGATTATTCTTTTTTCTTTTGTATCACCCTTAATTTTCACCGCTGTTTCAAGTTCAGATAAATTTGACTTCACAGAAACAGGACAAATTGGAGATACAATCGGAGGAATCGTTAATCCTTTTATTGCTTTGGCTGGAGTATTTCTAACATTTTTAGCTTTCTATATGCAAATAAAAGCTAACCAGATTCAAATTACACAATTCAAAGAAGGTTTAGAAAAAGATAAAGAATTAAGATTACTAATCGAGAAAAAAGATTATTACAACAAGTTAAGTTTATTAAAAGTCGACCTAACTGCAATTAAATCTGATATAGAATCAAAGGCTAAAAATTTAAAGGAATTTTTTGAGAATGAAAAAAAACTGCCATTTCAGACAAATTTTCTGATTAGAACGCCATCAAAGAATTATTCAAGAATTCTTGAAATAGACCGTCTTTCAATCTTTAACGGCTTCAATGAATTTTTAAATCATCGAGAAAGATGGATTAAAGAATTCAGTAATCTTTATAACATATTAGACTTCCTACCAGAATTATTTAAAGACTTGTATGACAAATACGACTATCATTCTAAAGATATGTTTGAAAAGAAAATGTTGGTAAGGAATGGCCTTATTCAATTAATGGACAGATTATCACAGCTCATAAACATATATTTGCGAGAAACAAATCGGGAAGATTATTTAAAGTATCCAGCAAGTGCATTAGCAGACCAAACAATTTTCCGGTATTATAAAATAATAGAAGAATCTTTTGATGAGAATAGAAATCCAATTAAAGAAACCGACTTAATTGAAATCGATGAAAATGTTTTAAAATATTTCAATCAAGAAGCTTTAGCAATAAAAAATGGAGAGCAAGATTATGATATCCGATTAGAGCCGATAGTTGAATTGATTAGTAATTTAAGAAAGCAAATATATTTGATAAAACATCGAGCAATTGAGTTTTCTGAATCAATTGAAAGTCAATACAATAATTTAATGATAGATGACGGAGATAATAAAAGTTACTTGAATTTAATTACTGAAATACATTCAATGCTCGAAGAAGAATTAAACAAAGTGAAAATCGAAGAATAAAAAACGAACGCACAACAATGGCTATAAGTAATTGCTTGTTCTCGCCTACTTCTGAAAATTGTAGCGGATTTTGCTTACACCAGTTCGCTGAGCTCTTGTCAGTTTAGTTTTTACATGTAAAGCAAAATGATAACAAACATAATTACAGCAAATTTTTAAAAATGAAAAACTATGATAAAAAAACTACTTATTACACTTTCAATTTTAACAATTCAAAACACATTAGCTAATAAAAATCCGATTCTAGTAACAGAGTCAACAATTTCTTTAAATCTTAATGAAACAGAAGAACTCTTTTTTAGTTTTACAAAAGGTGACATCATAGAGTTTGATTTTGAAATGGTAAAAGGAAATAATATAAAAGAAATCGAAATTTTTGAATTACCAAACAACAAAATTTTTTCAGAGTTCAAAGCAGAAAAAATTTCAAAAAAACAAATTCATGTAAGGAATAAAGGAGTTTACCAATTTAAATTCTACAGTTCTTCTCTTACAAAAAGAGTTTGCCGAATACGAATTTATAGAATTCCTACAGACGATTCAACAAAAAATTTCAATACAAATTGGAAATGGAAAACAATTAGAGACACAATTTATACACCCTACACAATTGATAGTATAACAGGTTATAACACTATCCAATACAAAGAAAAAGTAAAAGAATTAGTAAAAACTGAAAATATAGAAGATATATTATTCAATAAAAATCAACGAGTACATTCCTACTACAACGAAAACAAAAGTTTAACTTACTTACGCGTTGATTTACCAAATTTCATTTCTACTGAGCTAAAAGAAGAAAAAGTAATCGCTTGGGCATATTGGATTGGAGTTGGTCAAGAGGCTCAAAAAGCATATCAAGAAAATGCAAAAACTGTTGGAAATTTGGCAAAAGGTATAACATCAATTTATGGAACACCTCTTGCAAGTTTAGCGGTTGGAACAATAACTGAATTAATTATTCCTAAAACAGGAGAAGATATATACTACACATTTATCCCCGACCATGAAAATGCTGAAAAATTTGTAAACGGCCAATCTTATTTACAATTTGACACAGGTAAAGGAATTGCAGCATATGGAAAAAATTCAAATTTAACTAAAGGAACATTTTATATTGGCTTATATAACGACAATAAACTTCAAGGAATTGATGTAGATGTTAAAGTAGTTGCTGTAAAAGAAGTTAAAACTTTTGCATTTGTTGAATATGATCGAAAAAAACAAGAACCAATAATTGTTAGTCTGAACAAAACAAGAATGGACATTCATGAAACAGAAATTCGAGTTCCAGTTGAGTAAATAGTATTACAACATAAGTCATGGCTAATTATTTAGTTTGGCCAATTTTCAAATGATTTGATTGTCTTTAAATTATTTAAAACTTTACCTGAAATAAAAAATGTCATTAATAATTGGAAAAAAAGAACTTAGAACAATAATGTTTCTTGCTGATACCAAAGTAAGTATAGACATTTTAGATAAAACTATTACAGGTGGTCATAAAATGAGAGTCAACCCTTTATCTGGAATACTAAAAACATATATCATAAGTCCAACAGTATGTATAAGTTTTGCAGGTAGGGTTGAAAATTCTATTGAAATAATAAAATCATGTATAAATGATAATCCTATTAATATACCCAAATATTTAAATGACAAATTAATTGAATCTAATGATAGCGTTTCCGAATTTTTAGTTGGTATTTCCTACATTTCAGATACTATAATGTATAAAGTGAATTCTATGGGTATAACTTCGGGTGAACATTTTTGGACTGGAGAAAGAGATGGCTTTAGTGACTATCAATCACATTATAATAATCCGAAAAACCAAAATAAAAATAAATTCAGTCAAAGTCAAGCTGCTTTTGTTGATTTAGTAACATATACAAATGTACCTACAGTAGGTGAATTTATAATAGAAACAATTTATGATGTTGACAAAAATACTTTCGAATATTGTGAAAGATTAATGGGATTTCGTGGAGAAAGAATTCAAAATATACCTAAAGAAATAAAAACAGCTTTAGATTTACAAGGGTCTAATGAAATTGGAAGCTTTCAAGTTTCAAATTTAGTTTCAAAAGAATCAAATAAACCCGCGGTTGCTCTTTTCTTTCCTTTAGCTAATTCAGGAGTCTTTTTTATTCCAGAATATTGCTTAAATAATCAAGGTTGTGGCAGACTATTTGTAAATAAAAATATTCAGGAATTTAAAGACGAAATTTATAAAGAATATGGAATTCATTTAGAAGGCTATATTTTAAAAGATAACATATTTACAAAGGTTTAAATTCAAAAGTCATGGCTAGGAAAGTATATTATAGTAAACCTCTAAAGTTTTTTTGGCAAGATCTCTATGGAACTCAAAGGAAGTTAACACCAAATTTTACTAACGATCAAATATTCACCATACTGCGTCAAAATTTATTGAGAGCTCCTATGAATGCATTTGAATCAAAAGATTCAAGACAGTTAATAATATCTGGTCTTGAACTATGGAGAGAAGATTATAAAGGAGAGCTTTTACATATTTTCTTTCTTGATAGAGAATTACGTGACTTTCTAGAAACAACTACATTATCAGATTTAGAAGGTGTTAAAAAATTTTTATATGATAAGGGACAAAAAAAAGATGTCTACCATTTATATTCAAAAACTGAAAGTCAAACTGTAGTATATCAATTTGCTTTACATTTACCTTATGAAGCAGATGGATATGCTTTTTCTTTAAGCTTACAAGAAGATGGAAGTTTGGAACTATATTTTTCACTTAGTGAAAATGGAGGACTTATGTCTGATAAATTTTATGCTGATGTAAATAAAAAAAAGGATGAAATTTCTATAACTCAAGGAAAAATGTTTCGTTTAGCAATTAATACAATTGCTTATATGAATTGTTTTCCTGATTGTGTTACTGATGGTGTTCCACAAAATCTATTTGAAAGAAGTGAAGATTTATCAGCAAGAAATTTTACATTACAATCATCAAATAAAATAAAAGAAAATGAAGGTAGCAAACAATCAAAAATACCTCATTTTAGAAAAGGTCATTTCAAATTTCTACAATCGGATTATTTTGTTCATAAAAAAGGGCAACTTATTTTCGTAACTGATACGATGGTAAAAGGGAAAGCTAAGACAATTTCTAAGTCTGATAACCTAGAAGATTTTAGAAACAATTCTGAAAATATTGAAAGTTGAATTTATAATATCCTTATAAGTCAATCTAGTAAAAAACTTCTTATCATTTCAAAAAACAGTGATAGACTTACATTTGACTACTAATTTTCCTACTACAAACCCTCTACTCTATGAAACAAATCAAAAACGTACTCTTACTCCTATACTGTAGTATCACTTTGATAGGTTGTAAAAAGAGTTATAACAAAATTGATATTACTTTTATAAAATCGGAATCCAATGATTCCATTCCAATTAAATATTGTTTATTCAAATTGTCAGATAAAGACACTGCCCTTTTTAATAAGTATATTTTAGAACAAATTATTGTCAATAAGCATTATGTCTTTGACAGTCTCCCAGATGGAAAGTACGTTTTAGAATATTCTAATTTAACACAAGATACGCTAACAAAAGTAATCAACTTAAAAAACAATCTTGTTTATGAAACTAGAATACTATATGATTCGCTTCCTCTTGAAAAATATTATAATGAAACACCTATACATAATTTAAAAGAAGGTGAAAAATATACGTTTTTTAGATGGGGAGGAAGTATAGCAAGAATGGAATCTTTTTATGATGTCACTAAACTTGATCATAAATACTATTTAAATACTTACAGTGACACTATGAAACTACTAAATCATAATGATATTATTGCTATTAAAAAATTTGAAGCGGAATTATTAGCATTAAATAATAAAGGTTTTTGTAGGAGTTCTGATCAAATGACTAATACCTTATCTAAAGGGAATCAAACAGATACTATTAGGGAAATGACGTGCAATTGGTATGGTTACGAATCATTAATGAGAAAAATATATAAAAGACACTAAAATTACTTAAATAACCTATATTTGTTATAATGAGGTTGTAAATAGGATTCAACCTCAACTTCAATTCAAAAATATCTTTTCCTATGAAACTACTTTTCGTTTTACTATCGGTTTTCTTTTTAACAACGCCTGTTGCGCACAAGGATACACCTTTAGAAATTGATAGTCAAGGGAACATAATTGGGTTACCCGAAGAATTTAGTCCCGCAAAATTTGATTTTGACAAAAAAGTACTCCAAATAAAAAACAAGATTGTTGTATTTCCTAAATGTTTTCATAGCTATTTTGGACAAAATAAAAACAGAATGTTCCTATCTGCATCATGGTATCATTCAAAAAAAAATATGCCTTATTACCTTAACTTTGAGATTTGGGGAAATCAAACCCATAATTCTTACCAAATTTTAATTGACTTAGAAACTTTAGAATTGATTAAAATTAATAAGCAAACTAGTACAGAAAATTCTTTAATTTCAAAAAAAATAGAATTGAGTCAAAATTGTTTGGATGCGTATCAAAATGGCATTAGAATAACTTACTAAAAGGATAAAAAAGATTCTTAATAAAAACTTTATCTTTAACAAAAGAATAATAAGCATGAAAAAGGTATATTTAATTTTAATCGGTTTTTTTATAGTGTTTATCTCTTTTCAGCAGAAATCAAGTCCTAATCCTTTAAAATTTATAGAACCTAATAATTCGTTAGAAATAGTAAGTATTGACAACAAATGCGGTGAATGGGGTGGAAATGAACATAAAATCACTATTTATAGAGAAAATACAGAAGGGCCTCTTTTAGCAGATTATATTGAAAAAGAGAAAAATTGCAAAAACAAAAGGGAAACCAAAATTACAATCTCTGTTAAAAAAATAGAATTAGGAGCTTCAGAAAGAGAATTGATACTACAAAGTATAAATGAATTGACTGAAAAAAAATTAAATAGAGAAAAATTCATTAGTCATAGTGGAATATATAACCGAATTATGTTACGTGATTCTTCAATTATTATTAATGATTTTCCATCAATAGAATTAAAGAAACTAAATGAATTAATATCTAAATTGAAAAAAAATAAGTAGTTCGAAAAGAAAAAATGGAGCATTTGTGCCAATATTAAAACTATACTAACAGGCATTTGGCAAGATTTTGATTTTTGTGGCAAATACACCTTCCCGTTTCGCAAGAAATTTTATCTTTAACCAAAATAATCGGTTCCGAAGTTCGCAACTGACGACAAGCAGTGGAAAGTTGTGTGACATTTTTGACCATGTTTATCTTTCTAATATGAAAAAAACTTTCGTCTTAACTTTTTTGTTATTCGTTTTATTTACTCAAGCTCAACAAAAAGGCAGTTATAAAATATGTAAGGATGTTGTGATTTATAACATCACTTTCAATAAAAGTCTTGGAAACGAATATAGAAAGTCAGTTGAAAAAGAACTAATGGAATTGAAATTCTCACTTGAGAAACAACCGCATGGAAAGCTCAAATGTTTTTTAATAAAGCTATATGGCATTGGTATTTTCAATGACAAAAAACCAATTGAAAATAAACAGGAAGTAGAAGTTTCTTATTTCTACGAACTTATTGAAAAACTTAACAAAATTGACACCGAAAGTATTAATGAAGATTGGAATGTCACAGATGGAATTACGTGTTCGGTGGAAATATCTGGAGAAAATTATAATATTCGGCTTTCAGACAATTGGAAAGATGAAAAAAAGATTGATTATCATAATTTTTTTGAATCAGTATGGAATAAATATAATTAATAAAACGTCGCATAACAGCCGTTTTCTTCAGTGGCTACTTCTGGATTTTGCGCTCCGCAAAGTCCGAAGTTTCGGACTCTTGACTTTGAGGTTGAATTAATCGCCATTTTAGTGAATTTACTAACACAAAAAAATCATTTATAAAATCGTTAAATCAAAGATTTTTATAATTTAGCTCAAAGTCCGCAGACTTTGCTCAGCTTGGAATAAAAACTGTTCAACAAATCAACTAATTATATGGGATATTACATTAGAGTATTTTGTACAAGTAAAGAAAAGCCAACTATAAATGACTTACTAGAAAATTTAAACCTTAGTGGTTATCCTATTGAGAGTAATTTAGATTTGGAGAATGAGAAAGCAGTTGAATGGACAAAATTTGAATTAAACTATGACTCAGAGAGGATGCCTTTACTTGTTGAAATTAATGAAGTTGGAAAATCAGATTCGCTTGCTGAAGAAGAAATAGCCGAATTTTTAGAATGGATTGGTAAACCCAAATTCTTTGAGTTCAAGAAAAAGAAAGTAATCCAACATTTAAATAAAACAAAATATATTGTTTGTATTCAATTACCTACTTCAGACATTGTTGATACAGGTTATGCTGTAAATAGTGCATTAATGACTTATTTAGAAAAAAACTTTTTAGGAATGATTCAAGCGGATGGTGAAGGATTTTATTTTAATACTCAATTATGGCTTGAATTAGAATAAATAATTATAAAATGTATTTTTTAAATTACCTTAACAAAAAACCAAGTTCAAAAAAACTAATATGACAGAACCCTCAGAATCAATAACATTAGAACTTTTTGCCGATTACTTTCAATTTTATTTAGAAGATGAAAAGAATGGAAGTAGTTTAGAAGATAGCTGGACAGACGAAGCGGTTAATCGTTTACTTGCAACAGCTAAATGTACTATTGGAGTTGGTACTGTTAGAAACATGGAGGTTCCAGTTAAAATAAATTTTTATGACTCTGAACCCGAAGTTAAAATTATTAATCTGGAGAAAGTAAATCAAATCAATGAATGTGATCTAGAAATATTGTCAGGAATGATTGTAGTTGCTGGCTGTACAGATTATTTTCCAGAAGCGAAACGTATAAAGGTTGAGAATGGAATATATCGCGTTAGAATATATTATGGCAATTTGGAGGAACTAAGCGAAAACGGATTGGAAGGCGAAGATTTTTATGAATTACATTTATGGCAAACAAATAATTTCTCTCCATTAAAAATTATTAAGCAGAGAGTCTGCTACTAACAACGGTTACAAGTAATGTTTAGTCTCCGCTCCGCAAAGTCCGAAGTTTCGGACTCCCGGCTTTCAGGTTGAGTAATTTTACTTGTTGTAAGTAGCAATTAGAAGCGTTATATTTGAAGCACAATAAAAGCACAACAAACATTTGCTTGTACCTCCCAAAATGGATAGATTGGCGCTATAAAGTAGCGCATTTTAGAAATGAGTAATAAAAAACGAAATTTATATTTAATCATAATCGGAATTTTATTGATATACGGAGCTATATTCGCTTGGAATTATTCGACTTTTAGTGGACTTAAAAAAAACACAGGATATACTTATGGAAAAATAGTAGCTAATTTTCAATCTGGAAAACATAATTACGAATATTCAAGATACGAATATCAAGTTAACGATATTATATTTCAAGGTAGACAAGGAGGTAAATATTCTAAAGAAGAATTAGTTGTTATTGTTTATGACAAAGAGAATCCAAAATATAGTATGATTGCGAAATATCCCTTTGAATTAATCAATGAACAAAACGATACATTAAAAATTGAAGAAAAGTTTGTAAATTATAGTTGGTGGGATTATTTACCAGTTGACAAAATTTCAGATTTATGGGAAAAATAAAATTAGAATTTAACTAATTAAAAACGCACCACAATAATGGTTTTTAGCAATTGTTTAGCTTGGCTTGTATTCGGAATTTTACTTACGTCAGTTCGTACTTTGTGCCCGTGTCTCCGAATTTTCTAAAATAAGTTTATATTTGTTATTGAGAGGTTTTGGTTTATCGCCACTACTTATAGGCGCGAACGGTTAAATGCTGTTTTAGAGCGACAGAACACTGAGATAAATAGAAATAAAAATATGAATGAAGAATTAGAAAATCAATTTTATTTTCTTCGCAATTTTATAGTTGAGGGTTTTGAAAATTACAAAATAGATAAAATATTAATTTGTGAAAATTTAAAAGACAAATCTGTAATATTTGTTTATCTGAAAATTTATGAAAAGAATTGGCAAAAATATTTTCTTGATTCTGGAGCCGGATTTTGGGAAGATACTGAAACAATAAATTATTTAGATTTGGAAAATATTGAAGATGATGAAGACTTTATATTGAAGGATTATTCAAACAAATTTAATATAAAAAACAAGGAAATATCTAAAATTTATTGCGAACCAAATGAGGAAAATTGTCAAATAATAATTCAGCTAAAAAATAGCGAAAAAATACTTTTGAGATGTAGAAATTCAAAAATATTTGATAGTGAATGTGAAATAGTCTTTGAATAAAAAAACAGCTTACAACAGCGTTTTGTTTCAATAAGTAATACTAATTTCCCTATTACTAACCCTCTAAATAATTTCATGACATTTAAAAATACGAATCATACCTATACCATTCTCGGAATCTTACTCCTTCTGATGAGTTGTAAATCAAATCAAAAGGTAGCAAAATCGGAGTTTCAACAAAACAATAAGGCTGTCAATCTTTATGCTTTTATTGGAGAGAAAATTGCTGTAAAGGAGTTTGATCCCAATGAAAATAATACGGAAATTGAAATAGACTCAATCACTGGAGATACCATACGAAAGGTATCCTATGTTATGGATTATGGTTTTAAAAATAAATACAAGGTGGTGCAAAATGTATTTAATGACTTAAAAACAGACACGATTGAATTTGTGGCTTATGATCATTATGGACGACCTAGATTTGAAAACTATGAATACGTACTCTTATACCTTTCTTTAAACAAGGAAAAAGGGTATTTCTATCATCAGAAATACCAATTTGATCCTGTGCAAAAAACAAAAAACGGAACTTGGAAAGGTAGCCATGGAGAAAGCATTGAAAAATTGTTTAACGAAAAGAAAAAAGGAGTATTCACTACACGTGGGCTTTTTGATAAATAAAAATGAGTTGGTAGTAAGTATTTCGTAAGAAATTATATCTTTAACTAACCTGAGATTTAAAGCTGAACGGATGAAATAAATACATCCAACCGTTTCCAATAAAATTACAAAACATACCTAATGAAAACTTTTTTAACCTTCCTATTTCTAATATCTCTTGGATTCGTTAATGCTCAAGAAAAGCATGAAACTAAAAAGGATTCACTTGTTTGGACAACACCAACTTGTGAAAAAGGTGTTGAGGATGCAAAAATTGACGCTGAAAAGGGAATTTATGAATGTTTGTCATATGGATTTATTTTTGAAACCAATCCAGAATTAAACAAGTTTATAAATGAGTATCGTGAAAAAAAATATGGTATAATTACTCGAAATGGGGGTTGTGTAATTACAGAATACTCGCAATGTTATTCAAAAACTATGAAAGAAATCGTATTTAAAAAATTTGGAGTTGATATCTTTGAAAGAAGTCGAAAAGAAGCTGAAGCGTTGTATTTGAAAAATTAGCTCCTAGAAGTAATGCAATCCACAAATCCAATTTCACTATAAATCTAATTTATGAATCCAAAGAGACACACCATTTTATTTACTTTATTTCTGCTATTTTTATGTTCGCTTCTTTTTGCACAAAACTATATTTTGCCCAATGAAGTATTAGTCTACAGTTTTGAAACTCAAAAAGGCAAAAAACTTGTTTTGGCGAAAGATAAAAACAATCAATACCTCATCTATCGCTTTGGTACAGCCACTACTATTGAATTGGAATATCCCAATACAACCAAGGAAAGTTGGAGTAAATTTACCTACTCTTATTATTCACGTGGAGGTGGTATTCAAAATGAAGGAATGGATTTAAATTATGTTACTTTTACCAATGGTAATTATCAATACGTAATCTATGATACCTATTATGCTGTTGAAGACACATCCGAAATTGGAATTAAAATAACCAACCTTACAAACCATAAAACAACAACTATAAGAGGTAATTATGCTACAAAAAAGGGAAGTTTAATCGATTTTAGAACGAATAATTTATTGAAAATTGATGATGAATAAGAATTGTTTTTATTAAATTGTTTTAGAACGTGAAATTACTATTGGAGACTATATCTATTTGGTTGTAACGAACAATTATTAGAGTAAAAAATTAAAGAAATTGATGTGGGCAGAAGATGTAATGTAGCTTCTTCAAATTTGGGAATTGTAATTGAACGTATAACTGAAGCTAAAATTGATACTTTAAAAGATTGGAAACCCAATTTCACTATTGGAAAAATAAGCTCAAAAAAATGAAATCTGAATTAAAATATATCGAACTCAAAAGTGGTTATGCTAACAATGGTCCCGCTTGGATTGGAATGGTGGAGTTTTCAAAATCGGGACGAACCATTTATTTTAATGGCAAAGCTCTAAAAAGTTCAAAGGGTCTCGGAATTGCAGGTAATTATTATGACATGGAAAGTGGAGATGAATACTGGGTTTCAGGAGTTAAAAAAGATGGTGCAGACAGACATAAAAACGGTGGCGGAAAAATATGGATTGATCGAAAAGTGGTAAACATTTACTTGAGTCTGATTAAATGTAAGGAATTGGATAGAAAACGCTATGAATTGACAGACATACAACCCACAAACAAAAAGTTATTTTCGGAATTAGAAAATGAAAATTAAAAAATATAATCCTGACACTTGCTTATGATGGTGAAGAAGGAAATTATATGATTCATATTAGAATAACAACTTCAGCCGATTTAAAACCAAAACTCGAAGCACTTGATTTATTTCAAGCTTTATTTAAAAACCTAGAAGTGAGTGATTTTTAAAATAGAATGGAGTAAATACGAATTATTAAAAATTAGAACATATGTCATTTTTTAAAAAAATTTTTAGCAATAATAAAAAACAACAAACCGACACTTCTGAAAATGATTTACCTTGGATTGCTGCTTCTGAAAATCCATGGAATGTTAAATTGCTAGATTTAAGACCCATAAGTCAAACCATGATTTCTACTTCTGAAAATCAACAAATGGCAAAAAATGCGGTGTCTTATGGTACAGAAAATGGAAGAAATTTTTGGGATATAAAACCTGAAAGTGATAGAACTATTGCATCCAATCTAACTTTTACAATTGATGGCTACCTAGCTCCAGGAGTATTATTTACGCCTAATACTATGGAGCATAAATGGGCCATTTATTATGATGGTGAATATTTGATATTTGTACGTAGTTGGCTCAGAGAAGTATTCTTAATTGCTAAAACTTCACAAGCAAACAACCAGTTGATTATTGAAAATATTACAGGAGAATTTACTGAGGATGAAACCAGTGCGTTTACCAATTCCTTTTTAAATTTTCTTCTTATAAGTCACTCTATAGGAGAAGTTGTTCCTGCTCCTTTACCAAAAACATTAATTAATAATACTAAGAGCGCTGGATACTGGGCGTTTTCAAGTTACGGAAATATGGCTAACTTAGGGGTATTCGATGACAATTTTATAGCTCAAACCAACAGTACATTACGTACACATTCTTTGTTACATATTGCTGTAGCTCAATCCGATTTAGAAGAAATTGAAAATCAAGTCAATAATGGAATTCATATTAATTCTTTAGCTGGAGACGGATTAGCTACCTTGCATTGGGCTATTGCAGCAGAACGTATAGAAGTTATACAAAAATTATTAGAATTGGGAGCTGATCCAAATGTTAGATCCATACAAGGTGCTACACCTATTATGAATGCAGTACAATCTAATAAAATAAAACACACAATGACATTATTAGATGCAAATGCAGAAGTAAATGCAAAAGATAATAGAGGGTTTACAGCGCTACATAGAGCAGCCGAAATGGGACATGAAGAAATAGTAGCCCTATTGTTAAAACATGGAGCTGATAAAAGCATACAAGCTGAAGGTTATACGGCTCTATCTTTAGCTGAATCAAGAGAAAATAAAGCAATAGTGAAACTTTTAAAATAGATAAAACTCATATGTTAAAATGAAAAATAGAACAGTATTTGTTTTCCTAATTTTGATTCTTCATTTGATAGGATGTACCGATTCCAAAGGAAAAAAATCGGAATCACAAAATGCTACCAGAATCATGGATACTTTATCTGCACAAGATCCAGTTGCTATTCAAGAAGAAGAACATATGGGAGTTTTTGACAGTTTGGCAAGAGCCATTGTTGATACCACTACTTTAGAAGGCAAAAGAGAAAATATTAGAAATAATTTTACAACGGAAACTTTTACTCGACCTATTTATGACACCTTAATTGACTTAACGTATGACGGCCATACAGATTATGTCATAGGTTATTACGGATTATCAGGAACGGGTATGAAAAACAGAGTTAATGTTTACCTGTTTAACCCTAAATTAAACGCCTACATTTTCAATTCAAAACTTTCTGACTTATCCAATCCTACTTTTTATATTAAAGAGAAAAAAATTACCGGATTTTATATTGGAAATGGTGGTGGCGGTGGTGAAAAAATGGAATGGATGAAAAACAATTGGGTTACTACAAAAATATTTAAAGTTGACTTTGATCCTGAAAACAGAGAAAAAACAGAATGGATAATTGAATATCCGTTAACCAAGAAAAAAGAAGTACTTATTAGGCCTTTTCAAATGATACCTCCAAAAGAGATTTTAGAAACTGAAATAGATTGGGATTCTTTTTAGTTTTTTAAGGTCAAAACAATTTCCATTTGAATTAATTACTATATTGTATTAAAGTATCGGAAGGATTATATTTAAGTTAATAAAGTCCTTTTAGAATAATTTCTAAATAGTGAATTAAACTCAATATTACAATGTTGACTGTCACCAATCAAATACAGGAATATATAGCATCTTTACCAGAACCCAAACGTGCTGATATGGTAATTTTGCACGAAAACATCGTACAAGTCTTTCCAAAAGATAGTACATTATGGTTTTTAGATGGGAAAGATGCAACAGGGAAAATCGTTACGAATCCTAACATTGGTTACGGACATTTAACAATGCACTATGCGAATGGTACAACCAAAGATTTTTACCAAACTGGAATTAGTGCCAACTCCACTGGAATTTCCGTTTACATTATGGGACTTGAAGATAAAAAATATTTAGCCGAAACTTATAAGGATACTCTAGGTAAAGCCACTATAACGGGTTATTGTATAAAATTTAAAAAGCTTCAAGATATAGATTTGGATATACTCAAAAAAGCGATTCAAGACGGTATCAAACAAACTTCTTAAAAGGTAACACTTGAAGTTACTATTACCTTCATTTGCTTTGTAAGAAAGATTGAAAAGAGCTATCTTTGAAAGTGTTGCATAAAATAGAAGCAATCTATTTCTTAAGCAACTGTAAAAAATCAAAAAAATTATGGACAATTTTTTTAAGCTAGAACAAATAACACATGCAGCATTAGCCCAATATTATCGTTGGTATCAGGTTTACGAAGTTCCATTTACACAACAAACGATTTCCAATCAAAAAGACATTTTGAGTGAAGAGGTGGAAATCGTCTCTCAAAACGGAATCACAAAAGGAAAAAATGGTTTAGAAGAACGTTTAAGCGTTTATGCTGGTTGGCAAAACGCCCATCACGTTCAAAAAACAGCGGTACAAGTACTAGACGACGGAAGTATTGCACTAGAAGCTGATATTTTGTATCAAAACATTCGACCCGATTCCAGTAAATACAGTTATAAGCTACATTACACTACTGTTTTGGAACAAAAAGAAAAGGATTTACCCATTTTTAAAAAAATAGAATTACAACCCACAGGAATTGTAAACGAATTTAAGTTTGAAGAAGCCTACACCGAAAACAGAGTCAAGTCTTTTATGCATTATTGGCTCTATCTTATGGAAATAGCTGCTGCTGAAAAATTCGAAGAACTATTAGATCCCAACTTTGTGCTACATTTGAGTTCGGGTGGAACTATTACCGATTTTGACTCTTTTAAAGATTGGATGCACTCCAATGCTACAAAAATAAAAACCAGTACGCATCACTATAAAAATCTTATCATAAAAGAAAGTAACCCCAAGGAAATTAAAGTAAGTGTGGATTTTGATTGGAAAGGTATTACCGTTGATAATCAAAAAATGATTGCGGAAACCCATCACGAATGGATTTTATCTAACGATACCGAAAACCGTTTTGCTAAAATGAAAGAAATGCGCGTTCGTGCTGTAATACCCTTTCAAGTGGTAACCGATTTTTAAAAATAACAAACGCTTAAATTGAACATACAACTATTGGCACCAGCGCTTATGATACAATCCCTCTTTTCGGATTTTAAAACCCTAGTAATTATTGGAATTATTGTGGGTTTAACCACTTGTTTTGCCTTACTATTTAAATTTATATCGCGAAGAAAAATCAACCGTTTGATTGCGACCAAGCATATAGATCCTACGAGTTATCTTTTTGCGACCAAGTTAATCACGGTTATTATTTTTATTATTGGGATTTCCTTTGCTTTGGTACAAATACCTGAAATGAAAACTTTAGGCCATTCGATATTAGCAGGAGCAGGAATTTTATCCCTTATTGCGGGTTTGGCATCCCAACAAGCCTTAAGCAATATTATGAGCGGTTTCTTAATCGTTTTGTTCAAACCTTTTAAGTTAAACGATCGAATTACCTTTAATGATACCTATACGGGTATTGTCGAAGAAATTAATTTAAGACAAGTGGTTCTCAGAGATATTGAAAACAATCGAATTGTGGTGCCTAATTCGGTTATTAGTTCCAATGTGATTGTGAATTCCAACTTAAATGATTCTAAGGTTTGCAAAATAGTAGAAATTGGAATTGGTTATACGGCTGATATTGGCAAAGCTTTACAAATAATGGAAGAAGAAGTTTTGAAACACCCTTTACACATTGACATTCGTACACCAGAAGAAAAAGAAAACAACGTACCGGAAGTAGTTTCTAGAGTAACCGCTTTAGAAAATTCGGCTGTAAAGTTGAGTGTTTGGGCGTATTCCGATCATATGTTTAATGGTTTTACGATGTATTGCGATTTATTGCGCTCCATAAAAGAACGGTTTGATCAAGAAAACATTGAAATCCCTTATAAGTATCAGAATGTGATTATTAAAAAAACGGAATAAATACATCTTATGTTCTGGAAAAAAAAGAAAGACTCGACTTTAGGATATAAATGCACTATTTGTGGATTGGTTCATTCTGATTGGCCTGCATTAGCATATAATTCACCTTCAAATTATCATTATCTGTCAGAACAAGAAAAGACAGAATTAGGAAAATTAGATAGTGACTTTTGTGAAATTCATTATGAAGAACAAATTGATCGGTTTATAAGGGTTACACTTACGCAAAAAATAATTGATAGTTGCGAAACCTTAGAATATGGTCTTTGGGTTTCTTTAAGTGAACAAAGCTATTCAGATTATAAAATCAATTTTAATAATGAAAATCATGTAACTGGATATTTTGGTTGGTTATGTAATGCTATTCCACAATATAAAAATACCATGTCTATTCCATGTGATGTTATGACAAAAAAAGGGAATGAAAGACCTGAAATTTTTCCTCATCAAGATTTTGACCATCCCTTTGTAAAAGATTATTATGAAGGAATTACTAAATTAGAAGCTGATAAAAGAGTCAGTGAAATGATGAAAAATAATCCATAAAAATAATCGTTACCATGAAAAAACTATTATTGCATATTCTCCTTCTCCCTTTTCTTTTGCAATCGTGTACAGGACAGCATAAAAAGGAGTCAGTAAATAAAACAACTGCTACAGATTCTATAAAAAAAGAGCAACTAGTTACTCCAAAAAGCACGGCTCCTTTTTCGTTTGTAGATAACGGTCTTATTAGTCAAGTGGTACGCACCATTTTTCAAGATAGCAAAGGGACGCTTTGGTTTGGATCTGAAAATGGCGCTTCCAAACTTACCAATTCGAGTTGGCAACCCATTACAGGCATTCAAAGCCAAACTGGAAAAGGCGTTACCATTAAAGGCATAACAGCAACTAAAGACGGAACCATTTGGATGGCTCATTCGGATGGTGTTAGTAGTATTAAGGGAGAAACAGTTCATAATTATTACAAATCGGATGGTTTGATTAGTAATGATACTTGGTGTATTGCGGTTGATGCACAAGATAAAATATGGATTGGAACCATTAATGGCCTTTGTATTTTTGATGGTACAACATTTACTACGTTAGAATTGCCTGAAGGTGTGAAAGATACTTCTGTTGGTATTTCCAGTACCAAAATGATTCATGCTATTTTAGAAGATCATAACGGAAAAATATGGATTGCTTCCAATGCAGGTCTTTTTTCCTATACCGATAATCAATTGGTAAACGAATCGAAACAATTCGGTATTACAACACCTTTTGTAACTAAGCTTTTTGAAGATAGTAAAGGCAATTTATGGATTGCTACCAAAGAAGGTTTGTATGTTATAAAAGAGGGTGTTGCCCAAAATATAACTCTTGGAAAAATCGAAATTGGCAAAGGAATAGGAAGTGTTGCTGAAGCAAAAGACGGAACGATTTGGCTTGTTGCCAACCAACATTATTTATATACCTATGATGGTAAAGAACTGAAAGAATTTCAGCAAAAAGAAGGTATTAAAAGACCTGTTCCTTTTGAAATTTACAAAGATCAAAAAGAAAGATTATGGTTGGTAGGATTTGGTGGTGCTTCCCGATTGGAAAATGGAACTTTTATTCCAGTGACTCAAAATGGTCCTTGGTAAAATTAGCAACTTTAAAACAAATCGTCAATTGAGCCCCGATAGTAGTGGCATCCTTTTTTATTTTTCTTTTGCTTCTAAATTATTTTAAAAAGCAAAAGAAAAATAAAAAAGATACAACGGATAGCGGGTGGAGTCTTCTTTAAAATGCAAAAATGAGTGCTCCTGAATAAACAAAATTATTTCAAAATAGGTTCGAAATTTGGTTTAAAGTAATTAGGCCCCTTCATTACTTTACCATCTTCTCTATAAATGGGTTTGCCATCTTCACCTAGTTTACTCATATTACTTCTTTGAATTTCGTCAAATACTTCTTCGATTTTATGTTGCAAACCATGTTCCAAAATGGTACCACAAAGTATGTATAACATATCGCCTAACGCATCGGCAATTTCAACCATGTCGTTATTTTGAACCGCTTCTAAATACTCTTCATTTTCTTCTTTCATTAATTCGAAACGCAGTTGATTCTTTTTCTCGCCTAGATCTGCTTTCAATTCGTTACTAACACCTAAACCGTAAGTAGTGTGAAATAAAGCCACAGCGTCTAATTGTTTTTTCATTTTTATTCCATTTTATTTTGGTAAATGTATTTAATTGCTTTTTTCATTTCTTACTTTTGTAAAAAATTTATAATTATGTTTTCAACAGGTCAATGGTATTTTGCTTTATTTTTTGTAATTGTCTTCATTGCAACCATGATTTATGTGTATCGTAAAGATTTAAAAGAATTAAAATCACACTATAGAGGCATTTACTGGATATTATTTGGCTTTTTGCTGTTTATAGGTTTATTATTTTTTATAAAATTCTATTTGAAAGATTAATTTTATATATTTGGAAAACCACAAATCTTCCTTAACAATGAGAATAGCAAAATATATTTTTCTACTTTTATTACTACTATCTATTGCCTTTATTGTATTTATCGCTACCCAACCCAATCAATTTAATTACCATAGCGAAAAAACCATTGCAAGTCCGAGAAACACGGTTTACCAATACATAAACGATTATAAAAATTGGCCGAGTTGGCATCCTGATTTAACACCAAAATCAAAAGTTAGCATTTCTGAAATTAGTTTTGGAGAAGGCGCTAGTTTATCATGGAATACTACTAAAATTACTACTACAAGAGTTTTTCCTTTAGATTCTATTTTTCAGTCTAGAGCAGAAAATGACAAAAAATACGACTTATACTGGAAATTTGAAGAAGTAGATGGAGCTACCAAAGTTACTTGGGGCATTAAAGGAGATTTATCTTTTAAAGAAAAGTTTTTTAGTTTTTTAAAAGGTGGGAATGAATTTATCTACACTTCAAAAATCGAACAAGGTTTAGAAGATATTAACGACTTTTTAGTAAACGAACTAAGCAGTTATAACATTTTATTGAACGGAGTTATTCAAGTTCAAGCGAGTTATTATATACAACACAAAGATTCTTCTAGCTTAGCTGAATTTTCTATTAAAACGAATGATGCTTTGAACAAAGTACAACAATTCGTAAAACAAAATGACATTGTAAAAAATGGAGAACCGTTTATCCAATTTAACTCTTGGAATTTAGAAAGCGAACCTCTGTATTTTGCTGCTTGTATTCCTATTGAAGATGAAATTTTAACCACGCCTTTAAGTGATATTACTGGTCATTTTCAAGAAGAATACCAAGCTTTAAAAATTACACTACAAGGCAGTTATTACCATAGAAAAGAAGCTTGGAAAAAAGCACTCGATTTTATTGCGGAAAACGAAGTGTATCAATTGGATAAAAACAAATCCATTACAGAAATACATAAAAAAGGACGCGCTGTTACCAGTCAACCATCTGAGTTTATTACTGAAATTTTAATTCCTGTAACAAGTACTACAGGAACTACAAAACCAGTAGTAACGCAACCTGTTGCCCAACCAAAACCTGTTGTGACACAGAAAAAAGATTCGGTTAATTAATGAATGTAATAACTTTCAATCACCTTTCGAATAGAAGTAAAAGCAATTTTTTCTAAGTCAATTTGTTTCCTATTAATCCAAATTAAATCTTGGATTTCGTCTTTAGCAGTGACAGAAACCGTTTTGGAAACTAAGGGACATTCGTAAAAGATATCCATTGTACGATACGGTACATTCTTATACAAATAATCGTTTGGTGACGTGGTAATATATTTTAAATCTTTTGATGCTACTGTGATTCCCAATTCTTCTTTAATTTCTCTACAAGCCGCTTCTTCCGCTGTTTCTTTAGGATCGATAAAACCTCCTGGCAAATCTAATTTACCTTTATCGGGATCCACATTTCGAACGGTAAATAAAACAGCGTCTTCAAAAGTAAAGACAACTGCAACAGCCGCAGCAATATTATGATAATAGACGAAATCACACGCGTTACATTGAAATCTAAAGTTGTTTTCAAAAGTAAAATGCGTGGATTTGCAATTCGGACAATAGGTGAAAAAAGAATTCATTGCATTTTTTTGTAAAAATAGCAAAATCAAATTCCAAAAAAATAAATTTCTCTCATTTCTTAAATCTGTGTTCCAAAAATCAATTTTAAAAATCAATGATAACTTCAGAAAATTACTCTAATTTCTAAATCTGTTTCCCTAAGTAAAAAATTAACAATCATTTCATCCTAAATTGTAAATTCTAAATTTTAAATTTGCCTTATGCAAAAACACCTTGTCATCATAGGAACCGTTTGGCCCGAACCGAATTCAACGGCTGCAGGAAGTCGAATGTTACAACTCATTGCTTTGTTTCAAAAAGACAATTATAGCATCAGTTTTTTATCTTCTGCAAAAAAATCAGAGTTTAGTTTCCCATTAGAATCTCAAGATATTGATTGTTATTCGATTGCATTGAATGAGGATAGCTTTGATACTTTAATCCAAACCTTACAACCTTCTATGGTACTTTTTGATCGCTTTATGATGGAAGAACAATACGGTTGGAGAGTAGCCGAACAGTGTCCTGATGCTATGCGAATTTTAGATACAGAAGATGTACACTTTTTAAGAAAAGCTAGAGAAACAGCATACAAACAAAACAGGGAATTGGTTTTTGAAGATTACCTCTCAGATGTTTTTAAAAGAGAATTTGCAGCGATGCATCGTTGCGATTTGAATTTGATTATTTCCGAATACGAAATGGGATTACTTACTGAAACCTTTCAAGTCAATTCATCTATTTTACAGTACTTGCCTTTTTTGGTAGAACCCATTTCAGAAAACTTTACAAATGAAATACCTTCATTTTCACAAAGAAGTCATTTTATAAGCATAGGCAACTTTTTACACGAGCCGAATTGGCAAACAGTACTCCAACTCAAAAAATGCTGGAAATCGATTAAAAAAGGCCTTCCTGAAGCTGAATTACATGTTTACGGTTCATACGCAACCCAAAAAGCCCAACAATTGCATAACGAAAAAGAAGGATTTTTAATAAAAGGACGTGCTTTAGATGTTCCAACAGTTTTTAATTCGAGTAAAGTTTTATTGGCTCCAATTCCTTATGGAGCAGGCTTGAAAGGCAAATTATTAGAAAGTATGCAATTCGGTTTACCGAATGTTACAACTGAAATAGGCGCTGAAGGAATGCATGGAAATTTAAATTGGAACGGATACATTACCCAAACCGAAGAGGAGTTCGTACAAAAAGCCATTGCGTTATATCAAAATGAGGTCATTTGGAAACAAGCACAACTCAACGGAATTGCAATTATTAACCAAAGATTCACAAAAACTTTATTTGAAACCGATTGTATTACCAAAGTCAATCACTTGAATCAACATTTGAAACAACATCGCCTTCAGAATTTTTTAGGACAAGTCTTTCAACATCAAACTTTGCAAAGTACCAAATACATGAGCAAGTGGATTGCCTTGAAGAATGGAAATTAATACAAAATTGTCATTCCGAACTTGTTTCGGAATCTTTTCATTAGTAAAATGTTATAATTGTAGATGCTGAAACAAGTTCAGCATGAGAAATAAACTACCCATGTATCGCTTCGCCTGTTCCGTAACTGGCAATTACTTTCGCTTCGTGTTCCAACCATTCTTCCCAACGTTTTTTTACATCGTAGCCTTTTTCTGCTAGATCATGTGCAAATTGTAAAAATGCAGTATAATGATTGGCTTCAGAAATCATTAATTCCCTGTAAAAAGTAGCCAGTTCTTGATCTTTGATATTTTCAGACAATACTTTAAATCGTTCACAACTTCTAGCTTCAATCATGGCTGCAAAAAGCATCCGTTCCACTATGATATGTTTGCGATTACCTGGTTTCATGAATTTGAACAAATCGTTCACATAACTGTCTTTTCTTTCGCGACCTAAGACCCAACCTCTTGCTTTTATAATTTCGTGAACTTGCTCAAAATGATCCAATTCTTCTTTTGCAATTTTGGTCAGTTCTGTTGTAATTTCAGTATATTCTGGCAACATGGTAATTAACATAATTGCATTAGAAGCTGCTTTTTGTTCGCACCACGCATGATCCGTTAGAATTTCCTCTAAATTTCCTTCAGCAATGTTGGCCCATCTTGGGTCAGTTGGTAATTTTAATCGAAACATAGTTTTCTTTTTACTGCACAAAAATACATTTTTTCTAATTAATCTTTTAGGTAATATGAGACTTCCTAAAGTGAACAATACGAGCAAAATGGAAATTATATAACAATCCTAAAAAATGAAATAAGAGTTTGCAGCGCAAACCGAACTATCTTGCACCTATAATTTTAAAAACAAATAGTAATGAAAAAAGTAACAGTAATTATAGCTTCCTTAGTTATTTTAGCAAGTGTAAGTTGTAAAGAGCAAAACGAAGAGCCACAAGTGGTGGAAAAGACGGAAACCGTTGTAATCGAAAAAGAAAAACAACCGGAAGAAAATGATGGAACTTCACTAAGTATCAGTAATGATGGTGTTGAGTTCTCAACTAAAGATGGAGAGAAAAAAACAGAAGTTGACATTGACACAGAAAACAAATAAATAAAATAGTATAAACTATTACAATGCGAAATAATTAAAAAGAGCCAGTAACAAGTTACTGGCTCTTTTTATGATAGTATTCCATTAAGTTGCCAATTCTTATCAACATTATAATGAATACTACCTTGAATAATTTCTAAAGGACAATCGAAGTTATTGGTATACAAACCTCCCGTTCCTAATCCTTGCGGTAATGGGTTTTGTAACGTATATGTAAATTGTGTAATCGCATTTAAACCAATATTACTTTCTAATGCAGAAGTAATCCACCATTTTATATTCATTTCTTCTGCTATTGCAATCCATTCTAAAGTACCTTTGAATCCACCAATTAAACTCGGCTTTAAAATAATATATTGAGGTTGGATTTTTTTTAGTAAATTCGTTTTAGCGGCTATTCCAAATACACCTATTAACTCTTCATCTAGAGCAATGGCTAAAGGAGTTGTTTTACATAGCTCTGCCATACTGTCAGTGTTGTTTTTTGCAATTGGTTGTTCGATGCTATGTAATTTGTATTCAGCTAATTGATTTAGTTTATCTAAAGCATCATTTAAAGCAAAAGCACCGTTCGCATCAACCCTAATTTCAACCGTTTTATCATCAAAATGGTTTCGAATAAAAGCTAATAAACCCAATTCTTTTTGAAAATCAATAGCCCCAATTTTTAATTTTATACAGCGAAAACCCTGCGTTAATTTTTCTTCAATTTGAGCTTTCATAAAAGCTTCTTCACCCATCCAAACCAAGCCGTTAATTTCCATTTTTTTTAACCCTAAAGTAAATTCAGAAGGAAATAATTCAAACGGTGTTTTGGAAGCTAGAGACATAAAAGCCATTTCTACTCCAAATTGAATGGAAGGAAATTCTAGCAAAGCATCCCATAATTGGTCTTTACCTAAATGGATATTTTCACAAACCCATTGGAGTTTTTGTTCATAGTCGGGTCGATCATCTACAGATAGCGTTCTGAGAATACCACACTCACCTATACCTATTTTATCGTTTTCCTTTAAAATAAGAAACCAAGTCTCTTTTTCCAATAAAACACCTCGAGAGGTACCACTGGGTCTCTTAAAAGTAAGTATATGCTTTTTGTAAGTTGCTTTCATTTTGAATTACACTATCAAATTCAATGTTTATAATACAATTTGAGGTTGATATTGTATTTTGACATTGTTTTTTAAAGTTCAATAGACTCTCCTATTTCCAACAGCATCAAATCTTTATTTTTATCGAAGAACTTGCGTTTTGCATCATCATGATCAATTTCAATATACCCAAAAGTATCAAAGTGATAGCCTAAAATTTTATCACATTGTACAAAATCGGAAGCAATAATAGCATCTTCAACATCCATCGTGAAGTTACTTCCTATAGGAAGAATGGCTAAATCCAATTGTGTACGCATCGGGATTAATTTCATATCCATAGTTAAAGCGGTATCACCTGCAATGTAAATATTCTTTCTTTCACCTTCAATTACAAATCCACCTGGTTGTCCACCATAAGTTCCATCTGGAAAAGAAGACGTATGCAAAGCGTTTACGTACTTAACAGTGCCAAATTCAAAATCCCAACTACCGCCATGATTCATCGGATGATAAGAAAAGCCTTTATTTCCATAGTAAGAGGCAATTTCGAAATTAGAAACAATAACGGCATCTGTACGTTTCGCAATAGCTTCAACATCCAAAACATGATCTTGATGCGCATGTGTTAGTAAAATAAAATCGGCTTTTAAGGTATCAATATTAATGTGTGAAGCTTTTGGGTTACCTGTAATAAATGGATCTACTAGAATCGAAACCTCACCGACTTCTATTCCAAGGCAAGCATGCCCGTAAAATGTTATTTTCATGTTATTTTATATTGAGTTGTTTAGAAACTATTTTAAAAAAACTAAAGTTAACCAAAATAATACACTTAATGCAAATGTACTTAAAGCTACTTTTTTTAATTCGGGATCGAAGTCTTCATAAGATTTCGCTTTATTTACTTTATTAATATGCATAATAATTGAAATATTAACCAATAGAATCGGAATTAAAGAAGTTTTCGATAGTAGATTAAAAATCATAAAACTGATGGAAGCAATTACCAATAACGCATTATGATATTTTTTGGCGTTAGCCAATCCCATCTTAACCACCAAGGTCAATTTTCCCGCTTTTCTATCATTTTCAATATCTCGCATATTGTTTAAATTCAATACGGCTACGCTTAACAAACCAATAGAAGCTGCTGGCAAAAACAATTTCCAATCTATCATTTTGGTAAACAAAAAATTAGACCCAAGAACAGAAACAAAACCAAAAAAGATAAAAACAAATAGATCTCCTAACCCATTATATCCATATGCATTACTTCCTACTGTATATTTTATAGCTGCTATTATGGCACTAATTCCTAAAAGAATAAAAATCATGCTTAAAGCAAAATTTTCTTTTCCGAAAGCAACATAAATTAAAGATAAAGCTAAAAATAATGTCAATATAGCCAAACTTATAACTGCCCTCTTCATTTGCTTGGCTGAAATAACACCAGCAGCTACCATACGCTTTTCTCCTATCCTATTTACATCGGTTCCTTTTACGCCATCACCATAATCATTGGCATAGTTGGATAAAATTTGAAGACCTAATGTTGTAAAAAAAGCAAGTATAAGAATTGTGTAATTAGCAAAACCTTGATAATAAGCATACGCACTACCTACGATAATACCCGATAGCGATAAGGGTAAGGTTCTTAAACGAGCTGCCTGAATCCAATGTTTCATGTTTAAATTAGTTTTAAAAAGCTGTTAATAATACTATTCCAAATAAAACAGAAAACAAAGCGCATACTTTTAAATGATTAGGTTGTAAACTTGCTGCTGCTTTTTTAGAAAATTGATTGTGTTTTTGAATGGGTAAAGCCATCAATACTAAAGCGGAGGCCATTAAAAAATAGCCGATAATTTCAAAATAAAAAGGATATTTACTAATTTCAGAAGCCCAAACAAAGGCAATTCCGATGAGGAATCGTATGCCTAATTCTCCATAATTGATGAGATAAGTACTTCCTGCTTTTCCAATTATTTCTTTTGTTTTATAAGGTTTAAAAAACATTAAATACGCTGCGTAAATTAAAAACAAAGCGAAAATAAGAATGCTATATTTTGCTAGTAGTATCATATAATAGTTTGAATTACATCCAGTTTCGTTTTGAAGTTTCTACTTGATACAACCATACATTCACTTCTTTTTTTATAGCAGTATAATTTGTTGTAGAAAAAGAAATTCTCCCTCCAGCAGTATATACTACTACTGAGCCAATATCGGTCCATTTTTGCCAAAAAAATTGATGCGTCTTAACGGCTTGAATTTTATACGACTCAATTATTTCGTGATCAATATCCCAAGCACCACTTTGTTTCATAATAAAATCATCACTTACAAATAAACGATAATTTTTATAGGAAAAAAGCAAAATAACTCCCATTAAAAAAACATACAAAACGGTTATCATAATCATCGTGTTCTGAGAAAAATGATGTGCTATTCCATTGATAACAAGGCCTATTGTAACAGGTAACAATACAAAAAAGAACATTCTAATAATTAATTTTCTAATATTAGGATACAAAACCTTATCAAAGGAAGGCATTTTATCTAATAACAAAGTAATAATTTGTTCTTTTTCATTTAGATTACAACCCGGAATTTTAGTTTTATCTTTAGCACTAGCTCTTTTCATTTCACTAGAAGCTTGAAAAATCTCAATCGTATTGACATTTAATTTCTTTTGAAAAAAGTTTTGCGTCCATTTTACGATTTGTACTTTTTCAGGGCTAATTATAGTGCTTTTTATGTTTAGCAAACCATAGTTTAATACAAATGATTTACCATCCTTTCGAATATTGAAATTAAAAAATTTTACTACGGTAAGTACTAAATTTATAAGTAGCACAGCCGTTATAATGAAAAATAAAAATCCAAAAAGTAAACTTGAAATCGGTAGTTTTTCTAATTGGCTCATGTTGTTTTCTATCACATCTTCTCTACCGATTTGCTTTAAATTTTCAGAAATAGTAGAAAAAACTAAAATAAGATACGCAAAACTAGTGAGGTAATTGGCTGTTATTCCAATTTTTAACAAACTAGCAATTGAAATTGAAATAAACGATTTAGGAGAATCAATTTCTTGGTATTGATTATCTTCTACAAAAGCTTTCTTAGGGTTATTTTGAACTAAACTACTTTTTAATTCCAAAGCCATTTCCTCAGAAATTGCTTTTATTGAAGCTTCTTTTTTATCACTACCTGCAGTATCTAACTCTAATTTATAAACCTTAAAAATTCTTTGGATTAAACTTTGATCGATAGTGACTTTTTGTATTTTATGGAAAGGAATAGTGGTTTTTGTCTTATTAAAAATTCCACTTTCGATAACAAATTCGTTTTTGGAATAATCAATATAAAATTGAAAAAACCAATAGCGCAAAAAAGCAATAAGAGCAATACAAAAAACAATTCCAAAAATTCCTAAATAAATTTCTAATAAACTGGTTGTTGTCTTATTTCGAAACAAATACACTAAAATAATTGGCCATAAAGCACGAATTGATTTTTGCAGTGTATTTACAAACAAGACTACAACTCCTATTAAAGATTGCCGTTGAGGCTTAGAAAAATCAAAATTACTTTGTTTCATTTTCTTCTTTATTATCGTCTTCTAATTTTGATTCTTCATTCAGTAAAGAATCGTTAGTTGTAGTTACTTCTTTGATTTCTTCTGTTATTTCAATAATTTTTTCTGAGACACTTTCTTTTATTTTTTTAGCATCTTCCAGTAACAAACCATTAATTTTTAAATCACTAGAACTTCCTCCTGCTGTAAATAATTCAATAGAAGCCAATCCGAAATATCGTGATAACAATCCTTGATGCAAGGCTACATGTTGTACTCTATTATTGGTTACTATAACAGTAGTTTCACTTACAACACCCGATTTAAAAATTACATCATGTTCTCGTAATGCAAAACCTTTTTTTGCAAAACTCATTCTTAAATAGAGAATTCCAAATAAAATTAAAAAACTCCAAACTCCTAAAAAGTACATGAGCATGCCTTCTAAAAATGTGTCATTAGAATTTATAAAATAAATGACCAACAACACTACTAATAACACCATGTAAAACAAACTACTTTGTAACAACATTACAAAAAAGTATTTTTTTTCTAAGGGTTGTAATTGGGTTTCCTCAAATCTAGGTAAAGCGGAAATATTTAGTGTTTTATTTGTAAAATCTTCCATAGTAATTTAAAGTAACGTTTACTTTCTAAAATTTTCAAAGAGTACTAAAACAACTCCATATTATGGCAAATATTTCTTTTCAAAATTTGGTTTACGTTTTTCTAAGAAAGCATCTCTTCCTTCTTTCGCTTCATCTGTCATATAGGCTAAACGAGTCGCTTCACCTGCAAATACTTGTTGGCCCACCATACCATCATCCGTTAAATTCATGGCAAATTTTAGCATTTTTATGGATGTTGGTGATTTTGCTAAGATTTCTTGCGCCCATTCATAGGCCGTATCTTCTAATTCCGCATGTGGAATAACTGCATTAACCATTCCCATTTCAAAAGCTTCTTGTGCCGAATAATTTCTTCCTAAAAAGAAAATTTCTCTTGCTTTCTTTTGTCCTACCATTTTAGCTAAATAAGCAGAACCATAACCGCCATCAAAACTAGTTACATCCGCATCCGTTTGTTTAAAAATGGCATGTTCTTTACTGGCTAAAGTTAAATCGCAAACTACATGTAAGGAATGTCCACCACCTACTGCCCAACCAGGAACCACACAAATAACAGCCTTTGGCATAAAGCGAATCATTCGTTGTACTTCTAAAATATTCAAACGATGATATCCATCTTCACCAACATATCCTTGGTGACCGCGTGCTTTTTGATCTCCACCACTACAAAAGGACCAAATACCATCTTTAGAACTAGGACCTTCAGCGGAAAGTAAAACCACCCCAATAGAAGTATCTTCTTGCGCATCATAAAAGGCTTGAATTAATTCTTTCGTTGTTTTTGGGCGAAAAGCATTACGTACATCAGGTCTATTAAAAGCAATTCGGGCTACGCCATCACATTTTTTATAGGTAATATCTTCAAATTCTAAAGCTGTTTTCCAATTTATAGTACTCATTTCTAATTATTTATTGTATTTGTTATTTTATAAAAACCAAGTAGAAGTTTATTTTTACTTTCAATTTTATCTAATTTCAGGTAAAAATAATTCATTTTTTGCATTATATTGCACTAACAAAACAAATACTATCATGAAAAAATTATACTTAGGAATCCTTTTAAGTATAGGAGCCTTAACCGTTCACTCTCAAAACTATGAATTTCAAGAGGTTATCAATATCGAGTGCTTACCTGTAATCTCTCAAGATAAAACAGGAACTTGTTGGAGTTTTTCTACCTCTTCATTTTTGGAATCCGAAATTATTCGTTTAACTGGAAAAAGAATTGATTTATCTGAAATGTATCAGGTACGCACTACCTATCCTAAAAAAGCGGAAAACTTTATAATGAGACAAGGTAAAGCTCAATTTAGTGAAGGCGGTTTAAGTCATGATGTAATAAAAAGTGTTGCTTCAAATGGATTGGTACCTGTAGCTGTATATAGTGGTTTATCTGAAGAAGAAAAAATACACAATCATGCAGAATTAGTAGCTGTATTGGAAGGGATGGTAAATACATATGTTTCTAATCCTGGAAAACAACTTTCGAATCACTGGAAAAGTGCTATTGATGCTGTTTTAGATGTTTATTTAGGTAAAATTCCAAACTCTTTTACTTACGAAGGACAAACGTATAGTCCTAAGAGTTTTATGGAAATGACTAAAATAGAACCTTCAAATTATGTTACTTTAACTTCATTTACACATCAACCTTATTACACATCCTTCATTTTAAATATTCCCGACAATTTTTCTAATGGTAGTATGTACAATTTACCTTTAAACGAATGGATTTCAGCTATAAATTATGCCTTAGAAAAAGGATATACTTTAGCCTTAGATTGTGATGTTTCTGAAAACACATTTTCTGCAAAAAATGGAATTGCCTTTGTGCCCGAAAAAATAGAAGATATTGAAAAAGGACTTAAAGAACTTATTACTGAAAAGAAAATAACCCCTGAGTTTCGCCAACAAGAATTTGAAAACTACAATACTACCGATGATCATTTAATGCATATCGTTGGAATTATGAAAGATCAAAATGGTAATTTGTACTACAAAGTAAAAAATTCTTGGGGAACTGATGAAAAGAAAGTTAAAAATGGAGGTTTTGTTTATATGAGTCAAGCGTACCTAAAATTAAAAGCCATTTCAGTATTACTCCATAAAGATGGAATTGATAAAAAGACTAAAAAGAATTTAGGTTTATAAAATGATTTACAAATCATGCATTAGTACCGCCAATAAAATCATTTTTGGTTTTGTTTTTTTTATACTCATCTTAGCAACTATTCCTATCTTCTATTGTAATGATTTAACTTCTTTTATAGTAGTAGTTTCTATTAATTTAGCCGCCTTATTTTTCTTGGCTTGGATTTTATTTGACACCGAATATAGTATCGATAAAACGCATTTATATTGTAAATCAGGCCCGTTTCAAAAGAAGATTGCAATTGCTACTATTCAAAAAATTAGTCATCATAAAGGCGTTTTAGTTCCGGTTATGTTAAAATTAGCTTTAAGTCATGAAGGACTTATTATAAGTTATAATAATTATGACGAAATTTACATTTCCCCTGAAAGTCAAGCAGAATTTATAGATATTTTAAAAAAATCAAACCCAAATATTAAAATTACACCCTCAAAGAATGAAATATAACCTATTTTTTTTTCTGTTATCGCTTACCTTTTTATCTTGTAAAAAAGAAATTACACCTCCTATTTCCGAAAAAAGAGAGATAAAAAAAGATTCCCTTAATTTACCTCAATTTAATCCTTTAGATGCTTCGTACATCAAAAATAAAAAAAAGGCTATTTCCAATTTTTACGAAGAAAACATTGCTATTGATGATTTTAGTGGTTCCTTTTTAGTAGCTAAAAATGGTCAAATTTTATTTGAAAAATATTCGGGTTATTCCAATTACAGTAAAAAAGAAAAAATAACAGCATCTTCTTCGATTCATTTGGCTTCTATAAGTAAAGTAATGACCGCAACCCTTATTTTGCGGTTAGTTGATGCTAAAAAACTAACTTTAGAAACCACTTTAACCAGTTTTTATCCTAAATTCCCTTATAAAGATGTTACCGTAACTTCTTTATTAACACATCGAAGCGGTTTGCCCAATTATCTTTATTTTACAGATAATGACACCATTTGGGACAAATCAAAAACCTTGAAAAACAAAGACATATTAGATATTATTACCTCACAAAAAGTCCCTTTGGATTTTATCCCAAATACTAAATTTAGTTATAATAATACCAACTTTGCGCTTTTGGCTTTAATTGTGGAAAAAGTAACCCAACTTCCATTTCCTGAAGCGATGAGATCCCTATTATTTGAACCCTTACAAATGAAAGATACTTTTGTATTTGAAATTGAGAAGCAAAAAGATAATGTTGGCAAAAATTATAAAAGTACTTGGGAAGAAATTCCATGTAACTTTCAAGATGGAGTTTATGGAGATAAAAATATTTATTCTACTCCTAAAGACATTTTAAAGTTAGATTTAGCCACTTATTCTGATGATTTCTTAAGTAAAGATATTAAATCGAAGGCTTACAAAGGCTATAGTTACGAAAGAAAAGGCGTTAATAACTATGGTTTAGGCATTCGATTAAGAGAATGGGAAGATGGTACCACTATGTTTTATCATAACGGATGGTGGCATGGAAATAAAACGTCTTATATCACCTTGAAAAAAGATACGGTTACCATGATTGCTTTATCGAATAAATATACCAGTAAAGTATACCAAATCAAACGCTTATCGAGTTTATTTGGTGATTATCCATTTACTATTGAAGATGAAGAATAAAATCCTATTTTTATAAGAAAATAGTATCTTATGAAAACTTACAAACCTGAAAATTACAATTCTTTATCGCCTTATTTAATTGTGGATGAGGCTCAAAAATTAGTGGATCTACTGAAAATCGTATTTAACGCTACCACTTTAAGACGTTTTGATCATAAAAATGGCACTATAGCTCATATTGAGTTACAAATAGAAGATAGTGTACTCATGATTAGTAACAGCACAGAAACTTATAAAGCACATACCACTATGCTACATGTGTATGTACCAAATGCTATAGACACCTATCAAAAAGCAATAGCTCAAGGTTGTCAAAGCATTGAAGCACCTATTCGTAAAGAAGGAGATCCAGATTTGAGAGGTTCCTTTTATGATTTTGCAGGAAATTATTGGGCCATTGGTACCCAACAATAATAAATACTAGTTTATTTAACCAATTTTTACCGATGTCATGGTTAAAGAACCACCTACTGCTTTATCATTAAAAAATTCAACTGCATCAGTATCGGTTTGTAAAGCTAAAATATACAATAATGGATAATAATGATCTGGTGTTGGAATGGCTAAACTTGCAGCTTTGCTTAGCTTTTCATATGCAATTAAGTCCACATGATTTCTAGTACTAATTTTTTGTTTGAAAATGGCATTCATTTCCAAAGCCCAATCATAACCAAATTCCGGTTCGCTCAATTTGTTCCAAGCTACCATTCTCAAATTATGAACCATGTTACCACTACCAATAATTAATACCCCTTTTTTTCGTAAAGACAATAATTGCTTGGCCAATTCATAATGATACTTTGCTGGTTTATGATAATCGATACTGAGTTGTAATACCGGAATATCAGCCTTAGGATACATATGCTTTACCACGGACCAGGTTCCATGATCTAAACCCCAATCATGATCTAAAACTACTGAAGGATTGGTAACTAATTTTTGAATTTCAGTAGCTAAATTTGGGTCACCTGGTGCAGGATATTGCACATCAAACAAAACTTGTGGAAAACCTCCAAAATCGTGAATTGTTTTAGGCTGAGACATGGCAGTTACAGCTGTTCCTTGGGTTAACCAATGAGCCGAAACCACAACTACTGCTCTCGGTTTAGGTATTTCTTGCCCCATTTGTTGCCACCGATTTGAAAACTCATTATCTTCAATAGCATTCATTGGCGAACCGTGACCTATAAATAAGACAGGCATTTTCTGGTCTGTTTCCAATAAGGAATTTGACCAATTATAAAACGAATTGATATTTGACATGATTATACCTCCAGTAATTATTTTAATAAAATTAAGTCTATTCAAAACCAACATTTGTATATACAAATATAATTCAAAAAATATAATTTGAATATAAATAAGAGTTAAAAAAATTACCGTTTTAGTGTAAAATGACCTCTCTTTTGAGTAACGACTCCTTCCGTAGAAATTAAACTAAGGGAGTACCAATAATCTGATGAAGGCAATGGTAAATTGTTATAGTTCCCATCCCAACCAGATTGAGAATCTAACAAATCGAATGAATAGATAATTTTTCCATATCGATCAAAAATAGAAACTTGTGCAGCAGTATAAAGTCGTTCTAGAGGTCCTTTAATTCTCCATTTATCATTTATACCATCTTGATTTGGAGTAAAAAAAGGAGGATAATTTAGTATTAAAATATTTTCAATTATAATTGTATTACAGTCTTTATCGTCTTTAATAAATAAAGTATACGTATCTGGTTCTAGATTATTGAATACATGATAGGTTCCATTGCCATAAAATTCAACTCCATTTAAAGAATAGGTAAAGTTTCCGAAACCATTCATTGTTACTGTTATTTTATTATCATCAACTTCAATAGCTTTAATAGTAGGTGTTTCCGTACTTAAAACGCGAAAATCTTTAGTTTGTGTACACTGTATACCATTTTCTACTTTGGTAACTTCTAACACATAGTGACCAATTTGATTTATTTCAAAAAATCGATTAGTAGATAAGATTGTTCCATTCCAACTGCTCCATTGCCAAGTATCATTATCAGCATCGCCATCTAGAACTAAAGGACTTAAGGAATTTTCACAAATGTAGTACTCCTCATCTATATCTAATACAATCTCAGGATTAACAATAGCTTCAAATGTTATAATTCCGAAACAGTTAAAATTATCGTCTTCTATTCGTACCCAAATTGTTGATGATGAACTATTATAGTAACGGTCTAGTACATTCAACTTGGTTTGAGCATCTATAAAGCTGGAATAAAAGCTAATAGTGTAATTTGCTGGTACATTAAATTCTGATATAATTTGTTGTTTCTTTCTGCCTAAATCAAATTTCCCTTCGTTATTTCCATCAATATCATCTGAACTTTCACAAACATAAATAGGGTCTATTTCTTGAGGAGTTGTTTGTAAATTTTCAACAAAAAAATTACTTATTGCAGTACAACCTTTATCACTAATGATCTTCACAAAAATTTCATCAAAATTAGACGAATTAATATAATTTTGATAGTTCTCTATTTTATTCAAATCATCCGTTGCTTCTTGAAGACTTCTGTAAAAATAAAATTGAAAATCAGGAGTATAGCGGACTAAAAAATCTTTAATATTCTCCAAATTAAAAATAGACTTCCCATCGTTATCGGTATCGCATTGAGTTAGTGTTGTATTCGTGGGCAGTATTGGCAGTGGATACACTTCCACAGTTCTAAATAAGGTTTTAACAGCTCCTTGAATCACAATTGATGCTTTTACTTTATAACTTCCAGAATTCAAAAAAACATGTTGGGGTTGCCTGTCAGAAGACAGATTTCCATCTCCAAAATCCCATTCTACTGATTCAATAGGAGCATAAGCGTCTAAATCAAAATTAAAAGTAGTATTCACACAAGCATCATCAGAAGCAATAATTCTATTTCTTAAAAAAGACGACACAAAAATAGGAAGTCCTTTTCTAGCAATTCCTGTTCCTAAATTAAAAGCATTTCTTTCATAAAGACAAGCCTCTACTTCTTTTTCTGGTTTATGAATAATACTTAAAGTGTGACTTTGATTATTTGGATTTTCACTAGTAATATAAATTTTTCCGTTTCTAGCTAATTGCAAAGATTTTGCATTAGGACAACTCATAATGTAAGAATCAACAGGATTCAGTCCTCCAATATTAGTAAATGGATACTGGACTACATAATTACCGCCAGAATAATAAAAAATTTTAGAATCTTGTGAAAATTCTATACTGTAAGGACTAATAAACAATCCAAATGCTGGAACTGTGGGTAACGTAAAAAAATGGTTGAAAGTTATAGCTTGATTGTCAAATTCATAAAAAAATACCTTTTGCAAGGTATGATCAGCCACTGCTACATATTTTCCATCAGGAGATATTTTCATAGCTCCAAAATCTACAAAAGCTTGATTAATGATTTGTACTACAGGAGTAAGATTCACTCCATTTGAATCCACTGTAAAAACTCTAAAAGCTAAATCCAGTCGGATTCCTCCAGCTCCATAAACAGGATTATTTGAATTTGTTAATGTGATTACACGATACGTATTACTTTCATAATGGTAAATTGCAGCTATCCTTGCTGTAGCATTATTAGCAATCCTTTCATCTTTAATTACAACTTCTCCTAATGGATTTTGAGATGAAAATTTTACTTCTGAGTAAAAAATTCCCCTTACATAAATACGGGGTGTACTTGCATTCGCTTCTCTAGTATAAAAAACATAATAGCTATTTGGATCATCTGGTTTTGGAACAATTATAGAAGTTTGAATTCCCTCTAAATCACCTTCTAAATCATCACCGTTATCCATAATCTGATGATTTTTATTCCAAATTGCATTTCCATTGGTATAAAATAATAATTCCCCATTTTCATCAGAAATACTTGAACAACCTGCAGGAGTATCCATACTTCCACTTATAGAAGAAACAATATCTTCATCAAAGTTTATTCCCGAGTTTCCACCAAAAAGCCAATTATTGGTTTCATTTTGGGCTTCTATTCTACCACTTACTATAAATAGGAAATATAGAAATAATAAAGAGTAATATGTTTTAGTTTTAAATTGCATAAGTTTAAAGAAAATTAATTTAAAAAATTAATTTTCAAATAGTTAATAACGTTTAGAACATCAAAAATAGCTTTTAAAAAAATACCTACAAAAAAATATCACAATTTTAACTTAGTTGCTACAATCTGTTATTACATTTAAAAGAGAATTAAAAAAAAGTCCCAAACATTTTTAATGCTTGGGACATTCTACTAAAAAAAATTAACAACTATAAAATCTATTTCCAACCGCCACCAAGTGCATGATAGATACTTACCATTGCATTCATTTGTTGCATTTTGGCTTCTACCAAGTCAAATTTCGATTCTAAAGCATCTCTTTGAGTTAAAAGTACTTCCATATAATCTGCTCTAGCAGAACGGAATAAATCATTGGAAATAGTAACCGACTGATTTAAAGCATCAACTTGTTTTGACTTTAACTCATAAATATTTTTCATGTTTTCAATTTTAGCCAATTGATTTGCTACTTCAACATAAGCGTTTAAAATTGTTTTTTCATAATTATAAACTGCTTGAATTTGTTTTGCATTTGCCGTATTATAAGTTGCTTTTATAGCATTTCTATTAATTAATGGAGCTACTAAATCTCCTGCAATTGAATACAACAAAGACTCTGGAGTAGTAAATAGGTACTTAGAATCAAAAGCTCTTAAACCAATACCTGCTGAAATACCTAAAGAAGGATAAAATCTAGCTTTAGCCACTTTAATATCTAATTTTGCTGCAGCTAATTCTAATTCAGCTTGTTTTACATCAGGTCTATTTTCTAATAATTGAGAAGGAATACCTGAATGTATTGCATTAGGAATCATATCTATAAAAGTATCAGTACTTCTTTCTACTTTTTGTGGAAAACGTCCTACTAAGAAATTAATTCTATTTTCAGTTTCAATTATCTTTTGCTGAATTTCGAATTCTAAACCTTTCGTATCAAATACTTGGGCTTCAAAACGTTTTACCGCTAATTCTGTTGCACGAGCTGATTCTTTTTGTAACTTAACAATTTTAAGCGCATTTTCTTGAATCTCAATATTGTTTTTTACAATGACTAATTGGTTATCTAAAGCCAACAATTCATAATACGAATTCGCTATTTCAGAAATTAAATTAGTGACCATGAAATTCTTACCTTCTACAGTAGCTAAATAATTACTAATAGCTGATTTTTTTGCATTGTGCAATTTATTCCATATATCAATTTCCCAAGTTGCATAAGCTCCTACCATATAATCTTGTAACGGTTCTGGAGTTTCTACACCAGGTTTAATCTCTGTATTCGCATCGTTAGCCCCTTGACTCGTATATCTTCCAACTTTTTCAACGCCTGCACCGCCTTTTAACCCAATAAAAGGAAGGTATTCTCCTTTACGTGCTCTAATTTCATTTTTAGAAATTTCGATTTCTTGTAACGTAATATTCAGTTCCTGATTATTTTGTAATGCTGTCTCAATCAATGCATTTAAATGAGTATCAACAAAATAGTCTTTCCAATTCATAATTCCAGAATTAACAGTATCCTTACTAGTTGAATAACTTTCCGGAACAGTTGTATTGGCTTCTTTTTGTGCCAAATTACTTGTTTTACAACCTGCTAAACTTAATATAATTATAAAAGTTGTCACAGGTATATAATACTTTTTACGAAGCATATGTTTCAATTTTAAATTCATTTTATTCTTCCTCTTCTTCTTCTGGAAAACGATCCAATTGATGCACAAAATCTTCACTCAATGAACTATCATCTTCTACATCTATTAATTTTCTTCCGCTAGCCAATGAACCAAAAATAAAGTACAAACCTGGTACAATAATAACTCCAAATATGGTTCCAAATAGCATTCCACCTAAAGCAGCAGATCCTAGGGTTCTATTACCAATGGCACCCGCTCCAGAAGCGACCATTAATGGAATTAATCCCGCAATAAATGCAAAAGACGTCATTAAAATAGGTCGAAAACGCACTTTAGCACCTTCAATTGCTGCTTCTAATATCGAAAGTCCTTCATGATGTTTTTGTACTGCAAATTCTACAATTAACACGGCATTTTTACCGAGTAACCCTACTAACATAATCAAACCAATTTGCGCATAAATATCATTTTGAAGTCCCATCAATTCTAATAAAAAGAACGTACCAAAAACTCCCACAGGTAACGAGAATACTACCGATAAAGGAATGATAAAACTTTCATATTGTGCAGATAACACAAAATATACGAATACCAATACAATTAAGAAGATGTAAATAGATTCATTACCTCTACTTGCTTCATCATACGAAAGTCCTTCCCAAGCAATATCATATCCTTTTGGTAACGTTTCTTTGGCCACTTCTCTAACAGCATCAATAGCTTCAGCTGTGGTATATCCTTTTGCAGGTAAACCTTGAATAGCCGCAGAATTGTACATATTAAAACGAGTAATCTCATTTGGCCCTTGAGTCTTTTTCAATTTCATAAAGGCAGAATAAGGTACCATTTCACCATGATCGTTTTTAATGTATAAATTCAAAATATCGGATGGTAATCTTCTAAATTTAGGATCAGACTGAACATATACTTTGAAGAAACGTTCAAAACGAATAAATCCTTGTTCGTAGGTACTACCTATTAAAATGTCAAGGTTTTCCATTGCTTTACCAATAGACACCCCTTTTTGCATCGCTAATTGATTATCGATTTCTAATTCATATTGAGGATAGTTTGCCGCAAAGAAAGAGAAAAGACCTGCTAACTCTTTACGTTTTTCCAAATTCTCCATGAATTTCTTGTTGATTTCATCAAAATCTTTATAATCTACTGTGGTACTTTTATCTAAAAGACGCATAGAAAAACCTCCGGATGATCCAAAACCTGGAATTGCTGGTGGTTCAAAAAACTCAATTTTTGCTCCTAAATCTTTCGATTTTTCTTCCAATTCTTCCATAATTTCGGTTACTTTATGCTCTCTTTCAGACCATGGCTTTAAGTTGATCAAACAAGTACCGGCATTTGAACCACGACCTTCCGTCATAATTTCATAACCTGCTAATGAAGATACAGACTCCACTCCTTCTACATGTTCACAAATTTTTTGAAGTCTTTGTGAGACTTGATTAGTAGTTTCTAAAGTAGAACCTGGAGGCGTCTGAATAATTGCATAAATAGTTCCTTGATCCTCACTAGGAATAAATCCAGATGGAAGTATTTTACTTACAAAAAATGTTCCAGCACAAAATGCGATTAACACAAAGAAAGTTAACCATCTTCTACTTACAATCGATTTTAATAATCTTACATACTTTCCAGTTAATTTATCAAAAACACTATTAAACTTATCAAGGGATTTTGTTAAAATATTCTTTTTCTTTTCTTTACCATGATGATTTTTAAGTAACATGGCACATAAAACAGGTGTTAATGTCAAGGCAATAATCGCGGAAATAACTATCGAACTTGCCATCGTAATTGAAAACTGACGATAAAAAGTTCCTACAGGTCCTGACATGAATGAAATAGGTACAAATACCGATACCATTACCGCAGTAATTGCTATAATAGCACCACTAATTTCTCCTAATACTTTTTTAACCGCTAAATAAGGTGTAATATGCGGAAATTCTTCAAACTTGGCATGCACAGCCTCGACGACGACTATGGCATCATCTACCACAATACCAATTGCTAATACCAATGCAAAAAGTGTTACCAAATTGATGGTTATACCAAAAAATTGAATCACAAAAAAGGCTCCAATTAAGGAAACGGGTACTGCCAAAATAGGAATCAATGTAGAACGCCAATCCCCTAAGAATATGAAAACCACAAGTGCTACTAATATAAAAGCATCTCGTAACGTATCGATTACTTGTTCTATTGAAGCATCTAAGAATTTAGAAACGTCATAACTTATTTTGTAATCCAAACCTGGAGGAAAAGTTTCCTTCATTTCCTCTAATTTTTCTTTTACTTGTTCAATTACATCATTGGCATTACTTCCGTAGTTTTGTTTTAATACAATAGAAGCCGATGGATGTCCATCCAAATTAGAATAAATATCAAAGAATTCACTTCCTAATTCTGCGCGACCAATATCTTTCAAACGAATACTTTCTCCATCTGCATTGGCTCTAATAATAACATTTTCATATTGTTCTGGCTCACTAAACCTACCTTTGTAAGTTAGTACATATTCTAAAGATTGGGCTTGTATACCCGAACTTTGACCGATACGACCTGGACGTCCTACAATACTTTGTTCTGCCAAAGCATCCATTACTTCATCTGTAGAAACATTATAGGCTCTCATACGGTCTGGGTTTAACCAAATACGCATCGCATACGTTCTACTTCCTAAAATTTGCGATCTTGCTACTCCTTTAATACGATTAATTTCAGGAAGCATTTTCACATTCGCATAGTTATATAGGAATTTTTCATCCATATTCTTACCAGTAGCATATAAATTGACATACATCAACATACTCGGTTGAATAGGTGTAATCACAACTCCTTCTCTTTGAACCAGTTCTGGCAATAATGGCATTACTTGGTCCACCCTAGTTTTTACCCTAATTACTGCTTGGTTAGGATCTGTTCCTGGTTCAAAAATAATTCTTAAAGTAGCTTCACCAGCACTCGTTGCATCTGTAGCCATATAACGCATACCTTGTACCCCATTAATGGAGTTTTCAAGTGTAATTAATGTTGATTTTACTAATACGTCAGCACTCGCTCCAGGATAAGCTATAAAAATATTAACCGTTGTGGGCGCAATATCTGGAAATTGCGAAGTAGGCAATTTTAAGATAGAGAGCGTTCCCATAAAGACAATCATAATTGAAATTACAATTGCAAAAACGGGTCTTTGTATAAATTTACTAAACATGTTTTTATCTTTTTATAATTTCAATTATTCAGCATAAAGCTCTAAATGCGCTAAAACGGTTTCAGGCTTTTCTAACTTATATTCAATTTTTTCATTTTCTTTAACCAATCGTAATCCTTCTAAAAGAATTTTATCATCTTCAGATAAACCTTCACTTACAATAAATAAATGGGGTAATTCCGCAGCTAATTTGATTTCTCTAGAAACTACTTTATTTTCTTTATCAATTACATAAACATATTTTTTATCTAATACTTCGAAAGTAGCTTTCTGAGGAATTAACATTGCGTCTTTATAAGGTAAAGTAACATGGATATTTCCAGTTTCTCCATGACGTAACAAACTCTTTGGATTTGGGAAAGTTGCTCTAAAAGAAATATTTCCCGTTTCATTGTTGAAATCAGCTTCAATTGTTTCAACAACTCCAGGATATTCAAAATATTTATTATTTGCCATTAATAAATTAACCGTAGGCTTAACGCTTCCTTGTTGCTCTGCTTTAAAATCTAAATATTCGGCTTCAGGTACATTGTAATATACCCACATTTTACTATTATCCGAAAGATTGGTTAATAAATCTCCTTCTTCCACTAAACTTCCTAAACGAACATGGAATTTATCCACTATACCATCAAAAGGAGCTCTAATTTGCGTAAATTGTAAATGTACTTGCGCTAAAGCTAACTCCGCATTCGCTTTATCTAGTTTCGCTTTTGCCATTGCTAATTCATTTGGTGCAACAACATCACTATCTGCTAAACGTTTTGTGTTTTTGTATTCGATTTCAGCAAAGCTAGCTTCTGCTCTAGCTTTTTCCATTTCTGCCTCATATAATTTAGGCATAATTTGGAATAATATTTGACCTTGTTTTACAAATTGACCTTCATCAATAAAGATTTTTTGTAAATAACCTCTTTCTTGAGCTCTTAACTCAATGTGTCTACTCGATTGAATTTGGGATACATAATCTTTCGTAATTAAAGTATCTTTTTTTATTGGGTTAGTAACCAGAAAATGGGTGTTTTCCTCTTTTTTTTCAACTTCTTTTTTGCAACTTGTGTTTAATAACAGCGTGCAGATACTCATAAAAATGAGAACTTTTTTCATAATAATATATATTTAAATAAAATGAGTGTGATTAATGGAGCAGTGAATAATAAAAAAGTTTATTATTGTAAAGTTCCTTTAAATTGTTAAGTATGGTAACTTAAATGGAGAAAAGCAGTACATGAAAATGCCTGCTGATTTTTAAATCATATTCTAAAGACTCTGAATACGATAAATAATTTTTTTATTGAAATATGAGAAGTAACTTCTCCTAAAAAAAGTTTTCCCTTTTGTTCTGATAAAAGGATTTTTTGTTTGGAACTACAAAGAAATTTATGAAAAAAAGAAACTGAATCAAGTGTTTTTTTAGAAGAAGAAATTTCGTCTTCTTCAATTTCAACATCAATTCCGTGAATTTTATGAGCTTCAATATCTCCTACATTATGAATATAATCATAAAAAAACAGATTATTAATTAACTCATTTTCAACTAAAACTTCTCGAGAACTATTTTGAGAATCTAATGTAGATAAGGAATTACAATCATTTGCACCAGCAAACAATTGGGTGTAACCAACAAGTAAGGTTACTAAAGTAAGGAAAAAATATTTCACCGTCTTTCTTATCATACAGAGGACAAATGTAAATCATTTTTTGATTTTAACAAATAATACTATGTTTAATAATCTGTTAAAATATTTATTTTTGTGATAATTCTTTAATAAACGAAAAAGCTCTTATTTCTGCATATGAGAATGCATTGTTTTTAAGAGGAAAAGCACAATGCCCTCCATATTTAGGAGTTTCCAAATGTATTAGATTACTTTTAGAAGCTAATTCTTTTGGATAACAATCTGGTCCTAAAAAGGGATCGTCTAGAGCATTTAAAATAAGAACAGGTAATTTTATATTGGTAATACTTCTTGCTGGAGATACTTGATAGTAATAATCTTCTTTATCTTTAAAACCGTGTAAGGGTGCTGTAAAATGGTCATCTAAATAATCGAAACTATCGATGTTTTTAATTTTACTCCAATCCATTAAATCAGGAAACTGCTTGGCTTTTATTTTTAGTTTTTTGGTTAAATCATACATGAAGTTCTTCATATAAACTCGATTGAACCCTTTTTTTAAAGATTCTGCACTCGATTTAATTTCTACGGGAACAGATATGGCTACTCCTGCTTTAATTCTGGAATCTACAGGTTGCATTCTACCCAAATAATTTAAGGTTTGTGCGCCACCCATAGAATAACCTATTAAATAAACTTCTTCTACTTGTGTTAAAACAAATTGTATTACAGCATCTAAATCTTCAATAGTAGCATGGTGGTATAATCTAGGCAATCGATTCATATCTCCACTACAACTTCTATTATTCCAAGCAAAAACTGAAAAACCTTGATTTAAAAAATAAGTTGCACAACTATTCATATAAGTCCGCTGTGAATTACCTTCTAGACCATGACATAAAACAACGGCTTTTCTTTTATTTTTCAGATTAAAATCAACCACTAAAAAATCCCCATCATTTAATTCCAAAATTTCTCTTTGATAAACAGGACTTGGAAATTTTTTAAACATGCCTGCATAGATTGTTGAGACATGCTTATGTTTATGTAGTAAAGAAACAGATTCGTTGTATGAGGAATAATCAAGTAATGGCATTATCAATTTATTAACCAATTAAATAAATTCCATCCTCTTTGATTTCAATCAATTTCTGACGGTATAAATTACCTACTGCTTTCTTAAAAACTTTTTTACTCATTTTCAAAACAGTTCGAATATCTTCTGGATTAGAATTATCATGTAAACCTAAAAACCCTTTATTTGACTTCAATTCGTCTAAAATTTGTTGGGCAGAAGGCTCAATAGCTTCAACTCCTACTTTTCGCAACGAAACATCAATTTTGCCGTCTGGTCTAACATTTTTAATATAAGCTTTCATTTTTAAGCCCGGTTTCACTTCTTCAAACACTTCGTTTTTGTAAGCTAACCCTCTGTATTTTTCGTTTATAATAACATTGATACCAGCTTCAGTTATATGAGATACAATAACATTTACTTCTTCTCCATTTTCAAGATCTATCTCTTCATTACTTAGAAATTGTTGCGTTTTACTAGAACCTACTAATCGATTGGTTTTTTCATCCATAAAACAATATACTAAATATCGTTTCCCTTCTTCCATGGGTCTGGCTTGTTCTTTAAAGGGAACAAACAAGTCTTTTTCCAATCCCCAATTCATAAAAGCACCAAACTTATTAATGTAATTCACTTTTAAATGAGCAAATTCATTTAATTTAATGTAGGGTTTTAAAGTAGTTGCAACGGGACGTTCTTCGTGATCTAAATATACAAACACAGTTAATTCATCGCCTATTGCATATTCTCTCGGAACATATTTATTAGGTAATAAAACATCATTTTCTTCCTTAACTCCATCTCCTAAAAACAATCCGACTTTTGTATTTCTTAATATTTTTAAGGTATTATATTGACCTATCTGTAACATATTTAAATTGAATTATGCTGCAAAGGTAATTAAATGCATCGTAAAAAAATTAAATTCCTATTTCAATCTGAAAACGAGCATACCAATTGGATGAAGAAGAACTCCAATTATAATCTAATTCATTATAGCTGAGTTCCGCTTGCAATTTAAAAGTGTGTTCCCATAAATAGCGCGTTAATCCAATACTATATTGCTTAGAACTAGGCGCCAAATCCTTTATTTCACTGGCTACATGTTGGGTAGAAAATCTTCCTATTATTTCATAATTGGATGGAAACACGTAGCTCATTTGGTAATCAAAACCTTCTCCTGCAAAAACATAATTAAAAGTAGTTACATCATCGACATCATAAGTAATTATATCTTTCGCTTCTCGATTCATATATGCGCTCATAAAACTCCACCCATTGTATTTTAAAAGAGCATCAAAAAATGTGGAACGCAGTGTTCTTGGTTGAAAAAGTTCCTTACCCAATTGTCCTTGTGTTCTCACGGCTCTATTATTTTGTTGAAAAGCACCTGAGAGGAGTAATTTAGGACTTTCTTCTCGTAAAATATCGCCTTCAAAATAAATACCGTTCTTTTTAAAAGTTCCAAAGGGAAACAATTCAATTTTACCTGTTAAAGCGACTCCATCGTCTGATGTTTTTGTCCAATTTCTTCCTTCACCAGTGGAAATTGCTGTTTTTACATTGTAGGAAAAAGCATCTTTCTTTTCGTTTAAATAATATGCTTGTACACCAAAATCTCTGTCAATAGTAAATTTTGCATTATTAATGGTTCTATCTGTTAATTGTAAAGCACCTGAGGAATTTACCCTTTGTCTATTTCCTGGTAATTTAGTTTGACCGAAAATAAAATTCCAATTTTTATTAGGTCTGTAAAAAACAGCTGCATCTCTAATAATGTTTATGTTTTCTCCATCTTCAATTACACCCACATCACCAGGAGCAAAAGAAAGTTGTATAACATATAAAAACTTTGGATCACCTACATAACCATCAAAACGCAAACGGAGCCTTCTAATTTGTGCTTCATATCGATTATCTTCATTTTCTTCATTAATATAGGTTACTCTGTTTTGCATTCTAAAACGAATATTCAATTGAAAAATACTATCTGGAGACGTAACTCCCAAACCCTTTCCATAACTGTAGTAAGGCAAAGCTGCTAATTTTATATCGTTATTATGTAAGGAATCATTTTTGAATTGCGCAAATGAATACTGGCAAAGGGCAAGTACCCAAAGAATAATTATTTTTTTCATTAAAGTGTAGTTGTGTTGAATTGCCTGCAAAAATAAAATATTTTAAAGAATATCTTTTGCTTTATTTACCTTTGCAAAAAATTACATCATGTCAAATATTTATATAGGCTATTATTTTACAATTGAACCTAGAGAATTAGGTTCAGAAATTTTACTAGCTGAATTGGGAGAAACTGCATTTGAAAGCTTTGTTGAAACAGAAACAGGTCTTGCTGCCTATGTACAAAAAGAACTTTGGAACGAAAACATATTGGAAGATATTTATATTTTAAACAACGACGAATTTAAAATATCATATACTTTCGAAGAAATTGAACAAGTGAATTGGAATGAAGAATGGGAAAAGAATTTTGAAGCCATTGATGTTGACGGAAAATGTCATGTAAGAGCACCTTTCCATGAAAAGACGAATGCAGAATTTGATATTGTAATTGAACCTAAGATGAGTTTTGGTACAGGACATCATGAAACGACACACATGATGATACAACATTTATTAGAAACAGATGTTGCAGATAAAAAAACACTAGATATGGGTTGCGGAACAGCTATTTTAGCCATTTTAGCTGAAATGAAAGGAGCTAAACCAATTGACGCCATTGATATTGATAATTGGTGTTACTTAAACTCTATTGAAAATGCAGCTCGAAATAATTGTGAAAACATTAGTGTTTACGAAGGTGATGCTTCTCTTTTAGAAGGTAAAGAATATGATGTTATCATTGCTAATATTAACAGAAATATTCTTTTAAACGACATGCAACAGTATGTAGATTGTTTAAACGTAAACGGGATTTTATTTTTAAGCGGCTTTTACACAGAAGATATTCCTGTTATAGATTCTTGTTGTACTGAAAAAGGACTGACTTATGTTAAAAAATTCGAAAGAAACAATTGGGTTGCTTTGAAATATGTAAAACAATAATTATTTTTGTTTAAAATTTAAAAAGCTAAAAATGAGCACGATAGAAAAAATTAAAGAAGAAGTTTTAGTTGAAGAATTAGTTAGTTTAAACAATGAAATTGTTTTATATAATGATGATGTGAATACATTTGATCATGTTATTGAAACACTAATACGCGTTTGCAATCATGAAGCGCTACAAGCAGAACAATGTGCTTTACTTGTACATTATAAAGGTCAATGTGCTGTTAAGACAGGAAGCTATGATGAATTAAAGCCACAATGCTCTGCCCTACTAGATGCTGGTTTGAGTGCAGAAATACAATAAATAAAAAATCCCGATTGAATCGGGATTTTTTATTTTAATTTTATTATTTCTTATAATTTCTTGTAAATATAGATTACTTCTTTCCCTTCTACTTCGGCTTTCACTTTTAAAGTAGTCGCATCTAATAGTAAAATTTCACCCGTTTCTTCTCCAGCATAAGGAAAATTAATAATTAGATGATTATCCTCTTTTTTCCAAGTGCCACTATCGACAGACATTTCACAATTACCTGAACCATAGTAAAAAACATCATTTACTTTACCGTCTTCAAAAAATTCTACATAATCATTGCCACAATTTTCTTCATGTTCATAAGAAAATAAAAGTTCTGCCTTACTCATTCTTTTCCCTTCTTGATAGTACTTCCATTTTCCAACTAGAGATACTTCATTAGAAGTTACATTACGAAACGATGACATTACAGTTCCTAACGCCAATACTGAAACCAAAGCAATTGCTAATTTTTTCATAATTAATAGTTTTATTTGTTAAGTTTATACCAAAAAAACAATAAAAAAATTAATTTTAAAAATATTTCTTAAGAAAACGATATAGAATAATGAATTTATTAAAATTTGAATTAAAATTCTAAAAAAAGTTTTTTTTAAGTTAAAAAAAATAAGAATTTAATAATCAGTAAATAAGATTAATGAGGAATTTTATCTTTGAAAATTCCATAAATATAGTTTCCAATTAAAGCACCAATAAGTACCACTCCAATGGTAGCAACTCCTGTTCCTAAAAGTACAAATATTGGACCTGGACAACACCCTACAATTCCCCAACCTACACCAAACATAATTCCTCCCACGATATATCGAAAACGTGCTTTTTCTTTATCTAAAATCTCTATTGGTAAACCTTTATAATCTTTAATTTCTTTCTTTTTAAAAATGCGAATACCTACAACTCCTGTAACAATAGCTGTAAAAATAATTCCATACATATGAAAAGATTGAAATTGAAACATTTCATAAATTCGATACCAAGAAATCGCTTCTGATTTAGTTAAAACTACACCAAATATAAAACCAACCAATACAAAACGTAATAATTTCATTTTTAAAAAATTAATGGAATTAAAAAATAGGACGCGATTAAACCTCCTATAAAGAAACCAATTACTGCTATTAAAGAAGGTAATTGTAAATTACTTAATCCCGTTATAGCATGACCAGAAGTACAACCACCTGCATAAGGCGTTCCAAAACCTATTAGAAATCCACCTAGTAACAGAATCAAAAAACCTTTAGGAGTAAGCATAGCATCGATACTAAAAATGGCATTAGGAACCATTTTCCCATTAGGCAAATCTATATGAAGAGTTTGTAATTGTTGTAATGTTTTGGGATTCAATTGAACAATATCAGTACCGTTTAAAAAATGCGTCGCAAAATAACCACCTAAAATAGCACCTAAAACCACAGCCAAATTCCATTTTTGCTCTCTCCAATCAAAATTAAAATAATTAGATTTATTTTTTGCTCCTAAAATCGTACATAACGTTCTCAAGTTAGAAGACATTCCAAAAGTTTTTCCAAAATAAATTAGAAGCAACATGGTAACTCCAATTAAAAAACCTGAAATAGACCAGTGCCAAGTACCATAAAGTATCTCCATACAATTATTTTTGGCAAATATAAAAAATAGCTGCGTTTAATTCCAATTATAATATTTTATATTAATTTTGAATACAAATTATGCATTATGTTACAAAATTTCAGAATTGAAATCAAATGGGCTATTATTTATACTATTACTTATACACTTTGGATGTATTTTGAAAGTAAAATGGGTTGGCATGATAGTAAAGTACTATTAGAACCATTGTATAATCTTTTGTTTTTACCCATTAGTATTTTTCTTATTGGCTTAGCTCTTTTCGATAAAAAAAGAAACCATTACAAAAATGAAATGGATTGGAAAAAAGGATTTACCTCTGGAATTATTCTCTCTGTCTTAATTACGGTTTTAAATCCAGTTGCTTTGTATATCACACATCAATATATTTCTCCAGATTTCTTTGATAATGCCATTAATGCTTCTGTAGCAGAAGGGTTATCTTTAGAAAAAGCAACCGTTCGTTATAATCTGAATACCGCTATTTCCAATAGTGTTTTTGACAGATTATCTTTTGGAGTTGTAATTTCTGCGATAGTTAGTTATTTTATACGAACCAAAAACAATTAAAAAATGAAAGCATTTACTTCTTTGTTTATACTACTACTTCTATATTCTTGTACCAGTACAAAATCAACCATTAAGAATATCGATCCCAATGCTATTCGTCCTAAAGTAGTAAATAATGCATTTGTGATTACCGAATATGCCAAAGATTCACAATATGGTTATGATGCTGATTACCCAATTAATCTAGGTCCTCTATATGATAAGCAAGAAGAACAAAACATTGTTTATTTCTTAAATGCTTTAGAAGGTCCAAAAGGAGAAAAATTAGTCTATCAAAAAACAGCAACCTGTTGTCCTTTCCCATCAGACACTCATGGGATTGGTGCCGGAACTTTATCCATTTATGAAGTTGAATTGGAAGGAACTTCAAAAAAGATAAGTTTATATTTCAATATCTATGAAAAAGGACAAATTGTATGTCCGAAAGGCCTAAATATAAAAAAACAATAATTTTTGACTTAAAAAAAATCAAAAATCTTAATTCTATCTTAATGAACCTTTTAAAGCGTATTTTAAAAGGTTTTTATTTTTATCTTTGCACTCGAAAAATAACTACAAAATGAACTTAAAAAACATACCTCAAATAAAACATACACAAAGCGGTAATTTCTTTTTATTATCAGGTCCTTGTGCCATTGAAGGTGAAGAAATGGCCTTACGAATTGCAGAAAAAATAGTAACCATCACTGATAAATTAGAAATTCCTTATGTATTTAAAGGATCTTTTAAAAAAGCGAATCGTTCTAGGATAGACAGTTTTACAGGAATAGGTGACGAAAAAGCTTTAAAAATATTAGCTAAAGTATCCAAAGAATTTGGTATTCCAACTGTGACAGATATACATACAAATGAAGATGCTGCAATGGCTGCAGCTTATGTTGATGTTTTACAAATTCCAGCTTTTTTAGTACGTCAAACCGATTTAGTAATGGCTGCTGCAGAAACTGGTAAAACCGTTAACTTGAAAAAAGGACAATTTATGAGTCCTGAAAGCATGAAACATGCGGTACAAAAAGTATTAGACTGTAAAAATGAAAATGTTATGGTAACCGATAGAGGTACCATGTTTGGTTATCAAGATATGATTGTAGATTACCGAGGGATTCCAACCATGCAACAATATGCTACTACAGTTTTAGACGTTACCCATTCTTTACAACAACCCAATCAAACCGTTGGTGTAACAGGAGGAAGACCCGATATGATTGAAACTGTCGCTAAAGCAGGAATTGCTGTAGGTGTGGATGGAATTTTTATAGAAACTCATTTTGACCCTGCAAATGCTAAAAGCGACGGAGCCAATATGTTACACTTGGATTATTTTGAAGATTTGATGACCAAATTAGTCGCTATTAGAAAAACCGTAAACCAATTTTAAATTACTTAAATTAACCCAATGAAACAATCATTTTTAATGGTTGTACTATCTTTTTGTGTTTTTTCACAGTACACCTTTTCGCAAGAAACAGTTGAAACACCTGAAAAATACACCAGTCACAACAAAGGTAAATTCTTTATCTTTTGGGGTGGAAACAGAGAGTCTTTTACGAGATCTGACATTCGTTTTCAAGGAGAAAACTACGATTTCACCTTATATGATGTAGCAGCACATGATAAACCTAAAGGTTGGCATGCTGATTATGTGAACCCTGGTAGAATGACTATTCCACAAACCAATTTAAGAATAGGATATTTTTTTAGTGATCATTATTCAATCGCTATTGGAGTAGATCATATGAAATATGTGATGTATAATAATGTCAGAACGAATTATTCTGGTTATTATCCAAATGCAGGAACCTATGGAGAATTACCTACAAGCGATCAACTAACTCTTACAGAAGATTTCTTATTGTTTGAACACACAGATGGTTTGAATTACATACATACTGAATTATCAAGAGTAGATGATCTTTCAAAATATATTGGTTTACCCAATACCGATAAATTTCAAATTAATGTTACCGAAGGTTTTGGTGCTGGAATATTACTTCCCAAAACCAATACCACCTTGCTTGGTAAAGAAAGATATGATGAATTTCATGCAGCGGGTTATGGTTTATCTGCAAAAGCAGGATTAAACTTTACGTTTTTCAAGCACTTTTTTATTCAAGCTGAAGTAAAAGGTGGTTATATTAATATGAATGATATTCGTACGACAAACAATACAGCAGATAAAGCTTCGCAAGATTTTTGGTTTTTTCAACGCATTATTGCTGTAGGAGGCATTTTTAGAATTTAACTATTTTGAATTACTATAAATTAAAAAGCACTTCATGAAGTGCTTTTTTTATTTTAAATATATAATGTTTTTGCTTCTTCTATAACTGATTTTAAGATACTATTATCTATGCCCTCTAAAGTAGTATATCGTAAGGATTTTACCGTATTCCTTTTTTCATCAACCAAAAAATCTTGGTTTTTAAGTAATTGAAAGCCTTTAGCAAAACCAACATCAACAAATTTACGTTTGTGATTGGGGGCCAAATAACAAAAAGGTTTTTTCTTATAATAAAAATAAGGAATTCCCCATTTGAAAAGTAATTCGGTATCTCTCAATTCATATTCTACCACTGCAACAATATGCAGTAGCATTTCACGATACATTTCTGGCTGTCTAAATATATATTCTTCTGCAGGTTTCATTCGTTCCCAATTTCACTTATTTCATTATTTGTTATTGTGCTTTTTACCAACTTCTTTCCGTATTTAAATAATTTATACACTAACCAATAACACAATAAAGAAATTACTAAAAGTCCGAAATAATATCCTATTAAAAAAGAAGTCTCTTCTTGATTATGTCCTTTATAAAGTAAGTTTCCAATAAAATTAAAACCCAATAGAATAAACAATAGCACACAAACAATTTGTATAAAATAACCAAAAACAACTTTCATTTGCAATTGTAATTATTAATTAATCCCATATTGATCCATCAAATAAACTAACGAAGCCATTGTGGCCGCTCCAAGTTCCAATTCTCTTTTATTCACAGCGTCAAAAGTATCATTGGCAGCATGATGATAATCAAAATAGCGTTGAGAATCGGGTTGTAATCCTGCTTTAACAATATGTTGAGATTGCAACGGACCAATATCAACTCCAGTATGACCTTCCACAAAAATGTGAATTAAATACGGTTCAAATAAGGCTTTCCAATTACTAATTTTTGAGAAATTAGCTGTATCAGCTTCTAATGAAAAACCTCTTGGTGAAAAACCGCCAGCATCACTTTCTAATGCAAAAATGTGGTTTTCCTTATTACTTTCTGCTAATGCTGCATACTTTTTACCTCCTCTATTTCCATTCTCTTCATTCATAAATAAAACCACTCTAATGGTATGCTTTGGTTTATAACCTAATCTTTTAAAAATCGAAAGAATTTCCATACTTTGAACCACTCCTGCTCCATCATCATGAGAACCATCTCCTAAATCCCAAGAATCTAGATGGCCACCCATCACCATAATTTCATCTGGTTTTTCTGTACCTTTTATTTCACCCACCACATTATAAGACAATACATCGGGTAATGTTTCACAAGATTGTTTAAAGAAAAATTGAAGGTTTGGGTTACTTTTAAGTGACTCGCTCAATAAATTAGCGCCATTCGTACTTATTGCTGCGGCTGGTATATACTTTTCTTTTGGCAAATCACCATAATTTGTATTCCCTGTATGCGGAAAATCATCTAATCTTAAGTTCATCGAACGTACAATAACACCTACAGCTCCTAATTTTGCTGCTTCACGAGCTCCAGAAGAACGTTGGTCAATACAACCACCATAGGCTTCAAAGGTGCGAATGTGAATAGGTGTCATTGGTCTATTAAAAAAAACAATCTTCCCTTTTATTTTTTCAGTTCCTAAAGCAATCATTTCGTCAATTCCCATTACTTCAATGATAGGAGCTTTAAGTCCGTTTTTAGGAGTCGCAACCGAACTACCTAGAGCACAAATAGGAACCTCAACTTTTTTACCATTATTTTCAAAATAGGCTTTTTCTTTTTCTCCTCTTACCCAATGTGGCACCATTACTTCTTGTAAAAAAACACGATCTAAGCCCAATTTTTCCAGTTCCGATTGTGTATACTGAACTGCTTTTTCTGCTGATGGTGAGCCCGATAATCTTGCTCCTATCGTATTAGATAAATAGTCTAACCAATCATAACATTGAGAATGGGTTAATGCTTCATCGTAGATGGATCGTAGCATTTTTTCATCATTCGATTGTGCATTCAAAGAAAAAGTAGTCAAAAGGCCAATGACTAAAACAAAAGAAAATCGCATTACTGAAAGAATTAAATGTATTAAAGTATAAAAATATTACAATTATTTTACTTTACGGTTACTCCTTCTTGAAATGGGAATTATTTAACAAAAAAAAATTTGGTGAATAGAAAAATATTAATTTACTTTGTATTTCAAAGTACTTTAAAATGGAAGCAAGTAAATATTTAAAAGACATACAAGATATTAAAGAAATGATGAGCAAATCCACTCAATTCATTTCGTTAAGTGGTTTATCTGGAATTTTAGCAGGAATCTATGCTCTAGTTGGTGCAGCATATGTGAACTATTTAATCAATTCTCATTATGGGCGTTATATCACTTTGGAAAGTAAAACTTTTAAACTAATTCTTTTAACTGCTTTTATTGTACTAGTTCTTTCAGTTGGTACTGCTTATTTATTAACCGCTAAAAAAGCAAAAAAAGCTGGAGAAAAAATTTGGAATCCTACTTCAAGAAGAGTCTTAATTAATTTTTTAATTCCTTTAATCACAGGTGGAATTTTTGCTTTGCTATTACTAAAAAACAAACATTATGGATTAATTGCTCCTGTAACCTTATTATTTTATGGTTTAGCATGTTTAAATGCAAGTAAGTATACTTTAAGAGATGTACGTTATTTAGGCATCACGCAAATTATTTTAGGATTAATTGCTGTTGAATTTTCAGGCTATGGTTTGTATTTTTGGGTAATTGGATTTGGTTTGTGTCATATTATATATGGAAGTATGATGTATTATAAATACGATCGAAACATCTAATACAAAATAAAATGCGAAAGTTTTTATTTCCCATAAGCGTCTTCATTCTATTTTTTATTTGTGTTGCGCATACAAAAATTAAAAATGAAGCTAAAAACAAAACATTTTCTGATGCAAACTTACTTCCAAATAATAAAGTTGGTGTAGTCTTAGGAACAGGAAAATATTTAAAAAATGGGACTTTAAATCTTTATTTTAAGTACCGTATAGAAGCCGCTGTAACTTTATATAAAGGATGTAAAATTGAATATATTTTAGTTAGCGGTGATAATAGCCGTTTCGATTATGATGAACCTACCGATTTTAAAAATGAATTGGTTGCGCAAGGGATACCCGAAGATAGAATTGTTTTAGACTATGCTGGTTTTAGAACATTGGATTCTGTTATTAGAGCAAAAGAAGTTTTTGGATTAACCAATTTTACTCTAATTTCGCAAGAATTTCATAATGAACGAGCGTTATATATAGCTTCAAAAAACAATATGAATGTGATTGCATACAATGCAAAAGATGTCTCTAAAAGATATGGTTTTAAAGTAAAAGTTAGAGAATACTTGGCACGTACAAAAGTTTTTATCGATCTCCTTTTTAAGGTGAAACCAAAATTTTTAGGTTCAAAAATTGCAATCGGATAGTAATAAAAATCAATTATAGTGAAAAACATTATTCAAAATATTAATAAAGCCTTTGATCACCGAATTCGTTTGGGAATCATGTCGGTTTTAATGGTAAATGAAAATGCTGATTTTTCTACTCTAAAAGAATTACTAGGTGTTACCGATGGTAACTTAGCCAGTCATGCCAAAGCATTAGAAAGTGAGAATTATATTACTGTTGAAAAACAATTTATTGGAAGAAAACCAAACACCAAATACATTGCTACCAAAGAGGGAAAAAAAGCGTTCCAAGAACATATTGAAGCACTCGAAAAATTAATATCCAAAAGTTAAAGCTATTTTTTTATTTATCAACTTTGAAATTCAAAGTACTTTAAACATCATTATTAAATCACTACAAATAACAAGTTTGCGAATGCCAACACGAATAAGAAAAGGGATAACATATGTGACCCAAAAAAATAAAATCTACACATATGAAAGATAAAATAATCGAATTTTTATACAAGACCATTAAAGTTCCTTACGAGTTCTTCTTTAAAAACGCCAAACCTTGGGGTTTAAATGTGGACCAACTCTTATGTTTTAAAGCGAATAGTTTAGGACATGAATTGGGCACTTTTTTAAAAAACAATCAATATGAGGTGCAAGATAGTTTAGAAGAACACGATGTGTTTCATGTACTAACAAAAATTGGTACCTCTGTAAAAGAAGAAGTGGATTTGCAATTCTATTTATTAGGAAATGGAAAAAGAAGTCCGTTTGTTTTTATCGTAATACTGACAGGGATTTTGTTTTATCCAAAAGCCTATAAAAGTTTTTATACCAGTTACAAAAGAGGCAAAAAAGCACATCAATTCTTTCATTTAGATTTTTATAAAATGCTGACAATTCCTGTCAAAAATATTCAACAAACCTTTAATATTTAATACTATGCAAGCAATAATCAAACTGTATTTATCCAACAAAAAAACAAATAGTGTTTTACTAGTTTTATGTTTTTATTGTGCTCTTTTACTACTTTTTCGCGTTAAAATAGCACAGTCCGTTTTTTATTTTTTCTTGGTATGGAATCTCTTTTTGGCCGCCATTCCCTATTTACTTTTACAAGTTGCAAAACAAAAGATTCAACTTTTCGAAAACGGTAAAATGAGACTATTGCTATTTGCATGTTGGCTGTTATTTTTACCCAATTCCTTTTACATAGTAACCGATTTTGTTCATTTACCAAAAGGCAATCCTGAATTATTTTGGTTCGATCTGATTTTGTTGTTTTCATTTGCGAGCTTAGGATTTTTATTTGGTTTATTGGCCCTTCAAGAATTTAAAAATTGCTACTTACTATTTCATTCTTCGAAGTTCATTCAAAGTAGTATTCCTATTATCAGCTTATTATGTGGTTTTGGTATTTATTTAGGTCGTTTCCTTCGATTTAATAGTTGGAATATCTTAACCCATCCTTTCCAATTGGCAATCGAAGCATTTCAATCGCTACTATCAACTGAAGCACTTCTCTTTTCGGTTTTATATGGCAGTTTTATTTATCTCACCTATCAAATTAAAAATCAATTTTATGGAAACTAATTATCAATTCAAAGATTTACCTTTTTCGACACAATTAGCTATTGTCTCGTTTGGTTTTGGAACTATTCTATTTCTTATACATTTTATTTTTCCAAATTATTTTCCAATACTAGTTATTGGATATATCTACTTATTAATAGCAATACTAATTAATACCCTGACATTTTTTTATTTGGTATACCTCTTCTCTAAAGAAACGGATGTGGAAGATATCATTATTAGAATTCTGATTTTGTTATCCAATATTCCCATAGCATTCTTATATGCGTATGTAGTTCTTCATCATTTTTAATAACATTCATTTACAAATTATAAATCTTATCTTATGGAAAATCCAATCGAATTAAACAAACCTAGCAACGCTCCAAAACTTTCATTTTTACAAAGCAATACTGCTAAAATGATTATGGTAGGGATGCTGACCCTTTTTTTATTAATTCCTCTTAATTTAGTACAAAATCTAATTAGAGAACGCTCTGAACGTAAAAATGATGTCACGCAAGAAGTTACCGAAACTTGGGGTGAAAACATTCATTTTTATGGACCAATATTAAAAATTCCATACAAAACCTATTCCGAAACAGCTATTGTTGACGAAAAAAGTCGGGAAACTATCATTCAAAAAAGAGCATCCATACAATATGCTTATTTCTTTCCAAACAATTTAGAAAATAAAACGGAAGTTACTAAAGTAGATGATATTAAAAGAGGAATTTATAATCCAATCGTATTTAAAGCCAATATGCAGTTCAACGGAAATTTTGAAAATGCAGCGCTTGATAAATTAAATATAAAAACAGAAGATGTGCTTTGGGATAAAGCTACCGTTTTAATAAAAACCACCAATTTGAAAAGCATAAAAAGTGATTTAAAAATTATCCTAAACAAAAAGAAGTTCAGTTTGGAATCGAAACCAGATGAAGACAACTACTTTGGCACATTGGAAACCGAAACTTTTACATATGTACCCAATCAAATGATTACTTTTAATTTTGACATGAAATATAATGGTAGTGATAACATTCAATTCGTACCTGTTGGAAAAACGACTACTACGAGCATCAACGCTAATTGGGACTCACCGAGTTTTATAGGTAGTTTTGCTGCCAATGATACCACAAAACAAATTACTTCCAAAAACTTTCATGCCGATTGGAAAATTTTACATATTAATCGTCCTTTTTCACAACAATATGATACGAAAATCCCAGATTTAAACAATTATTCTTATGGCGTTAAATTGATTGAGACTGTAGACCAATACCAACAAAACGAACGTGCTTCAAAATATGGTTTCCTAGTGATTGGACTAACCTTTTTAATCTTCTTTTTAATACAAACTATTAGTAAAAAAAGCATTCATATTTTTCAGTATACGATGATTGGTTTAGCTTTAATTATGTTTTATACGCTATTAATATCAATAACCGAACACTCTAGCTTTACAATAGCTTACACTATAGCAGCTAGTGCAGTCATAATCATGCTTTTACTCTACTCCATTTCGGTTTTAAAAGAGAAAAAATTTCCTTTATTTATTGCAGCATCATTAACCGTTTTATATAGCTTTATTTTTGTGATTATACAATTAGAAAACTATGCCTTATTGGTAGGAAGTATTGGATTATTCTTAATTTTAGGAGCCGTAATGTATTTTTCTAGAAAGATTGATTGGAATAACAATTAAAATGTCATAACATGAATACTTTACATTTTTCCAATGCTATAAAATTTGCAATTGCTGGAGCAGTTTTGGCTTTAGTATTGATTTCCATATTAGTATTTACGGTACCCAATCCAAATCCGGCATGGGGCAACTTTTGGTTTATCAGACCTTTAGTTATTACACCTTTTATTACTTCAATTGGTGGTGTTTGTTTTTATTTTATAAATACGAAGAAAACAAAATCAAAATTTTTGAATTTACTTTTATTTTTAAGTAGTGCTTTGATTCTCCTTTTCTTTCTTTGGATAGGAACCGTCTTAGGCTTGGATGGCACCCTTTGGAATTAAAAAAATCCTGATTACGTAAATGTAATCAGGATTTTTCTTTTTTAAAAGTAACCAAAACAGGTAAATGATCACTTGGATACTTAAAATCATAAAAATCGTCTATAATTGCAATTTTTTGAGCTTTCAAATTATTTAATTTAGAATAGAAAATATAATCGATTCTATTGGTAATCTCCTCTTGAAAATGAAATGCATTCCAAGTTCCTTTTGGTCCATATGGCTTTTTTATTGTCTTTTCATAAGTGTCCCATAAGTTGGCTTTCAAAAGGACAATTGTTTTTTCTTCTTGAGTCGCATTAAAATCGCCCGTTAAAACAAAAGGAATTGCTTTTTGATGATTCAATTCATTCGCAAGAGCCACTAACAATTCAGCTGATTTTTCTCTAGCTTGCAAACCTTGATGATCCAAATGCGTATTGGCTATCCAATATTGTTTTTTGTCATTTTTATCTTTAAATCTTCCATAAGTCACTATTCGATGACAAGCTGCGTCCCAACCTTTAGACATTTTTTCAGGAGTTTCTGATAACCAAAGTGTATGCTGCTCTTCCGCTGTAAAGCGTTTTTCATTGTATAAAATACAAGAATATTCAGCCCATTCCCCTTCTTCTCTTGGTAAACCAATAACTTTATAATTTGATAAATGTGAGGTTATGTAATCCAACTGAAATTTTTGAACTTCTTGTAAACCAATAAAATCTGCTTCATAATAGTCTAATAAAGCTACTAGTTTCTCTTTTCTGGTTTCCCAATTATTTGCTCCATCTTTAGCTGAACCCAAACGAATGTTATAACTCATTACATTCATTTCAGTTTGTGCCAAGATACAATGGCTTACTAATGTTACAAAAAGCGCTACAAGAAATTTCATTTATTCTACTTTTATTGTTTCTGTCCTTTCACTGATTCCATTTGCATTGAAGGCTTCAATTTGGAAATAATAGGTGTCTGTTCGATCCATTCCTGTAAAGAAATAATCGTTTTTTCCATAAACCATAATACTTCCATATAATTTATCAGGACTTTTACCAAAATAAATAACATAACCATCAGCTCCTTCATTCTGTTGCCAACGAATCCACGAACTTCTTCTTTCTCCAAATTTATTCTTATCTGCTCGAAGTACCATAAAGTTTTCTACTTTTTTAGGAGCAACTCCATTTCCTTTACCAAAAACTCGAAAACCACTTAACGCAAATTTTCCGGTAGGCATTTTTATGTTTTCTAATTTAAGGTAGCGTGCTGTTGTAGGTTGTACCAATTCTACATAATCATGAGGAACATCGGTTGTATTATTACTTTTATCAACAATTACTTTCCATTTCTTTCCATCTAAAGAACCATAAATTTTGTATTGATGAAAAACACCTAAACTTTTACCTGTAAATGTGGCATCTTGATCTGCGTAATTAATCTGAATAGCGTTTATGGTTGCTGTTTCCCCTAAATCAGTTTGAAACCATTCTCCTTTATCTCCTGATTTAGCACTCCAATAGGTTTTCATGTCTTCATCAACTGCAAAATTAGGTTGGTAGCCACCTAAAGTTGAGGAAACCTGGACCGGTTTATTGTAGTTTAGCAACATCCAACCGCTAAATAATCCTTTGGTAAAGTCTTTTCCTTTTGCAAATTCGGGCAAAAATGTAGGATAGTCTCCATAAGCTGTGTTACAGTACATCACATCATCTTGATCAAAACCTGAAGGCCATATTCCGATACGTCTTTCAAAGTTATTTTTTTGTCCTAAAATTAGAGTTGAAATATGCCACCAATTCCCAAAATTATCTTGATACGTAGCACCATGACCAGCACCACGTGCAAAACCACCTGGTTTATACGAAAAAGGATTATGCGATTGATAAGCAAAAGCATCTAAAGGATCTTTACTCGTAAAAACACCGTCGGCATAACCACTAAACTCGGTAGCCGGAGCTCCATATTGTAAATAATATTTCCCATTATATTTTGTCATCCAAGCACCTTCCATAAAAGGTTGCAAAAAAGTATTGTCGTTATATTCTCCAAAACGTTCCCAACCATGATCTTCAGGATGTAAGGATATCATTGGTTTTACAAATCCTTCAGATTGCAATGTTTTCGTATTGATTTCTGTTCCCAAAATAGGAAACTCATTACTCGAACCCCAATACAAATACAACTTATCTTTCTCTTCATCATATAAAAACCCTGGATCCCAAGCACCTACTTTAAAATCTTCTACTGCTACTTCCCAATCATCAGTTGTACCATCTTTGGTTTTAAACAAAGAAAAATAAGGTTTATGAGTGGAACCAATTAAATACATTTCGTCTTTCATTACAAAAGCTGCAGGAGCACATAATTCGTCATATACTTTGGCATCTGCTTTTAAAAATTTTCGAGAAACAAAATTCCAGTGTAGCATGTCGGTACTCCACCAATACCCCCATTGATTGGTTGAAAATAAAAAGTATTTCCCTTTAAAATTTACAATTACTGGGTCTGCTGTAGCTCTATGTTTTCCTTGAGCGTATAAATTAGGTATAGGTGTATACCCATAATCTATGTTTATAGGATTACAAAAGGTTTTTTGTTGTGAAAAACCATACGTTACAAATACTAAGAAAAGTATTGCATTATAGAATCTGTTTGTCATGATATAAAGTTAAAAAAATACCCTCAAAAAAATCTTTTGAGGGCATAAGAAAAATAAAAACAGTTAATTAACTAACTCAAATAACATCTTGTTTTGGGTATCTGAATGAGTTCCAATAAAGACTTCAAATTGTCCTGGTTCTGCCACAAAATTCAAATCAAAATCATAAAATTTTAAGTCTTCTTCTGTAATTGTAAAGGTTACATCTTTTGTTTCTCCTTTTTTAAGAAATACTTTTTGGAACCCTTTTAATTCCTTTACCGGTCGAGTTGTAGAACCAACTAAATCTCTAATATATAATTGTACAACTTCTTTTCCATCATACTTACCAGTATTCGTAACTTTCACACTAGCTTTAATGGTGCTTCCTTTTGCTATTTTTACACTGGAAAGTGTTACAGAAGAATAGTCAAAACTAGTATAGCTAAGCCCAAAACCAAAAGGATATAAAGGGGTATTGGCAACGTCCAAATAATTCGATTTAAACTTTTCAAACTCACCTTTTTCCGTTTTCTCTGGACTTAAAGGTCTTCCCGTATTTTTATGATTATAATAGATAGGTACTTGTCCTAAATTTCTAGGAAAAGTCATGGATAATTTCCCAGAAGGATTAACCGCTCCGTACAAAACTTCTGTTATAGCTGGTCCTGCTTCCGTACCTGGAAACCATACATTCAAAATCGCGTTTGCTATATCTGATTCCTCTGTAATAGCCAAAGGTCTTCCCGTAAACAATACAAGAACAATGGGTTTATTTAAAGTGCTTAATTTTTTTAATAAATCTTTCTGTGCTTGCGGAATTGTAATATCAGAACGACTACTACATTCACCACTCATTTCAGCAGCTTCGCCAATAGCGAATACTATTACATCTGCTTTTTTAGCCACATCCATAGCTTCTTGATGCAATTCTTGATCAGAACGACCGTCACGTTGAATTGCTTTTCCAAAAACACCCACTCTTTTTTCGAATTCTAAATCATAATCTAAATTACATCCTTTAGCATATACTAAATTAGTTCCTATTTTTTCAGAAAGGCTGGTTTTTAAAGCAATTGCGTTTTCAAATTTAGTAGCCACACTCCAGGTTCCTGGCATGTTTTCTTTCGCATCGGCTAAAGGACCTACAAGAGCCACTTTTTGATTAGCTTGTAAAGGCAACACTTGATTTTCATTTTTTAATAATACAAAAGATTCTGTAGCAACTTGTTGTGCAAATGCTCTATGTTCTTTGGTAAAAATCTCAGTCTTCGCTCTATTTTCATCACAATATTTATATGGATTTTCAAACAATCCTAAATCGTACTTGGCTTCTAGAATACGTTTTACAGCTGCATCTAATTGAGTCATACTCACATTACCCTCTTCCACAGATTTTTTAAGGGTTTTTAAAAAGCCTTCTCCCACCATATCCATGTCTATACCAGCGTTTATAGCCAATGCAGAAACAGTAGTTAAATCACCCATTCCATGATCAATCATTTCGTTTACACCTGTATAATCAGTAACTACAAAACCATTAAAATTCCATTGGTTTCGTAAAACTTCGGTCATCAACCATTTATTACCCGTTGCTGGAACACCATCAATTTCATTAAATGAAGCCATTACTGAGCCTACTCCTGCTTCAATTGCAGCTTGATACGGTTTGAAATAATAATTATACATACTGGTACGACTCATATCGACCGTATTATAATCTCTTCCTGCTTCTGGAGCGCCATATAATGCGAAGTGCTTAACACAAGATAAAATTGTATACGGATCAGCTAGATCGTCCCCTTGATACCCTTTGACCATAGCTTTAGCTATTGCACTACCTAAATAAGGATCTTCACCTCCACCTTCTGCTACTCTACCCCATCTTGGATCTCTAGATAAATCAACCATAGGAGAAAAGGTCCAACAGATTCCATCTGCACTTGCTTCTTTTGCAGCGGTTTGAGCCATTTTTTGAGTTAACTCCATATTCCATGTACAAGAAGAACCTAAAGGAATAGGAAAAGTAGTTTCATAACCATGAATAACATCCATTCCAAAAAGCAAAGGAATTTTTAAACGGCTTTTTTCAACAGCTACACGTTGTACATCTTTAATTTTAGCAACCGATTTGATATTAAATAATCCTCCGACTAAACCTTCTTCAATCTTTTTCCCAATGTCTGAATTAGTAGCTTGACCTGTTGTAAAATCACCAGCGCTTGGTAAATTTAATTGTCCTATTTTTTCTTCTAGAGTCATTTTTGCTAACAATTCTGCAATAAATTCTTCTCTAGTATTCTCTTTTTTTGCATTCGCATCTTGTTTCTGAGAACAACTCAAAAACAAACTTAAAGTTAAGGTAGATATAAAGTATTTTAACTTCATTTTTTAATTCGTATTTATAGTATTAATTGGGCTTTTTTTGTTGGAACATCCATTCGTAAATGGCATCATTATCATAAACTCTTGTCCAACTATCATGATTGGCATCATCAAAAATCGTTAATTCGATATCAGTACTACAATTTTTCAATTTTTTATAGATATCTATAGAATAGCGTACATCGACTACATCATCTACTAAACCATGGAAAATACGAGTTGGAATATCTTTTATTTTACAATTTTCAAGCATTGGTACACGATCTACAAAACCAGCTATAGGAACTAAAGCAGCAAACATTTCTGGATGTGCAAAAGCTAAATTCCATGCCCCCCAAGCTCCCATACTTAATCCAGTTAGATAAATTCGATTGGTATCTATATTTTTATTTTGCTTGATAACTTCTTGAATTAATTGGTACAAAGATTCTGATTCCCAGTACACCTCTTTAGGGCATTGTGGTGCTAAAACATAAGCATCCAATTCGTGTGTTTTAAGGTATTTAAAAGGTCCGTGTACTTTTACTAATTCTACATCTGTCCCTTTTTCACCTGAACCATGCAAAAAAATGAGCAAAGGTTTTTTTGCATCACCTTGTGGTTTGTGTAACGCGTATTGGTATTCATATTTAAATTGAACACTAGTTTTAAAGGTTTTATGTGTGGTTTGAGCCAAAAGGAATTGGCAAAAAACAAAACATAATAAAAACATCATTTTTCTCATTAGAATCCGTGTTGTGTGGATGAAAATCCTAAGTTTTGTAATCCATTTTGTATTTCAGGAGCTTGCATGAATAAATTCCATAAAAGTCCGGTTCTATGATTTTCAATCATAGGAGCAATTGTTCCTTGATCGATTGCTAAATATCTTTGGGTTACCCAATTAAATTTTGGAGAAAAAGCATCATATGGTCCTGCAAAACCAACATATTGATTTTTCTTTTCTTCATATAAAAAGCGTAAGAAATGCATCGCAGCATCTGGTTTATAAGGAAAAGAAGACAATGCGGCTGTAGGAGAAATGACACCTTTATCGTTATTGGGTTGATGAGCTGCATAACCCGTTGATCCATCTGAATTTCGAGTATAACTTGCTGTTAATCCCCAACATTTTTCATTGTAACCGGTCCAGCCTTGTGGGTTAATCACACAATAGCTGTACATAATTTCGGTATGATTTTTAGTTAAATCCCAATAATTTGCATACTGATCTGATAGACCTCTTGGATCTAAACCTAAATAAGAATAATGTGCCCAAAACATTGGTCCTACATTTCCTGGAGCACCATTATGATTCAATACCAAAGGAAAGTCATACTTAGACCCAGCGCTTACTATTGCTCCATTTCTAGCCCAGCCTTGTTGATACACTTCTGGAGTAATTGGATGAGTAGGTGACGCAGCAGCCATGATATAAGTAATTAAACATTCATCATAACCTTGAATCTTATGATTGAGTTGCCATTCATAATTAGGTGACCAATGCCAATACAGTACATTTTCACCTTTGGTATACCAATTCCATTCTACACCTTTCCATAATTCATCGGCTTTTTGAGCTAATGCTTGTTCAGAAGCATCACCATTTTTAAAATATTCTCTCACAGTCAACAATCCTTGGCATAAAAAGGCAGTTTCTACTAAATCGCCTCCATTATCTACTGTTCCAAAAGGAATTACTTCCCCTGTTGATCCATTAATCCAATGTGGCCAAGCACCATGAAATCTATCAGCTGTTTCAAGAAAATGTAATGCAGTAGTTAGTCTAGAAACAGCTTCTGTACGAGAAACAAAACCTCTCTCTACACCTACTAAAATTGTCATTAAACCAAAACCTGAACCACCAGTAGTAACAATATTGGCTTCAAAACTTGGATTTTCCACCAAATAGCGTTCACGCGCTAATTTAGAATTGGGGTTAGCCCAATCCCAAAAATATTTGAATGCATCTTGTTGTACATGAGTCATTAATTCTTCGTCTGTATACGTTGGACTTTCCGTTTCAGTTGTAGCTGAAGAATTATCGGTACAACTTACTGATGAGAATAAAGTAAAAATAAATATAAGAGGTAATAATTTCATGATATTAAAACAACCAGACTATACAAAATAGTCTGGTTGCTGTATTTTTTATTGATTAGTAGTATAAAGTTCTTGTACTTCTGAGGCTGACAAAGCGATGTTATATAATCGGAACTGATCCAAAGCTCCTTTCCAATTAGAATATAACCAATTGTCTCCATTCGAGTTTTGAGATTGAGGTCCGTTACCAATTCTAAAGGAAGATACTTTAGAATTATCAAGTGTTAAACCACCGTGAGTTCCCCACGTTTTAGTATCATATACCTGACCATCAATATATAAAGTCATAGTAGAAGTATTTGCATCGTAGCAGAAAGCAAAATGATGCCATTGATTATCGAGTAATCCTTCTATAGAGTTAGCTCCTTCCCAAGTCATCCAAGTATCACTCATATCGGCATCAATCATAACGAATTTAACTGCTGCAGCTGTAGACGAACCAGAATATTGATCAAAAATTAAAAACATAGTTGAGCTAGACCAATGTCCATTTGTAGAAGGAATACTGAATATATGTTCCGCTCCTGGGTTTGATCCATTCATCGTTTGTCCATCATGTTTTTCCCAAAAAGCCACAGTAAAACTGCTTACAGTTGATGCCCAATCATTTGGTTTAGCGTATTGAATTTTTGCATCTGTAACACCGTAAAAAGCCTTTCCATTTACACCTTCAACTTGATTGAAGCCATTTTCAGTTGGAAATTTAGCTCTAATAACATCTACAGCATTAAAAAGATTGCTCTCATTATCAAAATTAAAAGGCACATAGAATTTCAAAGGCCCTCCAGCAGGATTCTCATCTTTGGGATAATCTCCCAATGCGGGTTCGTCCATATTTTGACACCCAATTAATAAAAGAGTACACATAAGCAAGATGCTTATTTTACTATTATTTTTGAAACTATTTTTCATACGTTTAAAAATTTATTTTTTAATTGTAATTCCGATTAATAATTTGGATTTTGAACCAAAACCCCTCCCGATTGGTCTATAGCGAATTGCGGTATTGGATACCATGCATTTCTTGCTTGATAGCCCAAAGGTCCTAAAACTGAAATCGCATCACCCCAACGTACCAGATCATAGAAGCGTTCTCCTTCCATAGCAAACTCTACTCTTCTTTCTTGCTTGATTGCAGTTCTTACAGTAGTTTGATCCGTTGCAACAACATCTGGTAAAACAGATGCATTTCCATTTCTAGCTCTTGCTCTCACTTGATTAATATAATCCACAGCAGCTGAAGATTGTCCTTGTTCATTGAGTGCTTCAGCGTACATCAGCAATACATCTGCATAACGTAATACTTTTATGTTTGCCCAATGGTTTTTGTTTTCTGAGTACTCCGTTCTTTCACTAGGCAAAGTATAGGCTTTTTTATTCCAATAAGGTTGTGCTAATGGTGGACTTGCTGGTACTGTTAAGCCATAACCATCCGTTTGGCCAGAATATAAAATAGTAGCCTCTCTTCTTGGATCTCCTGTTTCAAAAGCATCCACTAAATCTTGCGTTGGTACATTGAAACCCCAACCTAAATCCCATGATCCTGAACCTCTAACACCTTGTGTTTCCCAATAATTATTAGAATAATTAACCCCTGCTAAACGTAAAAATTGAACTTCAAAAACAGATTCACTTGAGTTATCCCCTTCTTGTAAGAAAAGCGTATTAAATTCAGGATACAAGCTATAACCATATGACATCACTTCTGCTAATTCATTGGCAGCCATTGCCCAATTTTGTTGATATAAGTATAATTTTCCTAACAATGTTTGCGCAAAACCTTTGGTTGCTCTACCGGGATAGTTTGCCCAAGTCATGGGTAAATATTGTTTTGCAAACGTTAAATCTGCTACAATTTGAGCATCAATTTCTGCTATCGTAGCCTTTGGTGCAATTTCATCTGAAGGATTAACAACTTTATTTAAAATTATAGGCACTTCACCAAAATCTCTTCTTAAATCAAAGTAAGCGAATGCACGAATAACTGTTGCTTCAGCTTTGTTAATCATGGTTCCTTCATCAGTTAAACCCGATTCTTCAATTGCTGTAATTAAATCATTACAAGCATAAATAAGTCGATAATGCCCTTGCCAATTCCCTTTGGTAATCCAACTTTCTGCAGCATCATAATTAAAAGAATCAAACATATTTCCCAATGAAGCAGCATCAGTTACTGTACTTCCTTTTGCTGCATCATCTGAGCGTATACTTTGGAACCATACTTTTGAGAAATCAGTAATACCTCCTTCTGTTCTTAATTTACCATACAGTCCAAAAGCTGTTTCTTCAAATCCTCCTGCACCTAAATCACCTTCAGCTGCAACACCTAATGGTTGTTTATCTAAGAAATCATCGTCACATGAGGTAGTAGTTATTGCTACAATTGAAAGTAGCGCAAGAGATGCTATTTTTATAAAATTTATTCTTTTCATAATCAATTTAATTAAAATGTTACATTAATTCCTAAAGTAGTTATAGCCGCTACTGGATAGGAACCACCATCTACACCAAAACTTGTTGGGCTACCGCCAAACTCAGGAGTAAATCCAGAATTATTTTTCCATGTTATCATGTTTTGCGCATTGATAAACATTTTTAAATTCTTAATTTTCAAATTATTTAAAAATTCATTTTTAAACGTGTAACCTAACTGAACATTACGTAAACGCAAGTAACTACCATCTTCCACCATGTAAGATGATGTTAATCTGTTATATCCTGATGCATCGTTCATTCTAGGCTCCCAATTAGAGGTACCTTCACCTGTCCATGCACCTAGACGATCTGATCTAAAATTAAACTGTGCAAAAGAAGATCCATTCCCCCAATTTCTAAAAACCTCATTTCCATAAACTCCTTGAAAATCAACGCCTAAATTCCAACTATTATAGTTAACAGCAGCAGAAAAACCATACGTAAAATCAGGAGTCGGATTACCAATATTAGTTCTATCTTCTGGAGTGATTTGTCCATCACCATTTACATCCTTATATTTTAAGTCTCCAACGGTATAATCTCCTACCGTACTAATTGGTGAATTTAAGACATCAGCATATGTTTGATACACTCCTTCTACTACATATCCATAGAAATAACTAATAGGTTGTCCTCCAGTAGTTCTTGTTGGGTCAGAAACATAATCATATCCCTCATCATTTAAATACTGAACTTTATTGTTTAATGTAGTTAGATTCCCAGAAATTGTATAATCAAATCCTTCTCTAATGGTATTCTTCCAAGAAGCAACAAATTCAAGTCCATTATTAGAAATTTTACCTAAATTCCCATAAAAGTTATCAGTTCCTCTTATAAAAGCAATCAAACCGTTAGTAGTTTTATCATAATAATTTACTTCTAAAGACAATTTATTATCAAAAGCACCCAACTCAAAACCTACTTCTTTAGAGGTAACCGTTTCCCACTCTAAATTAGGATTATTTCTATAAGCTAAGATATAAGCTGGTACCAATTCTTCTCCAAAAACGGCACTTTGACCAGGAATATATAATGGATAAGTAGGATAATGCAAATCAGAAAACTGATTTCCTTGTTCTCCCATTGAACCTTTAATTTTTAGGTAATTAACATATTTATTTTCAAAAAAACTTTCTTTTGAAATCTCCCAAGCAGCACCCACAGCCCAAAAATTTTGATCGTTTCTTAATTCTGAAGAATCATCATTTCTAAAAGAAGCATTTAACATATATTTCCCATCGTAATTATAAAGTATACGAGCTAAATTTGACATAGTTGCTCTATCCCATTGTGTTGAATTTGAAAATCTTGTGGTTGGATCACCATATGGGAATACGTTCAAATACCACCATCTTGGATCATTAGGAATTTGATTCGTATCTATTCCATCATCATCATAACTTGGTGCATACTGAGAAACCGTACCGCTCATATTTTCTAAATATTCATTATAACGTGTATGACCTGCTAATAAGGTAATATCATGTTTACCGAATTCTTTTTGATACGTTAAAGTATAATCTTGTTGTAAGTTCTGTTTAAAGTTACTAAACTGATTCACTTTTGTTAATACATTACCCGAATAATGAACTAATTCGTCAGTTTCTGCAGCGTAAACATCAAAAACAGGTAAGTATCCTCTTCCTCTTAAATAATCTAAACTCGCTAAATAGGAACCTCTAAATTTAAGATTTTTAAGTAGTGCCACTTCTGCAAATACACTACCAACTATTTTGGTATTTCTATTTAATTGTGTTCCTTTTTTACCTTCTACTTCTAGCAATGCGTTACCTAATTGAGCTGCACCCATATCTGTTGGCAATTGATTATATACACCTAATTCGTTATTAAAAGGTGCTACCAAAGGAGTTGTATTCAAAGCTGTATTAAAACCACCTAAACGAGGTAATCGAGCATCTAAGAAATTAACATTAATCCCTAATTTTAAATAATCTGTAACTTGTAATTCATCATTCAAAGAAGCAGTAAATTTTTTATACAATTCATTTTTAATAAGCCCTTCTTCATTAGAGTAGCCAAAACCAGCATAAAAAGAATTCTTTTCTGAAGCATTTGAAAAGGAAAGGTTATGATTGTAAAACAAAGCATTATCATTAGCAATCTCATCTACCCAGTCGGTATCGGCATTATACAAATTATAGTAAGGATATGGAGAAGCTCCTTGGTTAGCACGTTGCATATCATATAAATACTTAAATTCTTCAGCATTTGTCATATCTGGTTTTCCAGTGATATTTTTATAACCGACAGTAGTATTATAGTTAATTTGAGTTTCTCCATTTCTAGCTCTTTTGGTAGTAACCAAAATAACACCGTTCGCACCACGAGCACCAAAAACAGATAGAGATGAAGGATCTTTAAGTACTTCTATCGATTTAATATCATTTGGATTAACAAAATCCATAGTTTCAGAAAAAATACCATCGATTACATATAAAGGTTTTGTTTGGTACAAACTAATGGTACCTCTAATACGAACATCAGGTTCTAATCCGGGTTGTCCTGAATTAACGACACTTAAACCTGCAACTTTACCTTGTAAAGAACTCAATACATTATTATTAGGTTTGTCTGCAACTTCTTCACCTTTGATACTTACAATAGATCCTGTAAGATCTCGTTTTTTAGCTGTTCCATAACCAATCATAACTACAGTTTCTAATTCGGTTACACTTTGCAACATTGTAATGTTCATATTTTGAGAAGCTTCCACAATTAAATCTTCCATTCCTATCATTGAAAATTTAATTTGTTCGCCAATACTTCCTTGAATAGTAAAGCTTCCATCAAAATTTGAGGTTGCAAATTTATTCGATTTTAAAGTTTGAATATTTACACCTGGTAAAGCGTTTCCAAACTCATCAACAATAGTTCCATTAATTTCTTGTGCAAAAGATAAAATGGAGCACATTATTGAGATTAATAAAAAATAAATTTTTCTCATTTTTAAATATTAATTTTTTGTTAAGGTTGATGTATCAAATGTACAGCTACAACGTTATAATAACTAGTGAATTTGACACTACAATACTACATCAAAAACAAATTAAACATCAACAAGTAATTGATTTACAATAATTTAAATAAACAATACAAAATAAAAAACACATCAAATAAACCAAGTAATGATGTATAAATGATGTGCTATAAATTGATATTTTTTTGATTAAAAAAATATAAAATTCTTAAAAAACAACCTCTTATAATATATTATTCATAAATACATTCAAATTTATGGTAGAATCTAATCCTAATTTTTTACGCAGTCTGTACCGATGTAATTCAACACCTCTGTAACCAATGTTCATTAAAGGCGCTATTTCTTTAGATGACAAGTTCATTTTCAAATAGATACATAGTTTTATATCCTTTGAAGTTAAATTTTGATATTCATGTGCTATTTTTTTTACGAAATCTTCATTGCTTTTCAAAAGATTATCTTCAAAGGACTTCCATTCATTTTTATTGATACTGTTAATTTTAATCGCTTTATTAATTTTGGACTTTAAAGATCCAGAAGATGTTTCAGAGTCTAATATTTTTTGAATGCTATCTATTAATTCTGTTTGTTTTACTATGGAAAGAGATTTACCCGCTAATTCATTTGCTTTAGTCTTCACCTGATTCTCTAAAATATGCTTTTCATATTCTTGAATTTTCAATTTATTTTCCGCTTGGATTTCTAGTTTGATAATTTCATTTTTATGACGTAATTCTTCTTCTTTAAGTTTAATTTTTTGTCGGTATTTCATTTTATTCCAAGCATAATACAAAAACAGAATAAAAACAATCAATAAAACATAAATTAATTTCATCCATAGGGACCAATACCATGGATTTAAAACTGAAAATTTATACCGTTGTACTTCTACATAATTACCTTTCTCGACAGTAAAAATCTGAACAATATGATTTCCACTAGATAAATTTTTCAACTCTATTTTTCCGTTCCCAACATTTTGTAATGCTTCATCATCTATACGGTAATAAAGAATCGCTTTCTTACTTCCAAAAAATTCGGAAATGATATATAGTGTTACTTGTTCTTTAAACGAAATGGATTGATTATTTGTAATTAATTTATTTTCAGAATCATAGGCTTCAATAGAAATTTGTTGCTTTTCAAAATTATAATCTAAAGACTCTATTTGAAGAAAACCATCGTCCATATTAACTAAGTATTTCCCATCAATATCAAACACTTTAGTTTCATTATTTATTAATTTACCTTTATAATATTGAACAGGAATGGGCATCCAAGTGAAGGTCTCTTTATACTGATTAATGATATATAAACTCCCTTGTTTATTCACCATAAAAGAGTTATCATCTATTGTAATAATTTCCTGTATGTCTTTAAAATTAGCGTTAAATACCGCATGTGGTAGTAGTTTATCATTCACTTTATCTAAAAAATACCACGTGTCATTAATATAAAACAATTCGGTACCTTTATATTCAAAAAGTGTCACGCTGTAATCGTTTTTAATATTATTCTTTTCGGTTAAACTGATTACTTTACTAAAAGTATTATCTTCCAATTCAAGCTTATACAAACCTCTATATCCATCAGTAAAAAGTAGGATCTTATTTGTTAATTGAATAAAATCTTTTACAGGTTTCATTTTTTCATTTAACTTTTGATACGTCTCAAAGTTAGCATCCTCTATTTTATATAAACCAATATAATTCGCTTGAATATAACCTTTAGAAAAAAGATCGGGTTTTAGTTCCCATCCACCTACTAAATCATTTAATTTTGAATACGTTCCATTATGAGATAGTTTAAAAGTACCTTCATTATGCCCAATAATAAAATCATTATTAGAAGATGTTATATTCCAGACTTGGCCTTGAGAATTGGGTACTAAGCTTAATTGATTATCAATCGCTTTAAACACTCCATGATTGGTTCCTAATAAATAACCTGAATTAAATTTAGCAATACTATATACGGTTCCTAATTGACCTGTATTATCTAAAAAAATTTGATAGGGAGAATTTTGAATCACATGAGAAATGCCGTTATCTAAGCCCAACCAATAATTTTTTTCCTTATCAATAAAAATACTTAATACCGAATTATTTCGAAGTGAATTAGAGCGATTGATATTGTAATAGTCTTTTTGTTCTAAATCAATCACATACAAACCATTAAAAGCAGTACCAATTAGCATTTTATTTTCAAAAATAGTCGCTGAAATAATGATTTGCTTTTTCAGTTTTTCATTGATTTCATGCTTCCAATCGGTTAATTCTTTATTTTTTTCTTTTATATAAACACCGCTTTTTTGGGTAAATACATAATAATCTGTGTTACTTTTTTCAATACCGTAAATGATGTTATTTGCAATTAAATCGAAAGAATGATCTTGATAAAAATGTACTCCATCAAATTTGTAAATTCCTTTTCTAACAGTAGCAGCGTAAATTTGGTTATCCACAACAAAACAATAGGAAATTTGGGAAGGAAAAGTACTATTTTGAATGGTTTGTTTATTGTAAACAAAAAGCTCGTTAAACGTTTGAAAATAGATTTTTGAATCTAAAGCAAAAATTTTCCAAATTTCTTCGCTTTTCGAATTGTTCTCAAAAAAATTATTGGATTGAGAAAGAGAAGTATAATACATCTTTCCTTTCTTCCTCTCCCAATATCCAAACTCATTATAAGAACCCGTATATATCCTATTTTCGAAAGAAAAAACCGAACGAATAATTGATTTATTTGGTAACGTATATTTTTCCCATTTTACACCATCAAAACGAAGCAAAAAACTATTGTTAGCAAAATACATCGCATTATCATCTCCTTGAGTTAAGCTCCATATTTGGTTATCACCTTCATAATCTTGTTTCGAATAATTTTCAACAAAAGGCAATATTTCCTGACTTCTACTAGTTAAAGGTTGCAGCAGTAAAAAAAATATAAAAAAGAAAGTAGTTCTCATCAGCTCATTTTATACTCAAATATAATACAACTTCTTGTAAATGAAAAAATCCTAAATTACTTTAGGATTTTTCAAATATTTTGGAATAAAATTATTCTTTATCGTCTACAAAATCTTGTAAGTAGGCAAAACGAGGTGTTAACTTACCATTTTCGGTAACTTTGGCTCTTTCCAATACGCCATTTGCATCGTTATTATAAAAAGCAGGAATCACATGTTTTAAAAACATTTCTCCAAAACCTTCACTTGCATCTTTAGGTAACTCACAAGGAAGATTATCAACTGCCATAACCCAAATTGCTGCAGGATGCGTTAAAGATACCTCTTTGTGTTCTTTTGGCAAATACCCATAAACAGGATCTGCAATAGTACTTGGTCGTAAAGTACAAGCTACTGGTCCATCAATATCACATGAAATATCGGCCACAACTTTTATACTACATTTGGGAGATTGTAGCATTTCTTTAGATAAAATCACGGGTGCATTATTTCCATGAAAATGACCTGCTAAGAATAAATCAGAAACCTCAGCAAACTTTTCAAAATCAGATTCATATTCTTTTGGATTATTGTAAAAATCATATTTATCTAATTTTTGCCCGTCTTTTCTTTTGTTATAATCCAAAACGTCTATCATGGTATAAACAGGTTCAGTATATTTTTTAGTCAAATAATTTTCAACAGAAACTTGTTTGATTTTCATAGCATCTAACATTTCTTTAGCGCCATGTGCCACTTTCCCACTACCTGTTAAAACAATTTTAATGTACGGTAAAGGATATTTTCTCAAACGTTGAATTAACGCATTTTGATCAGGCAAGGTTTCAGCTTTAGGCAAATTGAACAATTCGAATTTAATCCCAAATGCTCTAATTCCGTTGTAAGCACCAACAATTCCTGCATAACGGCCAAAACCAATTAAACGCGCATTTTTTTCATCTACAATCGTTTCATGATCATATAATGTAATATTTTTATCTAAAACCGCTTGCAATAATTTACGATTATAAGGTTGCTTTTTAATCGTATGTGAAAAAAAGAAGTAGCTTTTATTGGGAATTAAATTGATAATAGGCACTTCTTTTACACCAAATAAAACATCACAATCTGATAGATCTTGAGCAATTTCAAAACCTTTTTCCTGATAGCTTTCGTCAGAAAAAATACGAATATCAGAAGATTCTACAGTAATATCAGCTTGGGGAAATTTATTTTTAAATTGTACTAATTCATCTGGTGAAAAAACCACACGTCGATCAGGTGGGTTCTTACGTTCCTTAATTATTCCGAATTTCATTTGTTATTTTTACGTTAAGTTTGGTTAACAATGTTACAAATATAACTTTATAGATTTCTAAAAACAACTTTTTTTTAATGGAAAAAATAATGTAATTTTGGCACACTTTTAGAAGCACTCTGAAACAGATTCGAAAATGTACATTTAAATTGAACATTAGTATAATCTGATTTCTAAATTCTAATTTCATTTGGGGTCGACTGGTTTTGACAGCGAGTGGAATTGAAAAGTAAGCATGCCGAGCATTGTACTTTTGGCTCGTAAATCATAATCGTACAACCTTATAAACGGCGAAAATAATTACGCTTTAGCTGCTTAATCCGAAGTTTAGTACGATTTGCCTAGTTCCAACAAGGTTGGAAAGCTAGATTCACCTCAACATCCTTGGTTTATGGAGTTTGATTCAGGTGAACCGTAAAAGTAAACCTAGGAAAGGTAATGCTTTAAATCCTTTCTGACACTGATAAAGCTAAGCAAGAAGTGGTTGTTTTTGGCCTTGCTTTTTGTCGAAAATTCAAGCAGAAACTAAGCATGTAGAAAGCTCTTCGATTGCTTGTTTGGACGAGAGTTCGATTCTCTCCGACTCCACAAAAAAACCTGTAAAATATTTATTTTACAGGTTTTTTATTTTAGAACTTTTACCCTTTAAAACTGATACACAAAGATAATTGAAGATCCATAACTGTCAATTGCTAGACTTACATCAATGTTTCTTTCATATTTGGTAGTAAATAAATACGAACTCGAAATGCCTATTGCAGCACCTGCCAAAACATCAATAAAATAATGATTTTTAGATTCTATTCTAGAATAACCTGTAAAAGCGGCTAAGGCATAGACTGGAATACCGTATCCCCAACCGTATCTTTTTTGAATAAAAGCAGCACTTTGAAAAGTTATCGAAGTATGCCCAGAAGGGAAAGACTTAAAATTCGCATGATTGGGACGTTCTTTTTTAATGATTAATTTTAAAACTTCTGTGGTGACCGCATTTACTAGAAACCCTTTTGAGAATTGTTTCAATCCTTTGTAATCTTTTATAAATATAGTGGTTGCTATAGTAGAAATTGGAAGCGCATATAATAAAGCATCGCCTGTAGACTCAGCAAAGGTACTTTTTAATTGTGCATTTCCCCATTGTGAACATAAAAACAATACTATCAATAGAATTTTTTTCATTTGCAAAGATTTAAACTGTAGTTTAAATTTAAAAAAAATCAGTACTTAATTCAAGTAATTTGGTTCTATACATAAAGTCTTAATCAAATTTTAAGATAAACATAGCTATCTGTTACATACAATTCTCAATGGTTTTCCAATTGAATTTACTCATAATTTTATAACTATTGGTACAAATTTTATAACTCATTTTCTCTTTACAAAAGGTAATTTTGAGTAAACTAAAAAACATAGAACATGAAAGCACAAAATCAAAATTCGCAAAGCGTAAACAAAAATGGAGCCGATCATCGTAGTGATACTAGAAAACATCAATATAGAAATCATGATGATGTATTAACGAATGACGAAAACTATGACGTGGATACTCAAAAATTTATTGGTGAACAACCCGATTGGGATGATAAATTAAACAATGAAGAAAAGAATTAATACTTCATTCTAAACTGAGAAAGCCTGCTTTAATGGATTAAAGCAGGCTTTCTCAGTTTAATTCAGTTGCATTATAATAAAACTTTTTTTAAACCATCGGCAACACTAATCCATAACAAATTGTAGAAGGATTTTTCAGGTACGCGTTCTACTTTAACAGAAACTGCTTTTAACTCTTCTCCAGAGTCGTCTTTGACAAATAAATTTCCTATCGCCGTTAAAAGACCGTTCTTTTTGTAGCGTTTGTTATTTTGATAGATTTCAACTTTTAAATCATCGTATTTCAATGCAAAATCTCCTTCGTTCATCACATCATTTCCTTTGAAATTAAAATACACTTTCTCTAAATCACCTTTCACGACAACATTGAGATAAGGCTTTGTAAAGTAGACTAATTTTTCAGTATTAAAATGATTTAATTTTCCTTTAATCTTAAAACCATCAGTACTATCCAACACATTAAAAGACCAATCTACATCTAACATAGATTCTTCCATAAATTGGGTTTGAATGCTTATTTCGGTATCTGGCACTTTCTTTTTATCAAAACCACTTTGAATAGAAGTTGCTTTTAGGTTAAAAGCATCAAATATTAATTTTCCTGGACCTTCTTCAAATGTTTTTTCTTCTTCATAAACAATTTTGGATTGTACCATTTTTAAAGTATCAACCTGTAAATAAAAAGGGAGATTACGCAATAAATTGTTATATAGTTTTTTCTTACTTAAATCGTCTTCTGGCATTTTGCCTCGGTAAATAGTAGCGTCTAGTTGATTTAAAACCAATTCTGGAACTTTACAAAAGAAAACATCTTCTTGGAAACCCCAATGCAATTCTTTTAAGGAAATTTGCTTCGCACTTATGGTATACAAATCTCTTTCTTTGGGTATTTTTTGGACAAAAACTTTTCTAGAACAGGTTGGTTTTAACTGAAGATCATCAATTTGCAAACTGGTATTCGTAGTATTGAATTTTGAAACCTTCAAAGTGTAAAATTCGTTAACCTGATACAAAAGTTGGGTACAATTGATACTGTAATTTTCGTAGGTGAAAGGAATTTCTTTTTGTAAAGTCTTTTCATTTAATACTAATCCTTCAATTTTTAAATTAAGTTGCTTTAGAGAAGCTAAAAGTTTGTCGTTTTCAGCTTTTACAATTTGTACTTTCCCTTCGCTTAAATATATAGCATTCACTACAATAATTTTTTCAAAAGGTTCAATTATTTTAGACTGAATGCTTTTAGAATGCGAAAGTACTTCATCGTTGTTTTTATGCAGTGTAATTTCTGGTGCAACAATAACGAGTTGATCTGCTTTAATTTTATCTCCAAACAAAATACTCAAGATGCTAAAATGAGCTACTTTTATTTGGGGTACTTTGGCATATATTCCAATTTTTTTATTGGTGTTTTCAATTTCCGTTTTAGGAGCAATTGAAACATCAACTACTTTTAGTGATGTATTCCAAAGTGAAATATCAATATCTTTATACGCAATATTGTAATCGGAATTATTTTTATCTGCGAGTAGTTGAGGCAATTTAAATTCGATCCATACATTAAGACCAAAATTGAGTATTCCTAGGAACAGAATACCTCCAATTAAAAAAATAGCTATTTTTTTTATGCGTATCATGCTTATTATTTATAAGCAGACTAAATTACACATTTTTTAAGAACAAAACGGGCATTGTATAAAGGATTACTAAATTTAAAAAATAAGCATCTCCTATTTAAAGAAAAAACCTGCTTCTATATTTGAAACAGGTTTTTAAAACTAACTCTTTACTACGCTATTTAACTTAATGAAAAGAGAATTAGAACACTATCATTTTTACCAGATCCTTCTACAAAAATCATTAATTCTTCTAATTCGTCTCTTTTATTGGTTTTCATTAAAAAACTAGCTTCTTTACCATTAGCTGAGTATTTCATTAATTGTTCCAAACTCTTATTCTTCTTATATTTTTTAGCAACTGCCTTCATATCACTTCTAAGTGCATTATTGGAAGTGGAAAAAACTTTTACAAATTCAATTTTCTTTAAAAAATCGATAATTTTCTTTTCTTCTTGATCCTTTCCACTAGTGTTTATTTCTATGTCCGAAAATAAATCCTTATTGATTACAAAAGAAGATACCTCTTTATTGTTTTCAAATTTTTTAAAGGATTGACCAAAAAATAAATTAAAGCTACACAAGAAGACTAACGTACAAAACAAATTTTTCATAATTATCTGGTTTTATTGTTATTATAAAAACAAGACGACACAGCAAAAGTTTTGTAACAAAAAAAGCGACAAAAAGCCGCTTTTCTTTATATTTAAAATAACAGTAAGGTTATTGTACTACAATTTTCTTATGTATTTGGGAATCTTGATCCGAAACTGTAACCAAGTATATCCCTGATGGTAAATCAATTTCCAAACGCGATTCTTTGTTAAATTGATGTTTAACAACAACTTGACCCGATAAATTGGCTATTTCTGCTGTTGCTTGACCTTTTACACCTGAAAAAATCAAATAATTAGTTGTAGGATTAGGGTACACTTTAACCTGATTATTTTGAAAATTTTCATTGGATAAGGCAAATGACCATGGTTGGCCAAAATTAGAACCAAATATATATTCTGCTAACTGAGGATAATCGATAAACGGATTTCTATTCAATTGCCAAGTGTAGATGTAATTATTTCGGTTCATTTCAAAATCATCAGCTGGATCTTGTGTGTTCCAAGTTAATAAAGTAGCTAAATCTCCCATTTGTCCTGCAATATTATCCGCAGGATCACCATTCACTAAATTTAATCCGTTATAACGAACGGCCATATAAAATAAAGCTCTAGCCACATCTCCATGCCAACTTCCTTGACTTCCTGAAGGTCCGTTATAATCTACTCCATAATCTCGATTACTTCTGGTTGAATTTTCCGCACCATCTTCTGCTCTTATATGATGTGCATCTCCATGACCAGCTGCAATATCATCTGCATTCGTTGGTAACCAAACATTAATTCCATCTGCAGTAGAAGAAGTTCCGCTTGAAAAACCACCTCGAGATTGCGGAAAAATATGTTCTCTATTCCAAACTCCAATATTACTAGAGCCAGTTTGATAATCGATTATAGGCCTAGGCGTTTCTACATACATTTGCCAAACTTGATTCGAATTCAAAGGATTTTTATCGGACTCTTTCAATATATATTCAATATCACCATAGTTATGGGCATGTACCACATTAGGATCAGCAATAATATCTTGTAGTGCTTGTTTTAAAGTATTTCCAGAAAGCCCTTCTAAACTATCATAGTATCCTGCAGGAGTTGTAGGAGAAACCAATCCAAAAGTTGGATTTAAAGGCGTTCCATAGGTTTGAACTACATAATCATTATCATAAACCCTTACAATAACATTATTGTTTGCAGAAGCATACCCAAAAGGAAGTGACTGCACTTTAATTAACATTTCTTCATCTCCTTCATCAGTAGTATCGTCAAAAATAGGAACGGTACGTTGTGCTGTAGTTTCACCAATTGGGATGGAAACCGTTAAGTTAACCGAACCATAATCGTTCACCATAAAATTTCCATTCACTAAAGTGTAATTAAAAACTAATTGTTGGTCCTGAACAGGCGTATCTGTTGAGAAAGTAATCACAAAACTTTCCCCTTCATTATAAGAAGTAGCTGGAGTTGAAATCGTAACATAATTTATTACAACACCTGAACCATCATTATTCATCCCCGGTGTAGGAGGTTTAGCTTCATAAGTTCCATCGTTTTTTCGTTGTACAGAAGTAGATGTAGATTCTCTTGTACATAATGTGATTCCTAGAATTGACATTAAGTTAACTGGTTGACTCGTTGAATTGGTGTAAGCTAACGCATCTATTAGATTCGTTGTAGTGGCTAAAGTTCCTGTTGAAGTAGCTGCATCAAAAGGAAAATCGGAAGCATCACCTTGATAAAGTGCTACCACATCTGGACCATTTTGAATCGCTCCATTATAAAAAACACCCATTGGAGCAGGATTGACAGCACTATTTCCAAAATGAGCTATTCCATTAATATCGGTAGTATAACCATCTAAATCAATAGTAAAATAACTGGAAGAATTGGTTTCATTAAAAAAAACTATAACATAACCGTCTAAAGAAAAGTTTGGTGAACTTGATTTTAGTTCAACAAATTCTAATTGATCAGAACCAGGGTTATCAGCATCAATTTCATTGATAACAATTTGTGAAGAACACAATGAAATACAAAAAAGAGCTAATAATAGATGTAATTTTCGGGGCATCATATTTTCTTTTTTTTTACAAATGTAGGCATTAAGATTAACTTCCCTAATGATAAGGCATTGATTTTATTAACATTAAACTGGTTTCATAAAAATCTAAGGAGATTTTAAGGGTAAAACCTACAAAATGACGCAACTTTTCACTAAAATTGTAATCTTATTATAAAAATGCTTTGAAAATTAAAGGTTTACTTTTATTGTTCGTTACATATCTCAGTTTTTCTCAACATAATACTACCATTACTGTTCGGGTAAATCCAGAGGAAAAAACACTTTTGGTCCAACAGCAATTGCAATATGTGAACACCAGTAACGAAACCCTAACCACTATTGTTTTAAACGATTGGAACCATGCCTTTTCTTCTAAAAGTTCTAATTTAGCCAAGCGTTTCTCTGACGAGTATGTAAGAGCCTTTCATTTGGCTAAAGAGGAAGACAGAGGAGCTACTACCATTCACAATATTTCCGATGCTACTTTTAAGAATATCGATTGGGAAAGACCTAAAAATCATTTGGATTTAATTGTTGTAACGTTAGAAAATCCACTAATTCCTAATGCCAGTACAACAATAAATTTATCCTATACCGTTAAAATTCCGAATGAACGATTTACTAAATATGGGTTTGGTGATGACGGAAAATTATATTTAAAAAATTGGTTCTTAGCTCCTGCTCGATTTGAAAACAAACTATTCGTTCAATATAGTAATGAAAATTTAGATGATATTGCCAATGCTCCAACGGATTATGCAATAACTATTGAAGCTCCAAAAAAATGGAATGTAGTTTCTGATTTAAATTTGGAAAGTACTAGTTCACAATCAGATTTTGATGTCTACACACTCCTAGGTTCCAAGAGAACAGACTTTACATTATGTCTTACTCCAAAAGACGAGTTTATTAGCTACAAGAATGAAATTGTAGAGGTGAGTACCAATTTAGAAAGTAAAATTGAACCTTTTCAAAAAGCTATAATTGTAGATAGAATAACCCATTTTGTATCAGAAAATATTGGTAATTCTAGTATCCAAAAAATAATTGTTTCAAAAGAAGATTACGCCAAACAACCTTTTTATGGCTTAAATCAATTGCCTTCCTTTTTAAGACCTTTTTCAGATGATTTTATATTCGAATTGCAATTTTTAAAAACGTACACCAATAATTTCCTAAAGAATAATCTTCAAATCAACCAGAGAAAAGAGCAATGGATTATTGATGGAATTCAGGTATTTGTGATGATGCGATACATTAACGAGTTTCATCCAGAGATGAAAATGACTGGAAATTTAGCCAAACTCAAATTGTTAAAATCCTATCATTTTATCAATCTTGATTTTAATCAGCAGTACAACTATTTGTATTTATTAATGGCTAGAAAAAACTTAGACCAACCATTAAGTTTTCCCAAAAACAGATTGATTAAATTTAATGAACAGATTGCTAATAAATACAAAGCTGGCTTAAGTTTACAATACTTAGATGCTTATTTAGAAAACGATATTGTAGAAAATTCAATTCAAGAATTCATGGTGATGAATCAGGATTTTCAAACCAATGATACTGATTTTGAAATGATTTTGAAAAAAAATACTTCAAAAAACATCAATTGGTTTTTCCAAACTTTAATAGATAGTAGAGCTATCATTGATTTTAAGATTACACATTTAAAAAAAGAGTCGGATCAGGTAACCTTAAAAATAAAAAACAAAACGAAGACAAATGTTCCTATTGCATTATATCAGTTAAAAGAAGATAGTATTATTTCTAAAAAATGGTTGGAAAACATTAAAACGGATACGATTATTACTTTTCCTAAAAAGGATATTACCAAAGTAGTATTGAATTATAAGAATGAAGTTCCAGAATACAATTTAAGAAACAATTGGAAATCTTTAAAAGGTTTTTTCTTCAATCACAGACCTATAAAATTCAATTTTTACAAAGATTTAGAAGAACCCAATTACAATCAAATTTTTTACATGCCCGAATTTGATTTCAATCTTTATGATGGTTTATCGTTAGGGGTTCGCTTTAATAATCGATCTTTATTGAACAAACCCTATAACTTTACAGTAGCACCGTTTTATTCTACAAATACCAATTCCATCATAGGACATTTTGCTACATCGGTTGATGATTATGTAAGAGATGACAGTAAATTATATCGTATTATTTACGGATTAAGTGGGAACCAACTTCATTATGCTCCTGATGCTAAATACACGCGAATCATTCCTTCTGTTCAGTTTGTTTTTAGAGACAAAGATTTGAGAAGTAATAAAATGGAATACATACAAGTGAAACAATTTTTCATTAATAAAGAAGTTTCATCGACAGTTTTTCAAAACCCTTCTCAATCCAATTTTTCAGTATTTAGTGCTTCCTATACGAATTCACAATCCGAAATAACAAAAACATTCAATATTTCGAACCAAGTCCAAATTTCTAATAATTTTGGTAACATTAGCACCGAAATCAATTACAGAAAATTATTTGAAAATAATCGTCAACTCAGTTTACGCTTATTTGCAGGAAAATTTATTTATTCCAATCCTAACAATACTTCTCACCGATTTGGACTGGAAAAGCCAGTAGATCTTACCTTTCAAACCAATCTTTTAGGCAGAAGTGAATCGGTAGGTTTATTCAGCCAACAATTTATTTATTCTGAAGGAGGTTTTAAATCGAAATTAGATACGCGCTACGCTAATGATTGGATGACAACCATCAATGCTTCTTTAAATATCTGGAATTGGGTACAAGTCTATGGAGACATTGGATTGGTAAAAAACAATGGTATGTCTACACAATACTTATATGATTCTGGCATTCATTTGAATTTAGTTCCCGATTATTTTGAATTATTCTTACCGGTGCAGTCTTCAAACGGTTTTGAATTGAATGATAAAAATTATGCTGAAAAAATTCGATTTATAATTACAATTAGCCCTAGAACTTTAGTTTCTTTATTTACCAGAAAATGGTTTTAAACAATTATTTGTCGATTTATTGAATAATTATCAATAAATCAAGAATTAAAACGGTAATAAATACAGTATTTATATTAAATAGAATAAATTTATAATAATTATTAATATTTAAAAGCTCCTCCTATTGCTTTTTTGACCGCGTTTAACTATATTTGTGGCAATATCAAAATTAATACTATGAGTAATTCTGTCACAAAAGAAACTTTATCTTTTCAAGATTTTAAAACAGAAGTCCTAAAAGACTATAAAACTGCTATTATCAGTAGAGAGTGTAGTTTATTAGGAAGACGAGAAGTATTAACAGGGAAAGCAAAGTTTGGTATTTTTGGTGATGGTAAAGAAGTACCACAATTAGCCATGGCTAAAGCTTTCAAAAATGGAGATTTTAGATCGGGTTATTATCGTGACCAAACTTTTATGATGGCAATTAACGAATTGACTATAGAACAGTTTTTTGCAGGTTTATATGGTCATACCGATATCGATTTTGACCCAATGAGTGCTGGAAGACAAATGGGTGGTCATTTTGCTACGCATAGTTTAGATGAAAAAGGCAACTGGAAAAATCTAACACAACAAAAAAATTCAAGTGCTGATATTTCTCCTACAGCTGGACAAATGCCTCGTTTATTAGGTTTAGCTCAGGCTTCAAAACTATTTAGAAATGTTGCTGAATTAAAAGATCACACTCAATTTTCTATACAAGGAAATGAAGTTGCTTGGGGAACTATTGGAAATGCTTCTACTTCTGAAGGATTATTTTTTGAAACTATAAACGCTGCTGGAGTTTTACAAGTACCAATGGTGATGAGCGTTTGGGATGACGAATATGGAATTTCAGTTCACGCAAGACATCAAACCACTAAGGAAAACATCTCTGAAATCTTAAAAGGTTTTCAAAGAGATGAAGAGAATAAAGGTTACGAAATACTTCGTGTAAAAGGTTGGGATTACCCATCATTGATTGATGTTTATGAAAAAGCAGGTAAAATAGCACGAGAAGAGCATGTTCCTGTTTTAATCCACGTAAATGAATTAACACAACCTCAAGGACATTCTACCTCAGGAAGTCATGAAAGATATAAAAGCAAAGATCGTTTAGAATGGGAAAAGGAGTTTGATTGTATCGAACAAATGAAACTTTGGATGGTTAGCAACAATATTGCTTCCGAAGAAGAAATTGATGAAATTAATTCGTTAGCTAAAAAAGAAGTATTGGAAGGTAAAAAAGCTGCTTGGGCTGCTTACAACAATCCTATCAAAAAAGAAGTAGACGAGTTAGTAACTTTACTTCAGTCCATTGCAAAAGAAAGTACGAATAAAGTTTTCATTGAAAAATATACGAATGATTTAGCCTCTATTAAAGAGCCTATTCGTAAAGACATTTTAACTACCGCTAGAAAAGTACTTCGCTTAATTATTAATGAAGCCACTAGAGAAACTTTAGCGAGTTGGATTACATCATATATAGAAAAAATCCAGCCTAAATTTAGTTCACACTTATATTCACAATCCGATAAAAATGTGTTTTCTGTTAAAGAGGTATTACCAACTTATGATGATACCAATGAAGAAGTAGATGCGCGTTTAATTTTAAGAGATAACTTTGATGCTATTTTTGACAAGTATCCTGAAACCGTTATTTTTGGTGAAGATAGTGGCAATATTGGTGATGTAAATCAAGGTTTAGAAGGCATGCAAGAAAAATACGGAGAATTACGTGTTGCTGATGCCGGAATTAGAGAAGCCACTATCTTAGGACAAGGTATTGGTTTAGCCATGAGAGGTTTAAGACCTATTGCTGAAATTCAATATTTAGACTATTTATTGTATGCAATTCAAATTATGAGTGATGATTTAGCCACTTTACAATATAGAACACACGGAAAACAAAAAGCACCATTAATCATTAGAACTCGTGGACATCGATTGGAAGGTATTTGGCATGCAGGTTCTCCTATGGGAATGATTTTGAATGCTATTAGAGGTATACACGTGTTAGTTCCAAGAAACATGACTAAAGCAGCTGGTTTTTACAATACATTATTAGAAACTGACGAACCAGCATTATTAATTGAATGTTTAAATGGATATCGTTTAAAAGAAAAGAAACCTACAAACATAGGAGAATTCAAGACACCAATTGGAGTTGTAGAAACCATTAAAGAAGGCTCAGACATAACCGTTGTTTCTTATGGTTCTACCTTACGATTAGTTGAACAAGCTGCTAAAGAGCTTTTAGAAACAGGTATTGATGTTGAAATTATCGACATTCAATCGTTGTTACCTTTCGATATCAATCAGGATATTGTGAAAAGCTTAGAAAAAACAAATCGTTTATTAATAGTAGATGAAGATGTACCTGGAGGCGCAAGTGCTTATATTTTACAAGAGATTTTAGAAAAGCAAAAAGGATTTTTCCATTTAGATAGCGAACCTCAAACGTTAACAGCTCAACCGCACCGTCCTGCTTATGGAACAGATGGAGACTATTTCTCCAAACCAAGCGCAGAAGATATTTATGAAAAAATATATGGAATTATGAACGAAACCAATCCTTCTAAATATCCAAATTTATACTAACAAAAAAAGGAGATACAATTGTATCTCCTTTTTTTTATAAATACGATCACTAAATCGTTTTTAACACATTAATTAAATAATCTATTTCTTCTTTGGTATTGAAATGACTCATTGAAATTCTAATATTAGGCTTTTGTTGTTCTTCAAGAGATAAAAAAGCAGCTAAAACATGAGAAGGCTTAGTGCTTCCACTTTGACAAGCACTTCCTCTTGAAACAGCTATACCTTTCATGTCTAAAGAAAATAGAAGCATTGCTGTTTTACTTTTATCAAAAGGCAATACAACGTTGATTATATTATAAAAAGTATTTTTTCCAATGATTACACACTCTGGAAAAGCTTCTTTGAGTTGCGCTTCACAATACTCTTTTAAATCTAAAACGTATTGTTTTTCTTCTTCTAACTTAGCATATGAAATTTCCAAAGCTTTTGCCATTCCTGCAATTTGATGAACAGCTTCCGTACCAGCACGAAACCCTTTTTCTTGTTCGCCACCATAAATCATGGGTTGTAATATTACATTCTTTTTCATGTATGTAAAACCAATTCCTTTTGGTCCATGAAATTTATGAGCAGTTCCTACTAAAAAGTCAAGATTCAAAGCATTCAAATCAAAAGGATATTTTCCAATTGACTGTACCGCGTCACATTGAAAATAAGCTTTATTTTCTTTACACAATTGTCCCATACGCTCAATATCTATCATTTCACCAGTTTCATTATTCACATGCATTAAAGCCACTAGAGTGACAATCTCATCTTTCAAAAGCGATTCCAAATCAGAAAACAACAAATTACCCTCTTTTTGTACTGGTAGATACACAATGGTAATATCATATTCTTTTGCTAAAACTTCAACAGTATGTAAAGTAGCATGATGTTCTAAAGGCGAAGTGATAATTCTTTTTACCCCTAAATCCTTAATTGCATTTCTTAATATCCAATTTATTCCTTCAGTAGCACTTGAAGTAAAAATAATTTCAGACGCAGAAGCTCCAAGTAACTTTGCAATCTTTTTTCTGGAATATTCCATGCTATTTTTTGCTGATCTACCAAAACTATGTGACGAAGAAGGATTACCAAAATACTCTGATAAAACTGTTGTTATTTCTGCCACAACCTCTTTTCTTAAAGGAGTTGTAGCTGCATTATCTAAATATATTTTTTTCATAAAATAATATTAGTACAAAGATAACAAACTCCTTTGAGTTCCATAAAGCATCTAAACATTTTAAGGTTTCTAAAGAACTTAAAATGTTTTTTAACATTCAAAATTGGTTTAATTAAGATTTTATTAACATTTTTAATGAATAAATAAGCCTTTTATCGTCAATTTCACTTTTACCTATAAAGTTTAACATTTTCGGCAAAATAGTTGTAAATAAAATTGAAAAACATCATTTACTTTTACTTAAGTTTTTAAAACATTAGTTACCAATTATTTACCTACTTATTGTGCAAACATGTTTACACATTAAAATAACATGAGGTCGCTTTAACGTTCAAGACCATATGGAACAAAAAAATAGCCCAAAAAAATGAAAAACTTTACTTTTACATTACTAGTTGCCTTATTATATAGCCTAGCGGGTTACTCGCAATGCAACGACGGAACAATTACGGGTTACTTTACTGTAATCTTAGGCCAACCTACCACTTTTACAGCTACTCCTGATGCCCAATGTGACAATTGCTATGATTGGGATGTAAACAATCATTATACATCAACAGACAATCAAACGATTGGTACCTTAAAGATTGTTGGTACAGATACAAATAAAAGTATATTAATAGAACCGACAGCTGTTGGTGCTTTTTCCCTTCAATTATCTTATATGGATGAAAAAGGATATCACACAGCTTCATTTATGGGTAATGTTGTTAGTACGACAGAAATCGTATCTGAAAAAACTCAGGTAACTTATGTCAAGGACAAAAAAAGCAAATAAGTAAGACAAACAAAAAACAAACACTATAAACTAATAAACAACTATAAATAAATTTTCTTGTTAAAAAGACCTCTTCCTACTGAGAGGTCTTTTTTTTGTTTACAATATTATTACAAAAACCCTTATTTTATTAGACTTTTAAGTATTTTACCGATAAAAACACACACTTAATCTTTGTTTTTTAACAAAAAAGCGTCATTATTTAAAATTATATTCCTATATTTATAAAAACAAATTAAAGATTTATTCAAAGTATTGTGGATTTATACTAGCACTTTAAAAAGTATGAGGTCGCAAAATGTTCAAGACCAAAAGGAACACTAAAACCCCAAAAAAATGAAAAAACTTATTCTAACATTAGCAATTGCAATTGGATTTTGCGCTACGGGTTTCTCTCAATCAAACAACGGAGCTATTTCAGGTTATTTTACAGTTATTTTAGGCCAAAGTACAACCTTTTCTATAAACAGTTTACAGGATTTTGATTCTTATCAATGGAATGTAAACAACAATTTAACCAATACTAAGAACAAAAAGAGCTTAGGAAGCTTAAAAATTATTGGTAACAATAATGAAAAGACAGTAACCATTGAACCTACTACCCTTGGAATTTTTTCAATTGAAGTAGTTTATAACGATAAAGATGGTTATCATACTGCAAGTTTTATTGGAAACGTAGTTAGTCCAACTGAAATTATGACGGAAGAAAGCATAACAGTATTGGAAGAATCTAAAAAGAATAAATAAATATCAAAAACAAGTAAGATTAATAATAAAAAAGAGCTCTTTAAAAGAGCTCTTTTTTATTATTAAAAATATATGATTATTTATTTTTCCATATCAACAACATTTGCTTCTGCTACTTTTTTATATGTACCATTATTCAATTTCTCACGAATGGCTTCAAATGCAGTTAAAGTTTCTTCAATATCTCTCATAGTATGTGAAGCAGTTGGAATCATACGTAACAAGATAATTCCTTTAGGTATAACTGGGTACACTACAATTGAAAGAAAAATATTGTAATTTTCTCTCAAATCATTAACCATTACCATTGCTTCTGGAATTGATCCTTCAAGATATACTGGAGTAACACAAGTATTCGTATCACCAATGTTAAATCCTTTTTCTTTTAAACCATTTTGTAAAGCATTTACGTTTTCCCATAGTTTGTCTTTTAAACTAGGATTATCTCTTAAAAGTTGCAATCTTTTTAAAGCTCCTACTGTTTGAATCATTGGTAATGATTTTGCAAACATTTGCGAACGAAGATTGTATTTTAAATAATCGATAATGTCTTTATCACCTGCTAAAAAGGCACCAATACTAGCCATAGATTTAGCAAAAGTTGAAAAATAAACATCAATTCCATCTTGACATTCTTGTTCTTCACCTGCTCCAGCACCTGTTTTACCTAAAGTACCAAAACCATGCGCATCGTCCACTAATAATCTGAAATTGTATTTTTCTTTCATGGCTACAATTTCTTTTAACTTACCTTGTTGACCACGCATTCCAAAAACCCCTTCAGTGATAAATAAAATACCTCCACCCGTTTCGGTAGCCATTTTAGTAGCACGTTGTAAGTTTTTCTCCATGCTCTCCAAGTCATTATGCTTATAGGTAAATCTTTTTCCCATATGCAAACGTACACCATCAATTATGCAAGCATGAGCATCTACATCGTATACAATAATATCGTTTTTAGTAACCAAAGCGTCAATTGCAGACATAATTCCTTGGTAACCAAAATTCAACAAATAAGCCGCTTCTTTATTAACAAACGCAGCTAATTCTCTCTCTAATTGTTCATGAATATCAGTATGACCACTCATCATTCTAGCACCCATTGGATAAGCTGCCCCATATTGTGCAGCAGCATCTGCATCTGCTTTTCTTACTTCAGGATGATTGGCTAAACCTAAATAATCATTTATACTCCAATTTAAAATCTCTTTTCCATGAAATTTCATTCTAGGACCTAACTCACCTTCTAATTTTGGAAAAACATAATATCCTTCCGCTTGTGAAGCCCATTTTCCTAAAGGTCCTTTATTATTTTGAATTCTTTCAAATAAATCTTTTACCATAATATTTTTCATTTTGAAAACTCCGCAAAAATAAGAATTAAAATGAGTTTTTTAAATATATTAAGAAAGTAATATTAAAATTCATTTTTATTCTATTTTCTCTACAATTTAAATTATAAAATAAATACTAAAACTTAAAAACTTTTTTACTACATTTGCTCCCGAATGCACAGCAATGTGGTTACACATTCACCGTAAAAGCTGATCGCTCCAGGTCGGCTTTTATATTTTAAACCAAGACTCAATCATTTTTTCTTCACTTTTACTATCTTTCACGTGCGTAAATTCGTTAGTATGAGAATTATAATTATATTCTTTTTTCCAATTCAAATGATTTGCTGCTAATTCTTTTATACTATTGCACACATATTCAATTTCTTCATTAGTAGTTGTTGGGTGTATTGACATTCTAATCCAACCTGGTTTTTTTTCTAAATCACCCGCAGAAATTTGGCACACTATAGAATTAGATGTTTCCTGATCCACATGTAATAAATAATGACCATAAGTACCTGCACAACTACACCCTCCTCTAGTTTGTATACCGAATCTATCATTTAAAATTTTAACACCCAAATTATAATGTAAGTCTGTTATATAAAAAGAAATAACCCCTAATCTATCTTTATGTTGAGGAGCAAGAATATTAATATTAGGAACATCTCCTAAGGAATTAAATATAATATCTGTTAACTCATGTTCCCGATCTAAAATATTTTGAATTCCCATTTCTTCTTTTAATTGAATGGCTAATGCAGCCTTAATAACTTGAAGGAACCCTGGAGTACCTCCATCTTCCCTATCTTCAATATTTTCAATATACTGATGATCTCCCCAAGGATTAGTCCATCTAACCGTTCCACCACCTGGACAATCGGGAACATTATTTTTATATAAATTTTTATTAAAAACCATTACTCCACATGTTCCTGGACCTCCTAAAAATTTATGAGGCGAAAAGAAAATTGCATCGAGATAAGCTTCTTTATCATTTTCTGGATGCATATCAATTGCAACATAAGGACCAGAACAAGCAAAATCAACAAAACACACTCCGTTGTTTCGATGCATTAATTTCGCTACTTCATGATAAGGTGTTTTTATACCAGTAACATTAGAACAAGAAGTTATAGATGCAATTTTAAAGCTTCTACCTTTATATTGTTCAAGCAATGCTTTGAAATTTTCCAAACAAAACAACCCTTCTTCATTAGCAGGAACAACCACAACATCAGCAATGGTTTCTAACCATGAAGTTTGGTTAGAATGGTGTTCCATATGAGAAATAAAAACAATTGGCTTTAATGCGTCTGGGAAACGTGTATATTCTTTTAAGTTTTCTGGAATTCTTAATCCTAAAATACGTTGCAATTTATTTACAACACCTGTCATACCTGTTCCATCAGTAATTAAAATATCATTTGTATTTGCATTTACATGATGTTTTATAATATGTCTCGCCTTGTGATAAGCAAGTGTCATTGCAGTTCCAGAAATGGTAGTTTCTGTGTGTGTATTTGCCACAAATGGACCAAAATGGTTCATTATTTTCTCTTCAATAGGTCTATATAATCTTCCACTTGCTGTCCAATCCGTATAAATAATTTTTTTATCTCCATAGGGAAATGAAAAGACTTGGTCCACACCAATTATATTCTTTCTAAATTTATTAAAATAAAGTTCTAAAGTTGTATCAGATTGGGTACTTAACATAAATTTTAGTTTTCACAAAGATACATCTTTTTATAAATTGAAGTAGCATCATTTGTACTGGAAAGATATCAAATAAAAAAAGCTCCGAAAAAATCGGAGCTTTAAAATAAATAGAAATTATTTTTTATTCTTTAACTACTTTTAATACTTGCGTTGTTCCGTCAATTACTACTTGAACTACATAAGTACCGCTATTCAATTCTGTCATATTAATTTTAGCAGCTGTAGCATTTACTTGTTGATTAATTACTTGTTGACCAATCATATTATAAACTGCAACTGATGACATGTTAGCAGTATATTCTAAATTAAGAACATCTTTAACAGGATTAGGATAAGCTATAAAATTAGTTAATTCAAAAGCAGTTGAATTCAAACTTGCATCATAAGCAGCAATTCCAAATTCTCCTGAATTATCATTATTATATTCATAAACTCTTACTAATAAAGTTTCGCCAGGAGTTCTGCCAGTTAATTCTAGTAATGAATAAGCACCTGTTGCTGCACTATCATCATCACAACCAACTTCTGTTAAAGCACCACAAGTTCCTGAATAAACGATTACAACAGTATCAACTCCACTAGCATCATTTGATGAATTACCAGTTTCAATTGTTATATTTCCACTAGCAGGGACATCAACACTATACCAAACATCACCACCAGAATAACCACCACAATCTATTGGAGTTCCTTCTCCACTATCTGTTGCTGCAGTATTATTTCCATCCATTATATTAGAAGCATACGTCGCTCCAGGTGTTAAAGCCACAGCATTAGCACAATCGTTATTTGCTGGAGGACAAGCAATAAAGTTATATGTTCCAACACTTACATCACAAACGTTATCCGATCCGTGTAATAATGTTAATGTAACTGATGAACCAAAAGCATAAGGACCAGCTTGAACTACTCCAGTAGCAGTCACAGGCCAAGTTGCAACTCCATCAGTTAAAGATGGTGAACCACTTCCTAAACCAGTTACATCTACATTAACAACATACTCTGAAGTATTACAATTTTCAACTACAGTAACTGTACCAAAAGTTGGAGGTGTACAACTAGCTGTAACAATATTAATAGTGAAATCTAAAGTAACACCATATGAACCACTATAACAAGGATCAACTGAAGTTAAATCATCAGCAGTAACTATTCTCATTCTATGTGTACCTAGAGGAGCTGCACCAGGCATCATAAATGATGCATTATAGGTTGTAGGATTAGCTGATAAAGATTCTCCTGTAAAAACCACTTCTCCAGCATCATTGAAATCAAAATCATCATTGAAATCAATCATAACGTATGTATTATACGTATATCCTGTAGCAAAAGTAATTTGAACATTATTATTTACACCTTGAGCCATATCAACACTTGTAGCTGTATGATCATAATAGGTTACGTCTGGGGTAACGAAGTTTGTAGTTACTAATTGTACATTAGTAATTCCAGAATTATCATTACTTGTAGGGTTAGAAACACAGTAACATCCTGTAGCTACAGTTGTAAAAGTTACTTCTGAACAACCAGTAGCATCACCAACTACATTATAAGGAGTTATTGTAAAATAATATGCCGTATTTACATTCCCTTGATAGTTATATGTTAAAGTTGACCCTAAATCAACATTATCTAAAATATCGTTTCCACCTGTTGTGGTTCCTAAAGTAATTTTATAACCATCAGCTCCAGTAACAGCATCCCAATTTAATACGGTTGCATAGTTACCACAAGTTGCGTCTATGGTTGCAGCAACGTTTATTGCACATGCTGGAGGTGTAGTAGGAAGAACTTCCCATCTTACATCATCAATAAGTACACTATACGACAATGTACCTACTCTTAAAGCGAAAGTAACATCTCCTGAAGGCATACCACTAGGTACTGTAATAAAATCTTGAGGAACTGATGTACTATTTGTAACTATTGAAGAAATGGACACAAAAGAAGTGGCATCACCAGGAGTAGTTAAATAACCTAATTCTATTGTTTCTCCAGCCGTAAAATTAGCTCTTACCTTCATATTCATTCTATGTGTACCAGCATCAGCATTACTAACAGGTCTCATAGAAACTACCGCTTTAGCAGTTGCACTACCATACATATATAAGTTTCTACTTCCTGAAATACCTGTACTTCCTTGAGGGTAAGCACTTCCTGCTGCACCAACTTTAGCCCAACAAGATGGAAATGTACTTCCAGTTGTTGCTTCAAAGTCTTGTACAAAATCTGTAGTACTTACACATAATGTTCTAAAATTTAATGGTCCTACCCAAATACTTTGATCTGTTGGAGAGCAATAAGCACGAACCCATACTTCGTAAGCAGTATCTGGTGTTAATGAACTTTCAGAGAACATTACATCTCCCACATAGGTACCTGAAGCTGTTGGTTCACCAGTTCCTTGAGCTTGTACAACATACTCATAATCAAATTGAACACCTGAAGGATCATTCCATGATACATCGACAGAATTAGAAGTAATATTAGAGGCTACTAACATCTCAGGTTCCACACAAGGAGGTATATCTTCTACAATTACATTATCCACATACAAATAATATCCATCTAAACCACCATTTGGAACATGCCAAGCTAAATAAACATCACCAGTATAAGCGGATAAATCAATTTTTACTTCTTGATAAGTAGTATTACTATAACTTGTATTTGGAATTAAAACATTTGTAAAACTAGCAGGATTATTATCTGTAGTTGATAATAATAATTCAAAATCATTAGGTTCCGTTGTAGACCTAACTCTATAATAAAATTTTAATCTTTGATTACCAGTTAAAGTAATGGCAGGAGATATTAACCAATCGTTATTTGCTCCTGAGTTAAAATCTGTATATATACTTGCAGATTGATCACCTTCATATGTGTAACCAGTAGTATTTAATAACCAAGTATCCGCATCAGCATTTACGTTTAAGACTGTCCAACAAGCTTCTGTAGTTGAGTCCGAATTAAACGTTTCAGTAAATGGCACAGCAAAAGCAACACATCCTGTACGGAATGCATAAGGTCCACTCCATGAACTTTGAGAACTACCACAATCAGATTGAACATAAAACTGATAATTCGTGTTTGGAGTCAATCCAGTAATGGTATGACCGTTTAAAACCCCTGTATTAGTTGTACCAGACCCTAAAGTAAACCCAGATAAACCAAATTCTACATTCCAAACTGTAGCTGTTCCATTTTCAGTCCAATTTAAATTGGCAGTAGATGATGTAACACCCGAAACGTTTAAAGCATTAGGCGCAATACAACTAGGTGCAACTCCATCAATATAATTGAATTGAATATTCGGTCTATTACTATTTGTTGTTCCTGTATTCACACCACAAGCTGTTCCTCCATCAACTCTATAATATCTTGATCCATTTGTCACAGAAGTAGCTGCCCTAACTTGACCATACGGACCTACATATGCATTAGGTCCATCTGAACAGATTTCAACAACAATATTATCAATTCCGTTCCAAACAAAATTAGTATCAAAATTTATCATATCGAATACTCCAGCTGCTGTAACTGTTGGGTTATAATTGAACGCATTTTTAACAACTTGTGTTGCATCAACGTTATGAGTAGCTGAATTTGTAGCTGAGGTATGTCCCATTTTTATGGTATAACCCAATAAATCTCCTCCTGCATAATCAGCAAGAATTGAAAATCCTAATGCCGTTATTTCATCATTTGGAGTTAATGATGCGCTTAATTCTGCGGCTGTATATACCACTTGATATCTAAAAGCATTGAAATAACCATCAATTGGATCACTTCCAGTACTTGATGTAGAGGTTGTAGCGGTTCCAATTACTAAAGTTTGGGAATTTACATTCCAAAAAGTTAGTAAAAATAAAAACCATAAAGTAATTTTTTTCATAAGATATTAATAATTCGTTAAGTTATTGCTAATATAATTAAAATAAATGTACCCTTGGTTTTATGATTAGAAATATCGACAAAATGCACAAATCATCGATAAAAAGAAAAACCTCGCTATTAAGCGAGGTTCAAAATATAATTCTAAAACAATTTATTTTAGGTTAATCAAGCTCTGTTCCAAAGTATTAATTTTAGCTAAAGCATCTGCTTCTTTTTTACGCTCACTTTCTACAATTTCAGGTTTAGCATTGGCAACAAATTTTTCATTTGACAATTTCACCTGAACACTTTTCAAGAAACCTTGCATATACTTTAACTCCTCTTCAAGTTTATTTATTTCGGCATCTAAATCAACATTTCCACCAACCGGTATGAAGTATTCATTAGATTTTACACGATACGATAGAGCTCCATTTACTTGTTCTGCAACATAACTTAAATCAGCCACATTCCCTAACTTCATTATGATGGTATCAAAATAGGTTGTTACTTTTTCATTATTAAGCACCTTTAAGTCTATTGTTTCTTTAAAAGGTATATTTTTATCTTTACGAATGGTTCTAATACCAGAGATTACATCAGCTGTAAATTCGAAACTAGTTAGTAATTCTTCATTATAAGCTTTAATCTCTGGCCATTTTGCAATAATTAGAGCATCTTCTGGAGATCTTTTAGCAATATGCTGCCATAATTCCTCTGTTAAAAAAGGCATAAATGGATGTAGCAATTTCAAATTAGCTTCAAACATTTCAATGGCTTTATTGAAAGTTATAGTATCAATTGGTTGTTGATACCCTGGCTTTATCATTTCTAAAAACCAAGAACAAAAATCATCCCAAACTAATTTATAAATGGTCATTAGTGCATCCGAAATACGGTATTTATCGAAATTGTCCTCAATTTCTACCAATGCTTTTTGCAACTTGGCTTCATACCAATCAATAGCTACTTTTGAAGATTCTGGTTGCTCAACTTCAGCAACTTCCCATCCATCAATTAATCGAAATGCATTCCAAATTTTATTTGCGAACCCTTTTCCTTGATTACATAATTCTTCATCAAATAAAATGTCATTTCCAGCAGAAGAACTTAACAATAATCCAACTCTTACTCCATCAGCTCCAAAAGCTTCTATTAACCCTAGAGGTTCAGGAGAATTTCCTAATGACTTAGACATTTTACGTCCTTGTTTGTCTCTAACTAATCCCGTTAAATATACATTAGAAAATGGTTTTTTACCCGTATATTCATATCCTGCAAAAATCATTCGAGCTACCCAAAAGAATAAAATATCGGGACCAGTAACTAAATCATTAGTAGGATAATAATATTTAAACTCTTCATTTTCTGGATCTAACATTCCACCAAAAACAGAAATGGGCCATAACCAAGAAGAAAACCAAGTATCCAAAGCGTCTGGATCTTGTTTTAAATCTGATTTTGTTAATGCTAAATTACCTGTTTTCTTTTGTGCCAATTGTAAAGCATCATCACTATTTTCTGCAACTACAAAATCTTCTTTTCCATCCCCATAATAATAGGCAGGTATTTGTTGTCCCCACCATAATTGACGTGAAATATTCCAATCTCTTATATTTTCTAACCAATGGCGGTACGTATTATTAAAACGAGACGGGTGCAATTTGATTTCATCAGACTCTAGTACCGCTTTAATAGCTGGTTTTACTAATTCATCCATTTTTAAAAACCATTGATCTGACAATCTTGGCTCAATTACTGCTTTGGTTCTCTCTGAAGTACCTACATTGTTAATGTGATTTTCTACTTTTACTAAAGCTCCTGTAGCTGCTAATTCTTTTTCAATTTCTGTACGAACAACAAAACGGTCTTTTCCTTCATAATGTAAACCAAAAGAGTTTAAAGTAGCATCTTCATTAAAAATATCGATAATTTCTAAGCCATGTTTTTCTCCTAATGTCTTATCATTTACATCATGCGCAGGAGTTACTTTTAAGCATCCTGTACCAAATTCCATATCCACATATTCGTCGAAAATGATTGGTATTACTCGGTTACAAATAGGAACGATTGCTTTTTTTCCTTTTAAATGGAAATAACGTTCGTCATTTGGATGGATACAAATTGCGGTATCTCCTAAAATAGTTTCAGGACGTGTAGTTGCTATAGTTACATATTCATTGCTCCCTTCAATTTGATAACTTAAATGATACAATTTACCTTGTCTTTCTTCATAAATCACTTCTTCATCAGATAATGTAGTTTTAGCCTCAGGATCCCAATTTACCATACGAAATCCTCTGTAAATCAAATCTTTATTATATAAATCAACAAAAGACTTAATTACTGAGGCACTCATATCCTCATCCATTGTAAATTTAGTTCTATCCCAATCACAAGAACAACCTAATTGTTTTAATTGTTCAAGTATTGTACCACCATATTTATCGGTCCAATCGTAAGCATGCTTTAAAAATTCTTCTCGAGTTAAATCTGATTTATTTATTCCTTCAGATTTTAATTTAGCAACAACTTTTGCTTCTGTAGCAATAGAAGCATGATCGGTACCTGGAACCCAGCAAGCATTAAACCCTTTTAAACGAGCACGACGAATTAATACATCTTGAATAGTATTGTTCAACATGTGTCCCATGTGTAATACTCCTGTGACGTTTGGTGGAGGAATTACAATGGTATATGGTTCTCTATGATCTGGTGTAGAATGAAAATAATTATTTTTCATCCAGTAATCATACCATTTTTTCTCTACCTCTTTTGGATTAAACTGTGCTGGAATTGCCATTATTGTACTATTTTATATCGTTTTTAATTTTTTCTATTTAAAAATATTTATTACAAATTCAAAATTTCTAATACTATTTCGTCATAATATTAAACCAAAGTCTAAAAGAACTATAAAAAACTTTAAAAAATTTAAGTTAACTAAGTTAATTTTGAGTTTGGTATTGTTTTTGTAATTAACTGTTTGCAAAAGTAACGATATCAGCCAAAATAAAAAAAGGTATTTTATTTGTTCTTTGCAAGAAAACAATTATTTTTACATAAATCATTAATATTAAATATAATGAAAAAATTATTCGGATTTTTAACGTTTATGTTAATCAGTTTCATTTCATATGGTCAAGATGGTCCTAAAATTGAATTTAAACAAGAAACGATAAATTATGGTGAAGTGGTTAAAGGAGAAGATGATGGTATTCGCGTATTTGAATTTACGAACACGGGCAATGCACCATTAATAATAACTGATGTAAAGTCGAGTTGTGGTTGTACTGTTCCTACTAAACCATCAGAACCAATTATGCCTGGTAAATCAGATAAAATTATTGTTAAATACAATATGAATCCTGGTCCTATAAGTAAAACTATAACAGTTGAAAGTAATGCTGTAAATAAATTAAATGGTGTAGTTCCCTTACGAATAAAAGGAACAGTAATCGTTAAGTAAAAAAAAGTCTCTATTTGAGACTTTTTTTTATATTATTTTTTGAAGTTTAAATTTAAAATCAATTAGTTGCCCATTTCTTTGTACTTCAATCTTTATTACTTTACCTTCTTCAGACTGAAACAAGTCGGTTATTTTTTGAATCGTATAATCGAATGCTTTTTTACCGTTTATTGAATGAATAATATCGCCAACTTTTAAACCCGCTGCAGCTGCAGGAGATTCTGGTCGTATCGCATATATTTCAAAAATAGGTTTTAACTTATAATTATACTTAATTTCAGTATGTTCATCAAAAATTAAAGTGTTTCTTGAAGAAGAAGAATTCTTTAAAGAATTAGCATAACTTGAATTTTCGTTACTTATTCCTACTTTTTCAGGAACCCAAGTTAACCCTGTATGCTGAACCTCAATACCTGACATATTGTAATTAAAAGGTTCATCAAAATATTTATTTTTTTTAAAGTAGAATTTCTTATTATTATAATCCAAGAACCAATTAAATCTTTTCATTATTTGTCCCCCAAGCGATCCATTTCTTCCTTTAGTGATATCCAATTGATTAAATGCTATACTATCAGGATAAGCAACTAGTGCCTCATTAAGAATAAAACCATTTAAATCCAAAGCTTCAACTCTAGCTTTTTTTCCTTCAATATCACCACCTAAACCTCTTCCTAAAACATCTTTTATAAATACTTTACTACATTTTATAGTATCATTTTCAAACAACCATAAACCATCCCCTAAACCTGTATCAACTAATAATCTATATTTCTTTTCAACACTATTATTTACTTTTGCAAAAACATCAAAATACGGCTTATCACCTACAATTATCACTTCTTTTTCAATATATTTGGAAGCTTTCCTAGAAAGAATTTTTTTTGAATCTTTGTGAAGATATATTTTCTTTTTTTGATAATTTATTTCAACTAAATAATCTTGAAAAAAACTGGCTCCGATAATACCATTAATCGGTAATCCTAATTTATTAACTAAATTAATATTTTGCTCTGTAATTAATAAAATCTGAAATTTATCATCAGAATATCCTTTTACCTCCATATGATTATTATTAGAAACATAAGCTTCTAATGACTCTCCTTTTCCTAATCCATTAATTTTCACTTTTCTAGTTTCATAAAAAACAATTGAATCGTTTTCTGGAAAACTAAATAGTAAATTTTTATCAGAGCCTGTATCAAGAAGCATATTTAATTTAACATTATTAATTTTAACATTTACAATAATTAAATTATGAGTCAATTCAAAAGGAATTGCAATCTTATCCTTAGAAGATTTCCATTTGTTTTGACCTTGACAAGGCAAATAACTTGCAATAAAATAGATTAATAATAGATTAAGTAATTTTCTAAACATAAGAAAAGGTTTTAAATAAATTTAGGAAATTATTTCCTACTATAATAATATTTAACATTTTAAAAAATAAAAGAATTTAATAATTCGATAAAAAATTGCAATTTTGCATATCAAAAATTAAAAACTATGCCAAAAATATCGCAAAAAGGTTCTCAAATGCCCGAATCGCCTATTAGAAAATTAGTTCCTTATGCTGAAATAGCTAAAAAAAAGGGGCATAAAGTATACCATTTAAACATTGGTCAACCTGACATAAAAACACCTGAAGTAGCCTTAAACGCAGTAAAAAATGCAGATATTAAAGTTTTAGAATACAGTCATTCTGCTGGTTTTGATAGTTATAGAGAGAAACTTTCAAATTACTACAAAAAACAAGATTTACCCATAAACAAAGAAGACATTATTATAACAACGGGTGGATCTGAAGCCTTATTGTTTGCTTTAGGAAGTACAATGGATACAAATGATGAAATAATCATTCCTGAGCCTTTTTATGCTAATTATAATGGTTTTGCAGTAGCTTCTGGTGTTAAAGTAGTTCCTGTGATTTCCAGTATTGAAAGTGGTTTTGCTTTACCACCAATTGAAGATTTTGAAAAATTAATCACTCCTAAAACCAAGGCCATTTTAATTTGTAACCCAGGTAATCCTACTGGTTATTTATATTCACAGGATGAGATAAATCAGTTAGCGGCAATAGTTAAAAAGCATGATTTATTTTTAATTGCGGATGAAGTTTACAGAGAATTTACTTATGATGGATATAAACACCATTCTATTATGAATGTAGAAGGATTGGAGAATAATGCCATCATGATAGATTCTGTTTCAAAACGTTTCAGTATGTGTGGTGCAAGGATTGGATGTATCGTTTCAAAAAATAAGGAAGTAATGGCTACGGCTATGAAATTTGCTCAAGCGAGATTAAGTCCACCAACATATGCTCAAATCGCAAGTGAAGCAGCATTAGAAACGCCTCAAAGTTATTTCGATGAAGTCATCATAGAATATAAAGAAAGAAGAGATATATTAGTAAATGAATTGAATAAAATTGAAGGAGTAATGGTAGCTGTTCCAAAAGGAGCTTTTTATTGTATTGCAAAACTACCTGTAGATGATACGAATGATTTTGCACAATGGCTCCTTGAAAAATATGATTTAAATGGCGAAACAGTAATGGTAGCTCCTGCTTCTGGATTTTATTCAAGTCCAAAAGTTGGTTTAGATGAAGTACGTATTGCTTATGTTTTGAAAAAAGAGGATTTAATTAAATCGGTTCAAATATTAAAAGAAGCTTTGAATACTTATAACAAATAATAAGCTTCTTAATAAAATAATAAAAGCCTCACAAATGTGAGGCTTTTTATTTTGAGCTTAATTTATAATCTTAACGTTTCAAAGAAAAGTGTGCTTTGAAAACTTTTTGTTGTTGATTCTCTTCATATTCTACAGTAAACCAATAATCTGTTGATGGTAAATCTTTAGAATTAAATGTTCCATCCCAACCTGTACCTAATGGACTTATTTCCTTAATTAATTTTCCATAACGATCAAAAATATAAATTTTAGCATTAGGCTGATCTCTTAAAGTGAAAATGTTCCAATAATCATTATAACCATCTCCATTAGGAGTAAAGAACTTAGGGTAATCAATTATAAAAATTTCTTTCGTTAAATAAGTACATCCTTTTTCATCTACAACGGTTAATTGATGTGTACCAGAACTAATACCAGTAAACACATTTGAAGATTGTAAATTTTGATCATCTAATTGATATGAATAATTTCCATTTCCATCAATAACTGTTATACTAACGGTTGCATTATCTGAAAACGCATCCGTTATGGTGTAAGTAAAGTCAGTTGCATTGTTAATTTCTGTAACGGTTACAATATTTGAAATATTTTCACAATTCGTAATTGTATTTTGTACCAAAACGTAGTAATCTCCAGCTACTTCCGCTTCATAAGTACTTTGAGTTGCACCAGAAATAACATTTCCATTAAAATACCATGTAAATTGGTAGTCTGATGTATTAGCAATACCCGAATCTAATAAGTGACTTTGAAAAACTGCACCAGTTGCTAATTCAATACATATTGAACCATCTTCTAATATTGGCTCTGGTAACGGATTAACATAAATTGTAAAATCGGTATATGCTCCTCTACAACCTGTTGAGGAAATGCTCCAAACACGATACACAACTACTCCTTGTGCATTACTTGTAGTAGTTAAAACATCTGGTATTTCAAATGGCGCAGTACTAGACGAACCACTATTTGCTCCATCAACACCCGTTACACTCTGAACCACCCATTCTACAGTAGTACCAGTTAATGTTGGCGTACCAATTTGAATATCAATAACATCAGCTACTGATTCTCCGCTACACATATTCGCATCTGGAGAAGACACCACAGCTCCAGGTATTGGATTAACTGTGATAACATCACTAGTTTCCATCTGACCTGTACAACTTCCTAAAACTGGAGTAATTTCAAAATATAAGTCTCCTGATTGATTCATATCAGATACTTCAACTACCATATCAATATCGCTTGTGGTAGTACCAGTAGTGTTTCCTGAAGCAATAACTACACCGTTTAATATAGCTGTCCAATTGTAATTAACATTGGTTAAATTACCCGAAACTTCCAAATGAATCGCTTCGCCTGAACAAACTGTTGTATTTTCAATGGCTATGTCAGTAATAACTGGCACTGGTGTAACGGTAACCACATATTCTGTAGATTCGCCATTACAAGTACTTCCACTACTACCACTTAAAGTTGGAGTAATTTGCATGGTGATATATCCTACATTCAATACATTTTGAAGGTTCACAATTTGATTAATATTATCAGTTTCATTCCCACTTTGAACATACGTAGTATTATCAATATTTGTTATCGTTGCGTTCCATACATAAGTGGTAGTGTTATTCAAAGTAATTACGAAATCAGTTGCAGTTCCTGCACATATTGTATTAGTATAAGTAACTGTAGCTGTAGGTGTTGGTGTAATTGTTATGGTCTCAAAATCTGTAACACTTTGAGAACAAGATGGTGTTGTACCTGTAGCAACATTCGTAATAGTATAGGTTGTATCAGCTGTTAAGTTTGGTGTAGTATAAGTTGCATTTCCTGATGCGTTTAATGTAACGGTATAATTAGCTGTACCATTTGTAAAAGTTACAGTAGCATTTGGTGTTCCATTAAATAATAACGTTGTATTTCTATTATTACAAACCGTATTACTTTGCGCATCTATACTAGCGGTAGGTAAAGCAATAATAGAAACTGTAGCTGTATTATTCAAATTTGCACTACATGTTATCGTTGTGGTATATGCTATTTGCGAAAGTGTTATGGTTTGATTAACCGTAGCACCTAGCGCAGTAACAGTAGCAGATCCAGATGCTGGTATTGTAACTGTATTAGAAATAGAGTTTAAAGCATAGGTTACTTGAGCTCCTGCAGTACCTGTAATGGTAAATACTGCATCTTGACCATAACAAATTGGACCATTCCCATTTAAACTTGTAACTGTTGGTAATGGATTAACCACTATAGTTTCTGTATCTGTCAATGGTGTTATACAACCTCCATTAGCAATTTGAGTTAAATTTATAGTTTGATTCACCGTTGCTGAAACTAGTACTACTTGTCCATTTCCTGATGCATCTAAAACTACCGTTTGGGTTGTTCCTCCATTTAATGTATAACTTACAGTAGCATTTTGTGTTCCTACGATATCAAAAATAGCAGTTTGACCATAACAAATAGGGCTGTTTCCTGTTACACTTGTTACACTTGGTAATGGATTAACAACTATAGTCTCTGTAGCTGTTAATGGTGTTACACAACTTCCAATTGCAATTTGGCTTACATCTATAGTTTGAGCAACTGCTGCTGCTGTAACAATTACTTGTCTGTTTCCTGATGCATCTAAAACAACAGTTTGAGTAGTTGTTCCTCCGTCTAAAGAATAACTTACCGTTGCACTTGGTGTTCCTACAATAGTAAATATAGCATCATCGCCTTCACAAATAGGACCATTTCCAGTTAAACTAGTTAAAGTTGGTAATGGGTTAACTACTATAGTTTCA
>PKDY01000024.1 GCA_002862755.1 Flavobacteriaceae bacterium | reverse complement strand
CCTTTTCTTCTGCTTTTTTCTTAGAAGTTGCCCTAGCTTTTGCAATCATTATTGTTTTTTCCGATATTAGTTATATTCTCGATGGCCTTGTCGCTGATAGGAGGGTGGTTGTCACTTGTTTTTTCTGATCTATCAACAACAGAGACTTACGTTTTGGGGATACGTTCTTTTTTTAATCCTTTTCACATTACCTATGCTTTTATAAAAACGATAGTTTTTGCCTTAATATTAGCTACTATACCTTCGTTTCACGGCTTTTACATGAAAGGTGGAGCGCTTGAAGTAGGGAAAGCTAGTACCGTAGCCTTTGTTTGGACTTCAGTGGTTATCATTTTAATGAACTATATTTTAACACAACTCCTTTTAAGCTCATGATAGAAGTAAAGAATTTAGAGAAGACTTTTGGAGATCAAAAAGTACTAAAAGGAATTACAACTACTTTCGATTCTGGAAAGACCAACTTGATTATTGGGCAAAGTGGTTCAGGAAAAACAGTGTTTTTAAAATCGTTATTAGGCATTCATACTCCAGAAGCGGGAACGATTGAATTTGATGGTCGTGTTTATTCGAATTTAACAGACGATGAGAAACGAGAACTTCGTACAGAGATAGGCATGGTATTTCAAGGAAGTGCGCTATTTGACAGTATGACGGTTGAGGAAAATATTGGTTTCCCTTTAAAAATGTTTACCAAAAAAACAGCTGCAGAAATAAAAGAACGTGTCAATTTTGTAATTGATCGCGTGAAATTAATTAATGCCAATACGAAAAAACCTTCGGAAATTTCGGGTGGAATGCAAAAAAGGGTAGCTATTGCAAGAGCTATTGTGAACAATCCAAAGTATTTATTTTGTGACGAACCCAATTCAGGTTTAGATCCAAAAACGGCCATTGTAATTGACAATTTAATTAAAGAGATTACAGAAGAGTATGACATTACAACTATTATCAATACACATGATATGAACTCGGTAATGGAAATTGGTGATAAAATTGTCTTCTTAAAAAACGGTCTCTTAGAATGGGAAGGCTCTAACAAAGAGATTTTCAAAACAGATAATGAAGCAGTAACTGATTTTGTATATTCATCAGAATTATTCAAAAAAGTAAGAAGAATGTATTTGGAAGACGATATGTAATTAATCGACTTTAACTTCCATTTTTTTGATTTTCAATTTAGTTTTTAACCAATTCTCTAATTTTTGAGCGGTTTCAGCTTTAGTTTTGGTACCTACTTTAGTATTCCATTTAATTTCAAAAGTAGGAATCGTATCAACTTTACTAAAGTTGGTCACCAATTTTTCTGCATAACTAACTTCTTCTATAGTAGCATCTAAAGCTTTCATCTCTTTTGTAATTTGATCAAAAGACATAATAGTTGCTTTTTTAGCAGTCAATTGGTTTTTCAAATCAAAAATTTGTCGGTCTTTATCTAGTAAATCGGCATCTTTTTTAACCAATAATTGTTGGTTCGACAAAAAGGATTGCTCAATATCTTTCATTTTCGTCATGGTCTCGATACTACCATTGTCTTGAAAAACCTTAAATTCACAATTAGCATATCCTAACTGCGTCATTTTTTGTTCAAATTCTTTTACTTCCTTTTCTGACAAACTTTTGCCAATGACTGCAAAATTGATTTGTCTTTTTGAATAATCTTTTTTCACATCTAGAATCAGCACTCCTTTTTCGGTCTTTAGCTCTTCAATTAAGGCATCTACTTTCTGATCAAAATCAGATTGCTTATACAGCTGATAAAACATATATACACTGGGAACAAGAATCGCTAAAGCCATTAAAGAGATTACTCTTGAGAGTAATTTTCTACGTTTTGAATTAGCGTATTCTTCATAAGGGAATTTTAAAAACCGAACAACAACAAAGGTGGCAGAAGCAATAAAAATAGTATTAATTGTAAACAAGAATAAAGCACCTCCGAAAAAATTCCATTTCCCCGTAGCCAAACCATAACCTGCCGTACACAAAGGGGGCATTAAGGCAGTGGCAATAGCTACACCTGCTATAGCATTAAATAATTTATTGCGTTGACTAATTGCCACAATTAATGACAAACCACCAGAAAGCGCAATTATTACATCACGTACATCCGGGAAAGTTCGTGCAATTAATTCTTGGGTTTCATTTTGGAAAATAGGAATACTGAAAAACAAAAAAGAAGTAAGCAAACTTAAAATTACCATGACGGCAAAATTGTTCAATGCCTTTTTCAACAAATCTATATTGTTAATTCCTAAGGAAAGACCAATACCTAAAATGGGTCCCATTAAAGGGGAAATCAACATGGCTCCAATAACCACAGCTGTAGAACTTGTATTTAAACCTACCGAAGCAATCAAAATTGAGAAAATAAGCACCCAAGCAGTAGCGCCTTTCATGTAAATTCCTGCCTTGATATCATCAATGGTATTGGTTTTATCGGAATCTCTTGAGATATCAAAAATACCAACTACAAATTGTTTGATTTGCTTTACTATTTCTGAAAAATTTAACGGCGTATTATTTTCCATATTTATTTTATTGCAGTTTACTTACAATGCCTTTTATTTCTTGTTCTTTGCTTTTTGGATAAATTAACAAAGTATCGTTTTTATCCACAATGATATAATCATCTAAACCGTCAATAACCACTAATTTTTTCCCTTCAGCGCGAATTATATTATTTGATGCATTTTCCAAAACCACAGTTGCATTTACAACCGCATTGTTATTCTCGTCTTTTTCTAATTTTTCATGTAACGAACCCCAAGTTCCTAAATCATTCCAATCGAAAGTGGCTGGCAAGACATAGACATTAGAGGCTTTTTCTAAGATGGCATAATCTATTGAAATATTCTCTGCTAAAGCATAATTCTGTGTAATGAATTCTTTTTCGTTTGCCGTATTATAACTTTCAAATCCCGACAAAAATAGTGCATTCATCTCGGGTTGAAATTTCTCAAAAGCTTCGATAATTGACGAAACACTCCATATAAAAATACCTCCATTCCACAAAAAGTTTCCAGCTGCTAAAAATGCTTTAGCGGTTTCATAATCTGGTTTTTCTCTAAACTGAGAGACTTTTTTAACGGACGTTGCACTTGTTTTATCAAATTCTATATAACCAAAACCTGTGTTAGGAAATGTAGGTTGAATTCCAAGCGTCATCAGTGCATTATTTGTTTCACAATAATCAAAAGATTGCTTCACATTTTGTATAAAAGCGGTTTCATTTTCAATCCAATGATCAGAAGGAGCTACAATAAGTAAAGCATTTGGATTTTCCTTCTTAATTTTCATAGAAGCATATAAAATACAAGGCGCTGTATTTCGCATTGCTGGCTCTAAAACAACTTGTTCGGGTTGTATGGTGGGCAATTGTTCTAAAACTAAATCATTGTATTTTTCATTGGTTAAAACCAAAATATTTTCAACGGGAATAAGTTTACTTAATCTCGAAAAAGTTTTTTGAATTAAGGTTTCGCCAGTACCTAGCATGTCGTGAAATTGCTTTGGAAAATCGGTTGTACTTACTGGCCAAAAACGTGAACCTACACCACCAGCCATTATTATTGCGTAATAATTGTTGTTTTTCATATATACCTAAAAAGGGTTCTTTTTATAACTTTAAATATACTTAAAAATATAATGCTAAAAAATAGCAACATAGTAATTAAATAAATTCTTGCAAAAATTGAAATTAAAATAGTAAAATCAAAACTTTAGCTTCATTTATAGTGTTAATTGGTAACCAATTCCACTTCTGCATTGGGTTGAAACAAAAAAATTCTTCCAGTTTGTAGTTCTATACATTCATACCGTTTTACTCGCAGTGCAATTTTTTTAAAAACACGACCATTATGAATTCTAAAGTAAGCACCATAAGGAATTTCAAAAATATAATTCTTATCTGTTTCATTTGCATCATATTGTTTTAATGCCAATGATAAAGTAGCATCAGTATCGCTACTTGCTTTCGGGTTTTTAAAATGACGCGCCAACAATGGCAATAATTGATTTGGGAAAATCTCAGGTCGAATATAAGGCAACATTAACTGTCTAAAAGTGAGTTTCCACTCATCTCCATGTGGTTTAATATACCTTCCATATTTTTCAAAGGCAACTAAATGCGCAATTTCATGAATTAGAGTAATCAAAAAGCGGTATTTATTCAGACTGGCATTCACTGTAATTTGATGATAGCCATTCGTATCTTTTCTATAATCACCATGACGAGTAACTCGTTCATTTACAATTTTTAAATGAACGTGATTGTTTTTGATTAACTCAAAACAAGGTTGAACTGCATATTCTGGTAAATATTTTTGTAAAACGTCGCTCAATTTTTAAGGCGTTGTAGATGAAACTTGCAATACTTTTCCGTTATAGTATTTATTTCCCGTTAGGGCAAAATTATGAATATAATCTGCCATTTCTTTTGCAGAAAGCGGTGCTTGATAACCTGGGAAAGCCTCTTGTAGCATTTCTGTATTTACTGCTCCTAAAGCCAAAACATTAAAAGCAATACCTTTCTCTTTATATTCTTCCGCTAACAATTCAGAAAGTGTAATTACAGCACCTTTACTTGAACTGTAAGCCGCTAAACTTGGAAACTTCATACTACCTTGAATACCGCCCATAGAACTAATCGTAACTACATGACTCCCTTTCGTTAAATAAGGAATACAAATACGAGTCAAGGCCGCTACAGCAAAAACATTTACTTTGTAAACTTGTTCAAAATCCTCTGATGTTAATTCTGTAAAAGGCTTACCAATTAACAATCCTGCATTATGGATTAGAATATCCACTTGATTATTCCAGGAATGCTCCACAAATGCTTTAACTTGAAGTAATTCACCTTCATTTGCAATATCGATACTTAAACAAGTTATATTTTGATTTTCAAGTAATGCTTTAGGTGTTTTTCTAGAAACCGCTAGAACTTGGTGACCATTCTGAGCGAATTGCAAAGCCATTTCATATCCAATTCCACGTGATGTTCCCGTAATGATAACTTTCTTCATTATTTGTTCATTTGAATTTCTTTAGTAGCAGCATTCATCATTTTTTCTAGTACAGGAATGGTTTTATTAATCACATTCGTCATATGTGCTGTATCCATCAACTCAAATTCATCGTCTGGCTGGTGATAAAATTGAAAATTTTCAAAATCAAAGGTAGATACCGTTTGAGCTGGTATTTCAAATTCGGTATAAAAAGGATAATTGTCTGAAGCTCTAAATAACTGATATTGAGTTTCAGCTGGGATATAGCCAATTAAATTTTCTCCCGCATATTCATTCATCTTTTTTGCCATGTTGCTTTTACCAAAACCTGTCAAGTACAGCAACATATCCTCTCTATTCATTTTAACGCCAATCATTTCATAATTGAACATAAAATAAAGGTCTATATTTTGTTCTTTTAATTTTTTTGCTAAATGTTTGGATCCTAATAGCCCTTTTTCTTCTGCAGAAAAGAAAGCAAAAATAATACTTCTTTTATTCGTTTTATGTTTGGCAAAATACTTTACAACTTCAGTTACAGCAGTTGTTCCAGAAGCATTATCATTGGCTCCATTTCCAATATCATCTCCATTTACTGCTTGTATTCTTCCAATATGGTCATAATGTGCTCCAATTACTACAAATTCATTCTTTAATTTTGGATCATTCCCTTCAATGTAACCCACGATGTTATATGCTGGCAAATCGTAGTTACTCAATGTATCTCTGTAGGTTTTAAAATAAGGTTGCACTCCATTTTTTTTAAAGACACCCTCTAGAAAATAACTCGCTTTTTCAATTCCAGCACTTCCTGTATTACGTCCTTCTAAATCATCTGATGTTAAAAACTGTAGCGTTTTAGATACTTCTTCTTGATTTGCAACATATGTTGTACTAACTGCTGTGCTTTCAGAAATATTATTAGATTCACTAGAAACTACTGACTTCGTACCATTACAAGCTAATAACGCTAAGCTTATAAAAAAGCATATTTTTTTCATTCTTATTTTTATTTTCGTAAAAATAAGAAAATCCCATTAAAACTAGGATTTTAAAGTATAAGAATTGAAAAAATTATATTCGAAATTGTCGTAGCTTAACAAAGTCATTTTTGTAAAAATAAACGAGTAATAAACAAGCTATAAATGTAAGTACTGCTAAAACAAATAAAGTTCCTCCATCATTTTGCACTTCAATACCTAAAAGAGTTAAATGAGAAAGAATAGCTCCAAACATGGTTAATGCACCTAAAACTGCTCCTAAAAAAGTGGCTCTTGGTATTAAGATTAAAACAGAAGCAATGAGTTCAATAATTCCTGATGCAATTCTTCCAAAAGGTTCCGCGTTTAAGGTTGAGAAAATATAGACACTTTCTGGAGCAGCCGAAAATTTGAAATATAAAGTTTGCAATAAAATGATAACAGCAACTAATTTAAGAATCCAAATAAAAAGTGTTTTTTTCATAATAGTAGTATTTAATACTACAAAGATAAATTCGGAACTCTTGATGATGTGTTAGTTAGACAACTTATCATAATTTTAAAAATAAAAAGGCACTAAAATTTTTAGTGCCTTTTCTATATGGATTATAAATTTTACTAACTTAATTAAGCTAACATAGTCACAGGATTTTCCATAAACGCTTTAAACGTTTGTAAGAATTGAGCTCCTGTTGCTCCATCAACAGTTCTATGATCACATGCTAGCGTAACTGTCATGGTATTTCCAACAACAATTTGACCATTTTTAACTACTGGTTTTTCTACAATAGCTCCAACAGATAAAATCGCTGAATTAGGTTGATTAATAATTGATGTAAAAGACTGAATACCAAACATACCTAAATTAGAAATAGTAAAAGTACTTCCTTCCATTTCAGCTGGTTGAATTTTTTTCACACGTGCTCTTCCTGCCATATCTTTTACATTGGCACCAATTTGAGTCAATGTCATTTGATCCGTAAATTTCAATACTGGAACTACCAAACCATCCTCAACAGCTACAGCAACACCAATGTTCACATGGTGATTTAAAATCATAGCATCTTCTTTCCATTGAGAATTTACTTGAGGATGTTTCTTTAATGCCATAGCACTTGCTTTAATGACCATATCATTAAAAGATACTTTTGTATCGGGAATACGATTAATCATTTCACGTGAAGCAATTGCATTATCCATATCTAACTCGATAGTTAAATAATAATGCGGTGCTGTAAACTTAGATTCTGCTAATCTCTTCGCGATGACTTTACGCATTTGCGAATTTTTAACTTCTTCTTGGTACACTTCTCCAGCAGGCACAAATGGTTTTACAGCAGCTACTGTACTAGAAGCTTCTTTAACAGCATCTGAAGTAGTAGTTGCATTAACAGATGAATGAGCTGCACTTGGAGTAAAGTTTTCTACATCTGACTTCACAATTCTACCGTTTTCTCCTGAACCCTTAACATCAGATAAATTAATTCCTTTTTCTTCTGCTATTTTTTTAGCTAAAGGTGACGCAAAAATTCTACCATTCCAAGTTGTTGAAGTAGTTTGTACAGTTTTAGTTTCTGAAGCAGTTGTGGTTTTAGACTCCTCTTTAACCTCTTCTTTTTTAGGAGTACTAGAATCAGTAGCTTTAGGATTAGCAACTACTCCGGAAACATCTGTTCCAGCAGGTCCAAGAATTGCTAAAACGCTATCAACTGGTGCTGATTCTCCTTCTTGAACTCCAATATGTAATAAAGTTCCTGAATTAAAAGATTCAAATTCCATGGTAGCTTTATCCGTTTCAATTTCAGCTAAAATGTCTCCTTCTTCAATTTTATCGCCCACTTTTTTCAGCCAAGTAGCTACTGTTCCTTCCGTCATAGTATCACTTAGTCTTGGCATAGTAACTACAACTACACCTTCAGGCAATGTAGCACTTTCTTTAGATTCAGTAGTTTTAGCAGGAACTTCTTCTTTTTTATCAACATCATTTGATGCTACTTCCGATTTTGATTCGTTTGTAGCATTTAAAACCTTAGATATATCTTCACCCTCATTACCAATAACCGCCAAAAGAGAATCAACAGCAGCAGTTTCTCCTTCATTAATACCAATATGCAATAAAGTTCCTGCATTAAAAGACTCAAATTCCATAGTAGCTTTATCAGTTTCAATTTCAGCTAAAATATCTCCTTCTTCAATTTTATCACCGACTTTTTTAAGCCATTTTGCCACGGTTCCTTCTGTCATTGTATCGCTTAAACGAGGCATTGTTATTACTGTTGCCATAGTGCTTATAATTTATGAGGTAAAAATGGATAATTTTCTTGTTCGTATACTACATCATACATTACATTCAAGTCTGGATACGGTGACTCTTCTGCGAATTGCTCACATTCACTAACCAAATCTCTTACTCGGTTATCAATTGCTTCAATTTCAGCTTCAGTAGCATAATTATTTTCTTTAATAATATCTAAAACTTGAGTTATAGGGTCAATCTTTTTGTATTCTTCTACTTCTTCTTTAGTTCTATAATGTTGCGCATCTGACATTGAGTGACCTCTATAACGATATGTTTTCATTTCTAAAAAGGTAGGACCATCACCTCTTCTTGCTCTTTCAATCGCTTCATGCATCGCTTCAGCAACCTTGATAGGATTCATTCCATCAACAGGTCCACACGGCATTTCGTATCCTAAACCTAATTTCCAAATATCTGTATGATTGGCAGTTCTTTCCACTGAAGTACCCATGGCATAACCATTATTTTCAACAATAAAAACAACTGGTAATTTCCAATTCATAGCCATATTAAACGTTTCGTGCAAAGAACCTTGACGAGCCGCACCATCACCAAAATAAGTCATTGTAACACCCCCTGTTTCAAAATATTTATCAGCGAAAGCCAAACCAGCACCTAGAGGAATTTGACCTCCTACGATTCCGTGACCTCCATAAAAACCATGTTCTTTAGAAAAAATATGCATTGAACCACCTAAACCTTGAGAAGTTCCAGTTGCTTTACCTAAAAGCTCAGCCATAACTTTTCTAGGGTCAACGCCCATACCAATAGGCTGAACGTGATTACGATAAGCTGTAATCATTTTATCCTTAGACAAATCCATGGCATGTAAAGCACCTGCTAACACCGCTTCTTGTCCATTGTATAAATGTAGAAATCCTCTTACTTTTTGTTGAATGTAAAGCGCAGCAAGTTTATCTTCAAACTTTCTCCAAAATTGCATATCTTCATACCATTGTAGGTATACTTCTTTTGTTATTGGTTTCATTTGTTTATGAATTAAATTGGATTTTTTACAAAAAAAGATAAAAACTTAATTTGAAAAATTTTACAAAAAGCAAAAATACTACATAGAAGCTTATTGAAAAAATTAATTCTTATCAATTTTCTTTTATTTATTACGAATATGTTATTTTTTATCAACGAAATCGTTATAGATGCTTTTTCTCAAATAAAAAAGGTAATAAGTTTTTTAATGAATTAGAATGATACACTTTCCCTTTGGAACCCATAAAATAAATTTCAATATTAGCATCCTGCTTCATTTCGTATTCAGCGATAGATTGCCTACAAGAACCACATGGCGGAATAGGCTCTTCTAATTCTCTATCTTGTGGTGTTGCAGATATGAATAGTTTTAAAACTTTCGTGTCGGGATAATTTGCCCCTGCATAAAAAATAGCTACTCTTTCCGCACATAATCCTGAAGGATATGCTGCATTTTCTTGATTAGAACCTAAAATAATTTCACCATTCTCTAATAACAAAGCCGTCCCAACACTAAACTTAGAATAAGGAGCATAAGCTTTTTTTCTTGCTTCAATTGCCTGTAGCATCAATTGTTGATCTTGGTCTTTAAGTTCTTTTAAAGAATCATAAACAGAGAATGTAGTTGTAAATGTAATTTGCTTCATATATAAGGAAAAAAAATCCAAACTCGAATAGAATTTGGATACTTAATTTTTTATTTATTATTATTATAATTCATCATAACCATCGCCAAAATTAAATGATAGCGAAAATCGAAGTGTATTTTCTAATGGATTTCTAACTTTTGATGCTGAGAACAAATAAGAAACATCAATTTTAACAGCATTGTATTTAAATCCTGCTCCTAAAGTAAAATATTTTCTAGCTCCTTTAGTTTCGCTTTCATGAAAATAACCCGTTCTCAAAGAAAATGAATCTTGATAAGCATATTCTGCACCTAAAGCATAGGTAAACTCTTTTAATTCTTCACTAAACCCATCCGGTGCGTCTCCAAAAGATTTGAAAATTCCACTAACCCATCCTGTTTTTCTATAATCAATTATAGCATTGCTATTAGCAGTATCAGCATCAGCTTGAGAAATATCACCTTCATCATCAAAATCCCCATCATTATTAGCATCTAAAGCTTGCACTCTAGCTGGAGGTGTTGGCACCAACAATTTAGTAATTTCTGCAGAAACTGCTACTTTATTATATTCATCAAAAATAAAATCAAAACCAGCACCTAAACGCATATTAGAAGGAATAAAATTAGAATTCTCTTCTAATTTATCATTATCATAGTTAATTTTTGGACCTAAATTTTGAAAATTAAACCCCGCTCTCCATCTTCCATTAAAATCATTGTAAGCAATTTCTTCAGATTGGTAATAACCTGCAATATCAACCGCAAAAGTAGTAGCAGCAGTAGCATCATTTCCTTCAGTAGCGATTTTTAAATTCGAACGAATAAATCTTCCACCTACAGCCATAGAAAAACGCTCACTTAGTTTTAACGCATAAGATCCGTCTAAAGCTAATTCATTAGGCGAAACAGTATTTTGTAATTCTCCCTGTGCATTCGTCAACTGAATATCTCCCAATCCAAAAAAACGCAAAGATCCTGCAAAAGCACTTCTTTCATTAATTCTATTAAAGTAAGTAACTTGACCTAAAGAAATATCGTTTGCAATACTAGTTAAATAAGGTGTATAACTTAATGAAAAACCTTGCTTATCCAATGAGAAAGCATATTTGGCAGGATTGTGTTGTTGAGAAAAAGCATCAGTAGAGGTCGCAACTCCCATATCTCCCATACCAGCAGATCTGGCATCGGCTGCTATCAATAAAAAGGGAACTCCTGTAGTAATTACTCTTTCTTGGGCTTTTAAAAATTGGCTCGTTACTAATATAGTTAACAAAACTGCTATTTTCTTCATTCTTATTGTAAATTAATTAGACAAATATAATATTTTATTATAGTATTACAAGTTTCTCGTATTTTTCTGCCGAATTACCTGTAGAAGTTGAACGGACAGTTAACTTATACACATAGACTCCTTTACCTATTTTATCACCAAAATCATCTTTTCCATCCCATTTTAAATCTCTACACAAAAAACCATTAGTCATTACTTGTTGATTAATTGTTTTGATTAGTTTTCCTGTAATGGTTAATATTTGAACTTGAACATCTAAAGGCTCAAAAGGTCTATTGTGGGTAAACCAAAATTCGGTATAACTAACAAATGGATTTGGATAATTAAGTACTCTTTCTAAAGTAATATTCTCACTACCACAAACAGCGTTAAACTGAATTTCAGCAGTAACTAAATTATTATAGACATCCCATGCTTTAAAAACAACAGTGTGCATTCCTGGCGACAAATCTCTAAATTGATATCGAATTTTACCTTTTGTAAAATCATCATTTTCAGTCTCATAATAATCATTTAAAACATATGGATTTGCCTCATCTCCATCTAAAATTGCTACAATATCATGTCCAATCCCACTCGCCGTATTAATTCCATTTTCATCTTCTAAAAAGGCTAATAAAATAGGAGAACAATTAGAAATACCTCCTGAAACAAAACTTTCATCATTTAAATACAACCTAACTATTGGGGGTGTATTATCAGCTGGAGCATTTGTATTCACACCACCAACTAAGATAGCTCTATTAAATCCAGTTTGATCTTCCAAAACTGGTGTATTTCGTTTTGCATAAAAGCTAATCTTTCCATTACCGACTGGAATTTTAATATCTTGAGGCACCACAAAACTCAATTCAAACCCCCCATTAACAACAGAAGCATTACCTCTAAAAATAGTCTCACCTAAAGTAGTAAAATCCATCGTAATTATTTGACCAGGAGGAAAATAAACCCCTTCTATTGTTGTACCACTGGGAGACGGAGAGACTACACCATTATTCCCTAAGGTACTCCTATTAATATCTTTATCAAAGATCTGAACTGCTAAATCTCCATTATAATTAGATAATAAAACATCATTTTGATCTTGAATTTGTCCTTTTATTTTCATCAGACTTAAAGCTTGAAAACTACCCGTAAATTGGTCAATTGGCGTATCATTAACTTCAGTCAATACAACTTTAGGTTTTGGAATAGCTAATTTTAAAGCCGGATCACCAATATAAAAAACAACTCTTCTATTACTCGAAGTTCCAGGTTGAAGCTTCACCAATCGAAGCGCTTCAGCTATAGTGGGGTACTCATTGGAACCAAAAGCGTAAAGTCTTTCATTCAATAAATCATTCATCACCAAACCCGTTGTCACACCAATTAATCTGGTTGTCGCAATCAAACTCACCGCACCTCCTTGCTCATTCCAATATAAATACTCTCCACCTGAAAAACGATTAGGATCGTCGAACCTTGTAAAATTACAAGTAATTGTTATAAAAAGCGGGTATCGATAAGGATTGTATAAATTTTGAGCATCTAATTTTTCAAATAAACGCTCTCTAGCTAACGACTCTTCGTTTCCATGTCCTAAATAATTTATTACTAAAGCCCCCAATTGTAAGGCATCTAAAAAATCATTTTTTGCATCTGGATAGCGCTCACCCCCTGCAGCTACTTGCTGAACATAAGAATCAGTATGTATTTTTTTTACATTTACAAAGGGCTTAGCTGTTGTTAAATCATCTGCTAGCTTATCTAAAGTAAACTGCAATTGCGCATCTCCTTGTGAATCAGCATCATCAGAATAAATTATATAATTATTTCGCCATTTCCCGAAAGAAGCCTCGTCATGATAATCAATTACTTTATTCACCATCTGTTGTGCTTGTTGAACTGACGAAACAATCATTCTTCCTACGGCAATATCAATACCGTCAACACCACTAGTCATTGGCCCTTCAGTATCATCCATCAAACCATAAAAATCATCTGATATAAAGGCTGTAAAAAGAGACATATTAGAAGAATTATTAACTTCAGATGCATTAGGATTAAATCCATGAAAAGTAGGAACAATATTGGTATTATTCGAAATTCTATCCTTATAATCATAAGAAGCATCTCCAAAAAGATTCACATATTTAACTCTTCTTGAAGGATCTGATGCATTCCAATACACATATTTTATAAAATTGCGAATCGCTGCTACATCTTGTTTGCCAGAACTAAATTCTTGATAAATGGATTCCAAACTAACCACCTTAACCACTAAACCAGAATAATTTCTGTGAAAATTAGCCAAACGTTCTGCCTGGTTAACTAAAAAACCAGGCGCAATAATTAAATAATCGATGTCTTGAAAATTACCTTGATTATCATTAAAAATTACCCCTTTTAAATTCTGATTATAAACTGTCGTTATTGTTTCTTTTAACGGAGTATAAAAATCAGAGTTATCAACAGCAACATATTTTTTTTGATTCCCAAGATACACTTTAAATGAAAAATTAGATTGATTGGAATTCACATAACTAACAGTATTGTATATATCCGAAACATCCCAAACTTGACTTATAGATGTAGCATTTGAAATCGTATATTGACCTGTGCCAATGTTATTTTCTTGCTCTTTATTATAAAAAACAAATTGCTTACCAAAACCTTGCAAATTTCTTTTAGATTTCAGCATAATAAAATCAAGATAACCATTAGAAGAAGGAACACCTCCATTATTATATTGTAAGCTTATTGTTAATGCAGAAGAACCTGGAGTTGTTGCATTCAATACATTTTCAAAACCTTCAGCTGTGCTACTTGATTGTAATGCAGGAAAAGCAACATTACCTAAAGATTGATTATTGGCTCTGATTTCAAAAGAAGTATTCCCAAAAGAAACGGAAGCCATATTAATTTTCACAACAACTGGAACAGTCGTATCAATATTAGGGATTGAAAAGTCAAAACTTTGAGAGTTATTTACATTAAACTGTTCTCCAAACCATCTTCTACCTACTTTTGCCACATTCACTAAATCCTTTTCATATACAATTGTATCATCATAATTTGTAAAGTTTAATGTAGGTGAGTTTGTAGGCTCGGATGCAGGAAGAATCCTTTTACCTTGTGCGCCTCCAGTTGTAACATAATAATACGATTTGTCTGAGAAAAGATTGTTTTTAGTTAAACTTTCTGTATTCCAATTATCAACCCCTTCAGCATAAAACAGTATATAATCAGCATCATTAAAAACACCGTCTTCTTCTCCTACAAACTGGATGGCATTCTCAACAATATCATCAGGATATGGTGTACTATTTAACAATGGAAGCATTCGACCACCATTTCCATATATTTTAATAGTTCTCGGATCAACAGAAACATCCACACCTAAACTTTGAAGAAAAGATTTAGACACTTTATAAACCCCAGAATTTTCAACATAAAAACGAAACCAATTTCCAGAAGCAAAAGCAGAGTTTGTAATATTTCTTCTATTAGTATAGCGACTATTATTTACTTTATAAGTATAGCTATAGTTTAACGAAACAACTTTTTTATAACCATTGGCATCTTTGATAATTGGAGAAAATGTAAACAAAGAAACCACTTGATCTTTAGCATAAAAAGATTCAATCCTCGCCTGAATAGAAGTAGGTATTTTATCCTTATTTAAATTCAATAAATCTTGTTCAGCTATCGTTTGAAAAGAAATATTTGAAATTTTTAACGAGTTTTCATCAATAAGTTGAGCAACAAAAGTTTCTTTTTTAAAGAAAATTTGTTCTGCTCCTAAATCTAAAGAAAAATATAACCCTTCAAAACTTGGATATTTAAAAACCAAATCCTCATTTGAGAATATTCCTCCTTCATTCCAATTTAAACTAATAGAATTTGTGTTTTGCGCAGTCAACACTGTGCTAATCAACAGAAAAAAATATATAATTTTCTTTTTCATTAGAAGAATAACGTAATTTGTAATTTAATATTACAAAGAGAAATAAAAAAAATTAAATATCGACTAATGCACAATAAAAAAAGAAATTATTCGTTGTAATTAAGCAATTTTAACATAAAATTAATTTTTTTTTACATTTTTTAAAAATCATGTTGCAAATTAACACATAATTACTATCTTGCGACACTAAATTTATTACCTACTAGAGTATGAAAATTAAGCAAATTATGACTTTGAAGGCGTTATTGATGTTGTCAATAACTATTGGTTTTAGCAGTTGTAGCAAAAGTTCTAACACAAAAGGAGCCTCAAGAGCTACTGGATGGAAGATTAACGACAAAAATGGTGGCTTCCAACACAATTCTAAGTTCACCAAACAAGAGACCCCTCCTGGAATGGTCCCGATTGAAGGTGGAACTTTTACTATGGGTAAAGTACAAGATGATGTAATGCATGACTGGAACAATTCTCCGAGTCAACAACACATTCAATCTTTTTATATGGATGAAACTGAGGTAACTAATTTAATGTATACTGAGTACTTATTTTGGTTAAAAACAGTTTTCCCTCCAACAGAAGAAAATTACAAAAACATCTATACAGGAGCTATTCCTGACACATTAGTTTGGAGAAATCGTTTAGGTTACAACGAAACTATGACTAACAATTACTTAAGACATCCTGCTTACGCAGAATATCCAGTGGTTGGTGTTAACTGGATTCAAGCAGTAGAATTTAGCAAATGGAGAACAGATCGTGTTAACGAAAACATGCTTGAAAAAAATGGATATCTTAAAAAAGACTCAAAAGTTAAATTAGGTTCTGAAGTAACCGCAGAATCAACTTTCAGTACAGATACTTACTTATCAGCTCCAACAAAAACTTACGGAGGTAATGAAGATATTCTTTTAAAAAGAGAAATGAACGGAGGAAGAAGAGAAGTTGCTGATACTGCTAAAAACGTGTATGCGCAAATTAACTCTGGTATTATTCTTCCTGAATATAGACTTCCAACTGAAGCGGAGTGGGAATATGCTGCTAGTGCATTAGTAGGAAATAGAGAGTTCAACATCTATAAAGGTCAGAAAAAATATCCTTGGAATGGTCAATATACACGTTCTGGTTCAAGACAACAAAGAGGAGATCAATTGGCTAACTTCAAACAAGGAAGAGGAGATTATGGTGGAATTGCTGGATGGAGTGATGATGGTGCGGATATTACCAACAAAGTGAAAAGCTACCCTGCTAACGACTTTGGTCTTTATGATATGGCTGGTAACGTTGCTGAATGGGTTGCTGACGTTTACAGACCTGTTGTAGATGATGAAGCAAATGATTTCAACTATTACAGAGGTAACGTTTACATGAAAAACAAAATTGGTGAAGACGGTATCGTAGAAGTTGTAACTGCTGAAAACATTAAATATGATACTTTAAGTAATGGTAAAATTTTAGCAAGAAACTTCCCTGGACAAGTTGCTCAAGTTCCAGTTGATGATAATGAGACTTACTTAAGACAAAACTTCTCAACTTCTGACAATAGAGACTATAGAGATGGTGACAAACCTTCAACTAGATTCTTTGACTTTGGTTCTGAAGAAGACGGAGAAGATAATGCTAAAAGAATGTATGAATCACCTAAACACTCTATTTCTGTTGATAGTGCATCTGGTGAATTAACTAAAAAATATGATAAATCAGACAAAAGAACAACTTTAGTAGATAATGAAGTACGTGTTTACAAAGGAGGTTCTTGGAGAGATAGAGCATATTGGTTGGATCCTGCATCTAGAAGATATTTTCCACAAGATATGGCTACTGATTACATTGGATTTAGAAATGCAATGTCTAAAGTTGGACCAAAATCTAACAAGAAAACACCTAGAGGTAATCCAAAATTCTAAAAAAAATTAATTTTCATATCTATAAAAGCCCATTTTAAATAATGGGCTTTTTTATTATATTCGCTTTATGAATATCCAAGAATTATACGACAAATTCCTCGAGTGTAGAGCCGTTACAACTGACACCCGTAAAATCGCACAAAACGATCTGTTTTTTGCCTTAAAAGGAACAACTTTTGACGCAAACTTATTTGCTAAAGAAGCACTAGAAAAGGGAGCTAAATACGTAGTCATTGACAATAAAGATTATTTCATTGAAAACAAAACAATTTTAGTCTCTAACACTTTAAAAACTTTACAAGAGCTAGCCAATTATCACAGGAGAGTTTTAAACACAAAAATAATTGCGTTAACAGGAAGCAATGGTAAAACAACTACTAAAGAATTAATTAATTCCGTTCTATCTAAAAAATATAAAACTACGGCAACTGTTGGTAATTTAAACAATCATATTGGTGTTCCTTTAACGCTTTTATCTTTCACCAAAGACACCGAGATAGGAATTGTAGAAATGGGTGCAAATCACAAAAAGGAAATTGAATTTTTATGTGAGTTAGCGGAGCCTGATTTTGGCTATATTACTAATTTTGGAAAAGCTCACTTAGAAGGATTTGGAGGCATTGAAGGTGTCATTGAAGGCAAAAGTGAGCTGTACAAATACATTGATAACAATCAAAAGATTTGTTTTGTAAACCTAGACGATACCTTACAAAATGAAAAAACAAAACACTTGAAAAGATTTACTTTTTCTACGGATAAAGACAGTGATGTAAAAATTACAAATATCACAGCAAATCCAATGGTTTCTGTTACCTATGAAAAGCTAGTAATTCAATCTCATCTCATCGGAATTTATAATGCAAATAATATTAACATTGCAATTACTATTGGTAACTATTTTTCAATTGCACCCGATTTAATCAAACAAGCAATTGAAAATTATATTCCAACGAACAATCGATCTCAGTTACTAAAAAAAGATTCCAATGAAATTATTTTAGACGCTTACAATGCCAATCCAAGTAGTATGGCTGCTGCGGTTCAAAACTTCATTCAATTAGAACATTCCAATAAAATAATTGTATTTGGAGATATGTTTGAATTAGGAGCAGAAAGTACTAGCGAACATCAAAAACTAATTTCGTCTTTACAAAATGAAGCTCAAATTCAATGTTATTTCATAGGAAAAGAATTTTATCAAAACAAAATAGAACAAAGTAATTTCTCATTTTTTAAAACTTTTGAAGATTTTTCGACTATCTTTTTAACCAACAAGCCTCAAAATGCACTTCTTCTAATAAAAGGATCTCGAGGAATGGCTTTGGAGAGAACACTCGAACTATTATAGGATAAAAACCTTTTAAATTGATAATCCATATTTAGAAGGTTTTTCTTTCTTTTTTTACACTGTAAATTTCGTAGCCTAAAAACCCTAAAAAAGTAGTATATTCTAATAAGATAAGTATCATATTTTCTTGAAAAGATTCCTGACTGTAAGCAAAATAACTCAAAATAACAGTTAAGGTCCAAACTAATATAAATTTATATTTGGTAAACAGAGAAAGAAAAAGCAAATTGATAACATACCAAGGATGAATTGTTGTTGCTACTAAAAAATAAAGCAACAATGCAAATAAAGCGTGTATAAAAAACATTTGAGGTATAACATTCCTTCTAATTAAAGCATAATAAAGAAGCACTAAAACAGAAAAAACAGGAATAATTTTCCCTATAACACCTATTGCATTATACCCTACTAGCCAATACCCTATAGCTCTAAATACATAATAAAAACTAGCGTTGAATTCAAAATTAACAAACCACAAAGCAATTGTTTGAGAATAGTTTTCTACTAAAGACTCGGAAATAAAAGGTAAAAAAAGTAAGTAATTCAGCAGTAAAATACAAACATAAAATACAACGCTCTTTTTAAATCCTAATTTTTGATAAAAAAAAGGCAATAGTAACAAAGGCACTAATTTAGTAGATATCGATAACGCAATAAACAAGGCAGACCAAATCCATTTATTAATAAAAAAAGAATAGATTCCTAACAATAATAAAAAAAGCATTAGTCCTTCAAAGTGTGTATTTCCTACTAATTCAACTATTACTAATGGATTTAAAAAATACAGAAATACATTTTTAGTACTTATACCTAATACAGCCAACATCTTTTTTCCAAAATGATAAATTCCAATGTCAGCAAAGAGCAGTATGATTTTAAAAATTAAGACCGATAAAAAAATGGATTTTGATGCTAAAATGGCGGCAATAAGAAAAACAAATTGGTTCAAAGGTGGATAATTTGAAAAATGAGACGCACTTAAACTTCCCATCTTTTCATACAATTCATAAGAATTCGAAAAATGCACTGAATTAATAATAGCATCTGGTTTAAATTCGTAGGGACTTAAACCTGAATAAACTAGTCTTCCATCCCAAATAAAACGATATACATCTTGTGACCAAAATGGCAAACAAAATAGAAGTACAACTCTAAAAAAAACACCATAACCAAATAATTCCTTTTCAGATATATTTGAAGTATTATATAAATAGTAAAAAGAAATAAAAGCTATAGTATAGCATCCAATTAATAGCGTAAAATTTTCTCTGGGCACCAAATAACCTAAACATCCATAAGCCAAAAAGGATAAGCCTACAGCAAACCAAACTGCACATCTCTTATCTGAAAGGTTCAAAATTAAGTGGATTTAAAAGATTTAACAAATACATATCCATACCCTATTAATAACATTAAATGAAATGGAAGCAAACCAAAATCATTCAAATGGTAAGCACTGTAAATCCCAAATAAAAAATACAACACTAAAACACCTTCAACAATAGTATTTTTAGAAACTTTACGAGAAATATAAATGTTTTCTTTCCATTTTTCTTTCAAAGCTTCAATATTAAATTTTGGTGTTCTTACAAATTCACTCTTCTTTCCAAACAATCCTTCTAAAACAGCGACAGAATTTTGAAATGAAAACCCCATCGCAATAGTATAAAATGTAAAGAACATACTAATATACCTCAAAAAATTAGACACTCCTCCTCCATTTATTTTTTTATAGGTAAACCAATAACAAATAAAAAAGATGACAGAAGTAATTACAAAAAAAGCGGCAACATTAAAAAGTATTTTTAATTGAGGAAATTCATTTTTTATATATAAAACGGGTACACTTAAAACTGCCATTGCAAAAATACACAAGAACATAGAACTGTTTAAAAGGTGTAACAAACCATGAAATTTAGTCTTTGCTTTTACATGATGTGCTTCCAGTACTTTTCTTGACATCTTTTTAAAATTTTCAGCACCTCCTTTATTCCAACGAAATTGTTGTGAACGGGCAGCACTTAAAACTGCTGGAAGTTCTGCTGGTGTTTCTATATCTTCTAAATAAACAAACTTCCAGTTTTTTAATTGGGCACGATAACTTAAATCCAAATCTTCCGTTAAGGTATCACTCTCCCAATTTCCTGCATCAATAATACATGATTTTCTCCAAACTCCTGCTGTCCCATTAAAATTTATAAAGTGCTGTTTTGAATTACGTCCCACTTGTTCCAAAGTAAAGTGAGCATCAAGAGCAAAAGCCTGAACTTTAGTCAATAAAGAAAAATCCCTATTAATATGTCCCCAACGCGTTTGCACAACTCCTACCTTATCATCTTTAAAATAAGGTATTGTTTGTAGTAACCAATCATTTTTAGGTACAAAATCGGCATCGAAAATGACAACAAAATCTCCTTTTGCGATTTGCAACCCTTCTTTCAAGGCACCTGCTTTAAAACCCACTCTATCTGTTCGTCGAATATGCTGAATCTGTATTCCTTTTTGGGCAATTTTAGCAACAATATTTTGTGTTTCCAAAATAGAATCATCAATAGAATCGTCTAACACCTGTATCTCAAATTTATCTTTTGGATAGTCCAATTGCGACACAGTGAGCAATAAGCGTTCTACCACATATTTCTCATTAAAAATAGGAAGTTGAATGGTAACAAATGGAATTTCTGAAGAATTATTAAAATCGAATTTTTCTCTCCTAATACAGTTTTTTTTACTCTTTAAATAATTGAGTAATAAATTAAACTGGGCTAAACTATAGAAGAAAATCAAAACTATGGCTAAGCTGTAAAAAAACAAGATAATATAAGAAAGTAGTAAGTATGCCATTATTTTTTTAAACTATATTTTAGGATCCAACCTATAATTTTTACTCCCGCCATGATGGTTCCTTTTACGGTTCCAGAAACTTTTGAAACACCAATCCTATTTTTATAACGAACTGGAACTTCAATGTAAGACAATTTTTGTTTTAGTGCTTTTAGTTGCATTTCAACTGTCCAACCATACGTCTTGTCTTCCATTTGCAAAGCTATCAATTTTTCATATTTAATAGCCCTAAAGGGACCCAAATCAGTAAACTTGGCTTTAAAAAAAAGTTGCATTAAAAAAGTTGCCAATGCATTACCAAAAACTTGCTGAGGGGTCATCGCTCCTTTTTCTCGTAACGCTTTCACACGTGCACCAATCACCATGTCATAATTATGATGCCAAATAGGGTCAATTATTTTTAATAATTCTTCAGGATAATCGGAATAATCACCATCTAAAAACACAATTATATCTGGTTTCTGATTTTGTTTTCCAATATATTCCATTCCTTTTAAACAAGCATATCCATAGCCTTTCCTATGTTCAAAAAGGACAGTTGCGCCTGCAGCTTTAGCTACAGAGGAAGTGGCGTCAGAAGAATTATTATCTACTACAATTATTTCAGAAACTAGATCAGGAATTTCATGAATAACATTTACAATTGCCTTTTCTTCATTGTAGGCAGGAATTATCACTTTAACTAAAGGTGCTATCATAAAAACAAAAAGGGATTATCTTTCTTGAAAGCTTCAACACTTTCCCATTGGTTGGTTTTTTTATTCATTGTATACTCTTCGGCTCGTATTATTTTATTTTTATCATACACTATAGTAAATCCATTCAGTTTATTATTTTCAAATTCACTTTTCTTAAGAATTTTTCCTTTACCATCGTAAAAAATCCACCATTTCACTTTTTGATTATTTAGATAATGACCTTCTTCTTTTTTGGTACCATTTGAATTATAAAAAAACCAATAATCTACTTTTTGATTTCCCTCTACCCATCCTTCTTCTTTTAAACGACCATTGTCATAATAATTTTTAACGTACGATTTTTGACCGAACACAAAAGACATAGATAAGAAAAAAAGAAAGAATAATAGTTGTTTTTTCATGAGTTTCTAATTTAAATTTGATACACCATCTATTTTACTTTATAACTTCTTGAATTGTGTTTAAAGAACTAAAGCATATAATACAGATATACGGTAAAAAAACAGCCTTGGTTTTGGATATTACTTTTGATTTACTAAATCCATTAAATCCAAATCATTCCCTAACAAAATCTCATTCGGGTTAATTCTACCTTTCTCGGTACTATTTTCTAATTTTAAAACACCACGTGGGCAAACAGCAGCACAAACACCACAACCTACACAAGAAGCTCTTACAATATTTTCTCCTTTTTGAGCATAAGCTCTTACATCAATTCCTTGTTCGCAATACGTAGAACAATTACCACATGAGATACATTGACCTCCATTTGTAGTAATTCTAAATCTTGATTTAAAACGTTGAATAATTCCCATGTAAGCCGCTAATGGACACCCAAAACGACACCATGAACGATTTCCTAAAATGGGATAAAAGCCTGTACCAATTACACCAGCAAAAATAGATCCTATTAAAAAACCATAAATTTCATTGATTTTATAAGCATTAATCCCAAATAAAGTACTATCACCAACATTGGAAGGGTTGTAAACAATATTGTAGGTGTTGTAACCTACTACTAGTGTCATTATAACAGCAAAAACTAAAATGGGATAAATGGTCCATCGTTCAATTTTCCAAGCTATTAATCGTTTATCTGAAAGTTGTCTATAAGGATCTCCTAAAGTTTCTGCCAATCCACCACAGCCACAAACCCAAGAACAATACCATCTTTTTCCATACAAATAAACCATAACCGGAACCACAATCAAACTTAAAACAACTCCCCAAACCAACATAAATTTCCCCAGATGACCGGCTTCTAAATGTTGCTTTACGTTCCAATCGGTAACAAAATTATAATCCAAAGGCCATGCATTTTTCAAATCAACACCTGGTAAATCAAACAATGGTAATATTTCAACTAATAGAAATGCAAAAATGATTTGGAAAAATAAAACACTAGCTGTTCGTACAATTTGATAGGTATTATGTCTGTATTTGATAAACATTCGTACCCCCATAACAATCATTGAAACACAATATAAAATTCCATAAAGAAACCATTGTGATGCACTAGCGCCTTTAATAAAAATACCTTTTAAAGGATCTACAATACGAGTCCAATTAACGATATAAAAGGGATAGAAATACAGCAAAATATAAAAAGACACTAAAAAAGCAAATACAAATAATGCGACCCAACCTCTATTAGTAGCTTCTGAAAGATAAATCCCATTATTTTTTATTCCTGGAATAGGCTCTAGAAACAAACCCGTAAGAATAAACATTAAGGAACCTATTATTCCTAAACCAAACGTTAAAAACAAATACAAGGTATTATTTTCTTGTATAGGCCCAACAATTGAAGCTTTCACTAAGTCAAACTTGGTGTATTTATTTGGATATAGTAAATATTCTTGTGCATTATTTTTATTAATATCAGAAATTTTAGAAGTAAAATCATTTTTAAAATCGGCTGTCTTTTCATATTTTTTTGTACCAACATACATCCAATTCGTTGCTTCATCTACTAATTTTACTTTCGTAGCATCATTTGGAAATACATTTTGTAAAATTTCTTTAGAATATATTACTGCATCACCTTTAATGCTTTGTTTAAAAATCTGATTTATTTCCTCTTCAGACAATCCTTTTTCCTTTGCTACTGTATTAGTAATTCTTGTATTATAGCTTTCTAATAATGATTCTATTTCGTTAGTAAAAACAAAAACGTTGTCAATTTCTTTATTTAAAATTTCTTTTTCTTGAGCAACTTCTTTTAAAGTACTTGTTACATAATCCGTTTTACCTGAAAAAACAGTCTCTATTGTCTTTTCAGTTAAAGCGTATCCACCAATGAATAATGTCGCTATAAAAACCAGAATAGAGGCTATAAAGACAACTAATCCTAATAATCGTAATGTTTTTAATATTTTCATGAGATGGCTTTTAAATTGGATAAATCATTTTTAAATTGAAGCGCGATATCTTTCTCGTAATGCTTATAAAATTCAGGATCAAAATTAGCTTGCTTTAAATTCTCAATTACATAAGTAACACTTTTTTGAGCGGTTAAAATGGCATCAAAAAATTCATGTCGCATCCGAATTCCAAAAGTATTTATACCTAAAAAAGCATGTGTTTCTTTATGATACGCAATTCTTACGGCTTTTTTACCAGATGGGTGTTCCCAATACAAATGTTGCTCATATTCTTTAGGTTTCGCCCAAACCCAACCATACGTTTGATATTCAATATCCAAAAATTTAGCAGAGTTAAACCAATGACCCGGATTATAACGCATTTTATTGCCACAAATGGTTTGTGCTAATACTTCTCCCATCATTCTTCCTGTGTACCAAACTGCTTCCACTGGCCTTCTGTAACCAATAGCTTCACTTTGCTCGGCACAATCTCCAATAGCATAGACATTGGAATAATTGGTTTCCAAATAACGGTTTACCAAAACTCCTTTATTGGTTGCTATACCAGAATCTTTTAGAAAATCAATATTAGGAGATACTCCAACAGTTAATCCAACAATATTACAAGGTATTTCTTCTCCATCTTCTGTAATTACAGCTTTTGCTCTTCCTGTTTCATCAACAACAATTTCTTTTAAATTAGTGGCTAATCGCAAATCAATATGATGTTCTTTGATATGTCTTCCAATTAATTTTGCTTCTCCTTCTGGTAAAATACTTCCCCAAAAATGAGATTCTCTGACTAAAAAAGTAACGGGTATTTTTCGAGCAACTAGCATTTCCGCTAATTCTATACCTATTAATCCTCCACCAACTATTACAGCGCCAGTTGCATCTTTAGATAAAGATTCTAATTTTTCTAAGTCTTGTTTATGATACAAACCTAATGCTCCTGTAGCATCTTGTCCTGGCCATCCAAACTTATTTGGTTTTGAACCCGTGGCAATGACTAAACGATCATATTTAAAGTGGGTATTGTCATTTAATCGCAAACTATTTTCTTCAGGTAATACTTGAACTACTTTTTTAAACAATAGCTCAATCCTGTTTTTTTTCCAAAAATTAGCTTCATAAGGTTGCGTATGTTCAAATTTCATGTGTCCCATGTAAACATACATTAAAGCTGTTCTGGAGAAAAAAAACTCTGATTCTTCAGAAATTATAGTAATCCTTTTGTCTGAGTTTTTACGAATGTGCCTTGCTAGCGTAACACCAGAAATTCCATTTCCAATTATGACGATGTGTTCCATATCAAAAATTTAACTGGGTAAAAATAGACTATTAAGATACTAATTAAAGTTAGAAATCTTACTTTTATTTAAAAAATAGCCCTCAAACCCATATTAAAAGATTGCCCAAGACCACTTTCATAACCTCTAACGAATTTAGAATATAATAATTCTATATTTAGTATCTCAGATAATTGATATTTAGCTCCAGTACCTAAAGCGGTATAATTTTGAGAAAATTCGTTTCCTAAATCGATTAATTGAGCATGTTGCACATAACCTAAAACGGTAAACTTAGAAGTCGGAAAGTAGCTTAAAAAAATCCCTGGAGCTACTTCTAAACTTGTATTTGCAAAACCACCATTTGGATTAAATGACCCATCTTCATTTTTATTTTTTTTACCTAAAAACAAACGTGTACCTAATTCTGAAAACAATTGAAACTTCTCACCTGGAAAAGTATAGTCATAAAAAAAGCGATTTTGCCAAATAAAACTCTTTTGAGCTAAATATCCATTTTCGTTTGTTTCTTTGTCGAAAACGGGGAGATAAAAAGAACTTTGTATCGAAAATCTTGGCAATTGATGAAACGGAGCCACTTTCACAGAAGGTGCAATGTGAGCTAATCCATTTCTAGATTTTCCTACTTCATTTTGAAAAGAAAACACACTTGAGGCTTTTTGATTAGTAAACGTATTGGAACGAAATTCAAGAATAACTCCTGTATTCCATTTTTTATTCTGACTTATCCCTGTAAAAACTTCTAGTGAAGTATTAAAAAAGGTAGATCGAGGCACTTTTAAATTTTTTCCATTGGCATTGGCTCTTGTTTGTGTATATAAATTATTAAACCATTTGATATCCCATTTTCCTTTTTCTAATAATTTGGAGGGTGTATAATTTTGAATATTACTAGTCCCTTCGAATAGTTCCTCTTCTTCTTGGGCAAATAAAAACAAGGAATTAAACAACAACATAAAACTAAGTATAAAGACATTTTTTATCATAACAAGTACTATTAATTAATAGTTGCTTCTTTTGTAAGAGACAACAAATTGAGTAGAAGTACAAAGGGGAAATAAATTCCCCTTTGTAAAAAATAAACTAAAATTAAGTCAATAGTTGATTATTTATCTACTTACTGTTCCTGATGGAAAAGTATTTAAACTTGTCATCATACTAATAGTTTGACCCGTTACTACAGGATTAGCAATGGTATGTACTAGTGGTTTTAAAGCAAAAGGCATGGGCGAATTATCTGGTTCAGGCTCAACAGAGATTACTACTGTAGCACCACTTAAATTACCAGGAAAAGTTAATCCTGCAGGAGCATTCATCAAAAAATCTTCTCCTGGAAATGGAGGAGCCATTTGAGACCCAGAATATGGAGCCGCTTCATCCGAATCATTTGGAGAAGAAAAACGCCCCGTACTTAAGACAGTACCATTGGTTACTATCCAACCTTCATATTTCCAACCAGCATCTAAATCAGGTAAATTTAAGCCTACCATAGCGGAGCCACTCGTATCGTCTAAAAACCAAATTCCCGATTCTGGATTTGCATTGCCATTTGTAGGTGTACCTAAAAAATAGTTTCCTGATACATTACTAAAATCCCCAACAACAGCAGTAGAAACAGTTGCTGTATTTCCTGAAAAATCACCTACTAGGTATTTTGTATTAGAAGGAGCCGGACTTGGGTCAATTGCAGGTTCAATACTTAAAACAAATTTGGTCGCTTTAGCTAAATTAGAAGCATCCACCACGAAAGAATTTTGAGAAAGCATTCCTGAATCATCTACTGTAAAAATTCCTGTAGAAATTGGGCTGCCTTCTACAATAATCCAGCCTTCATACTTATAATTGGCACCCAAATTTTCAAGACCGGTTACATTTAGTTTTAATTCTGATGTTGAAGACACCTCATCATCATTATTGCAAGAAGTCAGGAATAGACTCAATACAAAAAGTGTTAAAAAAAGTTTTTTCATAGCATTTTTTTTAGTGTTTATTATTTGTTCTTTTTCATTTTTAACAAATTTCATATTAAAATTTTAGAGACGAATTTTCGATTTTTCCTATATACTTGGCAATTTTACCTCAAAACATTAATCGATTTACTTTTTTATTGATATTTGAAAAAAAACTATGAAAAATAGTATTTACATATTTAGTTTCTTATGGTACTGTACTCTATATTCTCAAGAAAATAGTATTCGCAAAATTAACTGGGTCGGACAAAAAAAAATGGATGTTACTTTCATGGCTCATTTCATCCAAAGCAAAGAAGGAGAAGCTTTAGACAGCACAAAATTGAATTATGACATACAAGCATTGACCCGTTTAAATGGTATTACCAAAGCTACCTATACAGTTGAGAAACAAACAGAGAATGATGAAACGTATGAGATTACATTTTCTCTTATCGAAAATTACACTTTGATTCCCAATTTAAGCTTATGGACAACGGATGATACTGCTGCAGCCTATCGATTGGGACTTTATGAATTCAATTTATTAGGTAAAAACATAACTATAGGTGGGTTTTATCAGTTTAATGGTGTCAATTCCTATGGCTTACAATTTTCAGCTCCTTATCTTTTTAATGAAAATTGGGGTCTAGAAACTCGAATTCAACAAATTGGTAGTATTGAACCCCTTTTTTTTAATAGCACTTCAGCTAAATATGAATATACCAATAAAGCGTTTGAATTATTAGGTGTCTATCGAACCAATTTTAAAAACAACATTAAAATAGGTGGTTCCCTATTTAACGAAAAATACACCTATATAAATGGAGCAACCAATTCTGAAATACCACAAGGTTTTACAATTGACAAGATACTGTTCAAAATAAACAATCAATATGATAATTTAAAATACGAGTTTTATTTAGTACAAGGCATTAAAAATAGTAGTTACTTTCAATTTGTCACACAGACCAATTCTTTTCAAAATGAATTTTTAATAGGTTGGAATGATTTTGTATATTTAAAACGTTTTGGAAAAACTGGAAATTTTGGAACACGTATACGATTTGGATTAGCTTCCAATGATGTATCTCCCTTTGCACCTTTTACTTTAGACAATAATATTAATTTAAGAGGTGTCGGAAATATCATAGATCGAGGTACGGGGTCTTTTGTGATGAATACTGAATATCGGCATACACTCTATGAAAAAAAATGGTTTGTGCTCCAAAGTAACACTTTTATAGATTTAGGTTCATGGCGAAAACCTGGTGGTAATTGGAACGATTTTGTGGCTTCTGAAAATTTTAGAATCTTCCCTGGTGTTGGATTACGTTTTATACATAAGACCTTTTTTAATGCTATTTTTCGTATCGATTATGGTATTGGTATTCATGAAAATGGAACTAAAGGATTGGTTTTTGGAATTGGTCAATATTTTTAAAAATGAAAAAAACATATTATTTCGTCTTTCTTCTTTTTACCTTTTGTGCTTCACAAGAGAACAAAATCAACGGTATTAGTTTTGTAGCTTCTAATACCTTAACAACTCAAAAAGAAGTAGTTCCCGTTTTAGAAACTCATGCCAATTGGGTTACCCTTATGCCTTTTGCTTTTATGAAATCGCTTCAAGACACCACCATTCATTTTAATTCTCAAAGACAATGGATTGGCGAAAGAAAAGAAGGAATAGAACATGCAAGTTCGGTTTTTCATAACAACCAGATGAAAATTATGTTAAAGCCTCAAATTTGGATTCACAAAGGTTTTACAGGTCACATTGAAATGAAAACAAAAAAAGAATGGGAAGTTTTTGAAGAAAATTATGCACAATTTCTTCTCTTTTATGCAGCCATAGCTGAAGAACAACATATTGAACTGTTATGCATTGGTACCGAATTAAATTCTTTTGTTAGTCAAAGACCGCAATTTTGGAATCAATTGATTCAACGTATCCGAAAAATTTACAAAGGGCAACTTACTTATGCTGAAAATTGGGATACCTATCAAAATGTTCCTTTTTTTACCAAATTGGATTATATTGGAATAGACGCTTATTTCCCTTTAGCAAATGAGCAAACGCCATCCATTGAATTACTTGAAAAAGAATGGAATCGTCATAAAAACAGTATGGAATCCTTTGCCGAAAAACTCAATAAAAAAGTTTTGTTCACCGAATATGGTTACCAAAGTACTGATTATACTACGCATGAGCCTTGGAATTTCTCAAAAGAAAAAAAAGTCAATTTAGTCGCTCAAACCAATGCTTTAACTGCTTTGTATAATCAATTTTGGAAAGAAGATTGGTTTGCTGGTGGTTTTTTATGGAAATGGTTTGATACCAATGAACAAGTTGGCGGTGAAAATGACAGCGATTATACGGTTCAAAACAAACCTTCATTAGAAGTAGTAAAGCAATTTTATAAAGAATAGAATCGTAAACTAAAATACCTACAGCAGTTTTTTGCCATAGGTATTTTAAATAATAAACAAACGGAACTAAAAGATTTAGACTAATTCTTGTTCAATAGGAGCTGCAATTGGAAAATCGATAGCAAAATCTGTTAGATTATGAATATAATTACTAACGATTTTATCGCCTATTACTAGTACAACATCAATCATATTCGCTTCATTATAACCTGCTTGGAAAAAAGCTTCTTTTGCTGAAACTGTAGCTTTACCTTTATTTACCACTACAGAAGCAGCAAATTTCACTAAGGCATCTAATTTAGAATCAAAAGAAGCTGTTCCTTTTCTTAATTCGATGATTTGTTCCTCAGAAAAACCATTCATTTTCCCAATTAAGGTGTGAGCAGATTGACAATATAGACAATTATTGATTTGACTTGTCACTAAATTGATTACTTCTCTTTCTTTTGCTTTTAATGTACTTTTTCTGTTTTGTAGTGCTAAATAATCTCCTAAAGCAGTTTCGTTCTTAGCAAAGTAAGCATATAAATTTGGAACAAATCCTAATCCTTTTTGAAGGTTATCAAAAATAGCTTGATTATTTTCTGAAACTTCTTCTCTTGTTGGTACTGTGAAATTTGACATAATTTTAAAATTTAATGAATTATTGTTTCTTTAATTTGACAGTACAAAGTTGCATCAAAAAACAGCCTATGAGTTAGACCATATTTCCTTGAAGTTTATCTATTTTTCCCTTTAAGATTTTTTCTTAAATTCAGAAGGAGAAATGCCTTCTATTTTTTTAAAAAAACGACTAAAGGTTTGTATATCTTCATAACCTACATCGTAGGTAATTTCTTTAATAGACTTGTCGGTATATCGCAATAGCCGAATTGCTTCTAGCATAATTCGGTCTTGGATGATTTGTAAGGGTGTTTTCTTACCTACTTTCTTAAACACATTGGATAAGGTTTTGGGGCTTTTATGTAATAAAGTAGCATAATCCGCAACTTGGTGTTTGGTTCTAAAATGAACTTCCACTAAATAATTGTATTCTCTTACCAAATCAAATTGTTGTTTATCAAAATCAACTAATTCCGTTTGTTCTTTATAAATCCGAATACAGAGAATAAGAAGTCGCTTTAACATCATTTGTAGCATTTCACTTTTAAGTTCATCTTTGGACTGCATTTCAATGACAAACATTTTCCAAAGCGCTTCAAATTTCTCTAATTCAAGATTGGGAATTTGGATTTTTGCCAAATGGGAAGCTCCAAAAAACAAAATCCCTTTACAACCTACTTCACTATCATGGTCTAAAATACAATAGAAAGCTCTATTAAAACGAACTAACCTTACTTTTTGAACCTCAATTAGGGTTACGTTATGATATTCCGTTACAAAAATGATTTCGTTTTCTTTTAAAACGGTACTAACACCATCTACTAGAAGATGTACTTCTTCGATAGCCCAAATAATGCTGAGTCCTTCTTTTATTTTTTCTTTTAACAGCTCACAATTTTGTGGTGTAATTTCTTCTAGTCGAATGAATTCATTTATTTGACCTGTATAAATCATAATCGAACTTTTAGTTGAATTTTTTTTCTTTTATTTTAAAAACAATAAAACTGATAGTAAAAAGCACTATCAGTTTTATTCTAATTTTCTAAAAACGATTTATTTTAAGGTTACGGGTATTTCAGCAACGGTTTTGTCCCAACCTATTTTAATGTGTACTACATTTTTACTTTTTTCATATAAGACGATGGATAAAGCTTCTATTTCTGCATCTGAAGTTGAAGTTGGAACGGTCACACTAGCAATATCAAAAGCAGGATCATAAGAGTAATTTCCCCAACCATCGTTTACGGTATTTAATTTGATAGTCCATTCTTTTTCAGTTGGAATAGCAATTAAAGTATAGCGACCTGCTTTAACATTGGTTCCGCCAAAAACAGCATCCGTTAAAAATAAAATTTCAGTTGATTCATTGGCTCCAATTCTCCATGCTTCACCAAATTTTACAACATCACCAAAAATTGTTCTTCCTTTTTTTAAAGGACGCGAATATAAAACTCTTATTTTAGGTTCTGCTTCTAACTGTTTTTCTTTGTCTTTAATAAAAGCTCTTTTAGTTGCGTTTTCTGGAAAATAAGAGGCATCCATAACACTTTTATCCATTTTAGGAAATTCTTGAGCATTACTGAATAGGGCGCATACTCCTAGTAACAGTGTAAGTACGATTTTTTTCATAATTGTTTACTTTAGTTTGATATTAGATTGATTGTATAGTTTTCACATCGCGATACGCTTTAGGAGAAATTCCCATTTTATTTTTAAAAAAGCGACTAAAAGAAGGCATATCTTCAAAGCCTAGCTCAAAAGTAATTTCTTTTATAGGAATTTCGGTACTAATTAACATCCTTTTAGCTTCCAAAAGAATACGATCTTGAATAACTTGTAAAGGAGAGCGATTACTATGTGACGAAAAAAGATTAGTAATCGATTTAGCGGGTTTATTCATTAAATCCGCATAGTCAGCAACCAAATGTTTCTTCTTGAAATGTACTTCAACTAAAAAACTGAAATTTCTAATCACATCCATTTTAGTTTCTTGTACTGTTACACTTTTATGTTGGCATTTGAAGATTCTTGTACATAAAATTAAAAAGCGTTTTAGGAGCATTTGTAACATTTCACCTTGCATTTCATCTGTTGCTTTGAATTCGTTATGAAATACCTTCCATAGAATTTGAATGGCTTTCTTATTTTCTTCATGCAATGTAATCATTGGAACTTGGGAAGCACCAAAAAACAAAAGTCCTTTACAGCCTATTTCACTATCATGATTGTCCAAACAATAAAAAGATCGATTAAAGCGAATAACATTTAAGGCATCTATTGAAGATAAATTTACTGAATGCAATTCGGTTAAGAAAAGAATTTGATTGGGTTTCAATTCATAGGAAACATTATCTATAATTAAAGAAGACGTTGCTTTTGTATTCCAAAAAATAGAAAGATAACTTTCTTGATCTTGGGTTACTTCTGAAATTGTTTCTTTTGTTATTGTGGAGAGAAGAAAAAATTCTCCGTTTTCACCTTTGAATTCCATAGCTTCTTATTTTATGTTTTTTTTATAGTACTTGTAAATTTCTTGGTGATTGTAGACTTTTATATGATATAAAAGATGAATCATCATGAAATGAAATTGCAGTTTCCAAAATCCGTTTTCTTGGTATCGTCTGCTAGAAGTTACAATCGGTTTTTGTATTACATGAAAGCTTGCTTGCTTATACAATCTATGAATAAACTCATTGTCTTCATACACTATAAAATTAGTATTAAAACCTCCTAAGCTGTCAAACAATTCTTTTTCAATAAATAAAGATTGATCACCTCCTCTAAAATATTTTAAGTTAAATTGGGTAAACCATTCCGATATTTTTAAAAGCAAATGATTGGATTCAAACTTCATTTTAAAACAACCTGAAAGCTTTCCATTATGAATGAAATCTAAGATTAACTCATCAAATCCTCTTGGCGGAATGGAATCGCAATGCAAAAAATACAACACTTTTCCAGTAGCATAAGAAGCCCCGTGATTTAATTGTTTTGCTCTTCCTTTACCACACTGTAAAATAGTAACAGACTCATATTCTTTTACAATTGAAAGTGTTTGATCTGTACTACCTCCGTCAACGATAAGTATTTCCTTACAATTTTTTGGATTGGTATTTTCCAATAAGTAAGTAATTACTTTACCTATATTTTTTTCTTCGTTGAATACAGGGATAATTATTGAAATCATTACTTACTCATTTAAACTCCAATTGTATTTTAAATAGCGTATTTTGGCATTTGCATCTACTTTTACAGCAGCATATCTATTAATATAATCTATAATATCTGTAGCATTTGTCTTAAAATCTCCAGAAAACCAATTGAAGATTTCAGAAATTTTAATTTCATCTGTAGTAATACTATTTTTAGAACCATCATTGATGAAATTTCTAGCTGCTTTATCCAATTGAGTATCTAATGTTGCTGGCAAATAAGGAACATTTGCTAATTGTGGACAAGAAAAAGAAGCACAATTGATTGCAAAATGGATTCTAGGTTCGTTCATTTTTCTAAGAATACCATGTTCAATATAAGAAAGAGACACTCTCTTTTTCCCTAAAACAATAAATTTATCATCCCAAGCATTATTAATATTTTTAATACTCTTCGTCGGATAATTATCTACAACTTTTTTTAGCGTATACACATTATACGCATTAATATAATACGCTAAAATCTCCTCTTTAGCCCAACTTTTAGTAGGGTAATTACTTTCAAAACCTATAATCACTTGATTCAATTCAGCTGCATTCTTTTGTAACAGTTCATAATTTACGTTTCCATTAGAACTAACATATTTAGCCAATAAATTTCCATAATTTTTGTAATCGAAATTTTGACTAAAACCTTGAATACTGATTAGCAGTATAATTACTATTTTTTTCATGCTTCATTTTTTAATTTTAATGGATATAATTCTTGTTCGATAAAAGAATCAGGAAATTTTTCATCATCCTCAAAACCTAATTCAATATCCTTGCCATCTTTTGGAATATAATTACTTCCAAATAAATAATCCCAAAGACTTAACGATATTCCAAAATTGGCTCCGTACTTTCTAGGCATTTCTTTACTGTGATGCCAAATATGCATTTTTGGATTATTAAAAATATATTTTAAAGGTCCGTAATCCCAACCAATATTAGCATGATTAAGGTGACCAATGGTAATCGCAATAAAATGAACAATAAACACATCTTGAATAGAATAATCACCTATAATTGCCATAGGCACATATAATAAGGTTTTATAGACAACTGGTTCCATCCAATGGTATCTCAAATGAGCTGCAAAACCCATTTGTTTCACCGAATGATGCACTTTATGAAAATTCCAAAAGAAATCAACTCGATGCAGTAATCGATGTGTATTCCATTGTACAAAATCTGCCACCACAAAGAAAATCAATAACGCGACAGGTTTTGGTACATGAGACAAGTCAATCAAATGCAAGGATTCTAAATTCATACCAAATAATCCTAAAAAGTCATTAAACAATTGTGCGGTTACGTTATTCAACGCCATTAGAATAATGAGATTGAGAAGGAAGAAATTAAAAAACATATAAAAGGTGTCCAACCAAAAATCCTTTCTAATTAAAGGTTGATTTTTTCTCCAAGGAAATAAAAGTTCCAAAATAAAAACGAGTAAAGAAATTATAATTAACCCATAGAAGTAATTTTCTACGTGTAAGGTTATCAATTCATTTTTTAAATAATTGAAATAATCGGAATACGATTGAATTACAACTTCTTTGTACTTAATCATTTTTTATAATTTTGTATAAACGCCAATATTTATTGTAGGTGCCAAAGGTGCATTATCAATTCCAAAAGCACCAAAAACAGAAGCATTAGCACCCCATTTATTTTCTATAAATTCATAATTTGCTTTTAATCCAATTGCATTATACGTTTGTCTATCTAAATGAGACGCCCATTGTATGGAATCCTTCTCATAAGCATCTTCTTTAGTGACAGGATTTCTTGTATCTAGTACAAACATTAGGTGTCCATTAGGAATAATAGTATACCCCACTTCTATTGTTGCTTTCAAGTAATCAGAGTAGTCATTATCCATGTAACCATATCCTATGTTTCCAAAGTAATACCATTTATTATGACTGGTACCAATACTAAAATAAGGCAAAAAAGTAGATGCATTTATTCCTGTTGAACTTACAAATAAGGTTTCATCCTTTTTAATAGAATTAGCCGAATAAAGCAACCCTGAACTTATTTTCCAATTGTTATCTGACAGTTTATATTTTAATCCTAATCCAATATTACCAATTCCGGAAATACTTTGGGAAACACCTACATTTTCATAACTAGCCGTTTTGTAAGGTAAGATTACTTGTGCTTCTAATTTACCACTAATACCATATTCTGCATATACTTGTAAAGTAATATCTGAATAATCCCCAATATTTTCTAGTTTTTCTCCGTCAAATTGGACTGCACTATAGGACAAACTTGTAAAACCTAATTGTACATAGGCTTTCCCTTTTTCTCTTGTCCAAGGACTTTGTGCCTGCAATACGTGCCATCCAAAGACACAAACAAATAATAAAATAGCTGTTTTTCTCATAGTTTTGTTATTGAATGGGATAAAAGTAAGATACAACAAAAAAATAAAAAGTTAGCTATCTGACATAACTTAAATTTGACCCTTTCAAAAAAATGAATCAACAACAACCTCCACCATTATAATGATAGGTACTTTCACTTATAAAAATATCTTCTCTCTTTAAATCTGCTAATGCTTTAGCTGTTTTATCACAAACAGACAAAGGTTGGTTTTTTAACAAAACATGCCCTTTTTTATCATCGAAATAATTCTCTTTTCCAAAATAAATAGCCGCTTTACCAGTAAAAACACAAGGTCCATCGATTGGCATTGGGTCTTTAATTGCACATACTTCAATACTTTCAATATAAATTAATTCGTCTGTTGGATAATCAACTGTATCTAATATACGATAAGGACGTCTTCCTCGGATTTCTATTGTTCCAAAACCTACATCTGTTAAAGCTTTAATATATGCTTTAATAGGTATACTTCCACTCAAACACAAGGCTCTCAAATGGTCGTCATTGCGAAGGGTTTCATTCATTTCTTGCTCGCAAGTAGGATCACTCATAACTAATCTTCCATGAGGTTTTAGCACACGATACATTTCTTGCAATGCTTTTTTTAAATCTTCCGCTTTAAAAATATTAAAAAGGCAATTTTGAGCAGCTACATCGATACTTCCATCTTCTATAGGTAATTGTAAAGCATTTCCTTTTCGCAATTCAATAAAATCACTCCGGAACCAATCGTTTTGCTCTTCGGCAATTTTACAATTATTGCGAGCCGCTTCAAGCATTTCATCAACCACATCAACCCCTATTACACCTACTTTTTGACGTGAAAAATAAGCAAATTGCAACAATTCCATGCCGCCACCTACACCTACGTACAAAACTTTAGGATTATTAATTAAATCTTGAGCAGAAATAGTACTTCCACATCCATAATTCATTTCTTGCATGATTTTTGGAATTTCTAATCCTGGAAATTTCCAAATGGGAGTTGTGGTACAACATAATCCTACATCAGGTGTTAATGCTGCATTTTTATATAAATCGTTCGTTGCGTTTAAATAACTCATGTTGTTTGCATTAAGTTGTTGTTCTTTAAATTTGACCAATTAACGTCTTAAATAGTGTAATCATTTTTGGTTCAGCTTCACCAGCAACTGCAATAATTTCTGGTATATTAACAGGTTTTAAATCGTCTGGATTACATTCATCAGTTAAAACAGAAACCGCAATAACGGGTAAATTCAAATGATTCGCAACAATTACTTCTGGAACGGTACTCATACCTACTGCATCCGAACCTATTATTTTCAAATAACGATATTCTGCTCTCGTTTCTAATTGAGGACCAACCACAGCTGCATATACTCCTTTGTGTAATACGATGTTTTTTTCTTTGGCAATAGCCAACATCTTTTCGTTTAAAGTAGCATCATAAGGCGCGCACATGTCGGTAAAACGTTCTCCAAAGTCGGAAACATTTTTAAACGCTAAAGGAGAACCGCCTTGCAAATTGATATGATCGTCTAAGAGCATTAAATCTCCCTTTTTATAGTTTAAATTAATTGCACCAGCTGCATTAGAAATTAACAAACTTGAAACACCTAATGCTTTCATTACTCGCACTGGAAACGTCACTTCTTGCAAATTATAACCTTCATACAAATGAAAACGACCTTGCATTACTATCACTTTTTTGCCTTCTAAAGTTCCGTATACTAATTTACCTGAATGAAACTCCACTGTACTTACAGGAAAATGTGGAATATCGCTATAATTAATTGCAACCTCAACGCTTAAATGAGCTACTAATTGGCCTAAACCAGTTCCTAAAACAATACCTATTTGAGGTTCTAAAAATCCTTTTTCTTTTAAAAAGGCGGTCGCAGTGTCTAAAATTGCTTGTGTCATTACTGTATATATTTTTTAAAAACTGGAATATCTTTGATATCCTCAAAAGTATCAATATCATTCTTTTCTTCCAGCAAACTGTATTTTAAATTTTTAATATTTTTTAAGGTGTCTTTTAAAACGGTATGGGTTCCCCATTCTTTATTTTTAAATATATTTTCTGGAATGCTTTTTAATCCTAACAAATAATAACCTCCATCTTCAGCAGGACCAATAACCACATCATTCGTATCTAAAGCTGCAAATGCTTTTTCTAAATCATTAGCCTCTAAAGTGATTAAATCGGAACCAATTATTACGATTTTTTGATAACCCTCTTCAAATCCTTCTCGAAAAGCATTATACATTCGCACTCCTAAATCTTTACCAAATTGCTCTTTTTTTTGAAACAAATGATTGTTCCACATGTCTTTAGTATTTATCGCATCAGAATACAAAACCCGTTTATCATAATCGGTTTCCAAAACAACTTTTCTAGTATGTTGAAGCAGTTCAATATACACTTGCAAAGCTTTTTCTTGACCAATTGAAGCTGCCAAACGTGTTTTAACTTTTCCAAGCTCAGGATTTCGGGTAAATATTAAAATTAGATTTTTATTCATTTTAAAATAAAATGGGTTTTCCCTGCATTGTTGTTTCTGATTCAGGTAAAATTTCGGTATTATCCCAAATCCCTGTTAGAATGGTTTTCGCGTATTCTTTTGGTAAACCATTTTGCAACATTAATGCATTCGTTAAACTATGGTTATAAGTCAGTGATTTATGTTCGAAAGTTACTAAATTATTCTTTTCCTCTAAAATAACATACCAAACAGCTGTATTCCCATCATTGGCTGGCATACCAATAACACCTGGATTTAGCCATAGCAACTTATTTTGTTCTTGATGAAAAGGCAAACCACAATGTCCAGCAACAATAATATCACTCTGAGTTATATTAAAATTAGCTTGTTTCTTTTCCCAAGGAGTCGATTTAAAAATAAATTCTGAAGTGTTAAAAAAAGAGCCATGCACCACAGTAATTCGTTTATTAGCAAAAGTAAAATGAATAAATTCGGGTAGTTTTTTGATAAATTCTAATGAGGCATCGGTGAGTTTACTTTTAGCATAAGGATACCAAAGTTGGGAAAATTGATCACAACGTGAGCCTTGCGTAAAATCACAGCCACAATCCGCAGCATTTTCACTTAATTGAAGCTCTACATTACCCGCAATGCTTTTAGCTTTCCAATGCTTAAAAAATTGAATCGTTTCTTCAGGTTGTGCACAATAACCAATGATATCACCTGTTGCAATACAATTTTCAGGTGCAATGTTCTCAATTTTTGCTATTTCAGCAATCGCTTCTAAAGCTTGAAGATTACTATAAACACCTCCAAAAAGCAATACTTTTCCTTTTAACACTCCTAAGTTTTCTATTTTTTTATCCATTTTGGCAAACAATATAAAATGATACAAGTGGTAATTCCCCAAACATTTACCCACAATAAATCGGCATACTTGCCATTGGTAAACTGTAATTCATTGGGAAACCAATTAAAAACTAATAAAAAACCAAACAACAAACCCGTAAGCACACTAAGATAGAAACTAATGCGCGGAACTTTCATTTTCCAAAATAAAAAGACCGGAGTTAGTCCAATAATCATAGTACCAGAGATTGTTGTAGCCGATAAAATTTCGGCATTTAAAAAAACGGGAATAGTACCTAAAACTGCCAATACAATCATTGAAAATCTTCCAAAAGTGACAGTTTTGCCCCATTTTAAATCGATTACTATTAATTTCGAAAAAGAAGAGAACGTAGAATCGATTGTAGAAGCTGCAGAAGTAATCATAATAAAATTAATCACTACTAAAATGAGTACACCAAAAGCTTTTCCAACCGCAATGGCTGCATCACCACTCATTCCTTCAAATTTTGCATATACACCAATAGTACTAAATAAAACAATACACAAACCACCTAAAAAACTTGCCCAAAGAAAACTTTTTCGGGTTACTTTTGGACTACTAATAAAAGCTCTATCAGTTAAAACAGGATCGTGAAAAGGATAACTAAAAGACTGTAAAAGAGCTGCAAAAAAAAGATTCAATCCAAATTCGAAGCTCCAAGTACTGGAATGAATTACCTTCGTAATGGTAAAAGATTCTATGGAGAAAACGTTCCATAAAATTATAAGTAGCAATATGGAAAACAAAACCATTTGAATGACATCTGTAAAAACCGAACTGCTTAATCCTCCTTTTAAGGAATACGCGAGTACCAAAAAGGTAAATACTAATATGGATATATAATACTCCCAACTTCCTTGAGTTCCAAAATAACTTCCAATGACCATAGTATTGCTCCATACTTCATTAAAAAGTCGAATGATTATTAAGATTGAAAATATCAGCATAGCTTGTTTACCAAATTTATGCGTTAAAAATTGATGGATACTAGTATAATCTCCTTTTGTTCGCATCTGATAAATTATAATTCCAGCTACTGTAAATGACACATAATAACAGGCATATGCTAAACCTCCTAAAATCCCAAATTCTAACCCGAGATTAGCCGCATTTGTAATACTTTTAGCAAAAATCCAAGAAATGATTAAACTCCCTGTTAGAACAATAACATTAGGTGCCTTTTTTTGTTGGATTGCTTTAAAGAATTCGTCGGTTGTTTTTGCTAATGGAGAAAGAAAAAAAAGCAGTAAACTAGAACCTATTAGTACTATCCATTGTCCGTAAATTAATTCCATTGCATTTATTATTCATCCCACCAAACAGGAAAATTAATACTATTATCGTTTGTTGCATTCGCTGCCAGAATATAATTCTCTCTATTCAATGCTTCTTCTTCAGCAGGATAAGGCATTCGTATTGGCAAAAGATTATTATTTAAACTGGCAGCCACTGTTCTTAGTTCCGGAAAACCCGTTCTTCTATATTCGACCCAACCTTCATACCCGTTAATGATATTGGCAATCCATTTTTGCGTAATAATTTGCTCTATTGGAGTAGTTCCTAATGCATTATAAGCAGCGGGTCCTGTTAAATAATTTGTTGGTAAAGGGGTGTTCCAATATTCAAAAGCTAAAGTTACACCGATTTCGTACAAAGCTTGAGCATCTGCAGTTATCAAACCTCTCTCAGCAGCTTCAGCCAAAGCAAATTGCACTTCCCAAGCTGTTAAAAAATTAGCATCTAATGTCGACGTATCTTCCCTAAATACAGTTCCTGCTAAAGAATAATTGGATACTGCTACCGATGTATTGGAAGCATCGATTCCATTCAATAAACCATTGAACGCACCTGAATTTGAATTAGCAAAAGGACGAAATAATTTTTCAATCCGTGTGTCATTCAAATCGGTTAATATATCTTCCATAGTTTCCGACAATACAAAGTTGTTAAAATCACCTACTCTTAGCTGAGCTAGTCTAAAACTATTTGGTGCCGTATTTGTAAAATTGAAAATAGCATTTTGTGAATTGGTCATCATATAATTGCCTTCATCAAATAACGCTTGCAACTGTTGACTTACATCTACTTTTGCAGAAATGCGCAATAAATATTTTATTTTCAAAGATTTTCCAAAACGAATCCACGATTCTAAATTTCCATTAAATAGAATATCGCCTTGTAGAGGTATGGCATCGGTATAACTTTCCAACTTTTCAATTCCTTTATTTAAATTATCTAAAATACCACCAGCGTCTAAATAAATACTCTCTTGAGAATTGTATGCTGGAGTAACTTCCCCTTCGGTTCCATTGAAAGCATTAAAATAAGGCACATCTCCAAATAAATCGGTTAAACCAGCAGCCATGTAAGCTTTTAAAATTAAAGCTGGACCTTCATATATTTTTAATGTATTACTTTGTCTTGACAGCTTTAAAATGATTTCATTATCTCTTAGATTTTTATAAAAAACAGGCCAGGGATTACCTCCTAATTGAGGTGATTTTAAGGCATGTCGATCGAAGAGATTAAAATCGAGAGCCGTTCGGTGTTGGGCTAATAAATCACCTGCCACAAAACCTTCATAACTCATGTTTTCACCAAAATCGTAAATTACTTGACGCAATAGCAAATTTGGTTGTACAGAATTTGGTGCATTTGGATTCGTATTTATTTCCTCGAAATCTTTGGTACAACTTACAACTATAAAAAGTAAAGATAGAGGTACTATATATTTTTTTATTTTCATTATAATTCTTTTTTTAAAAGTTAAAACCAAGTTTAAAACCAATACTTCTAGTGGTTGCGTAACTCATATCTTCTACACCACTTACAAAACCATTTCCTTGAACAGCTAACTGTTCTGGGTCAAAATGAGGGTTTTCGGTAATTGCAAATAAATTGTTACCAATTATTGACATGCTTATTTGCCCTTCATCTTTTAATCTCATAAAGCCTTCTTTAACTTTAAAAGTATAACCGACTGAAAATTGTCTTAACTTAATAAATGAAGCATCATAAACATTATTTTCTTCATGATTTCGATCATAAAACTGGCGGTAATAACTCTCTGCCGAAACAGCAACTGTATTAGGTTGACCCGAAGGAGTTACACCTTGCGCCACAATTCCTTCTGATGGTCTATACGCTGTTTCTGCTAATTGACCTCCAACATTCCCTAATGCTTTTGTTCTTGAAACCAATTGGCCTCCTTGTCTCCAATCAAAAAGAAAGCTTAAATTCCAATTTTTATAGTTTAAATTATTGGTCCAACCCAACGTAAAATCAGGATTATAGTTGCCTAATTTTTGTAAATTATTATCGGCAATATAACGCCCATTTTCATCAATAATAAATTGTCCTTGCTCATTTTTCAAGTACCCTGTACCATAAAAATCACCTATTCTTCCACCTTCTTCTACTTGAAACCAAACGGTTTGATTGGCACTATCATAAATTCTACTATAGGCTAGCGTTAAACGACCACTTTCTTGAGGTAAACTTTTAATAACCGAACGACTTTGAGCAAAATTAAAAATGGTATTCCACTTAAAATGTGTTGTTTTAATAGGAATCGTATTTAAAATAATTTCTACTCCTTGCGTATTTACTTCTCCACCATTTACAACCTGTTGGTTGTATCCTGATGAAATGGCAATGGGTAAAGAAATAATCTGATCTTTAGTTGTAGCATTATAATAGGTAATATCAAAATTGAATCGATCATTAAAAAAACGTATATCTGTACCCAATTCATAGGAAGTGGTTTGCTCTGGTTTCAAATTCGCATTGGGAATAAAATTTTGATTACTGAAAGCGGGCTGACTATTATAAGGTGTTTGTGATACAAATGCTCCTGATGTTTGGTACGGACTTGTATCATTTCCTACTTGAGCAATACTTGCCCTCAATTTTGCAAATGAAATAGGCTTTGGTAAATCAATTATATTAGAAATTATAAAACTAGATGATAAAGAAGGATAAAAAAAGGAAGTACCACTTACTGAAAAAGGGGTTGCCAAAGCGCTCGACCAATCATTTCTCCCTGTTATGTCTAGATAGAGATAATCTTTGTAGCCTAATTTTACTAAGCCATATAAAGAATTAATTCTTTTTTTACTTTCGTATTGAAAAATTTCAACTGGAGAAGCCGCGTTATTAAGGTTAAAAATTCCAGGTTGTGCTAAATTAACGGTTTGCGATTGCTTCGTTTTAGCCAATTGATCCATTCGGTTTCCACCAAAAGAAAAATCATAGGAAAAATCAGAAATTACATTAGAATAATTAAATAAAAAATCTGTATTTACTTCTCTATATTGAACATCATGCTCGGCATAACCTCCATTTTTAAAACGATTACTGCTAAAGTTACGTATCATTTGTCTTGATTCTGTACTGTAATCCATCCCTGTTCTAACTGTAACACTTAATTTATCAATGATTTCTTGTTTGAATAAAAGGTTCCCAAAAACACGATCTCTATCAAATGAATTTCGATTTTCTAACAACGTAAAATACGGATTGTCAAAATAGGTATAATTGAAGGAATACTGTTGGATTCCTTCTAAACCAGGTTGCCAATATTGCTTTAAACTATGTATATCGAGCGATCTTGGTCCCCAACCCACCAATGCATAATTTACATTTTCACTACCATAACCATTTGAAGGTCTATTCTTACTACTTGAATGCACATAATTTATAGAAGAGGAAACGGTTGTTTTATCAGACGGATTAAAATTTAGTTTAGCCGCAACTGTTTGACGGTCTAAATTTACACCTGGAATAATCGCTTCGCTTCTTAAATCGGTGAAAGACAAGCGATAGTTTCCTTTATCGAATCCATTCGATATAGCAATATTGTTAATAGTAGTAGTACCTGTTCTATAAAAATCTTTTAAATTATTTGGATGCGAAATAAAAGGTGTAGGTGTAATGGATAAACCATCATATAAAGAAGTATCACCACCACGAACAAAATCCCCATTTGGCAATTGAACTGGACTATCGAATTGAGGAATTAACAAACCTTGATCCAATCTTGGTCCCCAAGAATAGCTAATTAAATCATTGGTTCCTCCTCCTAATCCATCCACAAAAGCAAATTGGCCCGAATTCCCTTGTCCGTATTCGTTTTGAAAATCAGGCAATTGAAAAGCCGAGTCTACCGTTAATGAAGAATTAAAACTAACGTTAAATCCTTTCTTTTTATGACCTTCTTTTGTTTTAATCACAATAACACCATTAGATGCTCTTGTTCCATATAAAGCTGCTGCACTTGGACCTTTTAAAACTGAAACCGATTCAATATCATCTGGATTTACTTCCATAGCTCCGTTTCCATAATCTATTTCTTGAAAACCCGCTGCTGCTTCATTCGTAAAATTAAAAACCGTTTCGTTATTTATTGGAATTCCATCTACAACAAACAAAGGATTATTATTAGAAAAAGAAGCTTCTCCTCTAATGGTTATTTTAGAAGAAGACCCCACTCCTGTAGGCCCTTGTGTAATAGTAACACCCGCTACTTTCCCAGCTAAATTATCTAAAAAGTTGACCGTTTTTACTTCTTCTAATTCTTTGGCTTGAAGGGTTTGAACAGTATAACCCAATTCTTTTGACTCTCTTTTTAAACCAAGAGCTGTAACGACTACTTCATTCAAAATTTCATTTTCTTCTTCCAATACAACATGAATTTGAGTTTGATTCCCAATCATTAGAGTTTTCGTTTTAAAACCCAAATAGGAAAAAGTTAGTTTCGTTGTAGCAGAGGGAACTGTTATGGTATAATTTCCTTCTTCATCTGATGTAGTTCCTTCAGTTGATGTGGAAGTAATATTTACAAAAGGTAAAGCAGTACCATCATTGGAACTGGTAACTTTTCCTTTAACTGTAATTTGTGAATAGCCAGCCCACGAAAATGTGAGTAGCAATAGTATATAAATTTGCTTCATTTAGGT